>NZ_JBHVXB010000001.1:0-273577 GCF_042881905.1 Leifsonia sp. NPDC058248
TCCCCCCAGCGACCGTCGAATCCGTCACCACAACGTTCTCCAACTCCGAAGAACCCGTGTTCGACACCGTGAACGACAACTCACGCCGCTCACCCCCAACGAACCCAACCGCATCAGCCGGAACATCCGCCGCATTACCCGCCACATCACCCTTCACAATCACCACACCATCAACCGTGGTGAAGCCGAAGTCGTAGGTGTGGTTGTTCTGGCCTTCGTTGCCCGTCGTCACAGCGACCTCGGGGAAACCTCCGCGCTTGGCGTCGATCTGCCGAGCGCGATCCGTTGAGGGGATTCCGTCGGAGTCGTTGGCGTCGCGACCGGCCAGGGTGTCCTGTCCGGTGTTCGGGACGGTGGGCTTGTAATCCGCGAGAGGACCGCTGGCTTGGTAATCGGCAGGGTTGTCGACCGCGATCACATACTTGGTGCCCGGCTGAAGCCCATCATGAGCCGAGTCGAAGTAGTACTCGCCGTCTGCGTTCGTGACCGCCGTAGCGATCGGCGCACCCGTCCGATTTCCGTTCTCGTCGGTGGCGAAAAGGTGGACAGTCACGGCAGGGGCGGCCTTCTCGTCGGGGTCCTGGACGCCGTTGCCGTTCGAGTCGATCCAGACGTAGTTGCCGATCTGGAGCGGGGCGTTGTTCGCGAGGACTGCAATGTCACCCATCGACATTGCCTTGCCGAAGTTGGCGTCGGCTCCCATGTGGTTCACTTGCTGGAAGTCGACACCGGAGGTCGGGCTGTTGGTGTTGTCCGCGCCGTCCGGCTTGCGGCCGGTGGTGTTGTCGAGCCAGAGAACGCCCTGCGCGGAGCCCACGTTGGCGTAGGGGTCGAGGTCTCGCGGGTCGATCGAGTTGGTCACGAGGTATTGCTGACCAGGCAGATATCGGAGCCCACCACCGGTCGTCTCGTAGTGAGCGGGCGCCCAGAAGTCGCCGGAGAAGAACTCTGGTTCCGGTGTGGTTCCGCCTGCGCTCTCTGACCACGACTGCGACGGCGGAAGAGCACATCCGGCGTCGCCTTCCCACACATAGTCGCCCTTTGTCAGGCAGACTTTGTTGATGTCGCCGGGGCCGCCGAAGCCAGTGCGGTGCGACCCGTCGATGGTGTAGGAGTTGGCTCCCAGCTGGAACGTCGTGCGATTTCCGAATCCGAGGACCAGCGAACCATCGGTCTGAACGTCGATGTCGGTCAGAAGCGGAGTCGGGTAGTTCGTCTCGCCAAAGTCGGTGGCCTGAAAAGGCGAGCAGTAGCCCCACTTCGACGGGACGTCGGTCCACGCTCGCCAACCGTACGTGTTGAAGTCAGCGCTGCATCCGGTCAGCGTGCCCGACACGTCGTCGATGTCGACCGTGTCGGCGCCGCGAACCTGGTTGAGCGTGTTGTTGACAATGATCTTGCCGGCCGTGAAGACGGGGGCGAGGGCGTTGACCTTGTAGACGACTGCACGCAGGTCGTTGGTGTCGCCACTGGTTTCAGCCGAGCAGACGCCGCCGACGTAGACGTCGCCGTCTTTGACCTTCAGGCCCCAGGGGCGCCAGTTCTGTTCGCCGCCTGGACACGCAGGGTTCGCGATCGGGGTAGAGGCCTGCGAGCCGGCGGTCCCGTCGGCATTGATCGGGATCGTGACGAGACTCTTCGTGTTGAGGTTGACCGTGTAGAGCCGGTCCCCGTTCCCGGAGATTTCCAGGCCGCCGAGGCCTTCTCGTCCGATGGACTCGAAGAACCCGACGGTCTCGGGGAGCTGGGCGAGGCTTGCGTCCAACGCGTTGGGAGTCTGGTAAGGCACGCCCGCGTCAGCAACAGTTGCAAAGACGTCAGAGGATGGCCCTTGCCCGTTGACGTTGACCTTGTAGATCGCACCTCGGCCACCGGGGCCCACGTCGACGCCCCACCGGTTGTATGAGGCGACGTACACCTGGTTGCGTCCCTGTGCTGCGACGCCCCAGACCGATCCCACTTGCCCGGCGGTGGCGAGGTTGTCACCGGCTCCGAGCTTTCCAGGGGTGCTTTGGTTGTTGTTGTCCGTGCGGTCGTTGTAGTTGAAGCCCATCACTGCGTGCTGGGCTGAAATGTTGCCGAATGCGTTTCCCCAGCCCTGGGCGGTGACGAGTTCGGGATTGTCGGCGACGAAGTCATTCGGGTTCCAGACACCCATCGTGAGCGTCTGGTCGGTGACTGCGCTGAGATCGACCTGAGTGGTCAGCGGGACGAAACGGTTCGAGGCAGTCGAAGTCGGATCGATCAGAGCGGGCGCGAGATAGTCGAGCGACGCGGGGATCGACGCCTCGACGCGGTAACGTCCACCGGTCAGCTGCGCTGAGGGAGCGAACGTTGCGACCCCGCTGGAGTCGGTGAGCTCGGTGACGGCCTGGCCAGACCCATCGATGAGTTGGACCTGGATGCCCGCTACACCAGGCTCGGATGCGCCGTCCGCCAGCCCGTTCGCGTTGAGGTCTCGAACGACGGCCACCTTCAGGGTGGCGCCGCTCGTCGCGGCGGTGGCCGCGGAGACGATCGCGGGCGAGATCAGTGACGCCAGCACAGCGCCGATGCCCGCGAACGCCACAGATCTGCGCCAGGGATTGGAACTAGTTTTTCGCATTTCGTCTTTCCGTTGCGCTTTCATGGGTTCTTTCCTGTGGTCGGGCGGGGGAGAGGGCGGAGGGGCCGCGGAACGGCCCCTCCGCCTCGGGGAGGTAGCTGACTAACTCAGCTCGTGATCTCGGCGCGACGCTTGCGTCGGATCAGCAGAAGGATTCCGCCGAGCCCGAAAAGGCCGAGTACTGCGATCCCGGCGCCAGCCAGGTCGCTACCGGTCTTCGCCAGCTTCACCTCTTCCTGGGTCAGAACCTTGGCGTAGAACGGGTCCGAGGCACCGACTACGAGGCGCTCGACGTTCGAGGGCTGGACGGCCGTCGTGGCACTGCGGGCAACACCGAGCTTGGCGGCCGGATCCGCGGGGCTCGGGGCATCGGCGACCCTGGGTGTCGCGTCGGCGTCGGCGACGCCTCCAGTGAGAAGCGCGGCTGCCGTTACCTGAATGCCACCCTCGTAGGTCCGCGTGGAGTCCTTCGATGCGTCAAGAGTGAGCTCAGCGGAGCAGTTGAAGGAATCTCCGGGATTCCATGTCCCCTCCCACTCAGTGCCGGTGGCAGGACCACCGAGCGACGAGAAGTCACAGGTGAGGTTTTCGAGCTGCGGACCACGCTTGGTGTCAGGGCTGACCTGAATGTAGGACAGTGCGCTGAGACCGGAGTTCGTGGTGACGAAGCCGACCTTGTGCGGACCGGTGCTGGTTTTCGAAGCACTCACCATGTAGGTGATGGCATCCTCAGCTGAGTTAGCGTCGCGAGCGACGCCCGCTCCGCTGAGCGGACCTGCCGACTCGGGGAGGAAGCCACCTCGCGCGTCGAACGTCGTTGCGCTGATATCGGCGCTCTTTGCCCAGAACTGGTCGGTCTCGGTGAGAGTCCCATGTCCGTTCGGGGCGTCCGCAGTAATAGTGACTTCGTCGCCATGAATCGGCTCCCCCGACGTCAGCCTCACGGCCGCGTTGCATTCGATGACGGCGTTGGGCGACCAAGCGCCAGTGAACTGGATGGTCCATTCCTTGCTGTTGCTGTCGTAGACAGCGGGGACGGGCGTCGTCTCTCCCGGGAAAACGCACACCAGGTCGGTCAGTGTGTCACCCGCGAGGGTCTTGTCGGAGAGGCTCACGTTGCTCAGCGCCTCGGTGCCGGTGTTCGCCGCGCGGAACCGGATGGGCGAGCTGCTGTCGAGGGGATAGACGGTTGCGGTGTCTTCGGTGTTCGCGTCGTACCACAGGGTTCCACCTCGTCCCTCCTTCTGGATCACGATGGAGTTTCGGTAGGTCTTGGCGTTGAACGGGTCGTCGTCGGTCACCGTGATGTCCGTGACCCTTTTTGTCGTCGGGTTGGTGATGCTGCCGACGACCTTCGAGGTGTCCGCGTGCGTCTCGCCGTCATTGAGAGTGACGTTGCCTTCACAGGTGAAGCTGTCACCGACTTCGAAAACGGTCGGCGCGATATCTCCGAGGTTCGTCGCCGAGGCAGCCCACGAGATCGTCCACGTTCCGGTGTTCGAGTCGAACACGCCCTCGGTCGGGGTGTTCTCGTCCGGGAAGGTGCACGTCACGTCGGTCAGAGCAGGGCCGGTGTTGACCGCGTCAGTGACGACGAGGTTGGCCAGCGGTGACGTTCCCGTGTTGGTCACGATCCACTTCACCGGCTTCGTACCGGTGTTGGGCGCTCCATCGACGAGCTCGTACTCGACGGCGTGTGCCTCGTCGTCAGCGTCGACCGCAGGGTCGAGCGTCGACTTGGCCTCATCAGAGCCGTCCGCCGGACCCTGGTCGCGACCATCCCACTTGATGATGGAGATCTGACCGGAGAACGCGTTGTAGTCGTTGTCGTCCCGGACGGGGTCGCCGCCGCTCGCGGGGATTGCGGCGACTTCTGACGTATTCCGGTGCATGTCGGCAGCGTTTCCGAGCACGAGGAGGCGCGCCTCACACGTGAACGTGAATTCGGGCTCCCACAGTGCGGTCGGGGGCGACGTGTGGGTCGCTGCCCAAGCAACAGTCCATGTCGTGCCGACGAGCACACCTGCTGTGGGCTGCGTCTCGCCCGGAAACACGCACTGCATTCCTGTGATCTGCCCGCCGGTGATCGTGGAGTCGGTGACGACCACGTTCTTGAGCTTGTCCGTGCCGGTGTTGGTCACGTCGAAACGGATCGTGCGGGTCTCGCTCGGCGCGTAGCCCGCCGCGTCCGGTGGAGTGTCCGCGTCGTTGACGATGGGGGCGTTGATGTCCCCACCCGTCCCGGTGTCGCCCTTCACGATCGCGACATCAGCCTGCGTGGTCTCCGCGTGGAAGGGGTCCTTGTCGGTCACCGTGATAGTGGAGCGGACCGGGTCACCGTTGCCATCCAGCGACGGCTGATCGGTGAACGGGTCACTGTCCGGGTCGGACGGGTCATAGGACGGGTTCGGCGCCGGCGGCACCACGACCGCGTCCACCGTCGCCCCATCCCCATGCGTCTGACCGGCAGCCAACTCGACCGTTCCCTCACAATAGAACGTGCTGCCCGGAGCCCACGGCCCCACCCAGGTCGTCCCACTAGTCGGCGCCGCCTGATCGCCGGCCGCCGTGAAGTCACAGGTCAAACCCTGCAGATCCGGACCCACCAGGGTCAGATCCGACACGTTCACCATCGTCAACCAGGTCGAACCGGTATTCGTCACCGCGAACTCCACCCGCTGGCCACCCGTCGACGTCCCCTCCTGGTCGATTCGATAGACGACGGCCTCATCAGCCGTGTTCGCGTCGCGCTCACTCTCCGAGCTGAGGGGCTTGTTCGGAATACCCGCAGCATCCTGCACCGGGGTGAACGTCCCCTCCCGGTCGTCGTACTTGATGATCTGAATCTGACCGGTGAACGCGTGATAGTCGTCGCGGTCATGGACCGGATCACCCGAGCCCTCCACCGACGCATCCACCTCAGCAGCATCCGCATGCGGAGCGGCGTTGCCTGCCATGGTCAGCGTGGCGTGACATTCGAAGGTCTCGCCGCGTTCCCAGACTGCCTTGTCGTTCCAACTCGCATCCCACCGCACTGCCCATAAACCATCGGTCTTCGTACCGGCAGTGGCGGAGTCGTCTCCCGGGAATTTGCAGACCAAGGATTCGACGGTCGCGCCCGAGATGGTGCGGTCGGTGATGGTCACGTTCTGCAGCGACTCGGTCCCGTTGTTCGTCACGTTGAAAGTGATGCCGCGTGACTCGCCGGGGGTATAGCCCACGGCAAGGTCCGGGGTGTCCGCGTCGTTTTCTTCGTCGTCACCCTTCTCGATGTCGACGCTGGGCTGGTTGAGGTAGAAGCCGAAGTCGATCGTGTGGTCGTTGCGACCCCAACCGCCAGTGGTGACGGGCGCGTCGGGGAAGCCGACAGAGCCACCCGGGATCCGCCGTGTCGGGTCGGTGGACGGAACGCCGTTGGAGTCGTTGACCTGTGCTCCGGCAGAACCGGCGGCACCGGTGTCGTGCACAGTCGGGCTGTAACCATGGAGAACTCCGCCGTCGGCATAGTCCGCGGGGTTGTCAAGGGAGACGACGTACTCGGTGTCCGGCTCGAGACCGTGACTGATCGAGTCGAAGTAGTACTCGCCCTTCGACCCCGTCTTGACCGTGGCGATGACGTTTCCGGTCGGCTTGCCGTTCGCATCGGCCGCGTAGAGCGAAACCGTCGCGCGGGCGACCGGCTGCTCGTCCGGGTCCTGGACGCCGTTCTTGTTCGCGTCGATCCAGACGTAGTTGCCGATCTGGATGACTCCGCTGGCGATCGCGGTGAGGTCACCCATGGCGTTCGCCTTGCCGAAGAAGCCCACATAGCTGGCACCTGCATCGCTGCTCTGGAACTCTACGTTCTTGCCAGTTGCGTCTCCGAAGTTCCGCCCCGTGGTGTTATCGAGCCAGCGGACGCCATTGGACCAGATGCGCTCCGGATCGATGGCCGTACTGAGTACAGCCTGCTTTCCGTACAGGTAGCTGATGCCGCCGAGCGAGGTCTCCCAGTGGTGGAGGCCGAGGTAGTAGTCACCAACGTAGTACTCGACTGAATCGCGGTCCTCGGCGTAGCCGGTCTGCTTGGGGCGGCTGCACGGATCGCCCTGAGCGACAGGGAGGGTGTTTCCACTGCCGGCGCACAACCGGACGATGTCGCCGCCACCACCGTCGAAAGTGTGATTTCCACCCCGAACGCCGGAGGCGTACCAGCCGTACTGCATCGAGGCGCGGTTGACCATGCCGAGGACGAGGTCGCCACCTTCTGTGACTTCGATGTCAGAGACGAGCGGAGTCGAGTAGCCGAAGACGCCGCCGGGGCGGAGGTGCGTCGGGTCGGTGTCGTCCCACGCCCGCCAGTCGCCGCCGGCTGGATTGACATCGACCATCCGAGAACGCCCGCTGGGCAGCGAGGTCATCACCATCGGCACACCGAAGCTGATGCTGTCGGCGGCCACCTTGTAGACGACGATTTCGAGGTCGTCCGAGCTGTTCGTGGATTCACCGGAACAGACACCACCGACGTAGATGCCGCCGTCGTGAACGCCGAGGCCCCAGGGACGCCAGTCGAGGTCGGCCGGGCAGCCGGGGTCGGGAATCGCGATGCTGCTCTGCTGTCCAGCGGTGCCGTCCGCGTTGATCGGGACGCTGACGAGGCTGCGGGTGTAGAGGTCTACGACGTAGAGGGTCTTGCCGTCCTCGGAGAGATCCATGTCACCAAGGCCCGATTTGCCGATGCCCTTGAAGAAGGCCTCACGCGTCGGGACATTGGGAAGAGTGCTGTCTGCCGTCGCAAGAGGAGTCGGACCGTTGTCTCCGATGTCAGGGATGGTTGTGAACACGTCGGCCGGGGTGATCACGCTCGGGTCGTTTCCGGTGGCAAGCTTGTAGATCGCTCCGCGCCCACCTGGGCCAATGTCCACGCCCCATTTGTTGACTGCTGCGGCGTAGATCTCCGATGTACTCCGTGCGGCTAGACCCCAGGTGGATCCAACCTCGCCCATCTGTGCGGCAAGGTCGTCGCCGATGCTGGCGACAGTGTCCTGCCGCCATCTGCCGTTGGCGTTGGGGCCGCCATCGTTGTAGTCGAACGCCACGATGGACTGTTGTCTTTGGGCTGCATTCGCCGTGGCCGGCCAGTTGCCCCACGCGACAGAAGTGACCAGTTTCGGGTCGTCTCCCGTGTAGTCGGCAGGATTCCATACGCCCATGGTGATCTGCTGGTTCGCGCCGTTGGACGCGTCAACCGTGGCCGTCAGCGGCGAAAGTGCATCGGGCCCCGTGACGGATTGCTTCACAATCGCAGGCTGGAGGAAGGGCATAGATGAAGGAATCGATGCCTCCGCGCGGAACTTCTCACCAGTCAGAGTGCCGTCGGGGTGGAACGTGGCGAGTCCGCTGCTGTCGGTAGTCGCCTGAATCGAGTTCCCCGCGGAATCGAAGAGCTCGACCGCGAGCCCGGCGACACCTGGCTCGTTGACCTGGTCTGGCACACTTGCGTCGGCCTGACGAGGGAGGGTCGGATCCCATTTTCCGTTGGCGTTGAAGTCACGCACGACCCGAACGGTCACAGACCCGGCGGCGGCCTGCACGCTATCGCCCGCTGACGGAACGAGTATCGCTGTCCCCGCGATGACGACTGCCGCAACGGCGGCGATCGAGCGGAGACAGTGTCGGGCGCGTAGCGCGAACGATTCGCTGTGATGTGATAGCAACTGAGAGGTCCTCCTGGATCCGGGCTGACCTGCTCAGACGGTTCACGTCGCGTACAGGCCGAAATGCGTGCGGTAAGAAGACTCGTATCGGCGTTCGGGCTTACGCGTTCGCTCGAACTCGATCTGCGAATTTCGAATCAGACCGTGCTGATGGCCCATGCACGACGGCTCAGCCCAAGTGGTGGCCGATGTGCTCGAGGAAACTGCGCAGTTGATTCCGGCTTGCCACCCGCGCCTTTCGCATGGACCTGAGCAGATGACTTTCGACCGTGCGGACGGAGAGCACGAGCTCGTCGGCGATCTGCTGGTTCGACAAACCGGATGCGGCCAGTTGGGCGATTTCCAGCTCTCGATCGCTGAGCTGCACGAACGGGGTATCGAACCGTGCAGCGTCGAACACGCCTGGGCGAAGGGAGCCTTCGAGCTCGTCGCGGGTGCGAGCAACGTCTGCGGCCGACATCTCGTCGTCCGATGCCGTGTGGAGATCGATTGCTTGTCCGTATGCTGCGAGGGCGATCCCGGCGCGCCCCTGGTCCCACAGTGCCGAGGCCGCGTCGGTCATTGCACGCGGATCACAGTTGACCGATGCTTGGACGTACGCGAATTGGGCCCGGACGAATGCCCCCTCAGCCGATCGCACGCGCGCACTCAGTCGGTCGAGTTCCCCGGCATCCGGCAACAGTTCGAGCCCCGTAACGTATGCCAACGCCGCCGACATGCGCGCACCGCGTTCCCACATGAGATCACCCGTCCGAACGGCGATGGCGGCTGCCTCTTCACGGTTGCCCAGGCTCGCCTGCACCTGGACTTCCGCCCACCCACGCATCTGCCCGGGGAACGGTCCGTCGGGAACGGGGAGACGCTGAGAATCCTCGAGTCGCAGCTGAGCCGCCTTGCGGTGTCCTTGCCGGGCCGCGACCACGCTCCCCATGATCGTCAGGCCGAGATAGGAGAGGGGAGGCCGGCTCGAGGATTGTCCGAGAGCGAGGAGTTCTTCGAGCACGCGATTGGCATCTCCATATCGACCGTCGACGATCGCGCAGAGCGCCAGGATCTCACCGTGTGCGCGCATCGCGACCACGTCGAATCCCGATCTGGCGGTCTCGATACTCCGAGACGAGGTCTCGACCACGGACGGGATGTCGGCGCGCGCAATCCTGTTCAATGCGTCGATCGAAGCGACGAGGTAGTCGTCGCTGACGTCGACGATCTCCGTGAGGCGTCTGAGTTCGCGCTCTGAGGCGGTGATTTCGCCTCGCGTGGTGTGAACATAAGCTCGGGCACGCAGAATCGCCGCTGCCACTCGATGATCGGTGTCTCTCTGTGGCTCCGGCAGCTGTTCGATGTCCGGCACCGCGATCAGCTCGTTTTCGATCTCGACTGCACGCGCGGCCAGGATCGTTCCCAATCGCGAGTGCCCCGAGGCTTCTTCCCGAAGCCTGCAGATCGCCCCGGCAGGGTCGAGATGAGCGTAGGCACGATGCTCCGCCCAGCGGATGAGCCAGCGAACGCGTAGCTCGCTCGGTCCCGTCAGGTCAGCGGTCGCCTCGAACACTTCGTCGATGTCCGAGCGTGTGGCAGCGGACTCCATCAACGCGTCGAGGTAGCTCACCGATGTGTCGAGCGATGTCGATCGCTCCCACTCCGAGCGTGCGGTCAGTAGTCTCGCGCGTTGCTGTTCCTGCATCAGTCGCACGAACTGTGCGGCGCTCGAATCGGCCCGCTCCTCGCCGGCGAACGCCTGCACGCCGTCCAGTTCCAGTGCATCCGTGATCGCTTGCAGGATTCTCAATCGCCGAGATCGAACCGGGAGGTGCCGGAAGTATTCCACCAGCAGCGGCGGCCGAACCCCGATGAGGTAGCGGGAGCCGGTGGAGTAGAGCTCGACGAGAGACAAGGCTTCAAGTCGTTCCAGCTCCCGGGCGTCCGCGAATTTGTCCGCGGTCTCGACATCGGCGACGCCGAGCAGCGAAAGCGTCTCGAGGAGTTCCCGTTCCGCCGGCGTAAGTGGCTCTAACAGAGTCTCCATCTTCGGTTTCAGCGACGGCGACCACAGGTCCCGTCCTGCAGCCCATTGGTTATTGCGGATCTCGAGACTGTGCTCGAAGCGCCCTGCATCCGCGAGCGCCAGGGCGAGCCCCACATTTCCTCCCGACTTCGCGTACAGACGAGAAGCGGTCAATGCCTCGACAGGTCCACCCAGGTGGTCGTCGAGTGCTTGCTCGAGTTCCTCATATCCCAGCGGTGTCAGCTCGACGACGAACGACGGGTCCAGTGTCGAGCCTTGCAATCCGGTCGGTGTGGATCGAGCGCCCCTCCCTGAGAGCCTCGTCAAAGCGAACGGAATGCCGTGTTCACGATTCAGCGACGTGATCGCTCCCCAGCTCACTTCGTCGAGATCGTCCCAGTTGTCGATGACCAGGAGCGATTTCCCGTGTGGCAGCCGGTCGGTCAGTTCGGCAACGACGGACGGCAACGCACTCATCCGGCTGTCGCGCGCGGCCTCGATGCCGGCGAGTGAGAGCGCGACGAGCGGGTATGCGGACAGGGACGCGATGCCCGTCACAGACTCGACTTGCCAGGAGCGGTTGAGGAAGTGCGCCCGAATACGTTCGAGCATTCGCGTGCGCCCACTCCCTCGATCGCCGACGATGTTGACGCACGCACCTGAAGCAAGCACTTCAATCGCATGACCGAACAACTGCTCACGGGTATTCACGTTGTGCTCCATTCACACAGCACGTCGTGCACGCTGATCGCTTTGCGTTGCACACGTGTGGGCTCACCGCCGCATCTGTGGGGCCGGCCCACGGAGCTTAAACTGCCGATACCGTCGCTTCGGAAGCACGAACCTCAAGCACCGTTCGCCCTGAACTCGGTACCGGATGCGCGCGGCCGGCGTCGTGAGCAGCGGAGGCTGCCTGCTCTATGAGGCGTCGCGCCGAAGCCCGCCGTGCTGAAGCCTGCCAGGATGGGGTCATGCCCATCCTGAACAAGGACATGCAGGTGTGCATGTCGCTCGCAGCACGGCCGAGCAACATCGGCACCCGGTTCCACAACTTCCTGTACGACGAACTCACCCTCAACTTCATCTACAAGGCGTTCACGACCACCGACTTGGAGGGCGCTGTGCGCGGCATCCGGGCACTGGGCATCCGTGGCTGCTCGGTGTCGATGCCGTTCAAAGAGGCGATCATCCCACTGGTCGACGTGATGGAGCCGTCTGCTCTGGCGATCGAGTCGGTGAACACCGTGGTCAACGACGACGGGGTGCTCACCGCGTCGAACACCGACTACGAGGCAGTGGCCACGTTGCTCGCCGAGCACCGGGTCGACCCCGCTCAGCGGGTGCTGCTACGCGGGTCGGGCGGCATGGCCAAGGCTGTGGTCGCCGCGTTCCGCGGGGCCGGCTTCGACGACGTCACCGTCCTGGCACGCAACGCAGAGGCCGGCTCCGGGCTGGCCGAGCGATACGACTACGCGTGGGTGCAGGACGAGCCGGATGCCGGCTACGACGTGATCGTCAACGTGACCCCGCTCGGGATGCGCGGCGATGCCGAGAACACTCTCTCCTTCAGCAGCGCCCACATCGAGAGGGCGTCCACCGTGTTCGACGTCGTCGCGTTCCCGTCGGAGACTCCCCTGATCGCCGCCGGCCGGGCCGCTGGAAAGAAGCTCATCACGGGCGCCGAGGTGATCGCCTTGCAGGCCGCACGGCAGTTCGAGCGCTACACCGGCGTCTCCCTCACGGCAGACCAGGTGGCGAGGGCCTCGGAGTTCTCCCGCGCGGAGTGAGCGGGCCAGCGCGGAGTGAGCGTACCCGCGAGTAAGGTGTGGGGCAGCCTCTCTGGGCAACGGAAGGAGCCGACATGGGCATCGGCAGCGGAATCTTCGTGTTCGTCGTGGGGGCGATCCTCGCCTTCGCCATCACCGCGGAGATCTCTTGGATCGACCTGCGACTCGTGGGCTACATCCTCATGGGCGCCGGGCTCGTGATCTTCGTCCTCTCCCTGATCTTCACGCTCCGCCGGCGCCGTTCGACCGTCACGACGCGTGCCGGCATCGATCCGGCCACAGGCGAGCGCATCGACGAGCGCAGCACCCGCAGCGACGAGCTCTGATCCCGGGCAGCCGGGTCGCGGGGCAGCCGGGCACTCGGGGTCGCCGCCGCTCGCACGGCTTACGTTGCCCTCTAGGTCAAGGTCTAGCCTGGCCGTGGAGGTCACCATGCAGATCAGCGAGCTCGCCGAGCGCGCCGGCGTCACCGTCAAGGCCGTGCGCTACTACGAGAGCCTCGGGCTGGTGGTGCCCGACCGGCTGCCGAACGGCTACCGCGACTACGGCGACGAGCACCTGCGCGTGGTCGCCGAGATCCGTGAGCTGTCGGCATCCGGAATCTCGCCGAGCCGGGCGACGCCGTTCATCGAATGCCTCGGCACCGGGCACGTCCACAGCGACGAATGCCCGGCGTCGCTCGCCGCCTACCGCGACAGCATCGCCGAGCTCGACCAGGCCATCGCCGGCCTCATCGCCCGCCGTGAGCTGCTGGCCCGCCGCCTCGACCAGAGTGCGCTGCGCGGGTTCCCGGATGCTCCCCCGACCGCTCCCGCCGACTTCACCTCACTCCCCTCCGGCCTCCCCCGCCCCGAGGACGACGGCGCCGCCGACCACCTCCCTGGGCTGCGGCTGCCCGCGCTGACGCTCCCGACCTCCGACGGCGGCAGCGTCGACCTCGCCGCACTCGGACCGGGCCGCTCCATCGTCTATCTGTATCCGCTCACCGGCCGCCCCGGCGCCGACCTCCCCGACGGGTGGGACGCCATCCCGGGCGCCCGCGGCTGCTCGACCGAGGCCTGCGACTTCCGCGACCATTTCGACGATCTGCGCGCGGCCGGCGTCGGTGCCGTCTACGGCCTTTCCAGCCAGGACCTCGACTACCAGGCCGAGCTCGTCGAGCGCCTGCAGCTGCCGTTCGCCATGATCTCCGACGAGCAGCATGAGCTGGCGGCCGAGCTGCGCCTTCCCACCTTCGTCGCGGGCGGCGCGCGCCTCTACACACGGCTCACCCTCGTGGTCCGCGACGGCCTCGTCGAGCACGCGTTCTACCCGATCTTCCCGCCGAACACGCACGCTCAGCAGGTGCTCGGCTGGCTTCAGGACAACCCGGAGCAGCCCCTCTAGACTGCCCGCATGCCTTCGGATGCCTTCCCGCCCGCACTCCTCCGCTGGATCTCGGACGCACGCATCAGCAGTGCCTACGAGCATTACGTCGTCGAGGACTCCGAGCGATGCATCGCCCTCTGGCAGCCCGCCGGGACGGTCGGCCGCGTCGCCACCGGTGAGCGCGGCGGCCCTCGCGGCCGCAACATGGTGCCCGGCGGCTGGGACGGCGGGTACGCGCCGCACACCTGGACGGGCGACGGCGTGCTGCGCGTGCACGTTCCGGGCGAGCCGTGGTCGACCTGGCGCTGGCTCGGGCCGGCCGGGTGGACCGCCCACTCCTACGTCAACCTCGAGTCACCGTGGGTGCGCACCCCGCTCGGTTTCGACACCGCCGACTGGATCCTCGACGTGATCGCCGACGCCGACGGCAGTCACACCCTCAAAGACGAGGACGAACTCGCCTGGGCGATCGAGTCCGGCAAGTTCGGGGGCGGAGCGCGCCGCCGCCGTCGAGGGCGCGCGACGTGAGGCGGTCACCGCCGTCACCGCCCATGCGTTCCCGTTCGCGGCGGACTGGGACGAGTGGATGCCGCTGCCGAGCGCTCCCCCTCGCCCTCGCCGGCGACTGGGAGTCGCTACCCCTCTAGCGCCGCCTGGTCCGACCAGGTGATCGACTGGTACAGCGCGCCCGCATCCGTGAACGAGCTGATCGACCCTTGGACATGGACGTCGATCGGACTCGTCGTCTCGATGTCGCCGTGCTCCCCGGAGGCTGCGATGGCGTAGTCGGCGTGGAATGTGACGGTGCCCGGGGTGGCCGTGGTGACCGGCCAGCATCCGGCGGCGCTCACTCCAGCCTGAGTCCCGAGCCGGCAGTCGAAGTCCCACGCACCGACCGTGAGCGTCGGGCGGGTCCGCAGCGTCCAGGCCGGGTCGGTCCACACCTCCCCCGCAGGCGCGCCGACATCGAGGCCGAATGAGCAGTTCTGCGGCTTCGGATCCGGGTCGGCGACGCACTTATCGACCCAGGCGTTCGCCGCGGCCGTGGCGGCCCCCATCCCCCTGGCGGTGAGCTGTCCCCCGGTGCGCAGGAGCGTCTGGTCTCCGAAACCCGCGACCGTCACGCTCGAGCCGGGGAGAGTGAACCATGCCGCCTTCGTCGTGGCCTCCAGGGCGTATGTGCCCGGGAAGGCGTTGAGCTGCAGCACCGCACCCTTCCAGCCGAGGGGCACTCCGGCGATGGTCGCGTCGACGCGGCCGGGGGCGCCGATGGTCACGGCGACGGTGCTGAGCGCGGCGGGCCGCAGCGTCCACACGTCGATCCCCAGCGGACTGAGCGGTGTCCACGCACCCTTCGTCAGGGTGAAGGCGGTCTGGCTCCTACCGCTTCCCTGGAGCACCTCGGCGTCGACGGTCGCCGTCGACCCGGTCGTGGTGACGTCCAGGATGCGGAAGCCGGTCATCCGGTCGGTCGCGTTCGCGTACGCCCGGTTCGTGAGCAGCACATCGGCGGCGCGCTTCGAACGATGCTCGAGCTGGACGGCGGTCTCGACGTCTCCCCGCTTCACGGCGCCCAGGTACGCCGAGACGACGGCTTCGGGCTGGGAGCTCGCGCGGGTCTGCAGCACGAGCACGACAGCGGTGGCGCCGACACCGAGGCACAGGGCGGTCACGAACGCCCCGATCGCGATCCACAACGGCGTGCGCGATCTCGTCATGTTCGTGTTCCCCCCGGCGTCCCCGATATCAGCAACCACACTCTAGGGCCATGGCGGCGCGGCCGGATGTCATACCCGCGGATGACCCGGCCACGACCCCCGGTGGATGCCCGCGAGCGGCGCGATCGCTTGACTGGAACAGTCGGCCGACGAGGGGAGAAAGACGATGACGACGTTCAACAACCACCTGCCACTCACGGGTTCGGTTCCGCAGGTCAGGCGCGCGCAGGGGGCGCTCGCCGGGATCGCGGACAACGCCTACCTGAGGTTGTTCGCGGTGGTCGTCGCCATCGCGGCCGGCGCGGCGGCGCTCATCATCGGGATCGGCTTCCTGCTCGACATCGTCGTGCCGGTGATCTTCGCTGATGAGCTTCGCGCGCTGGCCGCACTCTTCCCCCAGACGGTCGGCTGAGCCCGGTCGGCTGAGCCCCTGGCGTAGAGTGCCTCGCGGGAGGTGCCTCCATGGCCAAACTCATCTATTCGGCGATCGCCTCACTCGACGGCTACACCGCCGACAGCTCCGGCGGCTTCGATTGGGCCGCCCCCTCCGAAGAGGTGCACGCCTTCGTCAACGATCGTGAACGCGAGCTCGGGACCTACCTCTACGGTCGCCGGATGTACGAGACGATGCGGGTCTGGCAGACCATGCCCACCGGACCGGACCAGCCCGACGTCATGAACGACTTCGCCCAGCTCTGGCGGGACGCTGACAAGGTCGTGTACTCGTCGACGCTGACCGAGGCATCCACACCCCGGACTCGCATCGAGCCGCGGTTCGACCCGGCCGCTGCGCGCGACCTCGCCGACAGCTCGGACCGGCCTGTGGGCGTCGGCGGTCCCACGCTCGCCGCCCAGGCGCTGCGTTCCGGGGTGGTGGATGAGGTGCACCTGTTCCTGGTGCCCGTCTCGGTGGGCGGCGGCACGCCGGCCCTCCCGCATGACGTGGTCCTCACGCTGGACCTGGTCGACGAGCGCCGTTTCGAGAACGGGACGGTGTACCTGAACTACACCGTCACCGGCGCCCGCTCGAGCGGATTCGCCTGAGGGATCCGTGGCCGGTCCTGTTCGGAGGCGCGCTCGGCCTTGCCGTGCTCGGAACCATCGACGTGCTGCTGCGCAAACGCTGAGTCCGGGCATCCGGATGCCGTCACGCGCTACCCTGGCGAGTGGCGGCACTCTGGTGTGCGGTCGGAGGGGAGTCCCGTGCTCGCAGTCCATGTGCTGGCGTCGTGCGCCACGAACGCTCCGTGCGACGACACCGGCAGCCCCTTCGACCTGCTCCCGTGGGCTGCTCCGGTCATTGTGCTGGTCGGCATCGCGCTCGTGATCGTGTTCGCCGTGTTCGCGCGGCGTGGGCGCTGACGTCAGGAAGAAGCGCGCAGCGGAGACCGATTCATTTCGAGTTTCTCTCACTTTTCTCTATCTTCAGCGGAACACGAGGATTAGCCTGGAGGCGAGTCCGTACCCGACGAACTCCTGCTCCTGTCGGGGGTGCATCAGCAGAGCGCGCTTGTGAACCGCGAAGGAGCGGTCGGATGCATGCTCTTCGAATCACCTCAGGCCTGGCAGTCGGCGCCGCGATCATCGTGAGCGCCTTCGTCGCGCCGGCGTCCGCCGCACCCGGGATCGCGCCCGGCGCCACGAGCGTGCACTTCACGTCATCCGGCGACTTCGGAACCGCGGCGTCGGCCCAGGCGGTCCTCGCCGGCATCGGAGCCGCCCATCCCGACCTCCACCTCGCGGTCGGCGACCTCTTCTACGGCCCCACCGGCCAGGAGCAGACCTGGTGCGATCTGGTCACGCAGAACGTCGGCGCCGGATTCCCTTTCGAACTCGTCTCCGGCAACCATGAAAGCAATGGAGAGAACGGCAACATCAACGACTTCTCGGCCTGCCTCCCCAACCAGCTCCCCGGCGTCGTCGGCACCTACGGCCGGCAGTACTACGTGGACGTGCCCCAGGGCGCTCCGCTCGTGCGATTCGTGATGATCTCCCCCGCACTCCCCTTCTCGGACGGCACCTGGAGCTACGCCTCGGGCACCCCGCGCTACAACTGGACGGCGGCCGCCATCGACGGGGCGCGTGCTGCGAGCATCCCGTGGGTCGTGGTCGGGATGCACAAGCCGTGCCTGTCGATGGGGCAATACACCTGCGACCCCGGAGCAGACCTCCTCAATCTGCTCGTCAACAAGAAGGTCGACCTCGTGCTCACCGGCCACGAGCACCTCTACCAGCGCACCAACCAGCTCGCCACGGGCTCCGGATGCACGGCGATCGTTCCCGGAACCTTCACCTCCGCCTGCGTGGCCGACACCGACAACACCATGGCCAAAGGCGCCGGCACGGTCTTCGCCACGGTCGGCACGGGAGGCCAGGGCAACTACGACATCAACCCCGCGGACTCGGAGGCGAACTACTTCGCGGCGAGGGCGGGTTCGGCAGCGAACCCGGTGTACGGATCGCTCGACGTCACGGCCACCGCGACCCAGTTGTCGGCCTCCTTCGCCCGAGCCGCCGGCGCGAGCTTCGCCGACTCGTTCACACTCGGACCCGAGGTCTGGAACGGCAACAGCCCGCCGAACGCGAGCTTCACGTCGGCCTGCACCAACCTGGACTGCACGTTCGACGGCAGCGGATCCACCGACATCGACGGCACTGTGACGGGCTACGCCTGGGACTTCGGTGACGGCGGGACCGGCACGGGAGTCGGGCCCGCGCACACATATACCGCCGCGGGCATCTACACCGCACGCCTCACCGTGACCGACAACGGAGGCGCCACTGCCACCACGACCCGCACTGTGAACGTCGCGAGCAATCAGCCGCCCACCGCCACCTTCACGTCGGCCTGCACCGATCTCGCGTGCACGTTCAACGGAGGCGGCTCGACCGACCCGGACGGCACCCTGACGGGCTACGCCTGGGACTTCGGTGACGGCGGCAGCGCCACGGGCGCCGCACCGTCGCACACCTACGCGGCCGCCGGCAGCTACACCGCACGTCTCACCGTGACCGACAACGGAGGTGCCACCGGGACCACCACGCGCACCCTGAACGTCACCTCTCCACCACCTCCCGGCGTACTGGCGGCCGACCCCTTCGAGCGGACGGTCCCCGGCGGGTGGGGAAACGCGCCGACCGGCGGGGCCTGGACGTTCGCGGGGAGCTCGACGCGCTACGCGGTCAGCGGCGGAGTGGGCAGCATCCAACTGCCGACAGGGTCAGGCGGGTCGACCTATCTCACCTCGGTGTCCTCCTCGGCGACGGACCTCAAGCTGAAGGTGGGCGTCGACAAGATGCCCTCCTCGGGGAGCGTGTACCTGTCCATCTCGGGCCGGCGCATCGCCACGACGGGCTCGTACCAGTCGAAGGTCATCATCTCCTCGGCCGGAAAGCTGACGATCTGGATCGTGCGGGTGAATCCGACCGGAGGGGCCGAGGTCGTCCTGCAGACCGGAGCCGCCGTGCCCGGGACCTTCACCGTCGGATCGAAGGTCGCCATCCGGGTGAAGGTGACGGGGACGAGTCCCACGCTCATCGAGACCCGCGCGTGGCTGGACGGCACGCCCGAGCCGACGACCTGGCAGCGCTCGATCACCGACTCGACGCCGGAACTGCAGGCGCAGGGCGGGATCGGGATCACGGGCTACCTGTCGGGCGGGGTGGCGAACACGCCGGTCACCATGACGGTCGACGACCTCTCGGCGGTGACGCCCTGACCGGTTCACCCGCCACACGCTAAGCTGAGACAATCTCATCTTAGGGAGGCGGATGATGGCTGCCGGATCATGGGCGACGATGTCGACGGGCGAGCGACGCGATCGCGCTACGAAGGAAGCGTTCTGGGTCGCGCTCAGCGTTCTCATCGTCGCCGTCGTCCTCCTCTTCGCGGGGCAGGTCTGGGCACACCTGAGCGGTGCGGCCGGCGGCTACACCGCGTCGGTCACCCGGGTGGAGACGCCGCAGTCGACGAAGACGACGGAGAAGGACGAGATCGTCACGGGTTCCACTCCGTCCCACACGACGTCGAAGACGACCGAACGCCAGAGCGGGAGCACGATCAAGACCACGGAGGCGCCCGCGAAGGACACGTCGTTCCTGGGGCGCGTCTTCGCGAACCCGGTGTCGACCTGGGTGCTGCAAGCCCTGCTCGCGCTCCTGCTCGCGTTCCTCGCCGGAGCAGCCTGGCAGCGCTTCCGGCTCGGCGAGTACGGATTCACGATGGCGGGCCTCGTGGTGCCGTCGCTGCCGGAGATCCCCTCGGGCGAGACCAAGGCCGTCAAGGACGAGATCGACGAAGACGAGACGCACTTGCGCGGCATCCTGGATCTCACCGTGTACCGGCGGCCCCGCTGGTGGTCGATGCCACCGCAGGCGGACGACGCGGTCCAGGTGCTGAAGCTGCAGCGGATCAGTCTGGAAGCCGCACTCCGCGAACTCGCACTCGTGAAGCAGCTGAACCCCCAGAAGCCGCTGGCGACACTGGTGGGCGAGCTCAGCGCACCCAATTCGCCCACGCAGACGTTCGCGGTCGAGTTCGGTGTGTCGATCCTGAAGCTGACGGCGCTCGGCGATCGGCTGATCGGCGGCGCGGGCATCTCCGACGCCGCGAGCGTGTCACTACGCGCCGCGAACGACACCGCGATCCACCTGCTGTTCGTCCTGCTGCCGGCCGACCCCCCGCCGGCCGGCGGCTGACCGCTCCAGACCGGGTGACCGGCTCCGGATCAGGTGGCCGGCTCTAGACCAGGTGGGTCACGCGGGTGTTCCACACGTCGACGCGCGAGTCCACGAACGAGTGGACGCTCTCATCGATGTGGTACTGCGTGTGCGAGAGGCGCGCAGCGTGCGAGCGGAGCACGGCACGAGCCGCGGATCGCCGCGCCTTCAGCTTGAACAGCGACATGAGGGCGCCGATGAGGATGGTGACGACGAGCGCGGCGGCAAGCCAGAGGAAGCGCGTCATCCACACCTCGGGCAGGCCGACGCTCGCAAGAGCCCACGATCCCGCGACGACGACCAGCAGCAGGATCACGGTGATCTGCACGGTCTTGCGTGCGAGCGTGGTCCGTTTCGTGGCGAGGAGCCGTCGAGCGCTCTCGATCTCGCGCTCGCGCTGACGACGGCGCTCCTTCGCCCACAGCAGGTCGCGCTCGTGGCGGCGGGCTAACCGTTGAGCGTGATCATGGGCATGGTTGTAGGGCTGGTTCACAGGCGTGTCCTTCGGGTTGACGTGACTGTTCCAAAGGGAAGTATGGCGCTGACACGCGCCGTTTACCAGTAATTCAGCCCCTGAGCCGTGCACCCAATACGAGGCACGTCGCCGCGCTACTGCGTGAGCGCTGCTGCCTTGCCGACACGTCCTCGGACGAGGAACAGGGCGACGACGGTGAGGATCAGGTAACCCCACACGGCTGCGCCGGCGAGCGGGAGCAGCGGGCTCTCGGGCCCGCCCGCACCCGTGTCGATGCCGCCCGTGGCGAGGAATGTGGCCGGGTCGGTCAGCGCGTGCAGGATGATCGGATAGATCAGGTTTCCCGTCACCCGGAGCGTCAGGTACATGCAGACGCCGAAGACGAAGGTGAAGCCCATCGTCAGCAGCACCGTCAGCACCGGCTGGCCGAGCAAGAGGTTCGACGCGTGCAGGAGGGCGAAGATCAGCGACGAGAGCAGCATCACCGCCAGCTCGGAGTAGCCGTGCTTGCGCAGCAGCGTCACAGCGATTCCGCGCGTCAGCACCTCCTCGGAGAAGCCGATGAAGATGCCGGCGACGAACGTCACGGCGATCGTCCCCGCCGAGTACGCGCCGTAGTCGGTGCCGAAGAGGCGGAGCAGGATGGCGGCGGCGGCGAGGGCGGGCGCGATCCACATCCAGCCTCGTCCGCGGATGGGCTGGCGCGAGAACAGGGGTTTCAGCCAGCGGACCGACACGAGGAACGCCAGCAGGATGATCGACCCGACGATCACCGGGAGCGCCAGGCCGAAGAACACGCTCTGCGGTGTGGCGAACAGGTTGGCGGCGTCGAGCCGGCTGCCGAACAGCAGTCCGATGAGCAGGCTCGCGCCGTTGTAGAGCGCCAGGTAGACGGCGGCCGCGAGCAGGGCCTTCCACCATCCGCCGCGATCCCAGAACGCTGCCCAACCGGTTTTCGTGGTGGCTGTATCGGGCATTGACGGCTCCTGTCGGGGTGGTCGGGACAATGGGGGTCGCAAGAACAACCTACCTGTCACAATTCGCGGGGCTGTCTCGTCTCGTGATCAGAGGCAGACCGTGGATCAGTAAGGAGAGTCATGCGAGTGTTCGTGGCAGGCGGGACCGGGGTCGTGGGGCGACGGCTGGTGCCGCAGCTCGTGGCCCGGGGGCATCAGGTGACGGCGACGACGACGAATCCGGCCCGGCTGGAGTTGCTGAGACAACTGGGCGCCTACGCCGTCGTGATGGACGGACTGGATGCGGCGTCGGTCGGCGAGGCCGTCGCCTCGGCCCAGCCGGATGCGATCGTGCACCAGATGACCGCGATCTCCGTGACGCACGGCGGCAAGCCCGACATCAAGCACATGGATCGGTGGTTCGCCCCGACCATCCGGCTGCGCACCGAGGGCACGGATCACCTGCTGGCCGCGGCCGAGGCGAGCGGTGTCTCCGATTTCGTCGCGCAGAGCTACGGGAGCTGGAACGGAATCCGTCAGGGCGGCTGGGTGAAGACCGAAGAGGACCCGCTGGATGCGCTCACGGGAACGGCGGCCGAGAGGGGGATGGCGGCAATCGCCTACCTCGAGAAGGCGGTCCTGGCTGCGGGGGGCGCCGCACTCCGGTTCGGCTCGCTCTACGGGCCCGGTGCGAGCGACGACCAGGTCGAACTCGTGCGCAAGCGGCAGTACCCGCTGGTGGGAGACGGCGCCGGGCACCTGTCCTGGCTGCACCTCGATGATGCGGCGAGCGCTACTGTCTTAGCTGTGGAGCAGCGGGCATCCGGAGTCTTCAACGTCGTCGACGACGAGCCGGCGCGCGCCCGGGACTGGCTGCCGCACCTTGCGAAGTCGGCTGCAGCCAAGGCGCCGCTGCGGGTCCCCACCTGGGTTGCGCGGCCACTGGCCGGTGACGTGGCGGTGATCATGATGACCGAGGGCCGCGGCTTCTCCAACGCCAAGGCCAAGCGGGAGCTCGGCTGGCAGCCGCGCTACCCCTCCTGGCGTGAGGGCTTCAGGGACGGGCTGGCATGACACGCGTCGAGGAGTTCGAGGAGCTGCGGTCGCTGCTCTTCGCCATCGCGTACCGGATCCTCGGCAGCGTGAGCGAGGCCGAGGACGCCGTACAGGAGACCTGGCTGCGCTACGACGCGTCGGCGACGCAGCCCACGTCGACGAAGGCCTACCTCTCGGCCGTGGTGACGCGGGTCTCGATCGATGTGCTGCGCTCGGCCCGGGTGCGCCGGGAGCAGTATCCGGGCAACTGGTTCCCCGAACCGCTGGTCACCGACCCGTATGCGGACCCGGCCCGGTCGGCCGAGCTCGCCGACTCGGTGTCGATGGCCGCTCTCCTGCTGCTTGAGCAGCTCACCCCGCTCGAGCGAGCCGTCTTCGTGCTGCGCGAGGTGTTCGCGTTCGACTTCCGCGAGATCGCGACCGCGGTGGGTCGGTCGGAGGCGGCGTGCCGCCAGCTCGCGGTGCGGGCGCGGCGCCACATGGATGAGGGGCGTCCGCGATTCGAGGCGGATCGGCGGGAACGGGACGAACTGGCCGCGCGGTTCTTCGACGCCCTGCGCGAGGGCGATGTCGACGGACTCCTCGAGTTGCTCGCCGCCGACGTGCAGATGATCGGGGACAGCGGCGGCAAGGCTCCTCAGTGGGGCAAGGGCGTCGTCGGGGCGGCCAACGTCGCCCGGGTCCTGCGGTCGATCTTCCCGCCGTTCGTCGCGATCGGCGGCACCCTCGAGCCTCACACCGTGAACGGCCAGCCGGGTGCGATCCTCCGGGATCGGGACGACAAGGTGATCAACACCTGGACCCTCGAGGTACTGGATGGGCGCATCCAGGCGATCCGCACGGTGCTCAACCCCGACAAGCTCGGGCACGTGGGTCCCGTGGCGGACGCCTGGGCACTCCTCCGCGAGGCGAATCGGGTCCGGCGGCCGACCGACTGATCCGAGCATCCGGATGCCCGTCAGCGCCCGGGCGCGGCGCTACCGGGTCGGGTCGGCGCGCTGACCGCGTCGTACACCCACGCCACGTCGTCGCCGCCGTGGCCCTTCGCGCTCGCCTCGGCGTACAGGCGCTCCAGATCGTCGAGGTACGTGGTCGCCCGCGAGGATCCGGCCGTCGCTTGAGCCAGACGCAGATCCTTGAGGAGCCCGTCGAGGGCGAACTGCGGAGCCCTGTTCCCTTCCAGGATCACGGCGCTCTTGAGGTGCACATACGGGCTGTCCGACGCCGACCCCGTGACGGCCTCGACAAAGATCGCGGGATCGAGCCCGAACATCCGGGCGAGCGCGACCGACTGGGCGGTTCCGGCGGTCAGGCTCCCCACCCAGGTGTTGCAGACCAGCTTCAGGTCGGATGCCTCGCCGAGGCGTTCGCCCACGACGATCGATTTCGACCCGATCGCGTCGAAGATCGGCTGCAACGTGGCGATCGCCCGACTCTCGCCCGAAGCGAGCACGGTCAGCGCTCCGTTTTCCGCAGGTCCCTTGGTTCCGAGAACGGGCGCGTCGACCACGCTGATGTCGTATCCGGATGCTGCAGCGGCGACCGCGCGCATGCCGTCCGCGCCGATCGTGGAGCTCTGCATCCAGATCGCACCCTCACGCACGGCAGGGAGGAACTCGGAGGCGACGCGCACCACGGCGTCGGCGTCGAACAGCATCGTCAGCACGACGTCGGCATCCCGCATCGCATCGAACGGGTCGGCTGCGGCGCGCGCGCCGGCGTCGACCAGTGGCTTCGTCTTCTCGGCGCTCCGGTTCCAGACCGTCACGCGCAACCCGGAGCGAAGAAGCGATCGGGCCATAGCCGCTCCCATCGTTCCGGTGCCGAGAACTGCCACACGAAGATCGGTGGCCGTGAGATTCGATGATTCGGACATGACTTCCTTCGATTCGTCGCCCGGGAAAGGCGTGCTGGTGTGTGTCCAATCCAGACTGACAGCGGGTCCGCGCGGTGTATAAGACCGCCCATCGACCAGGTCATAAGCACGACGAATCAATCGGAAGGGCCCGCGTCGGATCCCCAGGAGTCGGTCAGGGATTCGGCCGATTCCGTGAGGAACGCCGAAAGGCCACTCATATCCGCGTAGATGGACGAGGCGCGGTAGCCGTAGACGCGCTGAAGCTGGTCTCGGATCTCGGCGATCGCATCCGCTTCTAGCTTGAGGGTGTACATCGGGCCGGTGGCGTCGCTGGTCGCTGTCCGCTCGATCTGACCGAACCGGAGGTTGATGGAGCTCGTCTCCTGGATTTGAGAGAGCGTCCACCGCAGCCGCGACTCCGGACCGATCCGACAGAGAGCCGCCTCGCCGCCGCCGACCGGTGCGCCATCGATGATGAACCCGGCGTTCTGGGCGGCAATTCGTTCGGAGTACGCCGGCGGTCGCCAGACACGCACGTTGTGCCCCGTGCCCCAGTCGGCGTCGATTCTGTCGGGGTCTGTTCGAAGCCCGAACCACCACGGATACCTTTCCGCCCAACGACCGCGAAGATGCACCGGCGGCCGCTTGGAGGCGAACGCAAAGACCCGCGCGGCGTCGGCCCGACCTGTGTCCTTCGGCTCGACCGCGAACCAGGCCGCTATCAGCGGGTTGGCCGTCACATCCAAGAGCCGCGTGGGTCCGCCGTAGTGCTGCAGGCTGGCGAAGATCTGCATCGCGCTGAGATTGTCGAAACGCCAGTCGTAGCGCGCGCGACGCAAGATCTGTCGTTCAGCGGCAGCCATCTCCGACTCGGTGGGCGCTCGCTCCAGGATCATCGAGAGTCGGCGGTAGAGCGAGCTCTGCAGCGCCCAGTCGGCCGACCGTGCTCCTCGCCAGACCAGCTCGCGTCCCGAATATCTGGCCGTGAGCTTCTGCACCTGGTCGAGGAAGTCCGGCCAACTCGTGACTTCCGCCTCCCACGGCGTGAAAACTGACGCGGGAGAATTCCACTCGGGCGTGGCTGAAGCGGGGCCGGTCGACACGGAGGAGACCATGACCACATTCAAACTCAGATCACTGCGTCGCGCACCCTAGATCCTGTTCCCCACCCGTCGATGAAGCACGACGAGCCCGATCGCTGCGATGAGGGCGAACACGGCAGGGATGACGAACACGAGCGGGAGCCCGATCGTGCCTGCTCCGATGCCTCCCGCGAGACCGCCGAGGGCGGAGCTCAGCGCCGGCGCCGTGATGAAGATCGCCGACGCCGTGGCGATCGCGGCCGGCAGCAGCCGTTGGGCCACGATGATGCCGAGCCCGGCGAAGATCCCCCAGACGCCACCCATCAAGAGCTGACCGGCGAAGAGTCCGGCGGCCGTCCCGGTCGTCGCGAAGAGGAGGTTCGCCCCCACGCCGAAAAGCGCTCCGATCACCATGAGCGGGAGCATCCCCATCCTGCGCGCGACGACGACCGCCACCGGCATCAGGACGAGCTCGACGAGCGGCTGGATACCGATGATGGCGCCGCTGAGAGCGGCCGGAAAGTGCAGTTGCCCGTTCATGTAGATCGGCAGATAGGCGTATTTGATCGGCTCGCCGGCGTAGACGAGGATGAACAGCCCGGTGAACGCGAGGAGCGGTGCCATCGCGCGCACCGGCACCTGGGCACGCGCAGCCGGATCGACGTCATGCTCCGTAGCGGGCGCCAGGCCTGCGCCCTCGCGCAACGTTCCGAGCGGAACGATCTGGGCGAGCGTGCAGAGGGCCGTCGCGATCAGCATGACGCGGAGGCTCGTCTGTGCGGCGAGATACGCCCCGGCGACCGGGCCGATCACCCAGCCGAACGTCAGAGCCATCCGGACGATCGAGACGACACCGTCCCCGACCGGTGTCGGGGAGGCTTCGAGCTCGTCGTGGATCGCAGCGAAGAGCTGAGATGCCGCTGCCCCTGCGAAACCCAGGATGACCGCGCTGATCACGAACGGCATCCAGAGCTGACTGGAGAAGGCGATGGAGAACCAGCCGAGAGCGCCGGCCGCTGCGCTCACCCGGAACAGGCCGAGCCTGCGGCCGGTGCGGTCCGAGCGGCGTCCGATCAGGTAGCCGGCGATCGGTGCCGTGAGGTTGGTGAGGTAGTACAGGCCCGCGACCGTGAGCGAACTGCCGAGATCCTTGACCAGGAACTGCGCGATCTGCGGCGCGGCAGCCGAGGTCCCGAGTCCGGAGAGGAACAGGGCGACCGTAGAACCGCGGTAGAGCGGACTCCCGAGCACGACGCGCAGGGCCGACGGGGTGCGGGTGAGCTGGTCGGTCATCGCGAGGCGTCTCCATTGAGCGGGATGTGCAAGAAAACCGTTAAGTGATCGGTTTCTGCGATGCTATGTGGTTCGTGAGGCGGGTGCAAGGAGGTTCGGCTGCGCGGTCCTCCGGGGAGCACGAACGCATCCGACAACCGTAGATGACCTAGGGCGTGACGACCACCTTGCCGAGCGAGTGCCCCTCGCCGACGTACGCGATCGCCTGCGGCACCTCGTCGAGTGCGAAGGTGCGGTCGATGTGGATGCGGAGGTCGCCGGCGATGCAACGCTCGGCGGCGGGCTCGAAGTACGTCGGTCCCGGGCGCGCGATGAGGAGTCCCAGCCGGCGCCCGGTGAGCAGGCCGAGAAGAGCCCCGACAGTGATGACCCGCAAGAGCGATCGCACCGTTCCGCCGACGAAGAGGTAGCGTCCGCCGCGCGTCAGCGCCCGCCGATACGCGAACACGGATCGGTGCGCGATGAGATCGAGCACGAGATCGTACGGTTCGCGCCGGGTGAAGTCTTCTCTGCGATAGTCGACTACGTCGTCGGCGCCGAGCTCTCGCATGAAATCGAGCTTGCCCGCGTTGTCGACGCCTGTCACGTGCGCCCCGGCGAGCTTGGCGAGCTGGACGGCGAACGACCCCGCCCCACCGCCCGCCCCGTTGATCAGCACGCGCTGCCCGCGGCGCACGCCGGCGGTTCCCTGAACGGCGATCGAACCGGACTGCGGCAACGTGGAGACCTGGGCGAACGTCAGCTCTGCCGGCTTGTGCGCGAGCGCCGATTCGGGCGCCACCGCGTACTCGGCGAACCCGCCCATGAGAGCCAGATTGTCGCCGTACACCTCATCTCCGAGGCGGAACCGGGTGACCCCGGAGCCGACAGCCGCCACCCGCCCGGCGATGTCCGAGCCGAGCACCCGGCGAGACGGGGCACGCAGCTGCCCGTTCCGCGCATATGCCGGAGACCCCGTCAGCGCCTCCCAGTCCGTCAGATTCACGGCTGTCGCGACGACCTCGATCAGCACCTGACCCGCGCCCGGCGTCGGCATCGGGACATCCTCGACTCGCAGCTCGTCGGGCGGGCCGTACCGGTCGTACACCACCGCCTTCATGGTGCGGCCGTCAGCGTCGAACGCGGAGAAGTGGACATGCGGCCGAGTGTACGCGGACGCCTCCTGGAGGGGGATGCGGCCGCGATCACGGCCCTGATTCCAGCCTCGGCACGACCAACACGAAAGGCCGGCCGACGTTTCCGTCAGACCGGCCTTTGGTGTTCGCTTCGGCTAATTCATGTTTCCCCATCGTCGGCTGGGCGACAGCGCTCGCCAAGTACAGTCCGGCCACCAGGGCCGATGCCGAGGCCGGCGTCGCATGCAGATCGCTCGCGATTCCGACCAGGGCGGTGACGATGATCGAGCCGTTGATCGGATTCAGTGCAGCACCCATATACAGCGGGGTGACGAAGCGCCACCCGAAGGCCTTGCGGGTTCCTCGTGGTCGTTGCGTGTCTACTACGGGTATCATCTGAGCCGGATCCGGATGAAACAATGTTCAGGTGTCCGTTGCATCGAATGACGGTGAGCCCGATCGGGTCGGAGGCAGGGCTCCGAGGTGGAGTCAACGTCGCCGGATCCTGATCGTTCTCTGCCTCAACGTCGCCCTGATCGTCGGTTTGGTCGTCGCGGGCCTGCTCGCGCACTCGGTCAGTGTGCTTGCCGCCGCCGGCGACACCGTGGCCGACTGTTTTGCGCTGGTGCTTGGTCTGATCGCCATCGCCCTTCGCGACCGCGATCCGGATCACCCGCACGCACAGCGGCCGATCGCAATCGCGGCGCTCGTGAATGCCACCCTCTTGCTGGTCGTAGCCATAACCGTGACGATCGAAGCGCTCTCCCGGCTAAGCGAAGGCTCACCACCGGTTGAGGGTCTGCCGATGGTGATCGTCAGTCTCATCACGGTCGTCGTCATGCTCACCGGCGCATTCGTCCTCGGCCGTTCCGCAGCAGGCGAGGACCTGCACATGCGATCCGTTCTGATTGATGCCATCGCCGACGCGGCCGCCGCGGCAGCGATCGCCGTGGCCGGTGGCATCATCTTGGTCACGAACGGTCTCTACTGGCTTGACCCGGTACTGGCGCTGGGAGTGTCCGTCCTGATCGCAATCGCGGCCATCCAGCTCATCGTCAAAGCGATCGCCGCCCTCCGCGGGAAGGACGTCGACTTCGACGACGACTGAAGCGCCGGCCACGGGCAATCTACGTTGAGGCCCAGAAGCCGAACAACGCGACCGCAAACCGCACCCGGTCAGTCTGCCTGAAAGAGTGGTCCGAACCACCGTCCGACGACGAGACGAACCACGCCCCGTCCCCGTGCGCGCCCTCGTGCAAGCGAGGGTTGTGTACGACGAAGTCATAAAAGTCGACGCCGACGCGATCGCGTGGACACCTGGTGGGGCTGTGCTCATCCACTACACGCCAGAGGGTGAGAGGTTCCCGGAGTTCGTGTGGCTGTGGGCGAACGCGGTCCGCCGGATCGGTTACGCTTCACCACCAGAGCGATGAGCTGGAGCCGACTATGGGTCGTCCTGCCGGCGCATCAGTCAGGGGCGGCAGCGTCGCAGTGAACGCTGTAGTTGAGCTACCCCGTGGTGCTCTGCCCGCCCCTGATGGTGACAGGAAGAACGGAGCGCTGATGCTGATGGCCGGGTTCCGCTTCGTCGATCACGAGGCGGATTGCTTCCTCGCCCATCTGAAACGCGGGGAGGACGATCGATGTGAGGGTGATCCAGTCGGAATGCTCGCCGTCATGGTCGCCATCGAGGCCCATGACTGCTACGTCGTGCGGCACCCTGATCCCGGGATGGGCTCGCAACGTCTGTAGGGCTCCGATGGCGATCTCGTCCGTCACTCCTACGATGGCGTATCTCCCATCGATGGGCTCGTGCGAGAGAAGTCGGGTCGTTGCTTTGATACCGTCCTCGACCCAGAGGCCGTCCGTCGAGACGTCCGTCACCTCGAGACCGAGTCGCTGGGCGCCATCGTGCAGGCCGCGCCGCCTCTCGATGATCGGCTGGGCGACGTCGGCAGTGGAGAGGAACAGTATGTGTCGGATGCCGATCTCGGCTACGTGTTCGGCGGCCAGCCGGCCCGCCTCCTCGTTGTCCATCAGCACGGAGCACCAGTCGCCCGGCTGATCGTAGTTGAGGACGACGATCGGGCTGACGTGGCCGCGAATGCGAGCGATGCCTTCGGCGGGGTCGCGCATGGATGCGAGCAGGATGCCACTCACGCGAGCTTCCGCGAAGTCGTCGAGGAACTGGTCCTGCCGATCCGTTTGAGCGTCGGGCGCGTCGAAGGACTCGAACTGGAACACAGCGTTGGCCATGAGCAAGCTCAACCCTCGACTCTGAGCGGTGATCTGCGCGCCACGCGCCATCTCGACGAAGAGCCTGTTCACGATGTCGGGGACGATGAGGCCGATGCCCTCCGTACGCCGACGTTTGAGGTCTCGGGCAGCGGCGTTCCGGATGTACCCGAGCTGGTCGATCGCCTGCAGCACTCGCGCTCGTGTCTCCGGGCGCACCTGCGACGGCCGGTTGAGCACGTTGGAGACGGTGCCGATCGATACCCCCGCCCGCAACGCGACGGCCTGGATTGTCGGAACTGCTTCCTTATTCATCGGGTCCTCCCCGATCGATGCTTTCATGCGCTGCGCTCTTTATGCGCGCCACGCCGTGTACCAGGTAGTCGGCCGAAGCCCGACCAGCCCTCCTACGCGGGGGTGCGTGGGCTCGAGACAAAGCCCACGTGCCGGGCAGCTGCAGCTCTTCCCCGTCAGGGGCGGGGGAGGCCCAACCCTCTCCGGCTCCGCCCGTGCTCGTCGCGACACCGATAGGCGCCTTGTCAGCTCGACCTGTTCCCGACTCGGTTCCTAGTGGTCCAGGCCGGCAGACAGGTCGAGGTGCGCCGTCGCCTGGTCGATGAGGGTCTGTCCCTTCGCCGTGATAGCTTCGACGGCATCGGCGCCGGCCACCCATCGTGCCGGTGCCGGGTCAAGGTCGACGACCTTGACGAGGTTCGCGGCGAGCTTGGCAGGGTCGCCGCTCTGCTGACCGTTCATCGACTTCCACTCTTCGATGGTTTTCGCGGTTGCTTCGGCGTAGTCGGCGATCGATAGCTCGGGCCAGATGGTGGAGGATCCTTCCACCAGGAGTTCGGTGCGGAAGAATCCCGGTTCGACGGCGGTGACGCGGACACCGAACTGCGCGACCTCCTCACGAAGCGACTCGGTCCAGCCCTCCAAAGCGAACTTCGATGCGCCGTAAGCGCTACCGAACCCACCGGAGACGATGCCGGCTGTTGAAGTGATGGTGATGATGTGGCCGTACCGCTGTGCGCGCATGATCGGCAGCAATGCACGGGTCACGTTCAGTGGGCCGAAGAAGTTTGTCTCCATCTGCGCACGGAACTGCGCAGGGCTGACCTCTTCGAAAAAGCCGGGCTGGAAATTCCCGGCGTTGTTCACGAGCACATCGATCCGACCGAAGCGATCCGTCGCGGCTCTGACCGCGGCGTCGACGGAAGCGGTGTCCGTGATGTCGAGCGACACGGCCAGCAGATTCTCGTGCCCTCCGACAGCCGCCGCGACCTTCGCCGCGTCGCGAGCCGTCGCGACGACCAGACGACCAGCCGCGAGAGCGGCCTGCGCGATGTCGACGCCCATCCCACGGCCGGCGCCGGTGATGAACCATACGTCCTTCTCAGTCATGCGGAGACTCCAATCGGTGGCGTTATAGATGGCTTCCGTAGTCGCGGAACGAAAGGTCGAGTGGCAATTGGGAGAGGAGCGACGCGGTCGCAGCGCTGGGTCGGAGGATTCCGAAGACGGTTGTTTCGTTGATGGTGATGCGGATGTCGGTATCGTTCACGGTCGCCTCTGACGGGGAGTTGGTCGGTGACGTCACGGTCGGGGACGGTGTTGACGTTGCGGGCGCCGAGGTCGTAGCTGTGGAGATGTTGTTGCTTGTGCATCCGGCCAACGCCAGACCGAGCAACACGATTCCAGCACTCGCGTGCCCACCATAGGGAGCCTCCTTCAGCCCGGTCAGTTGTGTTCCACGACCGGCGGGTGGTTGGCTTCCCAGGAGGCGAGGAGGCGCAGGCTTTCTGCAGATGGTGAACCGGGTTCTGCCGTGTAGATGAGGAGGATGTGCCCGGGTTCGGCAGTGATGGCGAATTCCTCGTAAGCAAGGGTGAGCTCACCGACGATCGGGTGGTGGAAGCGTTTCGTGCCGGCGCCGTGGGTGCGAACGTTGTGCGCTCCCCAGAGCTGTCCGAAGGTGTCGCTGCGGGTGGAGAGTTCGCCGACGAGGTCTTGGATGGCCCGGTTGTGCGGGTCGCGCCCTGCCTCGGCGCGCATGACCGCGACGCACATCTCGGCGAAGAGTTCCCAGTCAGGGTAGAAGTCGTGTGAGGCGGGGTCGAGGAACTGGAATCGGGCGAGGTTGGGTGTGCGTCCGCCGTCGCCGATCAGCGGGGAGTAGAAGGCACGGCCGAGGGCATTGAACGCGATCACATCGGACTGTGCGTTGCGGACGACCGCAACGCCGTCGGTGATCGCGTCGAGCGCCCAGTGCAGTGACGGACGGGTCGCCGGGTTGCGGGCAGCGCGGCGACGTCCCCGGCCGGAGGCGGGGATACCGTCCGCGGCCCTCGCGAGGTCGAGCAGGTGGGCGCGTTCGGTGTCGTCGAGCTGCAGGGCCTGCGAGACCGCGTCGAGCACTGAGGCGGAAGCGCCGGCGATGCCACCGCGTTCGAGCTTGGCGTAGTACTCGACGCTGACGCCGGCGAGCATGGCGACCTCGGAGCGACGTAACCCACTCACCCGCCGGTTGGGGCCCGCGGGGATGCCGGCGAGCTCCGGGGTCAGCCTTGCGCGTCGCGACATCAGGAACTCGCGGACCTCGGCTCGGTTATCCATGCACACGAGGCTACGTCCGTCAGCGCGAATCAGGGGTTCCCTGTCGGTACACCTCTCATCAGAGACTCCCCCGGCTACGCGAGCCGCGCTTTGCTTGTCGGGTGACAGACTCCCTTGCCCCCACCGCTGACCGCGTTCGCACCGGCCGTTGGCTGGCGACCCCCCTGCTCGTTCTGACAGTGTTCGGACCGATCTCGATGGACCTCTACCTCCCCGCGCTTCCCGCATTGACGTCCGAGCTCGGTGCAGCGACCTCGTTGGCCCAGCTGACGGTGACTGCGTGTCTGATCGGCCTCGCCGGCGGCCAACTGCTCGCGGGCCCGCTCTCCGACCGGTTCGGCCGGCGCCTGCCCCTTCTCATCGGGATCGCCGCGTACGTGATCGTCTCCGCGCTCTGCGCCGCCAGCCCCACGGTTGAGATGCTGATCGCGGCCCGCCTGGTGCAGGGTCTTGCCGGGGGTGTCGGCATCGTGATCGCGCAGGCCGCAGGACGCGATGTCTATGACGGCGGCCGTCTCATCCGGTTCTACGGGCGACTCACCGTGATCGGCGGGTTCGCCGCAATCGTCGGACCCCTTCTCGGTGGAGCGCTCACCACACTGATGGACTGGCGCGGCCTGTTCCTCGTGCTCGCAGTCATCGGCGCCGCCATCCTTGCCTGGGCGGCGTTCGGCTTTCCGGAGACCTTGCCGGTGACGGAGCGCACGACCGGCGGCTTCATCCGCGTCGGACAGGACATGCGCCTCCTGTTCCGCGACCGTCGGTTCGTCGGTGCCGTGCTCGCCCAGGGTTTCGTCTACGCGGCTCTGTTCGCCTATCTCAGCGGCGCCACCTACGTGCTGCAGGGCGTCTACGGGCTGACGCCTCAGCAGTACGCGTTGGCATTCGGCCTGAACTCCGCGGGATTCATGGTCTTCGGCTACCTCGCCGGACGCAGCAGCGAACGATGGAGCATCATCGGCACTCTCGTCATCGGCCTCATCCTGACGGGACTCGGCGCAGCCGGGTTGCTCGTCGCCGGACTGGCGCACATGCCGCTGATCGTGGTCATCCTGTCCTTGATGTCACTGGTCGGTGGAACCGCCGTCACCAGTCCGCCTTCGACGACCCTGGCGTTGTCCGACTACCCGCAGATCGCGGGCACCGCGTCCTCTTTGCTCGGTGCGGCCCGGTTCGCTTTCGGGGGCATCGCCGCTCCCCTCGTCGGAGTCGCCGGTGCCCTCAGCATTCTGCCCCTCGGAATCGTCACCACGGTCTCTATCGTCCTCGCTGGATTGGCCGCGATCATCTTCCTCTCCCGGCGCGCGCTCGACACCCGCGCCGACACGTCCCCCACCCTCACAACGGAAGGAACTCCCGCATGCGTGGAGTAATCATGTACGCCCCCGGAGACATTCGCGTCGAAGAGCGCGAAGACCCCACCATCGAGCAGCCCACCGACGCGATCATTCGCGTGACAGCTGCGTGCATCTGCGGTTCCGACCTCTGGCCCTACCGCGGGATCGAGCCGGTGAACGGCCCGGCACCGATGGGCCACGAGTACGTCGGCGTAATCGAACAGGTCGGCGACGATGTGAAGACCATCAACGTCGGCGACTTCGTCGTCGGCTCGTTCTTCGCCTCCGACAACACGTGCGAGATCTGCCAGGCGGGCTACCAGTCGCGCTGCGTCCATGGCATCGGGATGGGAGCGCTCGGCACCCAAGCGGAGCTGCTGCGCGTCCCGCTCGCCGACGGCACCCTCGTCGCCACACCTCGGCAGCCGAGACCGGACGAGATCCCCAGCCTGCTGGCGGCGTCCGATGTTCTCGGAACGGGATGGTTCGCCGCGGTCGCAGCCGAGGCCGGCCCCGGCAAGACGATCGCCGTCGTCGGTGACGGAGCCGTCGGACTGCTCGGCATCCTCGCCGCCAAGCAGCTCGGCGCCGAGCGCATCATCGCGATGAGCCGCCACGCCGACAGACAAGCACTCGCCCGCCGATTCGGCGCGACCGACATCGTCGAGGAGCGCGGGGACGACGGCGTCGCCAAGATCAAAGAACTCACCACAGGGCTCGGCGCGCACTCCACCATCGAAGCAGTAGGCACCCAGGAGTCGATGATGCAGGCCATCCGCGCCACCCGCCCCGGCGGTCACGTCGGCTATGTCGGGGTCTCGCACGACGTCGAGCTGCCCGGGCTCGAGCTGTTCCTCTCCGGCGTGCACTTGCACGGCGGACCCGCACCCGTGCGTCGCTTCCTCCCTGAGCTGATCACGCTCATCATGGACGGTGAAATCGATCCCGGCACCGTCTTCGACCTCACCCTGCCCCTCGACGACGCCGCCGAAGGTTACAAGGCAATGGACGAACGCCGCGCTATCAAGGTGCTTTTGCAGACGGAGGCAGCATGAACATCGAACCACGCATCCCCACCAGCAAGAACCCGCCGGAGCAGTTCGCCGGCGACGTCTGGCTCGACGCCGTCGCTCTCCCGCACGACGAGGGCCAACGGATGGTCGTCGCCACCGTCCGCTTCGCTCCCGGCGCACGAACCGCGTGGCATAGCCATGCACGCGGCCAGTATCTGCGCGTCACTCAGGGCGTGGCCCGTTTCGGCGACCGCGACGGCAACATCATCGAAGTCCGTCCCGGCGAGACGCTCTACACACCACCCGGCCAGGACCATTGGCATGCAGCGGCCCCGGACTCGTTCATGGAGCACATCGCCATGCTCGAGAACGCCGACGACCCGGCGGAAACCACGGTATGGAAAGAGCACATCACCGACGACGAATACAACGGGAGGCGGCGATGACCGAACAGCACCCTAGCTGGACCGGAGGCCAGAACGCGTTCGGCGACTTCGCGCCCGACCTCGTGCACTACACCGATAAGGTCCTCTTCGACGAAGTGTGGGAGCGCTCCGGGCTGTCCAAGCGCGACCGCAGCCTGACCACCGTGGCCGCTCTCCTCGCCGACGGCAACCCCGACCAACTCCGATTCCACCTGCCGTTCGCCCGCGAGAACGGCGTGACCGAGAAGGAACTCATCGAAGCGATCACCCACCTCGCCTTCTATACCGGCTGGCCCAGGGCGATGTCAGCCATGACTATCGCCAAAGAGGTGTTCACCCCGAACCAGGGCGAGACGAAGTGCCATCCTGACCGGCGCATCGATTGGGACGAGTGTTTGCGCGGATCTGCCCGCGCCCCCGATCGAGTTGAATAGTGGGGCGTCGGGCCATGCCCGAACTCCGTGGCAGCTCTGAACGAACGACGGGGCCTGTTAGCGCCGCACGCGGGTCGCTTCGAACGATTCGAGATCGGATTCGGTAGGCGCACCCGTCGAGCGTGCTGAACCACACCTGTGCGAACTCCCGACGCCGACGCACGGCAACCGGCTACATCTGCCCCACAAGATGCGGCTACAGGGTATATAAATACCCTGTAGCTATTTAACGACGGGGGAATCCATGTCTATCCGACAGAGCTTGCTCGCCATTCTCGATCAGGGGCCGTGCTATGGCTATCAGCTTCGCAGCGAGTTCGAGCGGCGCACGGGATCGACCTGGCCGCTGAACGTCGGCCAGATCTACAACACGCTCGACCGACTCGAGCGCGACGGTCTGGTTACGAAGACCGACTCGGATACTGATGGCCACGTGAACTTCGCCATTACTGAGACGGGACGCGCCGAGGTTGCGGCTTGGTTGTCCTCGCCGGTCGTGAGGTCAGCTGCAGCGCGCGACGAGCTGGCGATCAAACTTGCTGTCGCTGTCACGTTGCCGGGAGTCGACCTCGCCCAGGTCGTGCAGGTGCAGCGTCGCGCGACGCTGCGCGCACTGCAGGACCTCACCAAGACGAAGAACGCGTCGAGCGATCCCTCCGGCGCGGAGGATCTCGCGGGCCTTTTGGTGCTCGACTCGTTGATCTTCAGCGCGGAAGCCGAGATCCGCTGGCTCGACCATACCGAGACAAGGCTTGCCCGAGCAGTCACGGCAGGCATCGCTGTGGCGATGCCGCTGAGCGACGAGTTGCCTAAACGCGGCCGGCCCGTGAAGTCCGGTAGCGGCAGCGCCGGCGGCTCGGGCGCCCGATGAGCCGCGCAGCCGTGCCTGGTGAGCTTCTCCGCCTCGATGGAGTCTCGATGCATTACGGGTCCGGCGAGGCGTCGGTAACGGCGCTCGCGGGTGTCGATCTCACCCTTGGGCGTGGGGAGCTCGTCGCGATCATGGGGGCATCCGGTTCGGGGAAGTCGACACTGTTGACCATCGCCGGCGGTCTGACCACGCCAACGAGTGGAGAGGTCATCGTCGACGGGCAGTGGCTCGCCGATCTGCCGCCTTCGGGTCTGGCCGCTCTGCGCCGTCGGTCGCTCGGCTTCGTGTTCCAGGACTTCAACCTGATCCCTGCGCTCACCGCGCTCGAGAATGTCACGCTGCCTCTCGAACTCGACGGGTGGAAAGCCCGCAAGGCGCGCACGGCCGGTCTCGACGCCCTCACTGCTGTAGAGCTCGACGACCGGGCCGACCGCTACCCCGACGACCTTTCGGGCGGTCAGCAGCAGCGCGTGGCGATCGCCCGCGCCGTCGTGGGGTCGCGCCGCCTCATACTCGCTGACGAGCCGACTGGCGCCCTTGATTCCCATACCGGAGAACTCGTGCTGCGGATGCTTCGCCGTCGCGTCGACGCCGGCGCCGGCGGCATTCTCGTGACGCATGACGCGCGTCACGCCGCCTGGGCGGACCGAATCGTCTTCCTGCGCGACGGTCGAATCGTAGATGAGAGCCGCGCCGACAGTGCCGACAGTCTGCTCGCCGGCCGGTCGAACGCATGAGCAGACAAGGACGCAGCAGCTCCTCGCCTCTCACGTCGTCGTTCGGAGGCATGCTGTCCGCCGCTCGCGCCACCCTGCGCATCGCCCGTCGCGACAGTGTGCGGGCGCGCGGGCGCAGCGCACTCATCGTCGCCCTGATCGCTGTCCCCGTGGCCGGTATGGCCGCGCTCGTCCTCGTGACCGCGAGCACAACACCGACTGCGTCCGAGTATCTGCGCGTCGAACTCGGAACGACCCAGGCCGCTGTGCAGGTCGTCGCCGCACCGGGAACGGACCTCGTTCAAGATCCGCGCTCCATGGCATGGGGCAACTCCGGCTCGAATGATGGCTCGTCGACTACGCCCACCACGCGTGTCGACGAGCTCGTCCCAGCCGGCACCCGGATGCTCCCTCTGCTGTCGAGCGCGGTAACGGTACGAACAGGCGAGGGTATCGCCGCCATCGGGACTGTTCTCGGTGAATCGTGGGACCCCGCGTTCGACGGCCGCTATCGACTGGCAGCGGGCCACGCGCCCACAGGGGCCGGTGAGATTCTCGCCACCGCAGGAGCCTTGAAACGACTCGGTATCCCCCTAGGGGGCAGAGCGCACATCACCGTGCCGGCCGACCGAGAGGTGACGGTGGTCGGCGTGCTCGACGCGCGCGGTGTTCCCGCGAGCGAGGAGATCCTCTTCGGGATGCCGGAGTCGTTCGGCGCACCTCCGGACCTCACCGCCGACCCGCAGACGGTGGTCTACCTGCCGGACACCTCGATGACCTGGGCGCAGGTGAGAGCGCTCAACGAGCGGGGGGCTGTCGCTCTCTCCCGGGCAGTCGCGATGGACCCGCCACGGTCGAGTGCCTACGACGAGTCAGGGCTAGGGGACCGTTCCCGCTCGGCGAGTGTGGTGCTGATGGGCTCGATCGTCGTCGGGTTCGCGCTGCTCGAGGTCATGCTGCTCGCCGGCGCTGCGTTCATGGTCGGCGCCAGAGCACAGGAGCGGTCTCTGGCAACATTCGCGAGCGTCGGCGCTCCACGCGGAGCACTCATCCGGCTGATCACCGCGAGCGGTCTGATCCTCGGCGCCATCGGGGGCGTGGTCGGCGTGGTCGCGGGAATCGGCCTGGGCACCCTCTTCATGGCCACGACCGACGATGGCAGCGCCACCCGCTACTGGGGTTACCACCTGCCGGTGAGCATGATGCTGCTGATCGGTCTCGCCGCTGTCGCCGTCGGTTGGCTGGGGGCGTTGATTCCGGCGATCCGAGCGTCGCGGCTCGATGTGGTCCAGGCGCTACGCGGCGCACGCCGACCACCACGACAAAGTCGGCGACGCCCGCTCGCAGGTCTGGTTCTGCTCATCGTCGGGATCGGGGTGACGCTCGCTGGCGGCGGACTCCTGGTGGCCGTCACCATCGCAAACCGCGGGACGACGGGACTGATCGACTGGGCGCTCAGCGGCACGCTCATCGGCGGCCCCGTGCTGGCCATCGTCGGTCTGGTGCTGTGTTCCCAACTGTTGTTGAGTGCAGTCGCCCGAGTGCTGGGCCGCGCCGGGGTGGCGGCACGGCTCGCCGCACGCGACGCCGCACGCAATCCCGCTCGTAGCATCCCGGCGCTCTCTGTCATCATGACCACCGTTTTCGTCGCCGTGTTCGCAATGACGATGGCCGCCAGCAGCGAGGCCACAGCTGCGTCGCAGTATCAGTACCGGCTGCTGCCGGGACAATTAGGAGCTTCGGCCGCCACGATCGATCCCACGAACGGCCTCTACGAACCGGCGGACGCGGATGCATTCGCTCAGGCAGCGCGCTCATCGCTCGATGCCGCAAATGTGCGGGTGCTCTCGAGTGTGACCGATCCGGGTTCGCTCACCGGAGCGGCTGCGTCCGGCGGTCCCGCCGTCGACCCGGATGCCCCTTTGCCCGCGCTGACCGTTCCGGCGCAGAACCAGTGCCCGTCCGATGCGAACTCCATCAACTACGACGAGCGAACATCCGATCGTGGGTCGGCCGAGGCGAACGCCGCGGCCGGGGACTGGCGCTGCCGCGACCCGTTCGTGATGTGGGGGGGCATCTGGGGCAACGCCGGCCACATCTGGGTGGGAGACACCGACGACCTCGCCCTGATGCTCGGCCACACCCCCAGCGCCGCCGAACGCACAGCCCTGAACGCCGGAGGCGCCGTGTCGTTCTACCGGCAGTACATCGACGACGGCTCGGTGAACATCTCCTGGTGGCCGGCAAAACATTAGGACAATGGGCAACCGTGGGATGCCACCGCGCCCGCGTCCCGCTCGGAGCACCTGAAGGCGGTCATGGTCACGCCGGCTCACCCGCTCCCCTACGGCATCCTGATCTCGCGATCGACCGCGGACTCCCTCGGACTGGCATACTCGGATTCGATAGTGATGGCGACTCCCCGCACCCCGGCGACGCAGTCTCAGGTGGATGCCCTCAACGGGCGGATCAGCGCCATTACGGGTATCCCCGACAGCTACGCCACCTACGTGGAGAACGGCCCGTCACGGGGAGCGAGTGGATTGGCCTGGGCACTGGTCGCACTCAGCGCCCTCGTCGCTGTCGCAGCCGCCAGCATCGCGATCGGACTCGCACGTGCCGACGGGCGCCGTGACCAGGTCACCCTCGCAGCTGTGGGCGCAAGCCCGTCCGTGCGGCGGGGCTTCGGCTTCTGGCAGGCCATCATGCTCGCCGGCGTTGGCGCCATCCTCGGAGCACTGACCGGGCTCGTCCCCGCGATCGCCCTGACTCTTCCCGGGGGCTCCACGCAGTTCAGCGCCCCCTGGCTTCAGATCGCCGTGGCAGCCACAATGCTGCCACTTGCGATCGCAAGCGTGACCTGGCTAACGGCCGGCCGGGTGACGATCGACACCAGGCGCGCCGCGATCGAGTAACGACCGCGCACGCCACGTCGAACGGGCCACGCGGCACCAGGGGGGGGTGCGGCTTGCCCACCAACCGCGCCCCCTCCGGTTAGACCGGGAGCGTCTGTTGATGCGGACGCCTTATCCGAACGCGGGCAGCCCCTCATCAATCTGCGCGACGATATTGTCGCGGGCGAAGACATGCGCGGTCGAGCGTGACCTTCCTGACGTGTGACCACTGTACGAGTGCGGTCACGCCACAGTGACCGGTGAAGGAGAACGCGCCGCTGTATCTGTCACAGGCGTGGCATCTGGCTATCACCGGTCGGCTGCTGTTCGAGGATCCGATCCTCGCCGGCCCGGACGGCCCACACGTCACGGGGGTGTTCCGGCCGCGGTTGGGCTTCGTGGGCAGCCTGGGTGCGGTTCCTCGGTCGTCCCGTTCGGGATTGTGCGACGGGGCCCTCGTCGAATGACGGGGGCCCTTTCGCGTTGCCGCCTGCCGAGGTCGGGGAGGAGAATGTGATCGCGTGCGGTGGTGACCGAGAAGGGAGACCTTCGTGACGCAGAGGAGCTTCATCGTCGCGGCGACTGTCGCGTTCGCGACACTCGTCGCCCTGACAGGATGTGCTCCCGCGCAGTCATCGCCGGAGGCCACAGGGCCCCAGGTCGTCGATAACGTCGCCTATGCGCCGGCCGATCCGAAGGGATCCGAGGGGCATCTTCTCGACATCTACCTGCCTACCCCTCGGGAACGGCCCTTTCCGCTGATCATCTGGTCCGGGGGCACTGCATGGCTCAGCGATCAGGGTCGGGCGACGGCGAGCACGCTGGCCGGCATGTTCAATCCGCACGGTTACGCGGTGGCCGGGGTGAGCATCCGCTCCAGTGACCAGGCGCAATTTCCGGCGCAGCTCTCCGATATAAAAGGAGCCATCCGATTCCTCCGCGCCAATGCGGCGCGCTATCACCTGGATCCGAAGCGGTTCGGTATCGCAGGCGATTCGTCCGGCGGGTGGGCGGCGGCGATGGCGGCCGTCACCGGTGACGTCGCCACTCTCGAAGGGGATGTGGGCGTCAGCGGCGCGTCGAGCAAGGTTCAGGCGGCGGCCGCGTTCTACCCGCCGACCGATTTCCTGCAGCTGGACCCGTATCTGCCGGGCAACTGCGACAGTTCCGGAGCCAACCCCGATGCCAGCTTCTGCGCGGCCGATCGGGACTCGGCTGTTTCCCTCCTGCTCGGATGCCCCATCGAGAGTTGCCCGGGACGGGTCGCGGCCGCAAACCCGATCAGGTTCGTCGATCGAGACGATCCGCCTCTTCTCCTGCTGCATGGCCTGCAGGATGTCGACATTCCGTGGCAGCAGAGCAAGCTGCTTTTCGATGCGGTGCACAGTGTTTCCGGCCGTGCCGACTTCGTTACCGTTCCGCGTGGCCAGCACGGTCAGGCCTACTGGTTCCTCACTGAGCCGACGGTGAGGTCCGGCGCTCAGGTGCAATCAACCGCGGACGGAACGCTGGATGGTCCCCATGATGTGGACCTGAATCCGGACTACCTCATCGCCTTCTTCGACCGGTATCTGGACTGAATGCACTCAGCCCCGGCCGTGCGCGCTGACGATGCGGATCATCCGTTCGAGCGGCGACCATCGGTACAGGATCGGCGCCCGATGCGAGCGCGCGGCGCAGTGTCACGAGTGCTTCGCCGTGGCGGCCCGCGATGACCGCATCCGCCACCTGGAACGCGTTGATCTCGACGCGACCTCTGCTGGAGCGATGCTCAGCCCTGAGACGATAGCTCGCGAGCTTGGTTCCGTCGCGGATGGTCGCTCACGGAACTCGGTACATCGCTTCGGAGTCGTGGTAGACGGTGTCCTGCTGGTGGTTGTGCAGGCGGACGACTCTGGGCTGTGACGGGTCGTGTGAGGTGGTGAAGTCCGGGTCGCAACTCGGGTAGCCCTGTTCTGTGGTCGCCTGCACGCAGTTCCAGCCGACACCGACCGGGAAGTAGCGGATGAACTCCGACGCGGCCATGGAACATGAACCATCACCCATGTCCGATTCGAGGCATATGCCGTAGTCGGTCGCCCCGGGGATTTCAGGAGTCGAAGAGCTGCCGTAGACGAACGCGTGTGGGTAACGGCTGATGATGTCCGCTGCGCCGAAGCACTCGCCCGGGGTGGACTTCGTGCACCACTTGCCTTGTAGGGCGGCGGGCAGGCCGGGGAGGGTCGCCGGCGCGGTCAGGGTGATCGTGTATCCAAACGGGTTCAGGGCGGTGTCCGCGGCGGCTCCGAACCCGTTCAGGGCGGTGCGAACCCCGGAGATGAGCCATGCCAGCTGGGTGGCGATGGCGACTCCGACGACCCCAAGCCCGGCCTTCTCAATCGCGCCGGATAAGCAGCCGAGGGTGGTACCGATAGCGTCGTTGAAGTAGTTCGCGGCTTGGGTCCCAGTTTGGACGGTCGCGGTTGTCGCGCTGCTGTACCCGGACAGGCACGACTCCCAGTTGAAGAGTCCGGCGATCGCCGTTTTGGTCATCCCGGTTTTCCCGGCCGCGCCGAGGATCATCGACAGTGTGTCGACGGCGAACTGTCCCGCAGAGACCAGATAGCCAGCGGCGGACGCTTTCACTCCGATGAGCATGGTTCCGGAGCCGGATACCGTGTAGTCGAGGGCGCCGCCTGGTCCGACGAGGGTGACGGTATCGCCTGGGGTTGATACGCGGTCCTTGATCGCGTTCGCGATGAGGCCAACGACATCTGTTGAGCTCGGTGGAACCGGGGTCAGTCCGGGCATGCTCTCGCTGACGACGGTGTACCCGCGCCCGTTGGTCACGCGCAGCTGCGGCTTGCTGTTTGCGTCTAAGCCGAGGCACCAGTAGACCCGGTTGCCGCTGTCCGACTTGATCGAGTACCCGAGCTTTCGGACATCCGCTTCGTGGTCGCACGCTGGTTGGCTGCCGGCGTCACGGTAGACAGCGTCGAGGAGCCCTCGCGTCTTGCCAAGCAAATCGCCCCACCATGTACTGAACCAGTTCGAGAAATGGGTAGTCCGGATGACCACATAACCGTGGTCGACTCTCACGTCCGCGGCAGTCGCATATGTTGACCCGTCCTCGGTTGAAACGATGATCGGCGCCGGCTCCCCTTTCATGAACTCGTGTTTGAACCTGAGTGTGGCCGTGCCTGCGAGTTTCGCGCCGCCTGTGAGCGCGACCTTCCAACCGGTGCCGTGAGTGGGGTCGGTGACTGGGGCCGCCGACAATTTCCCGGACCCGGTGAGGGCTTTCCCAGGAATGCTCACGATGAGACCGCCGGGTGTAGTCAGGTTCGCGTCCTGGCCGGCTTGCACGCGCATACTGTTCCGCGCCGTCACCGGACTCGGGGCGCAGGCAACGAGGCCGAGAGCGGCCATGGCTAGCGCAGTTGCGAAGGCGGTTGCCCGGAGGGCGGTCAGCCTCATTTGTCTCCAGCCGCTTGAGTTCGGTGGTGATAGGCCCATCTTGGCGGAGGCGGGGCTTGGATCGCGAGCGATCCTCACATTTTCGTTGTGCCGAGGGGCGCCGAATCGGCCTGTCGCGCCTGCCTACGTGGAGCAAGCCGGGCCAATTCGTCGGGCTGACGTCATTGATGGTGGCCGGTGAGGCTGTCTTCTGGACGTCGATCTCTGGGAGTGATGATGGCCGTGTCCACGAATGCTGCGCCCGCTGCGCCGAACGCGTAGGCGAGAAGGTCGATGACTTGGAAGGTGGAGCCGAGCACGAGTTCAGCTCCGGGTACGGCAGCGGAGATCTGAGAGGGCAGACCGGTGAGCTGGAAGAGTTCTACAGCAACGCACGCGGCGAGGGCGAGGCCACCGATGACCACCGCGGGGGTACGCGGGACGAGAGTGCCCAAGAGAGCGTAGATCAGCACCGAGTAGAGGGCGTCGCCGGTGAACGCGCCGGCAGCGTTGCCAGCGAATTCGTGAACGGTGAGACCGACAACGCAGGCCGCGACGGCTGCGATGATCAGAGCAGCTCGGCGATGTGCTGACCAAACCATCTCATGACGGTATCCGGACCGCGGCAGCTATCGCGTCGTCCGCTCGGCGGACTTCGTGCCGCTCGCTGGGATGACGAGCGCAGTGTCGAGCCGAAGCACCGCACCCGGCTCCGAAAGGCACTCACCGGTTCGTCCCTGTCTCGAACCACCCCCACGACGGCCGCGTCGCCCGCGTAAGCGACGACACAAGAACACATCTCACCAGCAAGGCCAGACGCTTCAGCCTGCCCGAAAACCAGAGACCGGGCTTTTCCGTGCCGATCGAGTGCACTCTCGAGGGCAACCGATCCTCAAAACGAAGGGCCGGATCGACATTTCCAGTCGATCCGACCCTTCTTCGTTCGCTCAAATCAATTTCGAGAAGTCTTTTGCAGAATTCTGAAATTGACCCGTCGTGCGCGAGGGGGGACTTGAACCCCCACGCCCTTTCGAGCACTGGCACCTGAAGCCAGCGCGTCTGCCAATTCCGCCACTCGCGCGAACTTGAAGAGATTAGCACGAGAGCCCGCCCAATCTGAATTCCGCGGCGCCCTGGAGACACGTGAGACGCTCGCCACGCACTCCTCCACAGGTCATTCCCGGGAATGATCTTCACACAATAGAGAGGAGCGCTTGGGCGGCTTCCCACCGGGGCCTACTAACATGCTCATAGTCGACGAGCCGGAGCGGGAGACCTGTGGGCATACTGGACAACTTCGAGAGAGGTCTCGAACGTGCTGTCAATGGCGCGTTCGCCAAGACCTTTCGATCGGGGCTGCAACCGGTCGAGCTCACCAGTGCGCTCCGGCGCGAGCTCGACACCAAAGCGGCCGTCGTCTCGCGCGACCGCATTCTCGCGCCCAACCGGTTCGTGCTCACCATGTCGCCCAGCGACTACAAGCGGATGCGCGGCATGGGCGCCGCCCTCACCGACGAGCTGATCTCGTTCGTCCAGAAGCACGCCACCTCCCAGCACTACCAGTTCGCCGGCGGCATCTCCATCGACCTGGTCGAAGACCCCTCCGTCACCGAGGGCATGCTGCAGGTCGACTCCGAGAACGTCAAAGGGGCCGTCGCCTGGACGCCCGTGCTCGACATCGCCGGCAAGCACTACCCGCTCACCCGTTCCACCACGGTGATCGGCCGCGGCAGCGACGCCGACATCACGGTCGAAGACACCGGCATCTCGCGCCGTCACGTCCAGATCATCTGGGACGGCAAGCGTGCGCAGGTCCAAGACCTCGGCTCCACGAACGGCTCGCAGCTCAACGGGCAGCCGGTGACCAAGGCGATCCTCGAGCCGGAGTCCGTCATCAGCATCGGGCGCACCCGCATCGTGTTCCGCGTGCTCCCCCAGGCGTCCCCCGCTCCCGGACGCAGCCAGGTCGGCGACGAGACGAGGCGCCACGACGTCGGCGGCTTCTGGAGCGAGTCGTGAACCCGAGTGAGCTCACGCTCCTCGTGCTGCGTTTCGGGTTCCTCTTGATCTTGTGGGCGTTCGTGTTCGGCATCGTCTACGCCCTGCGCACCGATCTGTTCGGCCAGCGGGTCCGCAAGCTTCCGGATGCCCAAGCAGCCGCACCCGCCCCCTCGCCGTTCCTCGCAGCGCCCGTGTCCGGAGCCACTGCCCCCACGATGCAGCCCCCGCCCGTCTCCAACCTGCCCGCGGGAGCGAACACCGCCACCGGAGGCCCGAAGGCGACCCTCCTCACGGCGACGCGCCTGGTGATCACGTCCGGTCCGCGACAGGGCACCGAACTGCCCCTCGGGCGCGACCCCATCACCATCGGCCGCTCGAGCGAGTCCGGCCTCGTGATCCGCGACGACTACACCTCCACCCACCACGCACGCCTGCTGCTGTGGAACGACGAGTGGATGATCCAAGACCTCGACTCCACGAACGGCACGTTCCTCGACGGCAAGCGCGTCACCGTCCCCACCCAGGTTGCCCTCAACACTCCGATCAAGATCGGCACGACCACATTCGAGCTGCGACGGTAGCCGTGGCAGCGCCGAATCGGGCAGCGGCCGTCTCACACGTCGGCAAAATCCGCTCCAACAACCAGGACTCCGGCTACGCCGGGCACGACCTGTTCGTGGTCGCCGACGGAATGGGCGGCCACGCCGGCGGTGACGTCGCCTCGGCGATCGCGGTCAACCGCATCCGGGAGGCCGACCGGCCCTACGAGTCGGCGTCCGAGGCCGAGTTCGCCTTGCAGTCCGCGCTGATCGCCGCCAACTCGCTGCTGGCCGAGACGGTGTTCGAGCATCCGGAGCTCACCGGCATGGGCACCACTGTGAGCGCGATGATCCGGGTCGGCGATCAGGTCGCGCTCGCCCACATCGGCGACTCCCGCATCTACCTCTACCGCGACGGTGAGCTCAAGCAGGTCTCCATCGACCACACCTTCGTGCAGCGGCTCGTCGACAGCGGCCGCATCACCGAAGAGGAGGCGATGGTCCATCCCCGCCGCTCCGTGCTGATGCGCGTGCTCGGCGACGTCGACGCCTCCCCCGAGATCGACACCTGGATCCTCGACACCCGGCCCGGCGACCGCTGGCTGATCTGTTCCGACGGGCTCAGCGGTGTCGTCAAGAACGACGACCTCAAATCCGCCCTCGCGTCCCGTGACGCGCCCCGCCAGGTGGCCGAGAAGCTGATCCGCCAGAGCCTCGACGCCGGAGCCCCCGACAACGTCACGGTCGTGCTGCTCGACATCGCGGATGTGGCGCCAGGCGACGTGATGAAGGACCCGGTGACCGTCGGGTCGGCATCCGCCCCCCTCGCGTTCGGTGGCGACGTGAAGCCGACCTCGCGCACCGGCCGGCTTCCCTCGCTGCGCTTGCACCCTATCCGGCCGGCCACCGGCCCCACCCACTTCGAGTCGCAGTCGGAGGACTACCTCGACGAGCTGATCGAAGAAGACCAGCGCCGCGTGCGCCGCCGCAAGCTCACCTGGCTGATCGGCGTCATCGTGCTCGTGGTGGCGCTCGTCCTGGCCGCCTTTCTGGGCTATCAGTGGACGCAGTCCCGGTACTTCGTCGGCGCCTCCCCCTCCGGCAACGTCGCCGTCTACCAAGGAGTCCAGCAGAGCCTGGGGCCGATCAGCCTCTCGCACGTCTACGAGGAGTCGACCGTAGCCGTCAACAGCCTGCCCGCCTACGACAAACAACTCGTCGAACAGACCATCAACGCCGACTCACTGGGTGCGGCGCGCACGATCGTGGAACAGTTGAGCGATGCCGGCACAGGGTAGAGGCGCAGTGATCGACGCTCCCAGGCCGGCCACCGGTCCGGTCAAGCAACTGCGCCTGCCCGCAAAGCTGCGCAACCTGGAACTGGCGCTGCTCATCGCCGCTTGCGCGATCAACGCCGTGGCGATCGTGCTCGTGCAGCTCGGCGCGCTCGGGCACATCGACCTCACGCTCGTCTACCTGGGCGTCGGACTCTCGGTGCTCGTGTTCGGGATGCACATCGCATTGCGTTACGTCGCTCCGCAGGCCGATCCCTTCCTGCTCCCCATCGCGACCGCGCTCAACGGGCTGGGCATCGCCGAGATCTACCGCATCGACATCCACTACGCCGACGTCGGCTGGAACAGCGCCGGCGTTCGGCAGATCGTCTGGAGCGCGATCGCGATCATCTGCGCCATCGTGGTGGTCATCGTCATCCGCAACCATCGCGTGCTGATGCGTTACACCTACATCTTCGGCTTCGTCGCCCTCGTCCTGCTGCTGCTTCCGATGCTCCCGGGCATCGGCCAGGAGATCTTCGGCGCGCGGGTGTGGATCCACATCGGACCGTTCAGCTTCCAGCCCGGCGAGATCGCCAAGCTGTGCCTCGCCATCTTCTTCGCCGGCTACCTGGTGCAGCGGCGGGACTCGCTCTCGATGGTCGGCAGGAAATTCCTCGGGATGCGCTTCCCTCGCGCCAGAGACCTGGGCCCGATCCTCGTGGTCTGGCTCATGTCGATGGCGGTCATCGTGTTCCAGCGCGACCTCGGAACCGGTCTGCTCATCTTCGGCCTCTTCCTCGTGATGATCTACGTCGCGACCGCCCGCATCAGCTGGGTCATCCTCGGTGTGCTGCTGATCGTCGGCGGCGCCGTCATCGCCAGCCAGGTGCTGCCCTACGTGCACGACCGTTTCCAGAACTGGCTGAGTCCCTTCTCTCAGCACGTGTACGACGAGCAGGGCGGAAGCTTCCAGCTCGTGCAGGGGCTCTTCGGCCTGGCGCACGGCGGCCTGATCGGCACCGGGCTCGGCCAGGGGCAGCCGTGGGTCACGCCCGTGGCCAACAGCGACTACATCATCGCGAGCCTGGGCGAAGAGCTCGGCCTCGCCGGCCTGTTCGCGATCTTCGCCCTCTACCTCCTCTTCGTCGCGCGCGGCCTGCGCATCGGGTTCGCCGGTCAGGACGACTTCGGCAAGCTGCTCGCCGTCGGGCTCTCCTTCACGGTCGCGCTGCAGTGCTTCATCGTGATCGGCGGCGTCACCCGCGTCATCCCGCTCACCGGCCTGACGACACCCTTCCTCGCGGCGGGCGGTTCGTCCCTGGTCGCCAACTGGATCATCGTCGCGCTGCTGCTGCGGCTGTCGGACACCGTCCGCAACCAACCGCAATTGGTGGTGAGCTGAGTGAACCGTGAGATCAAGCGCGTCAGCAGCATCGTGCTGGCGATGTTCCTCGCCCTCCTCGTGGCGACCTCGATCCTGCAGGTGTTCCAGGCGGACTCCCTCACCGCGGATGCCCGCAACAGCCGCGCACGCAACGACAGTTATGCGCAACAGCGCGGAGCCATCCTCGTCGCCGGCCAGGCGGTGGCGCAGTCGGTCCCGTCGAAAGACATCTACAAGTTCCAGCGCGTCTACAGCAACGGCCCTCTCTACTCCGCCGTGACAGGGTTCTTCCCGATCGACGGACAGGCGACCGGCCTCGAGGGGGCGCTGAACGACAAGCTCAGCGGCTCGTCGAACTCCCAGTTCTTCGACCGCGTCAACGCGATCCTCACGGGCAAGAACCCGCAGGGCGCGTCGGTCGAGACGACCATCGACCCGGTGGCACAGCAAGCGGCCTGGGATGCGCTCGGCAGCTACCAGGGCGCGGTGGTGCTCCTCGAGCCCAAGACCGGCCGGATCCTCGCGATGGTCTCCAAGCCCAACTACGATCCGAACGTGCTCGCCTCGCACAATACGGAAGCGGTCAACGCGGCGTACAAGCAGCTCGTCGACGACCCGGCGCAGCCCCTGATCGACCGGGCCATCGGCGGCGATCTGAACCCGCCCGGGTCCACGTTCAAACCCGTGATGAGCGCCACGGCGTTCGGCACCGGCAAGTACACGAAAGACAGCCAGCTGCCCAACGTGTCATCGCTCCAGCTCCCCGGCACCAGCACCGTCGTCAAGAACGACAACTTCAGCACGTGCGGTCCCGGCGCCACGGTGTCCATCGCCACCGCGCAGATCCTGTCGTGCAACATCCCGTTCGCGGAGCTCGGCATGCAGCTCGACGCCCAGACCATTCACGACCAGGCGAACAAGTTCGGCTTCAACCAGGAGCTGAGCATCCCGATCCCGGTCGAGAAGAGTGTGTACCCGCTCTACACCGACCCCGCCCAGCGCGCGCAGGGCTCCTTCGGTCAGCTCGACGACCGGGCCACTCCGCTGCAGATGGCGATGGTCTCCGCCGGCATCGCCAACGGCGGCAAGGTCATGTACCCGAATCTGGTCGACTCGATCCGCTCGGCCGACCTCCGGACGCTGGAGGGCTTCACACCCCGCACGCTCGACCAGGCGGCGACTCAGCAGAACGCCGACACGATCAAGCAGATGATGGTCGACGGCGTCGATCACGGCGTTGCGAGCAATGCAAGAATAGACGGGGTCAAGGTCGGCGGGAAGACCGGAACGGCGCAGAACGGTGCGAACGATCCGTACACCCTGTGGTTCACAGGCTTTGCCCCGGCCGACAATCCTCGGTTCGCAGTGGCGGTAGTTGTTGAAAATGGCGGTGGCCAAGGTCAGAACGGCACGGGTAACTCCATCGCCGCTCCGATCGCGAAAAAAGTACTAGAGGCGGTGCTGAATAAATGAGACCCACAGCAGGGCTCACCTTCGGGGGACGATACGAGCTGCAGTCGCGCATTGCGATCGGCGGCATGGGCGAGGTCTGGCAGGCCACCGACCTCGTGATCGGTCGTACCGTCGCGATCAAGATCCTGAAGGACGAGTACCTGGGCGACCCCGGGTTCCTCGAGCGTTTCCGCGCCGAGGCCCGTCACGCCGCGCTGGTCAACCACGAAGGCATCGCCAACGTGTTCGACTACGGCGAGGAGGAGGGCAGCGCCTTCCTCGTGATGGAGCTGGTGCCCGGTGAGGCGCTCTCCACCATCCTCGAGCGCGAACACGTCCTCAGCACCGACAAGACCCTCGACATCGTCGCCCAGACGGCCTCCGCGCTGCACGCCGCACACGCCGCCGGGCTGGTGCACCGCGACATCAAGCCGGGCAACCTCCTCATCACGCCCGACGGCCGCGTCAAGATCACCGACTTCGGCATCGCGCGCATCGCCGACCAGGTCCCGCTGACGGCGACCGGCCAGGTGATGGGCACCGTCCAGTACCTCTCACCCGAGCAGGCCTCCGGCCACCCGGCGTCCCCCACCACCGACATCTACTCGCTCGGCATCGTCGCCTACGAGTGCCTGGCGGGCCGCCGCCCGTTCACCGGCGAGTCGCAGGTGGCCATCGCGATGGCGCAGATCAACGAGGCTCCCCCGGAGCTGCCGCCGACGGTCGCCGAACCCGTGCGCAACCTCGTGTTCGCCTGTATCGCCAAGAATCCGGCCGACCGTCCCGCATCCGCCGCCCACCTGGCACGTGCCGCCCAGGCGCTGCGCCGTGGCGATGTCCAGGCCGCTGCCGCCTCTGTGCCCGCCGTGCTCGGTGGGGCCGCAGCCGCGGCCGCGGCGACCGTGCTCATGCCGTCTGCCGGCGCCGGCGCCACCGAGGCGACGACGGTCCTCCCCTCCGCCGCAGCGGCCGGTGCGGGCGACGGTCTCGTCGATGACGAGACCGCGCAGACCTCCACCACGACCAAGAAGCGCAGTCCGTGGACCTGGCCGTTGATCGCCTTGATCGCGCTCCTCGCCCTCGTGCTCATCGGAACGATCATCGCGCTCGTCGCGCAGCCGAAGAGCAGCCCGCCGCCGACCACGTCGGCCACGCGCACGGCCACCCAGACGCCGACTCCGACACCGACCCCCACCCCGACGCCGACGAGCAACACGGTGCCGATCAACGAGGCCGACTTCGACGGGCTCTCCGCCGACCAGGCCAGGGCCAAGCTGCAGGATCTCGGCATGGTCGCGAACGTGCAGACCGGCAACGCCGCCACCAAGGCAGCCCAGTTCAACACGGTGTACTCGGTGAACCCCACGGGGCCCGTTCCCAAAGGCACCGAGGTCACCGTCAAGGTGTACGGGCCGGTCACGCCGATCCCGACGCCCACCGACACGGTCTCGGCCAACCCGCCATCGCCCCTCCCGCTCACCGATCCGGCCACGCAGGTCACGGTCAACTTCGGGTCCGCCACCTGCCCGGCCGGCCAGGATCTCAAGGGGCGACGCCTCTACATCAACGGCCAGCCGCAGACCCCCGTCAACGCCACCTCGACCACCTGGGCTCCCAATGCGGCCGGCACGTACCAGCTGACGTACACGATCTTCTGCGGTGAATCGATCGAGTCGTCGCAGTCGCCGGCCCTGGCCTACACGGTCAACCCGCCGAGCGCCACACCGGGCGACGGCACGGGCACCGGCACCGGCACCAACGGCGGTTGATGGACGCGGCGCCACCACAAGGAGATATCCAGACAGCCCCCGCTACACTATCCGGAGTCCACACCGGGAAGGAGTTCGCATTGAGCCCAGATAGCCGCCTGCTCGCAGGCAGATATCAGGTGGGCGAACTCATCGGCCGCGGCGGCATGTCCGACGTCCACCGTGGCACCGACACCCGGCTGGGTCGCACGGTCGCCATCAAGCTCCTGAAACCGTCGCTCGCCACCGACCCGGCGTTCCGCACCCGGTTCCGGCAGGAGGCGCAGGCCGCGGCCCGCATGGCGCACCCCACCATCGTCCGCGTGTTCGACGCGGGTGAAGAGACGGTGCGCGAGCCCAACGGCCACGAAGCGCAACTCCCCTTCATCGTGATGGAGTACGTCGACGGCGTCCTCCTCAAAGACCTCATCAAGAAGGGCCCGCTCGAGATCACCGAGGCCGTGCGCATCACCGAGGGCATCCTGACCGCCCTCGAGTACTCGCATCGCGCCGGTGTCGTGCACCGCGACATCAAGCCGGGCAACATCATGATCACCAAGGCCGGCCAGGTCAAGGTGATGGACTTCGGGATCGCGCGCGCCATCAGCGACTCCTCCGCCACGGTCGCACAGACCACGGCCATTCTCGGAACGGCGAGCTACTTCTCCCCCGAGCAGGCCAAGGGCGAGTCGGTGGATGCCCGCACCGACCTCTACTCCACCGGTGTCGTCCTCTTCGAGATGCTCACCGGCCGGCCGCCATTCCGCGGCGACACCCCGGTGGCGGTGGCCTACCAGCATGTGAGCGAGGCGGCCGTCGCCCCGAGCACGATCAACCCCAAGGTCTCACCGGCCCTCGACGTCGTCGTCGCGCGTGCCATGACGAAAGACCGTTTCGAGCGCTACCAGTCGGTCGCCGAGTTCCGCGCCGACGTCGAGACCGCCGCCTCCGGCAAGGTCCCGATCCACAAGGAGCCCGACCCGCTCTCGGAGTCGCTGTTCGGCGCTCCGCCCAGCGCGGTCTCCGGGCCGGAGGCCGCCTTCCGCCAGCTGGCCGAAGATCAGACCATGACGCGAACCCAGCGCCGCCCACCTGTCATCTGGGTGTGGGCGGGCATCGCGATCATGGCGGTCGTGGTCGTGGCCGTGCTCGCTTGGGTCCTGCGGCTCGCGCCGACGACGACGCTGCCCGAGACCTCCCGCCAGGTCCCCAACCTGTCCGGCCAGACGATCGACAAGGCCACTCAAGAGCTGCAGGGCATGAAGCTGAAGTGGACGCAGGCGCCGGAAGCCAGCGCGACCTACCCGGAGGGGCAGGTCGTGCGCACCGACCCTGGCGCCGGAATCGTCGTCGCCACGGGCGACACGATCACCGTCTATGTCTCCACCGGCAAGAAGACCGTCTCCGTGCCCGACGTGCACAACATGACCACCGACGCCGCGAAACAGGCGATCACAGGCGCCGGCCTCACGGTAGGGACCCTCACCACTCAGAACTCGCCCACCGTCCCGGCGAATGTGGTCATCCAGACCGACCCGGCGTCCACCGGCAAAGCGCACGAGGGCGATCCGGTGAACCTGACGGTGTCGAGCGGCAAGGTGACGCTGACCGATCTGACCGGGCAGTCCATCCAGGCGGCCACGGGCATCCTGTCGCAGATCGGCCTCGGCGCCAACCCGCAGCCCGACAAGACCTGCCCGGCCGATGGCGGCACGCCGCTCGTGCACACTCAGTCCGTCGCGCCCGGGGATGTCCCGCAGGGCTCGACAGTCGGTCTGACCTACTGCACCGGCTGACGTACGAGCACGCCGGGAGTCGTCCCGCCGGCGTCAGGCCAGCTTCACCAAAGGGTTGAGTCCGCGAGCCGTCTCTGCGGCGCCGGCCAGTCCGGCGACCTCGAGCCAGTTGCCGAGCATCCGGTAACCGCCCTCGGTGAGCACCGACTCGGGGTGGAACTGCACGCCGTAGATCGGCGCTTCACGGTGGCGCAGGCCCATGATCACTCCACCGGCGGTGCGGGCGTTGATCACCAGGTCGTCGGGGACGGTGCCGTCGACGACGGCCAGCGAGTGGTAGCGGGTGGCCGTGAACGGCTGGCCCACGCCCTCGTAGAAGGCGCTTCCGTCGTGGGTGACCTGCGAGGTCTTGCCGTGCATCAGCTCTTCGGCGTTCGTGACCACGCCGCCGAACGCCTCGGCGATGGCCTGGTGGCCGAGACAGACGCCGAGCAGCGGCTGACCGGTGCGGAGCGCCTCTTTCACGACGGCCACAGACACACCGGCGTCGGCCGGCTTGCCGGGACCGGGTGAGATCAGCACCGCGTCGTACTCCGCGAGGCGAGCCGGAAGCTCCTGCTCCGGGATGTCGTCGTTGCGCACGACGTCCGTGCTCGCTCCGAGCTCCCGCAAATACCCGTTCAGCGTGTAGACGAAGCTGTCGTAGTTGTCGATGACGAGTACTCGGGTCACGGCCCCACGGTACCTTCCTGGGGACCCAAGAGCGAATCCACCCAGGGGAAGCCCCAGGTCACCAGCGCGAAGAGCGCGATCGCCACGAGAACGATCAGAATCAGGATGCGCACCCACACCGGTCCCGGCAGGATTCGCCACAGCGCGCCGTACATGCGTCACCCTCCGTTCGACGCGACGGCCGCCGCGATCTCGTTCGGGACATCCGCCGTCGGCTGGTATCCCTGGAACACGGTGTAGGCGATCAGTCGCTCACCCGCATGGAACGGTGGATTGCAGGTCGTGATCGTCATCAGCCGCTCGGTCGGCTTCGCGTCGGGCTGACGGGGAACCGCATCGATCACGCTCACGGCCGCCGGCTGCACGTACTCGAAATTGCGGAACGCGTAGGTGTACCAGCCGTCTTTGGTCTGCACATAGATGCGGTCGCCGATCCGAAGCTTCGACAGATCGATGAAGGTGTTGCCCCACCCGCTGTCATGGCCGGCGACTGCGAAGTTGCCCATCTGACCCGGTAGTTGCGTGTGCGAGTAGTGGCCGACTCCGGCGTCGTAGCTGTTGAGCACCTTCTCGGTGTCGACGGTCTGGCGGATCGTGCGCTTCCAGTCGGCGCCGAGGCGCGGAACATAGATCACCGCGAACGACTGGTAGTCAGCCGGTTGGACCGTCATCGTGGGCGGAGCGGCCGGCGCGGCCGACCCGCGCGGGGACGGGGTGGAGCCGGCACTCGGGCTCGGGCTCGGCGAAGCCGTGGCCTGGTCGAGCCACTCCTTGCTTTGCGAACTGGCCGCGTTGGTCTGCTGACCCGCAAGCACCAGGCTGTTCCACCAGACCTGCCAGCCCAGGAACAGCAGCACGAGCACGCCTGCCGTGATGAACATCTCGCCGAGGATCCCGAGGAACGTCGGCCGTCGCGACGGTCGCTTTCCGGTGCCCGTGCTCCGGTCACGGCGACGCCCCGCGCGGGGTCGGCGCAGCTCCCGGTCGGCTTCAGCCGCCCCGAACTCGCCCGGATCGCTCATATCCGTAATTCTAGTCAGTGACACCTGGAGGTTCGCAGAGTTGTCCACAGGCTCGTCTACCCCGGGAACGCGGGGGCCCAACGCCGGGAGACGCCCAGTCCGGCCCGCTACACTATGGTGCTATGGCACGCACCAAGTCGAAGACCAAGCCCGAGCGCATCGATGCGCAGTCCGGTGAGGACTCCCCCAACCCCGTCTGGTTCAAACCGGTCATGTTCGGCTTCATGCTGCTGGGACTGGTGTGGATCATCGTGTTCTACGTGAGCCAGAACCAGTACCCGATTCCGGCTCTCGGGGCCTGGAACATCCTCGTCGGCTTCGGTATCGCCTTCATCGGCTTCCTCATGACCACCCGCTGGCGCTGACCGCCGGCACTCTTCGACTCCACCCGGGATCGGCTTCGGCCGGTCCCGGTTTTTTCGTGTGCCACCGAGTTATGCACAGGAGTAGTCCACAGTGAGGAGAACGACACCGCGGTGATTCTCCCCAGTGTTAATAAGCCTGTGGAGAGTTACACGGCTGTAATTATCCCCACTGTTAATAAGGCTGTGGATAACTTATCCACGCCCCGCAGCCCCGTAGATCAGGCGAGGACGTGGATGAGGCTCAACCCCACGAGAATCACGCAGAGCAGAACGAGCAGCGGGATCTGCCAACGCTGGCGCGAGATCTTGCGGGTCTCGACGTAGATCAGCCCCACCAGGACGCCGCCGATGAGCCCGCCGACGTGCGCCTGCCAGGCGATGCCGAACGACGGGATGAAGCCGATCACGAGGTTGATCCCGACCAGCACCAGCAGTTGCGTCGAATTGCCGCCCAGGCGTCGCTGGATGACGAGGAACGCCCCGAGCATCCCGAAGATGGCGCCGGATGCCCCCACGACCGGCTGCACCGGTGACGCGATGAGCAGAACGCCCAGCGATCCCGCGAACCCGCTGATGAGGAACAGCGCCAGGAAGCGCGCCCGGCCGAGCAACGGCTCCAGGAGCATCCCGAACACCCACAGCGTGTACATGTTGAGGGCGATATGCAGGATGCTCGCGTGGGCGAACACCGTCGTGAGCATCCGCCACGGCTCGAAACCGACGCCGAAGGTGCCCGGGTACGAGTAGGCGCCGGCGTACTGGATGGCCTCGGTGACCGTGTTGCCGATGCCCGGCAGCGACTGCAGGATGTAGACCAGCACGCAGATGCCGATCAGCGAATACGTGACGACGGGAGCACCGCGGCCGGTCAGCCGGGTCAGGATGGCGGGCTTGGTCTTGGGCGCGGTCGCACGCTGCTGCGCCATGCACTCGGGGCAGATCACGCCGACGGCGGCCGGCGTCTGGCACTCCGGGCAGATCGTGCGCCCGCAGCGCTGGCACAGGACATAGCTCTGCCGGTCCGGATGCCGATAGCAGGTACTGGCCCGAGTATCCGCGGGCTGGGTCATGGTCGCGCCTGGGCCTTGTGTCAGACCTGCTCGACGGTGACCGACTCGATGACCACGTCGTCGAGGGGACGGTCGCGGGCGTCGGTCGGCAGTTCGGCGAGCTTGTCGACGATCTTGCGCGAGGCGTCGTCTGCGACCTCGCCGAAGATGGTGTGCTTGCCCTGGAGCCAGGTGGTCGGGCCGACGGTGATGAAGAACTGCGATCCGTTGGTGCCGCGACCGCCCTGGATTCCGGCGTTGGCCATGGCCAGGATGTACGGCTGCGTGAAGTCGAGCTCGGGGCTGATCTCGTCGTCGAACTGGAAGCCGGGGCCGCCGGTGCCGTTGCCGAGCGGGTCGCCGCCCTGGATCATGAAGCCGGGGATGATGCGGTGGAACACGACGCCGTCGTAGAGGTTGTCCTTGGTCTTGGCACCCGTCGAGGGATTCGTCCACTCGATCTCGCCGGTCGCCAGGCCGACGAAGTTGCTGACCGTCTTGGGGGCGTGGTCACCGAAGAGGTTGACCTTGATGTCTCCATAGTTAGTGTGGAGAGTGGCGACGGCGGTGTGCTTTGACATGCCATCAATTCTTGCACAGGGCATCTGACCTCTCGGGTCATCCACAGCCCATTCGGTGGCAAGATGGAGTCAGTCCGCTACAAGACGCAATGGAGGTCCAGATGAGCCCGACACGGAAGCGTACGAAGGAACTCAAACGCCTGCGCAGTAGCGCCGAAGAATTATGGGGGGCGCAGCAAGACCTGCTCGCGAACGCGAACGCGGTCGCGGCGGAGGCCCGCCGGCAGGCGGCGAACTACACGCGCGAGGAGCTCGCGCCCCGCGTTCGCGATGGGTACCACACCTACGTGCGCCCCGCGGCTCAGTCCGCCAGGCAGGCCGCGAGCGAGATGGCCGGCTCGGCACGCGACCGCCTGGTCTCGGATGTGATCCCGGCCGTCGGTGCGACGATCGGCACCGCGATGTCGGTGGTCGACCACGCCCGTGACGCCCGCGCGCGGGCATTCATCGGCGACGTGAGGAACGAGGTCCGGAGCGCCGGCAAAGACATCTCGAAGAAGGCGCAGGCCGTCACCGAGAAGTCCGGCCCCAGCGCCGGCACGGTCATCGCCGTCGGTCTCGGCATCATCGCCGCCATCGGTCTGCTCTACGCGGTCTGGCAGACCTTCCGCGCCGACGACGAGCTCTGGGTCGCCGACGAGGAGCCCACGGCACCGGTCGCCGAATAGCATTCCCGGTTCGAGAGGGCGGCGCCTGCTGGTGCCGCCCTCTCGTGCATCTCAGGGTCATTACGGGGGTTTCCCCGATGGCCCGGGTGCGCGCGGAGTGAGACCGTTGAAGCATGAACACTCTCCAACGACCTCTCGACGGCCGGATCATCGGCGGTGTCTGCGCCGGACTCGCTCAGCGTTTCGGGTGGAAGCCCCTCACGGTGCGCATCCTGTTCCTGCTTTCGTGCCTGCTGCCCGGTCCGCAGTTCATCGCCTACATCGCCCTCTGGATCATCATGCCCAGCGAGGGATCTGCGCGAGCCACCGCTTAGGGCGCGAGTCCAGCCATCCGCAGCCCCACGCTGACCAGCTCGACGCGACGCGACGGAATGCCCGTGAGCGGAAACCAGGCCGCCTCGTCCGTCGACCCGTCCAGCTCGTTCGTGAGCGCTCCGGACACGACGCTCGCCCGGTAGACGATGCGCAGTGCGTGCAGGGGCCCCGCCTCCGCGACGAACCGCTGCTCGGCGGGGACGATGTGCGAGTCGATGCCGAGCAGTTCGCCGGCCTCGGCCGCGTAGCCGGTCTCTTCGGCGATCTCGCGGATGACGGCATCCGCCGGGTCCTCCCCCGGATCGATGCCGCCGCCGGGCAGCGTCCACCCGGAACGACCGCCTTCGTTCCAGTGCGCGAGAAGGATCCGGCCCTCGTCGACGATCACGCCGTATGCGGCGACCCGGATGTCCATTCCGCCACCATACTCGCGGGGCTCGGCACTCGCGGATGTCGGCGCCTCGATGCAGACTGGGTCCGTGCCCGAGCTGCCTGAAGTCACCGCGCTGGCAGCCGACTTGAACGCGCGCCTGAGCGGCCGCACGATCGATCGGCTGAGCATCGTGTCGTTCGCTGCGCTCAAGACGTTCGACCCGCCGGCTTCCGCCCTGTCGGGGACGACGATCAGCGGCGTCACCCGGCACGGCAAGTTCCTCGACATCGCGGCGGGCGACCTCCACGTGACCATCCACCTGGCGCGGGCCGGCTGGATTCGCTGGCGTGACGCACCTCCTCCTCCGCCGACGGGGCGGCCGGGCCGGGGCCCGCTCGCCGCCCGTCTGGTGCTCGACGACGGAACCGGCTTCGACGTCACCGAGGCCGGCACCAAGAAGAGTCTCGCGATCTCGGTCGTGCACAGTCCGGATGAGGTGCCCGGCATCGCGCGCCTGGGTCCCGACCCGCTCGACCCGGCCTTCACGCTCGACGTCTTCACGCGCATCCTGCACGATGCCGGGCGCGCGCAGATCAAGGGCGTGCTGCGCAACCAGTCGATCATCGCGGGCATCGGCAACGCCTACTCCGACGAGATCCTCCACACGGCCCGCATGTCCCCGTTCAAGCCGGCCGCCATGCCCGAGGCCGACATCGCTCGTCTCTACGAGGCGATGCAGTCGACGCTGCGTGACGCGCTGGCCCGGGCCGACGGTCTGGCCGCCTCCGAGCTCAAGAGCGAGAAGAAGCTGGGGATGCAGGTGCACGGCCGCACGGGTCAGCCGTGCCCGGTGTGCGGCGACATCGTTCGCCAGGTGATCTTCGCCGACTCGACCCTGCAGTACTGTCCCACCTGCCAGACGGGCGGCAAGCCCCTCGCCGATCGCGTGCTCTCGCGGCTGCTCAAGTAGCCGGGAGGCGGCGGGTCAGCAGGCGCAGTCGATCGCGCCGGGACCGATCGGCGCCGTGAGCTCGTCGACCGAACGGTCGATCGCACCGTTGTCGTCGACGATACCGAGACCTTCACGAGCCCAGTACTCGAAGCCGCCGATCATCTCCTTGACCGGGTAGCCGAGCAGGCTGAACTCCAAGGCCGCCCTGGTCGACCCGTTGCACCCGGGTCCCCAGCAGTAGACCACCACGGGTGTGCCCCGCGGGATCAGCGCCGAGGCGCGTCCGGCGATCTCGGCGGTGGGCAGGTGCAGCGCTCCCGGCAGCCGCCCTTGCTGCCAAGCCGCCTCTCCCCTCGAGTCGACGAGCACGAAGCGCTCCCCCGCATCCATTGCCGCTTTCACGTCGGAGGGGTCGGTCTCGTATTGGAGCTTCGCGGCGAAGTGCTGAACAGCCTCGGCCGTCGTGGGAGCGGAAGTGGTGATCGTCATGACCACAAGATTAGGAACCATTCCAGCCGATCTGAAGAGAGATCCGACGGCGTTCGGCCGTGATCGCCGTGTATTTCGTGGAAGAATCCGGGCATGGCCGGAGATTCCACAGTGAGCACCGATTCGATCGACGACGCCCTTCTTGCCGAGCTGCAACGCGACGGCCGGCAGTCGATCGCCGAGCTGGCCCGCTCCATTCACATGTCGAACAGCGCTGTCGCCGAGCGGGTGCGGCGACTCGAAGAGGCAGGGGTGATCGGCGGCTATCGTGCCGTGATCGACCCGGAACGGCTGGGGTATTCGATCCTGGCCTTCCTGCGGCTGCGCTATCCGAGCAGCGTCTACACACCGCTGCACGACCTGCTGGCGAAGACGCCGGAGGTGATCGAGGCGCATCACGTGACGGGTGACGACTGCTTCATCCTGAAGGTGGTGGCGACGTCGATGCGGCATCTCGAGCAGGTGAGCGGCACGATCGGGACACTCGGCAGCGTGACCACGAGCGTCTCGTACTCGAGCCCGTTTCCTGCCCGCCCCATCGTTCCGCCTGCTCAGTGAGCATCCGACGGTCCGTCATCTTCCTGTGGAGCCTAGGAGATTCGAACTCCTGACATCCTGCTTGCAAAGCAGGCGCTCTACCAACTGAGCTAAGGCCCCAAACTCGACGTGACGATCGAATCGCCGGGCAAAGCCGGTGAAGCAATCGACACAGTGTGGGGATACGAGGACTTGAACCTCGGACCTCTTCGTTATCAGCGAAGCGCTCTAACCGCCTGAGCTATATCCCCGATTGGGCAGATTCGAGACTACCCGATCTGCCCCGTCAAACGAAATCGAGCAGGGTCCGAAACGTGCGGCGTTCCTGGTCTAGCTGTTCGTGAATCCGACCAGCAGACCGCCCGTGATCTTCACGGACAGGTTGTACAGCAACGCGAACACCGCACCGAGCGCGGTGATCACGATGATGTCGAGGACTCCGACAACGAGCGAGAAGCCCATCACCTGACCGAGTCCCAGGATCGCCTTCAGGTCGGTCCCGCCGGCGCCCGAGATGTCTTTGAACAGGCTGTTCACCTGGTCGAAGATTCCGGTGCGGTCGAGCACGGTCCACACGAGGAACGTGCCGACGATGGCGATGATCGCGAGGCAGATGCCTGCGAGGAACGACAGCTTCACAGTCGACCAGAAGTCGATGTAGACCAGCTTGAGCCGGACCTGCTTTGCCGACGTCGGTCGACGCGACGACTTCTTCGCGAGTTTCTCGGCGACACTACTGCTCATCTACGGTTTCTTCCTTCCCGGCGTCCTCGTTCTCTTCGTCAGTCTCCTGAGCAACGAGGTTACGTTCGGTGTTCTTCGCCAGAGCGATGATCTTGTCTGTCTCGGCGAAACGAGCGAAAACGACACCCATGGTGTCTCGGCCCTTGGCGGGTACCTCGGCCACGGCAGAGCGTACCACCTTGCCGCTGGCAAGAACCACAAGGACCTCGTCGTCTTCGTCCACGATGAGCGCCCCGACCAGATCGCCGCGATCGTCGCTCAACTTGGCCACCTTGATGCCCAGTCCGCCGCGGTTCTGCAGACGATACTGGTCGGCCGCAGTGCGTTTTGCATAGCCGCCTTCGGTGACGACGAACACGTAGCCCTCGTCGGAGACGACCGACGCGTCGAGCAGTTTGTCCTCACCGCGGAAGTGCATGCCGATCACGCCCGAGGTCGAGCGTCCCATGGGACGCAGCGCCTCATCCGATGCGGTGAAGCGGATGGACATGCCCTTGCGCGAGACAAGCAGCAGGTCGGAGTCCTCCTCCACCAGCAGCGCGGAGACGAGTTCGTCCTCTTCGCGCAGCTTGATGGCGATGATCCCGCCGGAACGGTTGGTGTCGTACTCGCTGAGCGCCGTCTTCTTGATGAGCCCGTCGCGCGTGGCGAGCACCAGGTACTTGGCCGCCGTGTAGTCGCGGATGTCGAGGATCTCCGCGATCTCCTCATCCGGCTGCATCGCGAGAAGGTTGGCGACGTGCTGGCCCTTGGCGTCGCGGCCGGCCTCCTGCACCTCGTATGCCTTGGCGCGGTAGACGCGCCCCTTGTTCGTGAAGAAGAGGAGCCAGTGGTGCGTGGTAGTGACGAAGAAGTGGTCGACCACGTCTTCTCCACGCAGCTGGGCGCCCTTGACGCCCTTGCCCCCACGGTGCTGGCTGCGGTAGTTGTCGCTGCGCGTGCGCTTGATGTAGCCGCCGCGGGTGACGGTGACCACCATCTCCTCTTCGGGGATGAGGTCCTCGACGCTCATGTCGCCGTCGAAACCGAACATGATCTCGGTGCGGCGGTCGTCGCCGAAGCGGTCGACGATCTCGGTGAGCTCGTCGCTGATGATCGTGCGCTGACGCTGCGGGTCGGCCAGGATCGCCTTGAAGTCCTCGATCTCGCGCTCGATCGCGGCGGCCTCGTCGATGATCTTCTGGCGTTCCAGGGCCGCGAGGCGGCGCAGCTGCATGGTGAGGATCGCGTCGGCCTGGATCTGGTCGACCTCGAGGAGCGTCATCAGTCCCTCGCGGGCGTCGTCCACCGTTGGCGACCGGCGGATGAGCGCGATGACCTCGTCGAGAGCGTCGAGCGCCTTCAGGTAGCCGCGCAGGATGTGTGCGCGCTCCTCGGCCTTTCGCAGACGGTACTGCGTGCGGCGCACGATCACTTCGATCTGGTGGTCGACCCACGCCGTGATGAAGCCGTCGAGCGGCAGCGTACGCGGCACGTTGTCGACGATCGCCAGCATGTTGGCGCCGAAGTTCTCCTGCAACTGTGTGTGCTTGTAGAGGTTGTTGAGCACGACCTTGGCGACGGCGTCGCGCTTGAGCACGATGACGAGCCGCTGGCCGGTGCGTCCACTGGTCTCGTCGCGGATGTCGGCGATGCCGCTGATCTTGCCGTCTTTGACGAGCTCGGCGATCTTGATCGCGAGGTTGTCGGGGTTCACCTGGTACGGCAGCTCGGTGACCACGAGGCAGATGCGGCCCTGGATCTCCTCGATCGACACGACGGCTCGCATCGTGATCGAGCCGCGACCCGTGCGGTACGCGTCCTGGATGCCCTTGATGCCGAGGATCTGCGCGCCGGTCGGGAAGTCCGGCCCCTTGATGCGCTTGATCAGCTCTTCGAGCAGCTCTTCACGCGGAGCATCCGGGTTGGCCAGGTGCCAGAGCGCACCGGCTGCCACCTCCCGCAGGTTGTGGGGCGGGATGTTCGTGGCCATGCCGACCGCGATGCCGACCGAGCCGTTGACGAGCAGGTTGGGGAACCGGCTGGGCAGGACCGCCGGCTCCTGGGTGCGGCCGTCGTAGTTGTCCTGGAAGTCGACGGTCTCTTCGTCGATGTCGCGCACCATCTCGAGCGCGAGCGGGGCCATCTTGGTCTCGGTGTATCGAGGAGCGGCGGCGCCGTCGTTTCCAGGAGAGCCGAAGTTGCCCTGACCGAGCGCGAGCGGGTATCGGAGGCTCCACGGCTGCACGAGGCGGACGAGGGCGTCGTAGATCGCGGTGTCGCCGTGCGGGTGGAACTGGCCCATCACGTCGCCGACCACGCGGGCGCACTTGGAGAACGCCTTGTCGGGGCGGTAGCCGCCGTCGAACATCGCGTAGATCACCCGGCGGTGCACGGGCTTCAGGCCGTCGCGCACCTCGGGCAGCGCGCGACCGATGATCACGCTCATGGCGTAGTCGAGGTAGGAGCGCTGCATCTCCGACTGCAGATCGACCTGGTCGATCCGGCCGTGGATGCCGTAGCCGCCTGTCGGCTCGATGGCGTCTTCGCCGTCGGTCACGATGTTCTCGTCTCCGGTGGTGTTGTCGTCAGATGTCAAGGAACCGCACGTCCTTCGCGTTCTTCTGGATGAAATTACGGCGCGACTCGACGTCCTCACCCATCAGGGTGGCGAAGATCTCGTCGGCCGCGGCGGCGTCGTCGAGGGTGACCTGCAGCAGAGTGCGGGTCTCGGGGCTCATCGTGGTCTCCCACAGCTCCTTGTAGTCCATCTCGCCGAGGCCCTTGTAGCGCTGCACGCCGTTGTCCTTCGGGATGCGCTTGCCGGCCGCGATGCCGTCGGCGAGGAACGCGTCGCGCTCACGATCGCTGTAGACGTACTCGTGCTCGGCATTGGTCCACTTCAGCCGGTAGAGCGGCGGCTGCGCGAGGTAGACGTAGCCGAGCTCGATGAGCGGACGCATGTAGCGGAAGAGGAGGGTGAGCAGCAGTGTGGTGATGTGCTGACCGTCGACGTCGGCATCCGCCATCAGCACGATCTTGTGGTAACGCGCCTTGTCGGGGTTGAAGTCCTCGCCGATGCCGGCGCCGAACGCCGTGATCATCGCCTGCACCTCATTGTTGGCGAGGGCGCGGTCGAGGCGGGCCTTCTCGACGTTCAGGATCTTGCCGCGCAGCGGGAGGATCGCCTGCGTCTCCGGGTTGCGTCCCTGAACCGCGGAGCCTCCGGCGGAGTCGCCCTCCACGATGAAGATCTCGGAGATCGACGGGTCTTTCGACTGGCAGTCCTTGAGCTTTCCGGGCATCCCGCCGCCCTCGAGCAGGCCCTTGCGCCGTGCGGTCTCGCGCGCCTTACGGGCGGCGAGTCGTGCCGTGGCTGCCTGAAGAGCCTTGCGGATGATGTCTTTGGCCTGGTTGGGATTGCGGTCGAACCAGTCGCCGAGCTGGTCGCCGACCACCTTCTGCACGAACGCCTTGGCCTCGGTGTTGCCCAGCTTGGTCTTGGTCTGGCCCTCGAACTGCGGCTCGGAGAGCTTGACCGAGATCACCGCGGTGAGGCCTTCGCGGACGTCGTCGCCCGAGAGGTTGTCATCCTTCTCTTTGAGGATGCCCTTCTCACGTGCGTACTTGTTGACCAGCGTGGTGAGCGCGGCACGGAAGCCCTCTTCGTGCGTTCCGCCCTCGTGGGTGTTGATCGTGTTCGCGTAGGTGAAGACGCTCTCGTTGTAGCCCGTCGTCCACTGCATGGCGACCTCGAGGGCGATCTTGCGATCGGTGTCCTCGGACTCGAACGAGATGATCTCCTCGTTCACGACCTCCGCCTTCTTGGCGGCGTTGAGGTAGTGGACGTAGTCGGTGAGGCCCTGTTCGTAGAGGAAGACCTCGGAGCGCGGCTCGCTCTCTTCGTCTTCGGGGTCGCGGGGACGCTCGTCGGTCAGCGAGATGCGCAGTCCCTTGTTGAGGAACGCCATCTGCTGGAACCGGGTGCGGAGCGTGTCGTAGTCGAACTCGACGCTCTCGAACGTGTCGGGGCTCGGCCAGAAGGTGATCGTGGTGCCCGACTCGTCGGACTCCTCACCCTTCTCGAGCGGTGCCTGCGGGACTCCGTGACGGTAGCTCTGGCGGTAGACGTTCCCCTGACGCCGCACCTCGACGTCGAGACGCGAGGAGAGCGCGTTGACGACGGAGCTGCCGACGCCGTGGAGGCCACCGGAGACCGCGTATCCGCCGCCGCCGAACTTGCCGCCGGCGTGCAGGATGGTCAGGACGACCTCGACCGTGGACTTCTGCTCGACGGGGTGGATGTCGACGGGGATGCCGCGGCCGTTGTCCACGACACGCACAGCTCCATCGGGGAGAATGGTGACCTGGATGTTGTCGGCGAACCCGGCGAGGGCCTCGTCGACCGAGTTGTCGACGATCTCCTGCACGAGGTGGTGGAGTCCGCGGGGACCAGTGGAACCGATGTACATTCCGGGTCGCTTGCGTACGGCTTCGAGACCTTCGAGTACCTGGATCTCATTGGCGCCGTAGTCGTGTTCTGCCTCGGCCTTGTTCGGTTCCATCGTCATATGAAATTAGGCTCCTTGACCGCACTGGGTGTGACCTCTCCAGTCTACCAAGAGCCTGATGGCGGATTGCCCGAAATCGCCCGTCTGACGCGTTATTTTTACTCGGCTGACCTCTTTTGTGCACTCAACCGTAAGTATCGCGCGGGCCGCGCCCTGGAATCGACCTGGGGCCTCTTTTCCAGGAGGGGGCGTCGGGCCCCTGGAAACGGATCGATTGGATGTCCGCCTCAGGAAACCGGTCGGCGATGCGCGCGAGCAGGTCGGAGCGCATCATCCGAAGCTGCGTCGCCCACGCCGTCGACTCGCACCGCACGGTGAGGACGCCCTCGGTGATCCCCTCCGGGACGGCATGCTTCGCCGTCTCCTCGCCCGCGAGCTCGCGCCAGCCCTCGAGAAGATCGGACTGCGCCAGCGACGCTCCCCAGCCGAGTTGCGCGGTCAGCTGATCCACCACGTCGCCGAGCCCTCGAGGATCGCGGCCCTTGCCGAACGGCTGGCTCGCGCTCGGGTCGCGGTCGTCCTTCTTCCGGATTCGTCGTGAACGACTGCTCGGCACACCGCCGAACAGTTCACGGAACCGCAGGTAGACCGCCGAGGCCTCGCTCAGCTCGCGCGGCTCGTCAGGCATCGCTCTGCTCCACGACCGCTCCGGCCTCGATGCGGACGGTGTGGGCGGTGAGGTCGCCCGGAACATCGTCGAAGACGGCGGCAGTGATGAGGACCTGCTCGTAACCGGCTACGGCGGTTGCGAGCATCCGGCGCCTCGTCTGGTCGAGCTCGGCGAAGACGTCGTCGAGGATGAGCACCGGGTCGCCGGTGTTCGACTCGCGCCGCAGCAGCTCGGCCGACGCCAGCTTGAGTGCGAGCGCAAAGGACCACGATTCGCCATGGCTGGCGTAGCCCTTCGCCGGGAGGCCGTTCAGCTCGAACAGGATGTCGTCGCGGTGCGGGCCGATCAGGGTCAGTCCACGATCCAGTTCTTTGCGGCGAACGGTCGCGAGGGCCTGCCGGAACGCGTCAGGTGTCGTGACACCGGTCGAGTCGGTTACAGCATCATCGCCGGATGCCGCGTCGGCATCCGGATCGTCGACCTCTGCACCGCGCACGGTCAGCAGCGGGACCAGCCGAGGATGGTGATCGTCGCCGGCCACCGACTGGTAGGCCGCGATGAGCGGATCGGTCAGCCGCTGGATCAGGTCGACCCGCGCATCCACGAGTTCGGAGCCGAGGGCGACGAGCCGCTCGTCCCAGATGTCGAGAGTGCCGAGCTGGCTCTCGCGCAGCCCGGACGACCGCGCCGACTTGAGCAGGGTGTTGCGCTGCTTGAGCACGCGCTCGTAGTCGGACAGCACTCCGGCGAACCGCGGATTGCGCTGCACGAGCAACTGGTCGATGAAACGGCGCCGGATGCTCGGCTCACCACGCACGAGCGCGAGATCCTCCGGCGCGAACAGCACGCTGGAGAAGTATCTCGGCAGCTCCCGGGTCTTGATCGCCGAACGGTTCACCTGGGCGCGATTGGCCGATCCCCGGTTCAGCTGAAGTTCGACCAGCAGTTCGCGGCCGTCGTGCTGGATGCGCGCCCGGACGATCGCGGACTCCGCGTCCTGCCGGATCATCGCCTGATCGCTCGACACCCGGTGCGACCCGAGGGTGCTCAGGTAGCCGAGCGACTCGACCAGATTGGTCTTGCCCTGACCGTTGCGGCCGACGAAGAGGTTCGCGCCGGCCGCAAGCGGGACTTCCGCACGTCGATAGTTACGGAAGTCGGTCAGGGAAAGATGGGTGACTCGCACTCTGGTGGTCGGTCGCCCAGGTCAGTCGACGGCTTTGACGGCGTGGCCGCCGAACTGGTTGCGCAGCGCCGCGACAGCCTTCATCGCCGGCGAGTCCTCCTGACGCGAGACGAATCGCGCGAAGATCGACGCGCTGATCGTGGGGACCGGGACAGCGTTGTTGAGCGCTTCCTCGACCGTCCAGCGACCCTCGCCCGAGTCCTGCACGTAGCCTTCGATGTGCTCGAAGTCCGGGTCCTGCTCGAGCGCGCGCACGAGCAGCTCGAGAAGCCAGGACCGCACGACGGTGCCACGCTGCCAGGCCTTGAACGTCCCGGTGACGTCTTTGATGATGTCCTTGCGGGAGTCGAGGAGCTCGAAGCCCTCGGCGTAGGCTTGCATGAGCGCGTACTCGATGCCGTTGTGCACCATCTTGGCGTAGTGACCCGCACCCACCTCGCCCACGTGCACGAAGCCCTCGTCGCGGGGTCCTTCCGGGCGCAGCGCGTCGAAGACCGGCATCACGCGCTCGACCTGGGCCTTGCTGCCGCCGACCATGAGGCCGTAGCCGTTGTTCAGACCCCAGACACCGCCGGAGACGCCGGCGTCCATGAAGTCGACGCCCTTCGGAGCCAGCAGCTCGGAGTGCTTGAAGTCCTCGGTGAAGCGGGAGTTGCCGCCGTCGATGACCAGGTCGCCCTTTTCGAGGAGAGGCTCAAGGTCGTTGATCACGTCATCTGTGATCTTTCCGGCCGGCACCATCACCCAGACGGTGCGAGGGGAGGGGAGGGCCGCGACGAGGTCGGCGACCGTGGCGACATCCGACACATCGGGGTTCGTGTCGTATCCGGTCACCTCGATGCCGTTCTTCTCGAGGCGGGCGCGCATGTTGTTGCCCATTTTTCCGAGACCGATGAGGCCGATGTGCATGATTGTCCTTCTTCTGTTTCTCTCGGACGCTCGCGCTACGAGTCAGCGCAGCAGCAGGTTGGGCTGCAGCAGGTACTTGTAGTTGTCCGCGCCTGCCTGGTCCTTCGAGGTTTGACTCGTTATGAGCACCGGACCCGGCTTGTTGGGGTTGTCGGTCTTGGTGAAGGAGATGCGCACGAATTCCGAGTGCACGGCACCGAGACCATCGAGCAGGAACTGTGGTTTCAATGAAACCACCGTCTCCTGGCCAGTGAGGAGAGCGTCGATGCTCTCGGATGCTTGCGCCTGCTCCGAGCCGATGGCCTCGAGAGTGAGGCCCTCCGCGGAGAAGGAGTACCGGAGGGCGGCTTCACGCTCGAGCACGAGCGACACACGTCGCGTCGCCTCGATCAGCTCTGCCGTGTTGATGACCGCGTAGTTGTCGACCGTCTCGGGGAAGAGGCGCCGCACCGGCGGGAAGTTGCCCTTGATGAGCAGGGAGGTCACGGTCTTCTTGTCGGCCGTGAACGCGATCAGCTCACGGTCGTCGCGATTGGTGATCGACACGGCGATGGTCCCGCTGTGGCCGAGCGTCTTTCCGATCTCGGTCAGCGTGCGGGCCGGCACGAGCGCGGTGACCGGCTCGCCGGAGGTCGTGCCGTTGTCCCAGTCGATCTCGCGCACCGCCACACGGTAGCGATCCGTCGCGACGAGCCCGAGGGTGTTGTCGCCGACCTCGAGCTGGACTCCGGTGATCACGGGGGTGACGTCGTCGCGCGAGGCGGCGACGCCGACCTGGGCGACGGCCTGGGCGAACTCCTCGGCTGGGACGAGGCCGGACTGACCGCTGACCTGCGGGATGCTCGGGTATTCCTCGACCGGCATGGACAGCAACGTGAAGTTCGCGGAACCGGCCCGCACGACGATCTTGGTGTCTTCGGTCGAGAACTGCACGGGTGCGTTCGGAAGCTTCGCCGCGATCTCGGCGAGCAGCCGGCCGGAGACGAGGACCCTGCCCGGCTCTTCGACCTCGGCGGCGATCTGCGTCTGAGCCGACACTTCGTAGTCGAATGACGACAGCTGGAGCCCGGTGTCGGTGGTTTCGATCAGGACGCCGCTCAGGATGGGAAGTGTCGTGCGCTGCGGCAGGAGCTTGACAGCGAACGAGACGGCTTCACTGAACACATCCCGATTGGCTTGGAACTTCACGAAGTCACCTCTGTCGTCGGCGGGAAATGGATCGTGACAAATCCTAGCGCTTGCCCCTGCCGGTGAAAGTTGTGATTCGAGCTGCGGGCGAAGGTTGTCGGCCTCCCCACTAAGAAGAGTTAACGATTAATGGTGTTAACCGCTGTGGAAACTGTGGATAACTCGGTGGAGTCCGCGAAACGACTGGGAACTACACGTCTGTCACTTGTTGATGGGTTGGGGAGACCAGGTGAATACAGGCGAATCGAGGGCAGGGCCAAAAGTGCTCAATTCACAAGAACTCATGATTCGTCCCCATTAACGGTCCGACTTTCCGGAACTTCTCCACAAGTTATCCACATGTGCGAAGAGCAGCTTGTCCCCACATTGGGGACGAGCGTGTGGATAACCCATGCCGAGCGCGGCAGAGACCCGGCCACTCGGTGGCAGACGCCGCTACTTGCTGTAGCGGTGGTTCTGTTTGATCCGGCTGGTGAGCTCCGTCACCTGGTTGTAGATCGACCGGCGCTCCTTCATGAGCTCGCTGATCTTCTTGTTGGCGTACATCACGGTGGTGTGATCGCGGTTGCCGAACAGCTGGCCGATCTTGGGGAGGGAGAGATTGGTGAGCTCGCGGCAGAGGTACATCGCGATCTGGCGCGCGGTCGCCACAGCCTGCGAACGACTCGAGCCGTAGAGGTCATCGACGGTGAGCTTGAAGTAGTCCGCCGTGTTGGTGATGATGTCGGTCGGCGCGATCACATTGTCGTCGTCGAGTGTGATGAGGTCCTTGAGCACGGTCTGCACGAGAGGCATGTCGACCGGTGTGCGGTTGAGGCTCGCGAACGCGGTCACGCGGATCAGCGTCCCCTCGAGCTCTCGGATGTTGCTCGACACTTTGGACGCCATGAACTCGAGGATGTCGTCGGGCACCTGGATCTTCTCGCTCTGCGCCTTCTTGCGCAGGATGGCGATGCGGGTCTCGAGGTCGGGCACCTGCACGTCGGTGATCAGGCCCCACTCGAAGCGGGAGCGCATCCGGTCCTCGAAGCCGGTGAGGTGCTTGGGCGGCAGGTCGCTCGTGATGACCACCTGCTTGTTGTGGTCGTGCAGCGTGTTGAAGGTGTGGAAGAACGCCTCCTGCGTCTCCACTGCGCGCTGAAGGAACTGGATGTCGTCGATCAGGAGGATGTCGATGTTCCGGTAGCGCGCCTGGAACGAAGAGCCGCGGTTGTTGGCGATCGAGTTGATGAAGTCGTTGGTGAACTCCTCGCTACTGACGTAGCGGACCCGGATGCCCGGGTAGAGGCTCATCGCGTAGTGGCCGATGGCGTGCAAGAGGTGGGTCTTGCCGAGGCCGGAGTCGCCGTAGATGAACAGCGGGTTGTACGCCTTGGCGGGGGCCTCGGCCACCGCGACCGCGGCCGCATGGGCGAAGCGGTTCGACTGGCCGATGACGAAGTTGTCGAAGCTGTACTTGGGATTGAGGCGTGTGTCGTTGTTGCGCGCCGGTGCCGTGATCTCGGGCGGCGGGGCGATGAGGGGAGCCTCGATGAACGCGGCCTCGGACGGCTCGGTGGGTCCGGCCATCGTCTCCTGCTGGATCTCCGGGTTGACGACGATCGCGAAGGTGGTCACGGCGAGGGTGTCGTCGAGCGAGCCGATCGCGTTCAGCAACGGGACCCGGCTGCGCTGCTCGATCATGCCGCGCGTGAACTCGTTCGGCACCTCCAGATAGAAGGTGCCAGCCATGATCCCTTTGGGCTCGACGAGGCTGAGGAAGCCGTGCAACTGCGGGGTGATGCGATCATCGGTCTCCAAAGACTCGAGCACGCTCTGCCATGCCGCTGAGATGGACGCTTCGCCGTCTGCCATCGTTCCCCGTGTTCCTGGTCGTGTGGATGCCGTCAACCGACTTTCGCCCTCACAGCGTCGTGAGTCGAACGTCGGGCCGGAAGCGTGTCGCCGCCGGAGAGGTATTCACAGAGTTATCCACCGCTGTGTGTCCAATACCGTAGCGATCTCCGGCCCTTGTTGGGTATGGCTGGGGATAACTTTCGTTCCCAACGGTAACTAATCCACAGGCTGTGGATCAAATTCGATGTGGGGAATACGGCGGCGCGTCGCTGCTGGCGTTCCTGCCAATCCTGTGCATAATCGATGGATTTGGCACGATCGGTTTGACCTCGTCCAGCCTAGGTCGTAGTTTTAATCAGTTGACTTCAGCCGTTCAGGCTGCCCAAAAACTTTTCATGGCCTCCCCGTGCTGGATTTTCCTCAGCGCCGGCCTGTTAAGAGACCACACGGAGATTGATTATGAGCAAGAGAACGTTCCAGCCGAACAACCGCAAGCGCGCGAAGACCCACGGCTTCCGTCTGCGCATGCGCACCCGTGCCGGGCGCGCCATCCTCGCTGCGCGTCGCAGCAAGGGCCGCACGAAGCTCTCGGCCTAGTCCCTTCCGGTTCGTCAGGCAGCCCTGTGCTGGCCAAGGCCAATCGCATCACGCGGGGGGCGGACTACAAGGCGACCGTGCGACGGGGTGCTCGCTTCACCGGAGCGAACACCGTGACGTACGTTCGCACCGGTCCCGACCCCGATGTGGTGCGATTCGGCTTTATCGTGGGCAAGACGGTGGGCTTCGCGAACCGGCGCAATCTCGTGCGGCGCCGACTCAAAGCGGCGGCATATGAGCTGCTGCCGGAAATGCCGCCTGGCATGGATGTCGTGATCAGGGCATTACCAGCGTCCGCTCATGCGGAGTGGGCTACCCTGCACGAAGAGATCTCCCGAGCCATCAGCAGAATCACCAGTAGAGGCAACGTCCGTTCATGAACACCGCGATCGCAGCTGTGCTTCTTGTTCCACGGAACGCCGCCGTCCTGTTGCTACGCGGATATCGGGCTGTGATCTCACCGCTCTACGGCGATGTCTGCCGCTATTACCCATCGTGCTCGTCGTATGCCTTGCAGGCCATTCAAGAGCACGGTCTGGTGATCGGATCGGCACTCGCCGCCCGCCGGATCGCCCGCTGTCACCCGTGGGCAGCAGGAGGGGTCGATGACGTCCCCCTCAAAAAGAAACGTCGCTATCGGGTGACTCCGTTCGGATTCGTCGTCGCCACAAGCCAGGGAAAGGCCTAGCAACCACATGGACATCTTCGGAACGATTCTGTGGCCCATCAAATGGGTCGTAGAACTGATCCTCGTGGCCTTCCACTGGCTGTTCACGAACATGGGGCTCGACCCCGCCGCCGGCCTCACCTGGGTGCTGTCGATCGTCGGCCTCACCGTGGTGGTGCGCGCGGCTCTCATCCCGATCTTCGTGCGTCAGATCAAGAACCAGCGGCGGATGCTCGAGATCGCGCCGCAGCTCAAGAAGATCCAAGAGAAGTACAAAGGCAAGAAAGACCAGTTCTCGCGCGAAGCGATGTCGCGCGAGACCATGGAGCTCTACAAGAAGACCGGCACCAACCCGCTGAGCTCGTGCCTCCCCCTGCTGCTGCAGATGCCGATCTTCTTCAGCCTCTTCCAGGTGCTGAACGGCGCGCAGAGCGGTCACGCCGGCGTCGGCCCGCTGAACGAGACTCTCGCGCAGCAGTTCGGAAACGCTTCGCTGTTCGGCATCGCTCCCCTGCACCAGAGCTTCCAGGGTGCACTGAACGCCCATCCGCAGCAGGTCGCCGTCATGGTGATCGCAGCGACCATGGTCGTGCTCATGACCGGCTCGCAGTTCCTGACCCAGTTGCAGATCGTCTCCAAGAACATGTCGCCGGAGACCAAGGCGAGCCCGCAGTTCAAGCAGCAGCGCATCCTGCTCTACCTCCTCCCCTTCGTGTTCCTGTTCTCCGGCTTCGCGTTCCCGCTCGGCGTCATGTTCTACTGGCTGACCTCGAACATCTGGACCATGGGTCAGCAGTTCCTGGTGATCCGCAACATGCCGACGCCCGGCTCGGATGCCGCCAAGGCCCGTGAGGCGCGACTCGCCCGCAAGGGGAAGCTCATCCAGGAAGACGGCGCCGTCGTTCTCTCCATCGAAGAGGAACCCAAGAAGACCACTCAGCGTGTTCAGCCAGTGAACAAGAACCGCGCGAAGAAGCAGGCCGGAAAGTAGTAGGGACCCGAGAATGACCGACGTTCAGCAGACCGAATCCGAGTCCACCGTCGACCACGAAGAGGTCGTCGAAGCGGTGTCGTCCGAAGAGACCACGGGTGAGACGGCGTACTCCGAGCCGACCGCCGACCAGCTCGACCAGGAAGGCGACATCGCCGCCGACTACATCGAAGAGCTGCTCGACATCACCGACATCGACGGCGACATCGACATCGACGCCCGCAATGGCCGCTCGTACATCTCGGTCAACGCCGGCGAAGAGACGAACCTGCGCTTGCTCTCCAAGCCGGACACGGTGAGCGCCCTCCAGGAGCTCACGCGTCTCGCCGTCCAGAACAAGACGGGGTCGTTCTCCCGGCTGATCCTCGACATCGGCGGTTCGCGGGATGCCCGCCAGGCGGAGCTCGCGACCCTCGTCGAGCGCGCGATCACTCGTATCGAGGAGGGTGCCGCGCAGGCAGCACTTCCCCCGATGTCGTCCTATGAGCGCAAGCTGGTTCACGACATCGTCTCCGAGCGGGGCTACGTCTCGAACTCGCAGGGCGAGGGACGCGATCGTCACACCGTCATCACCGCCGCCTAGTTTCACGTGAAACTCTGACGGTCGCGACGTGACTGAGACTCTCGAAACCGAGCCCGCAGCGGCGACCAGATTGTTCGGCGATCGCATCGAGCTTGCGCGCCGTTTCACGGACAACCTCGCCCAGCAGGGTGAGGAGCGTGGTCTCATCGGACCACTGGAGCTCCCCCGGCTGTGGTCTCGCCACATTCTCAACTGCGCGATCCTCGCCCCTTTGCTTCGTCCGGGGCGAACCGGCGACGTCGGCAGCGGCGCCGGACTCCCCGGGTTGGTACTGGCGATCGCGCGTCCGGATGTGACTCTCGTGCTCATCGAGCCGATGGAGCGCCGGATCGCATGGTTGTCGGAACAGGTCTCCGAACTCGGTCTCGACAACGTTGAGGTCGTCCGCGCCCGAGCCGAGGACGCGCACTTGGATGCTCCCCTCGACCAAGTGACTGCGCGTGCCGTGAGTGCGTTCCGAAAGTTGATCCCTCTCACTGCGCCGCTGGTTCGCGATGGCGGCGAGTTGATTCTGATGAAGGGCGCTGGTGCCTCCGCTGAAGTGGATGCCGCCGCCAAAGAGATCCGCAGGTTCAAATTGCACGACGTCGAGGTCCTCACTCTGGGCGAAGGTGTCCTCGATGACGTGACCCGAGTGATCAGAGCGGGCGTCCGCTGACCACGAAACGGTCTTAGGTTGGCTCTAGTGGCGCGGAAGCACCCTACTTCGCCGCTCTCAGAGCGATTCTAAGCGCCGTTCTGGAATGTGCTTCCGGCTGTTTTGGTCCTCTCGTGGCTGCATTTTGCTCGCTCACTGCTCATCGCATCACGATCGGTGGCGCTTTCGACAGGGACAGGCTGGGTGGGCCGGCGCCGGTCGTGCGCTCGCGCAGCCGGTGTGCTAGCGTCACGTTGATCGTTATTCGTCGGCAGGAGGTGAGACCCATGAACGCAGTATCCGCACTGGGTGCTCCCCTGCAGTCCACGATCACGCGACCGAGTTAGTCGCCATCGGGAGCGCCCTCTCACGCAACTCGCGAAAGCCGACTCCCATGAACACAACTCCCTTTTACACTTTGCACGTCATCTCATCGACGAGCGCCGACCGGGCGGGGTCGGATCAGCAGTTGCCACAGGTAGCTGCCGCGGGCCGGCTAGGCGCCGCGGGCCGGCGGGCGCTCGTTCTCGGCGGTGGTGGATCGACCGGAAACGCGTGGTTGATCGGCATCGTCGCCGGCCTGTTCGACGGCGGACTGGACGTGACCGCAGCCGATCTGACCATCGGGACGTCCGCCGGTGCGACGGCCGCGGCCCAGTTGGCTGGCGCGACCCCGACTGAGCTGCTTGCCGCCACCCGCGCTGCGGTCCCCCAGCAGCGGTCTGGCTCGGTTGGTTCCGACCGCGGACGCGCTCCGAACAGGCCGGTCACGGACCACCTCGAGAGGATAAGGACCATCATCGCTTCCGCTCAGGATGCACCTGACATGCGTCGCAGGATGGGCGCGGCTGCAGTCGCCATGGATGAAGCGTCCGACGGCTCGTGGCAATCGCAGTGGCGGACGACAGTCGCCTCGCGGCTACCCAGTCAGCTCTGGCCTCAACGCACGGTACTCATGACGGCTGTGGATGCTCAAACCGGTAAACCTGTGGTGTTCGACCAGCACAGTGGAGTCGACCTGGCCGACGCTGTCGCCGCCAGCTGTGCCAGTGGTCTCCCCTACCGGATCGGAGACAACCGTTACATCGACGGTGGCTACCGGCGTAACGAGAATGCTGATCTGGCAGCCGGATACGAGCGCATCCTGGTGCTGTCACCATTGGGTGGCAGGACACTGCATCCGCCTGGCTGGGGCATGCAGCTCGCGTCTCAAGTCGAAGAGCTGCGCGCACGCGGCAGCAGAGTCGAGACGATCGTCCCAGGCGCCGAGTCCGAGCACCTGTTCGGTGCCAACGCGATGGACCTGTCGCTGCGTGAGCCCGCTGCTCAGGCCGGCTATGACCAAGGCAGAGCCCTTGCCGGGCAGCTCACCGAGTTCTGGAACTGACCCGGGCGAGATCACACTGACCCCCTCAGACCGGTCGACTCGGTAGGCGTGACGACACCTGCTCGTCCTTCGTCTTTGCGACGGGGCGATGGTGGGCAGCTGCGTCCGTCGCCGATCGGTTGCGCTGACGCGGGGCGGTCGCCGCGTTCCCCTGAGTCAGTAGCAGCAAGGGGCGCGGAGCGCAGTGGTGGTCAGATTCGTCAGGAATGGGTTCCTCGCCGGCTACCTCGGATGCGCTCATCGTCGGATGGGGGTGGATTCGTCACATGGGTGCAGGTGCCTTGGCTGTTCGGCGATGCGCCATCGGCTGGACCCCACAGGCTCGGGCAGCTCAGTGCTCGGCACGTGACACCCTCGCCAATCACGTTCCCCCATGTTTCACGTGAAACAAGTTGCGCTGAAGTGATGGTTTCACGTGAAACAACGCGCTCTGCGAGTGTGACTAGGTATCCCCACGATTTCGCGATGGCCCAATCGGGGAACTACAAGCCAATCGCTGGTCGGATGGAGAACTCGGTCGGAGGTGGCGTGGGGGCGTGGTGCTCTGCTCGTTGGGCGGGCGGCAGGCGTGCGCGCTCACCGCGTTACCACTCCCCCGCCGGACTACGCTGCAGCTCGAGGCCTTCGCGCCGCAGTGCTGCCGGTATTGTCAGCGCTCCCACCTCGTCGCGCTCTCTCGCTTGTCTGTCCCGTTTTGAACCCTGCAGGCGACGCGTCTGCGCTGCCGTGCTCGCGCGGTGCTGTCTGGCGACTATTCGTCGCGGTGGCGTCGCCGTCTCGCGGCAGTTCGTCGCGGTGATCTCGTCTGGCCGTTCTCGCTACACGGCAGTTCGTCGCGTAGCGGTCCCCGTCTCATCGCGCTCACCGTCTCATCGCGCTCCCCCTCTCGCGGCGCCCCGATTGTCTTTGCTCTCGTCTTGTCGTTGCGCTCGTCTTGTAGTAGCTCTCGTCTTGTCGTTGTACTCGTCTTGTCGTTGTTCTCGCCTCAACTCTGCGTGCGTGTCGTCGGGGTGCGGAGTTGCCCCGTCCCGTCGCGCGCGGCCGTTCCCGTCTCGCGGCCCTTCCGCTCTCGCGTCTGTTGCGGATCCGCGAGTTGGTTTCGCTTCTGCGGTGTTTCGCTTCTGTGGTGTCTCGCAGTTGGGCGGTCGCGGAGCTGACCAGTGCGACCCGCAGCCCGGGCTCGCGTTCCAGCCCGCCGTACATCGTGGACAGCTCGCGGAGGAGGTCGAAGTCGGGCAGGTTCGCCTGGCTCTCGGGATGGGTGCTGACGAGGTTGGGGCTGCCGCCGCCAGATCGTCGGTGCTTCCGACTTGCCGTCCCTTCTTCCGCGGATTCGATAGGCCGCCGCTTCGGACACGTTGCTCCTCCCCTACCGTCAGCGGCTCCGTCGCGCTGCCGTCTCGGGCGCGCTGCTGCTCAGGTCAGGTCGCAACCTTCGTCACGCGCCGACCGCGTACCGAGCCGACGCACGCCGCTCTCGGCGCTCGCGTCATCTGGCGGAGTCAGCTGCGATTGCGCGAGCTCTTGTTGTTGGGGGGCGCGTCGCGTTGTGAGGTTCACTTTCTGGGTGCGTGTCGTGTTGTGGGTTCGTTTCCCGGGTGCGAGTCGTGTTGTGAGGTTCGTATTCTCGGTGCGAGTCGTTTCGTTGGGCGCGTCGTGTAGGCGGACGTGTCCGGTCGTTGGACTCGTCTAGACATGGATCCAGCGCGTTGAGGGCGGATCTCAGCGCCGCGTGGTTTCGGCGTCAGCGTGGTTGCGCCTGCGCGGGGCCACTTAGTCCCCGGAATCGCGTGGACTGCCATATGAGCGTGATTCCGGCCGAGCGAGATGGCGACGCCAGGGGACTTTCTGCGGTCTCCCGAGCGAACCTCGAAGTGGTTCAGCTGAACCATCTGGGAATGCGGAGCTCCCACGTCTCGCGGGCAGCCCGAAACGTTCGTCGAGGGGGCGTGGACCAGTGGCATGAACAGCGACGGCAATTGCCAACCGGTGTGGCCGAGTCTGTCCGGATCAGGGATGAATCGCGACCATTGCGACGCCGGCCTCAATGCTTCACGTGAAACCAGCGACGGCGGAGACAAAGCCCCGGGAGAGGAGCGGGGGGACCGGTGACCAACGCGGACGTCCAGGCCAGGCTCTCGCCCTTCGGATGTTTCACGTGAAACACTGCCGCCGGCGCGCTGCCTCATTCTACAAGCGCCGCCTAAGTCAAGCGCTGCGGCTCTAGACAAAGGCCGCCATTCTCCACAGCTGCAGTCCCCGGGAGATTCATCCACATACGGGCGTTCCAGAACGGGGCGGAGTTTCATTCAAGCTAGAGTTGTCGGGGTGGTCCGCTCCCCCTGGCGAGACTGTTCCCCGACATAGGCACGCGGTGCTGGACACCATCGAGCGACAAGGTTTCACGTGAAACATCCTGATCAGGACTCCCAGGTCGATGAGACCTCTTCCGGGTTCGATGGGTCGACGCCGCTTGCCCGGGAGATTCAAGATCTGACCAGACGCCGGCAGGCGATTGCCGCGGAAACGCTCCCCCTCCCCTCGCGAACGCGCATCTTCACGATCTCGAACCAAAAGGGCGGCGTGGGCAAGACCACGACCGTCGTGAATCTCTCTGCAGCTCTCGCGAAGTCGGGCGCTCGTGTTCTCGTCATCGACCTCGATCCCCAGGGGAATGCGTCGACAGCACTCAGTGTCGAGCACCGTGAGGGCACTCCCAGCGTGTATGACGTCATCGTCAACGACAAGGAACTCGACGAGGTCATCCAGAAGAGCCCGGAGTTCGAGGGACTCTTCGTCATTCCAGCCACGATCGACCTTGCCGGCGCCGAGATCGAGTTGGTCTCGATGGTCGCCCGCGAACAACGGCTCTCGCGATCCTTGGTCACGTTCCTCGACGAATACGACTTCGACTATGTGCTCATCGATTGCCCGCCATCGCTCGGCCTTCTCACGATCAACGCTTTCGTGGCCGCGACCGAGGTACTCATCCCCATCCAGTGCGAGTACTACGCGCTGGAGGGACTGAGCCAGCTGCTCAAGAACATCCAGTTGATCGAGAAGCACCTCAACCCCACGCTCCGCGTGTCGACGATTCTGCTCACGATGTACGACTCCCGCACGAATCTGGCGCACCAGGTCGCCGAAGACGTTCGCGAACACTTCCCGAAGGAAGTCCTCAACACGATCATCCCGCGCTCGGTGCGTATCTCGGAGGCACCCAGCTACGGGCAGAGCGTTATCAGCTACGACACGAACTCATCCGGGTCGCTCTCCTACTTGGAGGCGGCCGCAGAGATCGCAAGAAGAGGAGTACCCCGCTAATGGCAGCGAAGCGCACAGGATTGGGGCGCGGGATCGGCGCGCTCATCCCCACCACCGACCAGTCGGCACGTCCGGTGGACGTGTTCTTCCCGCACTCCTCGGCTCCGACGGAGGAGCTCGTCGCGGTCCCGGGCGCCCGACTCGCGAGCCTCTCCCCCGACGACATCGTCCCGAACGCCATGCAGCCGCGCACCGAATTCGATCGCGAGGCGCTCAACGAGCTGGTGGTGAGCATCCGCGAGGTCGGTGTCTTGCAGCCGATCGTGGTTCGTCCGATTGCGGGACAGCCGGACAAGTACGAGCTCATCATGGGCGAGCGTCGTCTGCGCGCGACCAAAGAGCTCGGTCTCGACAAGATCCCCGCGGTCGTCAAAGACACTGCGGATGAGGACATGCTGCGGGATGCGCTCCTCGAGAACCTGCACCGTTCGCAGCTCAACCCGCTCGAAGAGGCGTCCGCCTACCAGCAGCTCCTCGCCGACTTCGGAATCACCCAGGAAGAGCTCGCGACGCGTATCGGACGCTCGCGACCGCAGATCACCAACACCATCCGCCTGCTCAAGCTGCCCTCCGCCGTCCAGTCGCGCGTCGCCGCCGGCGTCCTGAGCGCCGGTCATGCCCGCGCGATCCTCTCGGTCGGCGACGAAGCTGCGATGGCCCGTCTAGCCGACAAGATCGTGAACGAAGACCTGTCGGTGCGAGCGGCAGAGGCCGCGGCGAGCTCGGCTCCCAAGCCTGTGCGCACCAAAGTCACCGCCGGCAAGCACCGCGGGCACCTCGACGAGATCGCCGATCGCCTCGGAGATCGTCTCAACACGCGCGTGAAGATCTCGCTCGGAGCAAGAAAAGGCCAGATCATGGTCGATTTCGCGACGATCCAGGACCTGAACAGGATCCTGGACGAGATCGGGCAGCCGAGCTTCAGCTGACGACCCCTGCGGGTCCGGCTATTCGGCGCCCGCCTCAGCGAGCGCCTCGCCGATCGCCGCCCGCGCGAGCGCGGCGTATACGTCACCGAGGTCTCGCCCTGAGGCGCTGATCGCCTGCGGCATGATCGACGTCTCGGTGAGTCCGGGGAGCACATTCGCCTCCAGGAACCACGGGAGACCCTCTGCGTCGATGATGAGATCGATCCGCGAGAGGTGCCGAAGCCCGAGCGCACTGTGCGCCGTAGTCGCAGCCGCCGCCACCCGGGCGGCGATCTCGTCATCGAGGCGAGCGGGCACGTAGAAACGGGTCTCTCCCGCGTTGTACCGTGCGTTGAACGTGTAAGCGCCCTCGACGGGTTCGATCTCGACCGCCGGCAGGGCCTCGGGTCCGTCACCCGTGTCGATCACCGCGACCGACACTTCCACACCGTCGACCTTGCGCTCGATCAGCGCGACATCGGCATAGGTGTACGCATCGACCATCGCGCGCGGAAGCTCATCCGCGGTCGTGACGATCGTCACCCCCTGCGCCGAACCGCCCTGCGCCGGCTTGACCACCAGCGGGAGCCCCAGACCGTCGAGCACGGCGGCGAGCACACTGTTCGCGCCGAGTTCGCGGAAGGTCTCCTTCGGCAATGTGACCGAGGCGGGAGTTGCGACACCGGCGCGGGCGACGAGAGTCTTGGCCGTCGGCTTCGACCACGCGAGCCGTGCCGCGTCGGTACGCGAGCCGACGAACGGGATCCCCGTCAACTCGAGCAGCGCACGCAGTGCGCCGTCCTCACCGCTGGCGCCGTGAAGCGCGGGCCAGATCACATCGGGACGCTTCTCCGACAGAAAAGCAAGCAGCGAAGCATCCGGATCGCGGAACGTCACCTGGTGCCCGAGCGAGTTGAGCCCGTCGGCCACGCGTCGTCCCGAGCGGAGCGAGATGTCTCGCTCGTGCGAGATCCCGCCAGCGAGAACCACAATGTAGAGCGCGGAAATATCTGCCATGATCAGGTCTTTTCTGTGCTTCTATCGGCTAACGGAGATCGGTCGGGGGGTTGTTGCTCGTGCGGTCGGCTCGTTCCGCCGACAGCGGTCCGGTGCCTGCGAAGGTGTCGAGAAGGTCCTGCTCGCCGTTGATCACGGTCGCGAGGCGCCGGATGCCGACCCGGATGTTCTCCGGGGTCGGATAGCAGAACGACAAGCGCATGTTGTGGCGGCCGGAGCCGTCGGCGTAGAACGCGGTTCCCGGAGTGTATGCGACCAGTTCGGTCACCGCTCGCGGCAGCATCGCCTTCGCGTCGAGGTGCGGCGGCAGCGTCAGCCAGATGTAGAACCCGCCGTTGGGGTCGGTCCAGCTGAGCTCCGGCAAATGCTCGCGCAACGCCGAGATCATTGTCTCTTTGCGCTCGCGATACACCCCGCGGAAGGTGTCGATCTGCGCCTTCCAGTCGGCATCCTTCAGGTACTCAGACACGACCAGCTGGGTGAATGAGCTGGGGCTGAGTACCGCCGCTTCGTTGGCGAGGATGAGCTTCTCGCGGATCGCATGCGGAGCGAGGGCCCAGCCGACCCGGAAGCCGGGGGCGAGAGTCTTCGAGAACGTGCCGAGGTACACCACCCCGTCGCGCTCGACCGAACGCAGGGCCGCCGGCGGCCTCTCGCCGAAGTAGAGCAGGCCGTAGGGGTTGTCCTCGAGCACCAGGATGTCGTTGGCCCGGGCGATCTCGAGGATCTCCAGTCGGCGCTCCCACGAGAGGGTGACGCCGGCAGGGTTGTGGAACGTCGGGATCGTGTAGAGGAACTTCACCGTGCGGCCGGCGCTCTTGAGCCGCGCGATGTGCTCGCGGAGAGCCTCGGGGATGAGGCCGTGCTCATCCATCGGGACGTGATCGACCTCCGCCTGATACGACTTGAAGATCACCATGGCGGTGACATAGCTGGGCCCCTCGGCGAGCACGACGTCACCGGGGTCGAGGAACAGCTTGCTGAACAGCTCGAGCGCGTGCTGAGACCCGGTGGTGACGACGACATCGTCGGCGCTGGCGCTGATGCCCTCCAAGGCCATCACGTCGAGGATCTGCTCCCGTAGCGCGGGGACGCCCTGACCGGAGCCGTACTGCAGGGCGACGGGGCCTTGCTCGTGCATCACCCGATCCATGGCCCCGACGACGAGGTCTTCGGGGAGGGCGGCCACGTAAGGCATCCCGCCGGCCAGCGAGACGACCTCGGGGCGGCTGGCGACGGCGAACAGGGCTCGGACCTCGCTGGCGGCCAGACCGCTCGTGCGCTGCGCGTAGTGGTCGTACCACGGGTCGAGATTGTTGCCGCGAGAACGCGGGCTGCCCTGATCAGTCACGTGTCTATCCGTTTCTAACGCCGTTCGCCAATGCTATTTGGGTGGAGCTGTGAGCTCGAAATCGAGCCGAGGTGGGAGCTGCCCCCACCACCGCGGAACCGGGTACGAAAAAGACCCGCCCGGCAGGTGCCGGACGGGTCTGTGAAGGACTGGTCGGCTACGCGAGGTAGGCGGCCAGGTCGGCTTCGAGGGCAGGCTTCGGCTTTGCGCCGATGACGGTCTTGACGACCTCACCGCCCTTGTACACCTTCATCGCGGGGATGGAGGTGATCTGGTACTTCGCAGCGGTCTGCGGGTTCTCGTCGACGTTGAGCTTGACGATCTCGATCTTGTCGGAGTGCTCAGCCGCGATCTGGTCGAGGATGGGCCCGACGGCGCGACACGGGCCGCACCACTCTGCCCAGAAGTCGACGAGGATCGTCTTCTCGCTGTTGAGGACGTCGCTCTCGAAAGAGGCGTCGGTGACCGAACGTGCTGCGGACATTGTGTGTTTCTCCTTTATGCGGTTGTGGTGAGTTCGAGATCGCTGGTCTCGGCCGTGAGGGCTTGGGCCAGCAGGTCTTTCGGGAGGGTCGACAGGTAGTGCTCGGCGTCCAGAGCCGCAACGGTTCCGGATGCTGCCGCGGTGACCGCCTGACGGTACGTCGGGTCGATCACATCACCGGCTGCGAACACACCGGCGACCTTCGTCTTGGAACTCCGGCCGGCGACCGCGATGGTCCCCTCCGAAGTGAGGTCGAGCTGGCCGTGGACCAGGTGGACGCGCGGATCGTTTCCGATCGCGATGAACAGGCCCTGCAACTCCAGGTCGCCCTTCTCGCCGGTGACCGTGTCGCGCAGGGTGATGCTCTTCACCGTCTCGTCGCCGTTGATCGCCACGACTTCGGAGTTCCAGACGAACTCGATCTTCTCGTTGGCGAATGCGCGATCCTGCATGATCTTGGAGGCGCGCAGCGAGTCCTTGCGGTGGATGACGTAGACCTTGTCCGCGAAGCGGGTGAGGAAGTTGGCCTCCTCCATCGCCGAGTCGCCGCCGCCGACGACCGCGATGGTGCGCTCGCGGAAGAAGAAGCCGTCGCAGGTGGCGCACCAGGAGACGCCGTGGCCCGACAGGCGCTCTTCGTCGTCGAGGCCGAGTTTGCGGTAGGCGGAACCGGTGGCGAAGATCACCGAGAGCGCCTGGTGCACAGCACCGGAGCCCAGGGTCACGGTCTTCACGTCACCCGACAGGTCGACGGAGACGACATCGTCGAGGATGACCTCGGTGCCGAACTTCTCAGCCTGCTCCTGCATCTTGAACATGAGGTCGGGCCCGAGGATGCCCGCGGGGAACCCGGGGAAGTTCTCGACCTCAGTCGTGTTCATCAGCTCGCCGCCGGCTTCGACGGACGAGGCGATCAACAGCGGCTGCAGGTTGGCACGGGCAGCGTAGACCGCAGCCGTGTACCCAGCGGGACCGGAACCGATGATGATGATCTGCCGCACAGCGGAGCTCCTTGCACTATCTGTAGCGGTCCCAGATGGAATCGCTGACGTGTAGAACACATCCTAAGCGGATGCTATTCCGTGTCACCTGTATGTTCGGAACCGCGTCCGACACGGGTCAGAATCGGCGCCAGACCGGCTTCGAGGTCGCGTGAATGCAGCAGCGACAGGATGCCCACATAGACGATTAGCATCACGGTTCCGACCACCGCCATCGACACGATGGCAGAGAACAGTCCCGAGACCGGGAAGGCGCCTCTGCCGACCCCGCCGAGGAGGACGAGGAACCCGGCGCCGGCGATGATCGAGGCGAGGCCGGCGACGAGGAAGCGCCAGAGGCCTGCGGCGATCCGACGGCCGTCCACTCCCCCGATCCGGCCGCGCAGCAGGACCACGGCGATGATCGCCTGGATGCCGCCGGCGATCGACACGACGAGTGCGATCGCCGCCGCACGCAGGTCGGGTGCGACCGAGAAGCAGAGCAGCACGCCGATGATGATCACCACGACCTGGATCAGGGTGAAGAAGAAGGGGGTGCGTGTGTCTCCGAGCGAGTAGAAGGCGCGCTGCGACATGAACACGATCGAGAACGGCACCAGGCCGATCACGTAGGCGATGAGGACCAGGCCCATCTGCTCGTAGAACGGATGCATGAAGACGCTCGAGATCGGGAAGGCGAGCACGATCAGCACGGCCGCGCAGAACGTGATCAGCAGCAGGATCGAGCGGGCTCCGCTGGAGAAGTCGGAGCGGAACGACAGGATGTCGCCTCGATGCGCGTGCTCGGCCATCCGGGTGTAATAGGCGGTGACGATCGAGACCGCGATGATGCCGTGCGGCAGCATGAAGAACAGCCACGCATTGCTCATCACCAGGGGTCCGGCATAGGCCGGTCCGGATGAGTTGGCCACGTTGACTTCGATGAGCCCGGCCACCTGGGTGGCGATGAGCATGGCGAAGGTCCAGCCGGCGGCCTTTCCCGCATGGCCGAGGTTGACGCCGCGCCAGCCGAAGTCGAAGCGGAACCGCAGGCCGACCCGCCGCCAGAAGTAGAACAGGATGAGGGCCTGGGCGGCCACCCCGAGGGTCGCGCCGCCCGCCAGGATGGCGACCATGCCGCCGGTCCAGTCGTGTGCGCGGTGGCCGGAGGGATCCGCCCCGAACGCCAGGATGAAGATCACGAGCATCACGATGCCGATGATGTTGTTCACGACCGGCGCCCAGGTGAAGGGCCCGAACGACTTTCGGGCGTTGAGCACCTCGCCGAGCAGTGTGTAGAGGCCGAGGAAGAAGATCTGCGGCAGCGACCAGTAGGCGAACGCGGTCGCGAGCTCGGCCTGCGCTCCCCGGAGTCCGAACAGCTGCATCAGGACCGGCGACAGGAGGGTCGCGATGAGTGCGACCACCCCGAAGACGACGATCCCGAGCGTGACGAGCTTGTTGATGTACGCCTTGCCGCCGTCGGCGTTGACCGAGGCGCGGATGATCTGCGGGACCAGGATCGCGTTCAGGATGCCCTGGGCGATGATCGCGTAGATGCTGTTCGGCACCTGCATCGATGTGCTGTAGGCGTTGGCCGCGAAGCTGATGCCCGCGATCGCCTGAAGCAGGAGGAACGCCTTGACGAAGCCGAGCAGCCGCGAGACGAGGGTTCCCGAGGCGAGCATCGCGCTCGCGCGGCCGACGCTAGCCACGCTGCGCGTCCTCGCTGCCCGCGTCCGCGCCCGTGCCCGCGCCCGCATCCGGGTCCGCGCCCGCGCCGGCATCCGGATCGTCGCCCGCCTCCGGATCGTCGCCGTCGCGACCCTTGCGGCGTCGCAGGATGTTGCGCACGATGCCGAACCCGAAGAGCAGCACGAGGAGGATGCCGAAGATCAGCGCCCCGATCCCCTCCCAGTCGGCATGCACGTCCACGGTCACAAAGCTTGGCGAGCCGATCTCCACACCAGTCGGGCTGAAGAGCCGCAGCGTGAGGGTGACCTGCCCGTTGCCCAGCTTGGCCTTGACGGGGACCAGCATCGTGGACCGCGAATCCGCCGGAATGCGCTTGGTCGCGTTCTGGTCGATCTCGAGCCGGCTGTTGGACGGGGAAGCGCTGAGCACCACGTTGGCGGCCTCGTCGGGCAGCTCGTTGCTCACGGTGAACGGGATGGAGCCCTGCGCGCTCACCAGGTTGACGTTCTCGGTCGGCAGGATCTTGATCGAGTCGAGGGTGTCCGAGGTGGCCTGCCGGCTCTTGTCGACGGCCGCCGGCCAGTCGTTGCGCGGATTCTGCCAGGAGACGGCGAGCAGGGTGAGGAACTGAGCGCGGGTGCGACCGGTCATGGTGGCCGGATCGTCGAGGATCGTCGCGAAACCGTCGATCGACTTCTCGTCTTCGAGCAGGTTCTTGATCGCTGCGATGCGGTCCGGCGACTCGGCCGCGTCTTTGAGCGTGAGACCGCTGGTCGTCGGCGACGCGAGTGTGGAGGGCAGTGTGGCAGGAAGCGACCAGGGCGAGCCGAACAGGGCGGCGAGCGTGCGCTGCAGCTGGGTTCCGGACGACGGCCAGGAGCGATCGAAGCCGATGAGCAGGTGCTTCGGATCGTTGCTCTCCTCGCTGATGAGGAGCAGCTGCGCGTTCACCTTCGACATCGCAGCGTTCCAAGCGAGGTCGCTGGGAGCGGATGCGGCCTGGCGGAGCGCGGCGGAGAGTCCGGCGTCGGCGACGGCGAGCTTGTTCCCGCCGGCCGGAAGAACCGCGTTGGGGGTGCTCGGCAGTCCGGCGGCATTGGTGTTCGTGCCGGAGACGATGGTCGTCGTCAGGCCGGCGGCGGCCAGCGGCGCCAGGTCGGAGGCTCGGACGGTCGAGTCACCGGGCCACACGACGCCCTGCATCGTGTACTTCCACGAGATGAGCTCGTCGAGGGTCGGCACGACCGGTCCGGTGGTCGGAGTCGGCGACGGGGTGGGCGCGCCGGTGTCGGCCGGGGTGGGTGTCGAGGTGGAGGCCTCGCCGACCGGAGTGGGCGACGGGGTGAAGTTCTTCGGGTCGAGCGCATAGGCGAGCGAGGTCGGGGCGAGCGGCGGCTTGATTCCGCTCTGGATCTGTCCCACCGCATCCGCATCGCCGAAGCCGAGCGAGAACACGTCGTTCGGGAGCGCCGCCAGCCGGGTCAGCCAGTCACTCGCCGACGCCGGGGCGGCGTTGCCCAGTGCGCGGATCGACGCGACGATCATCGGGTCGATGCCGATCGCCACTGTGCTGTGCCCGATGAGGCCGTCGAGGTCGCGGGTCAGCACGCCGTTCGCGGCCGTGTAGGTGGCGAGGTCTTCTGCGGAGATGAGTCCGCTCGAGGTCGAGGGGCTCACGATCGGCATCACGACGCCGACCGTCGAACGCGTCGCCGCGCCGCCCGGATTCCACACGACGCTGCTCCGGGCGTTCGCGGTGACCGATCCGGGCACGGCGACCGTGGCCCCGATGCCGTGCACAGCCTGCGCTGTGCTGGAGGTGAACGGGATGGAGGCGGCGGGCACGGTGACGGTGACCACGACGCTCGTCCCCGGCTCGAGCGCGCCGACCGCGGCCGTGGCGATCGTCGTGGCGTCGCTCACCGCATCCGTCGCCGCCAGCCAGGACGTGAGGGATGCGCGGGACGTCAGCGACTCGGGGTCGGCCCAGAGCCGCACCGTTCCGGCCGAGTAGGCGGTCTCGGAGGCGTTGGTGACAGTGAGGGAGGCGACCAGGTTCTTGCCGGGGGTGAGCACTCCCCCGTTCGCGGTCGTCAGGGAGGCCGTCAGCGGTGCCGTGGCCGCCGTGGCCGCCGAGACGGTCGAGGTCGCAGCAGTCGACACCCGTGTCGCCTCGGAAGGCGGCACGGCGCTCGCCGCGGAGGCCGGAACGACCGAGAGGGCCAGAACGGTGCCGAGAAGCGCGGCAAGGCCACGGACACCCCGACGAAGGGTGAGGCCGGGTACGCTCATGCGTCGACGCACGATCCCGATTCGGCCTCCATGTCGACGATTCTAGAGTGCGGGCCCTGAGAGACTGCGGCGAGCGCGCCCGTAAACTGGGGCACCATGCACAGCGTCGCCGAATCCCTCGCACGCCTCGGCGACCTCGCGCGGTCGGCGACGGTCTCACGGTTGTCCACCGCCTTCGCCGACGCCGGCTACGAGCTGGCGCTGGTCGGCGGGCCGGTGCGGGATGCTCTGCTCGACCGTCCCGTGCACGACCTCGACTTCACCACGAACGCCCGTCCCGACGAGATCCTCGCGGTGGTCTCCCCGCTCGCCGACGCCGTCTGGGACATCGGACGGCAGTTCGGAACGATCGGCGCCCGCCTCGGCGACGACACCGTCGAGATCACGACGTACCGCACCGACAGCTACGACGGGACGACCCGCAAGCCCGACGTCGAGTTCGGCGACACGCTCGAAGGCGACCTGCTGCGGCGGGACTTCACCGTGAACGCGCTGGCCCTGCGGGTGCCCGAGGTCAAGCTGGTCGACCCCTCCGGTGGAGTCGAGCACCTGCTGAGCCGCACCATCACCACCCCGAGCAGCCCCGAGATCTCCTTCGGCGACGATCCCCTCAGAATGATGCGGGCCGCCCGGTTCGCCTCGCAGCTCGGCTTCACCGTCGACGAGGCCACCGAGGACGCGATGGCGGAGATGGCAGACCGCATCGAGATCGTGAGCGCCGAACGGGTGCGCGACGAGATCTCCAAGCTGCTCATCACCGACGAACCGCGCACCGGGATCGAGCTGCTCGTCTCGACCGGCCTTGCCGACCGCGTGCTCCCCGAAGTCCCGGCCCTGCGGCTGGAGATCGACGAGCACCACCACCACAAAGACGTCTACCAGCACAGCCTGACGGTGCTCGATCAGGCCATCGGCTACGAGAAGGCGCGGCACCCCGGCGAGGAGCCCGACCTCGTGCTGCGGCTGGCCGCGCTCCTGCACGACATCGGAAAGCCGGCCACCCGGCGTCTTGAACCGGGCGGAGTGGTCAGCTTCTACCACCACGACATGGTGGGGTCGAAGCTCGCGAAGAAGCGCCTCACCGAGCTGCGGTTCGACAAGGCGACCATCGACTCCGTCGCCCGCCTCATCGAGCTGCACCTCCGGTTCTTCGGCTACACCGACAGCAACTGGACCGACTCCGCAGTGCGGCGCTATGTGCGGGATGCCGGAGCGGAGCTCGAACGTCTCCACATGCTCACCCGGGCCGACGTGACCACTCGCAATCGGCGCAAGGCCGACCGGCTGGGCTTCGCCTACGACGACCTCGAGGCGCGCATCCGGGAGCTGCAGGAGAAAGAGGAACTGGATGCGGTGCGCCCCGACCTCGACGGAGAGCAGGTCATGCGCATCCTCGGCCTGAGCCCGAGCCGCGAAGTGGGCGAGGCGATGCGCTACCTGCTCGAGCAGAGACTCGACGACGGGCCGCTCGGCGAAGAGGAGGCCACCCGGCGCCTGCTCGCCTGGTGGGAGCAGCGCTCCTCCTCCTAGCCGCGGCGGTTCCGGCGTTCGGCGGCGGATTGGCGTGCATCCGGGCGATCCGCTACTCTTGGTAGGTTGTCTGGGCATTTCTGTGCCCGCACGACCGATGTACAACCCTCCTGCTACAGACCGTCTGTAGCCGCTAAGTCCAAAGGAGGTGGGTTAGTCATGCATCAGTACGAGTTGATGGTCATCCTCGATCCAGAGATCGACGAGCGCACCGTAGCTCCCAGCCTTGACAAGTTCCTCAACGTCGTTCGCGACGCCGGTGGAACCGTCGAGAACGTCGACATCTGGGGCCGCCGCCGCCTCGCCTACGAGATCAACAAGAAGACCGAGGGCATCTACGCCGTCGTTCAGCTGACCTCCGACGGTGAGACCACCAAGGAGCTCGACCGCCAGCTGAAGCTCAGCGAGGCCGTCATGCGCACCAAGGTGCTCCGTGCCGAAGAGGCGATCGCCCAGGTCGCCGCCGCCGCGAAGCTCGCCGACGAGAAGGCCGCCCGCAAGGCTGCCGCTCCCGCCAAGGCTGCTGCCGCCGAGAAGGCAGGCGCTTAGTCCCATGGCAGGCGAGACCGTCATCACCGTGGTGGGAAACCTCACGAGCGACCCGGAGCTGCGCTACACGCAGAACGGGCTCGCGGTCGCCAACTTCACCATCGCATCCACCCCCCGCACGTTCGACCGTCAGGCGAACGAGTGGAAGGACGGTGAGGCTCTCTTCCTGCGCGCGAGCGTGTGGCGTGAATTCGCCGAGCACGTCGCCGGTTCGCTGACCAAGGGGTCCCGGGTCATCGCCCAGGGTCGCCTGAAGCAGCGTTCCTATGAGACGAAGGAAGGCGAGAAGCGCACGAGCATGGAGCTCGAGATCGACGAGATCGGTCCGTCGCTTCGCTACGCCACTGCTTCGATCACTCGCGCACAGTCGTCGCGCGGCCCGGGTGGAGCACCCGGCGGCGCCGTCGAGGAGCCGTGGGCGGCTTCGGCACCCTCCGACGCATCGGCCTCCGGGTCGGACGTCTGGAACACGCCGGGCAACTACAGCGACGAGACTCCCTTCTAAGGGCTCCTCCCGGGAGCTCGCTCCCGCGGACGATACAAACTTCAACGAAAGCAAAGGAAATCATGGCTGGAAAGTCGAGCGGCGACCGCCGCAAGCCGATCCGCAAGGGCAAGGACGGCAAGAACGCCGCTCCGGCGAAGTCGATCCGCGTTGGCGTGATCGACTACAAAGACGTCGCGACCCTGCGTAAGTTCATCTCGGAGCGTGGAAAGATCCGCGCCCGTCGCATCACCGGTGTCTCCGTGCAGGAGCAGCGCCTCATCGCCCGTGCCGTCAAGAACGCACGCGAGATGGCGCTTCTGCCCTACGCCGGCTCGGGCCGTTAGGAGCCACGGATATGTCGAAAGTGATTCTGACGCACGAGGTCTCCGGCCTCGGCTCGGCCGGTGACGTCGTCGACGTCAAGAACGGCTACGCGCGCAACTACCTCATCCCCCAGGGTTTCGCCATCGGCTGGAGCCGTGGCGGCGAGAAGCAGGTCGAGCAGATCAAGGCGGCTCGCACCGCTCGTGAGCTCGCCACCATCGAGCAGGCCCAGGACCTCAAGGCCAAGCTCGAGGCCACCAAGGTCAAGCTGACCGTGAAGGCCGGCCGCGAAGGCCGCCTCTTCGGCTCGGTGAAGACCTCCGATGTCGCGGACGCCGTCAAGGCGGCCGGCATCGGTGAGCTCGACAAGCGCAAGATCGAGCTGCCCAACCCGATCAAGGTCGTCGGCGACCACGAGGCGACCGTTCGCCTCCGCGACGACCTCTCGGCCACGATCACCCTTCAGGTGGTCGCTGCCAAGTAGGCACGGACAGCAGGAAATGTAGCGGCGGGCTTCGGCTCGCCGCTACACCCTGTTAAGGCCCCGCGCAAGCCGAATGCCGATGTTTGTACACAGGGTCCCTCACTTTGGGGGCAAGGTTCGACACAACATTGAGACTAGTTTCTACACACAGGGTGGGGATGGATAAATCCCTGGTCAGGGTATATATCCCAGCCAAGATTTGTTGACTTTCCACAGTTTTCCCCACAGGTTGTGCACATGGCGCGCGGCGTTTCGCGCAGTTTGTCCCCAGCGTTATCCACAGGGCGAGTTGTGGGGATCGTCCGGTGCTCCCTAGGGTGGAGCGACGTCGACGATCGGGGGTCGGCGCAACCGGCTCCAGCAAGTGCGGTGTCGGTCGTGGGTGTGAGTATCGGTCTCGTCAGCGAGCCGCAACGCGCAGAGTCGCGCGGCGGCGGTTCACTGGAACGAGTGCGCTACCCGTGCGCCTGCCGAGAATCAGAAGAAGCCAAGAGGAGAAACCGTGTCGATCGCCCATCTGGGTCTCGCAGACCAACGCGAACCGGGCGAGAGCAGGGGTCACGAGCGCACGCCGCCTCACGATCTCCTCGCCGAGCAGAGCGCCCTCGGCGGCATGCTGCTCAGCAAGGATGCAGTGGCCGATGTCGTCGAGGTCGTGCGCGGAGGCGACTTCTACATCCCCAAGCACGAGATCATCTACGACGCCATCCTCTCGCTCTACTCGCACGGCGAACCGACCGACGTCATCACGGTCACCGACGAGCTCACCAAGGTCGGCGAGCTCTCCCGGGCGGGCGGAGCCGAATACCTCCACACGCTCACCAGCCTGGTGCCGACCGCGGCCAACGCCGGTTACTACGCCAACATCGTCGCCGAGAAGGCGTTGCTGCGCCGTCTCGTGGAGGCCGGAACCCGGATCACGCAGATGGGCTACAAGGCCGAGGGCGAGGTGCTCGACCTCGTCAACAACGCTCAGGCCGAGATCTACTCCGTCACCGGTTCGCAGGAGACAGAGGACTACGTTCCGCTGACGGATGCCGTGACGGTCGCCATCGACGAGATCGAGGCCGCGAAGCACAAAGACGGCTCGATGACGGGCGTTCCCACCGGCTTCGCCGAGCTCGACGAGCTCACCAACGGCCTGCACCCCGGTCAGATGATCATCGTCGCCGCGCGACCCGCGCTCGGAAAGTCCACCCTGGCGCTCGACTTCGCTCGCGCCGCCGCCATCAAGCACGACATGCCGACCATCTTCTTCTCCCTCGAAATGGGCCGAAGCGAGATCGCGATGCGGCTGCTCTCCGCTGAGGCATCCGTGCCCCTGCAGAGCATGCGCAAGGGAACCGTGGACAACCGCGACTGGACCACCATCGCCTCCACGCGCGGCCGCATCAACGACGCCCCGCTCTACATCGACGACAGCCCCAACATGACCCTCGTCGAGATCCGGGCCAAATGCCGCCGGCTCAAGCAGCGCGTCGGTCTCAAGATGGTCATCATCGACTACCTCCAGCTCATGACCAGCGGCAAGCGGGTCGAGAGCCGTCAGCAGGAGGTGAGCGAGTTCTCGCGAGCCCTCAAGCTGCTCGCCAAGGAGCTGCAGGTGCCCGTGATCGCCCTGTCGCAGCTGAACCGTGGTCCCGAGCAGCGGGCCGACAAGCTCCCCGCGCTGAGCGACCTGCGCGAGTCCGGCTCGATCGAGCAGGACGCCGACATGGTCATCCTGCTGCACCGCGAGTCGGCCTATGAAAAGGACAACCCGCGCGCCGGAGAGGCCGACCTCATCGTCGCCAAGCACCGCAACGGCCCCACGCGAACCGTCACCGTGGCCTTCCAGGGTCACTTCTCGCGGTTCACCGACATGGCGCCGATCTAGGTCTCAGACTGCGTCTCTGCGCCGGGCGACAATCGCTGCCTGCGACCGCTGGCCGGACGTCTTCCTGACGTGCGACTCGACCACGTCGAAGCCGGCCGCGACCAGCTCGCCGCTGAGGTCATCCACAGGCCACCGGTACGCCGGGGCGACCGCATGAGCGAATTCCTCGACCACGGGTCCCTCGAAGAACCCGATGAGCAGCGTGCCACCGGGCCGGAGTGCACGGTTGAACTCGCGGAGCGGGACTGCGATCGCGCCGGGCTCGTGATGAATGAGGGAATACCAGGAGAGGATCCCGCCCACGGAACCAGCTGGGGCATCGAGCGCGTTGAGGCTGCCGATCGTGAACGGCACGTCGGGATACCGGGCCCGAGCACGCTCGATGAACTCGGGCACCAAATCCGTGCCGCGGGCAGGAAGCCCTGATTCGGCCAGGAAGTTCGTCCACTGCCCTGGACCGCAACCAGCGTCGATGACGCTGCCCTCGATCCCGCCGGCCCAGGTCGCTACAAGCTGACGATCTGAAGGGTGAACGGCGCTCATCGATCCGAAGAGTTCGATGTATTCCGCCGCTCGGCGCGAGTAGGCATCGCTGACCTCGACCATGCGATCGAGTCTATGGAGGTCTGAACGAGAAGGAATTCCCGCATCGTCCGGAATACCTCTCGAGGATGATGGGCGTCGCCCGGGCGCACGATGCGAGCGGCGCCGCTGACGGTGTGGAATAGAAGCATGAACGTCGTACTGCTCACCCTGCTTCAGGGCGTCGGCTCCGTCACGCTCTCTGTGGTGGCCTTCTCCGTCGCTCTCACCTGGCCGGCGCTCACCGCGTCGATCGAGGGCATGCGCACCGAACGCTCCCGGCTGCTGACGTACGGCGGCCTCGGCGTCGCCCTGTTGATCGCGGCAGTTCCGATCTATCTGGCCCCGGGCCTGCTCCTGCGCGACGAGCTCGGCTTCGCGCTCTCCATCCCGCTCGTCGCCACGTGGGTCATCGCGGCGGCGGCGCTCGTCGTGCGCGGGCTCCTGCTGACCGGGATCGCCCGCGTGATCTCGTACTCGTATGCGATCGTCGCCTGCGCGGGGCTGCTGGCCGGCATCGTGTCCGGCCTCTACGCCCAGCACCGGATAGCGGACACGATCACTCCGACAGGCGGGTTCCTGCTGGCCCTGGCCGCCGTCACGGGCATCGTGCTCTGGTCGAACACCGACTCCCCCACGACGCAGCGAGCCTGAGGGTCAGCGCGGCTGAGGGTCAGCGCGGCAGGGGGTCAGCGCGGCAGCCCGTGGATGGCGCCCGTCGCGAGTTCGGCGGCCACCGCATCCCGTGAATCGGTGGCGGCGCGAAGCCGCCCGTACTCGTCGTGCAGGGCCTCCCAGTCGGGCTCCATGCGGTTGCGCGCGACGCGCATCCGGAACGTGAGGCCGTCGACGTTCTCGCGCGCGAGCTTGAGAAGCGGCTCGTTTCCGCAGTTCGTCACGAAGAGCCGGAACAGCCGGCCGCGGCGGCGCGAGTAGGCGTCGGCATCCGTGGCGGCGACCGCCTCGAGCACCGAGTCGATGGCGGCGACGACGGATGCACGACCCTCGTCGCTCAGGACGGGCACGGCGAGACGCGCGGCCCCGCCGAAGATGACGCCGAGCGACCGGAGCAGTGCCCCGGCGTCCTCGTCGCTCGGGCCGGCGACGCGGGTGTACCGGTTGGCCGACATCTCGACCAGACCGGCCCGCGTGAGCTCGTTGAGGGCATCGCGGATGGGCGTGCGGGAGACGCCGAGCCAATCCTGCAGCTCTTTGTCGTGCAGGATCTCGCCGGGCTCGAAGGAGCCGTCCATGATCGCTTCGTGGATGCGCCGTTCGACCGTGTCACGCAGCATCTCGCGCGCCGGCAGTGGAGCGCGAGAGGAATCCGGGATGGGCATCCTTCATTCTGACGCGTTCTCCGGCTCGATCGAAGGGTTCGGTGGCCGTCGACGGGAGATCCGTTGGCGGCAAACGCGCAGCGAGGCCGCGACTAAACTGGGGAACAATCCATGTCTTTGAGAGAGGTCGCCGCGTGGCACCCGCTGTTCCCGCCCAGAAATCCAAACGATACTGGGTCGTCCCCGTCGTCAGGGCCGTCGTCGCTCTGATCGCGGCCGCCGTCATCACGTTCACGCGGGATGCGCACACGGCACAGTTCGGATTGATCGTCTTCGGCGCGTACGCCGTGGTCGAGGGGGCGGCCGTCGCTCTGCTGAGTCTGCGCACCGTCGCCGACTCGCTGACGCGCACGCTGTTCGTGGTCCAAGGCGCGATCGGCGTGCTCGCGGGCATCCTGGCCCTCACGCTCTCCGGCAGCGGTCTCGGCCTCTACCTGTTCGTCGTCAGCGTGTGGGCGGCTCTCACCGGCTGCCTCGAGCTGTACTGCAGCCTGCGCAACCGGGGCAAGGACCCGGCGGCGCGCGACTGGCTCGTGACAGGTGCCCTCACCGCGGTGCTCGCCGTCGTCTTCCTCCTCATCCCGTCGGATGCGGTGCTCGCGATCGGGCTGTTCGGCGCGTGGGCGGTCGTGGTCGGCGTCTTCCAGGGGATCGGCGGCGCCTCCCTGCAGATGGGCGCCCGCCACGATTCGGCCGCCGAGAACGCGGGGAGTGGATCGTGACCAAGCGCGACAAGAAGGACCCGAACGTGACCACCAGCGCCCAGCCGAGCCGTAAAGACCGTTTCCTGCCGACCGAGCTTCTCGGCATCTCGGCAGGGCTGGGCGTCTTCGTCGGCCTGATCGTGCTCATCGCCACGCGGGAGTTCGTGCTCGCGGCCGTGTCTCTCGGGGTGGCCTTCATCCTCTCGCTCGTGCTGATGGCGCTGTTCGCGCTCGCGTTCAAGCCGAATGCGGCCGAGGTCCACGACCTCGAAGAGCAGAACGCCGAGCAGAAGAAGAAGAACGACCCGCCGAGCGCTCACTGACCCCCCGGCTGCGCGCAGCCGCCCCGCTGCGCGCAGGCTCCCGCCGCGCGCAGCCGCGCAGCCGCGCCACAATCGAGTCCTGACTTGTTGGGTCGAAACCGCGCGTTTCGACCCATTAAGTCAGGACTCGATTGCGGGACGGACTCGATTAGGGGACGGGCTCGGCGGCGGGACGGACTCGATTGCGGGACGGACTCGATTGCGGGACGGGCTCGGCGGCGGGACGGGCTCGGCGGCTAGAGGTCGTCGACGAGCGCGGACGCGAGGCCGGTGTAAGTCTGCGGCGTGAGCGCGAGCAGGCGCTGCTTGGCGGCCTCGCCGATGTCGAGCGCGCTGACGAACTCGGCCAGGCCCTCGCGGTCGACGCGCTTTCCCCGCGTGAGCTCCTTGAGCAGCGCATACGGGTCGGTGATCTGCGAGCGGCCGGCGGCGACCTCGGCGCGGATGACCGTCTGGATCGCCTCGCCGAGCACCTCCCAGTTGGTGTCGAGGTCGGCCGCGAGGAGACCGCGGTCGAGGGCGATCTGCCCGAGGCCGCGCTGGAGGTTGTCGAGCGCCAGGAGCGAGTGGCCGAGGCCCACGCCGATGTTGCGCTGCGTGGTCGAATCGGTGAGGTCGCGCTGCAGGCGGCTCGTGACGAGCGTGGCGGCCAGCGAGTCGAGCAGGGCGCTCGACAGCTCGAGGTTGGCTTCGGCGTTCTCGAACCGGATGGGGTTCACCTTGTGCGGCATCGTCGACGATCCGGTGGCGCCCGGCTCCGGAACCTGGCGGAAGTAGCCGAGCGAGATGTAGGTCCAGATGTCGGTGGCGAGGTTGTGCAGGATGCGGTTGACGTGCGAGACGCGGTTGTACAGCTCCGCCTGCCAGTCGTGCGACTCGATCTGGGTGGTGAGCGGGTTCCATTCGAGGCCGAGGCTGGTGACGAACTCGCGGGAGATGCGCGGCCAGTCGGCTCCGGCATCCGCCACCACGTGCGCAGCGAACGTGCCGGTCGCACCGCTGAACTTGCCGAGGTACTCGGTGCCCGCGATCTGCTTGGCGACGCGCTCGAGGCGGTGGACGAACACGGCGAGCTCCTTGCCCATCGTGGTGGGCGTCGCGGGCTGGCCGTGGGTGCGGGAGAGCATCGCGTCGTCGCGGTACTCGAACGCCTGCGCGCGCAGTTCGCCGATCACCGCGCGCAGCTTCGGCAGCCACACCTCGTTGATCGCGGCGCTCACCGTGAGGGCATAGGCGAGGTTGTTGATGTCCTCGCTGGTGGCGGCGAAATGCGTGAGCTCGGCGATGCTGTCGAGCCCGAGCGCGTGCAGTCGCTCCCGCACCAGGTACTCCACGGCCTTCACATCGTGCTTGGTGGTGGCCTCCAGCTCGGCGAGGCGGTCGATCTCCGGCTGGCCGAAGTCCGACGCCAGGGCGCGCAGCGATTCGACCTGCTGCCCGGTGAGGGGGCTCGAGCCGAACATCCGGTGACTCGTCAGGTAGATGAGCCACTCGACCTCGACCTGCACGCGGGCCCGGTTGAGACCGGCCTCCGAGAGGTGGTCTCCGAGGCCGATGACCGCCGAGCGGTAGCGGCCGTCGAGGGGGCTCAGCGGCTGGGGAGGCAGGGCGGTCATGAGGCTCCTTGCGTGGTGGGGTACCTCTCTATTGTCCCGCATCCGCGACGGGCGCCGGACGACGCGCGCGTCAGTCGCGCCGGGTGAGCGGGCGCAGGATGAGGCCGAGCAGCCAGGCGATGATCGCCAGCACCAGCGCACCCAGCACACCCCACCAGAAGCTCGCGATGAACAGTCCGAAGCCCATCAGGCTGCTGATCCAGGCGACCAGCAGCAGGAGCAGCCCGTTCACGATGAACGAGATCAGGCCGAGCGTGAGGATGTACAGCGGGAACGCCACGATGCGGATCGCCGTGCCGATGATGGCGTTGACGACACCGAAGATGAGCGCGATCAGCAGGTAGGTCAGGATCGTCGGCAGTGTGCCCGTGTCGTACGGCTTCACGGTGACGCCCGCGACGATGAGCGTGGTCAGCCAGAGTGCCACGGCGTTGATGATCAGCCTGAGGAGGAATCGCATGGCACCCATGATGGCAGGAGGGGCGGTCGGGGCAAGCCCCGACGAGGAATTCCCCCCGAGGAATGCACCCGCGGGTAAGTTGGGTCTGTGAGTACCGATGACGCCCCTGGGGTGAGACTTCGCCAGGAGATCGTGGACGTTCCTGCCTACAAGCAGGGGAGGGCGGCGCCGTCCGACGGCTTCAAGCTGTCGAGCAACGAGAATCCGTTCCCGCCACTCACCGGGGTGATGGATGCGGTGGCCGGCGTGCTCGGCGACCTCAACCGCTACCCGAACGCCGGTGGGCTCGACCTGCGTGAGCGGCTCGCGCAGCGCCACGGCGTCGGTGTGGGCCAGGTGCATCTGGGCAACGGCTCGGTGTCGCTCCTCGCCCAGCTGATCTCGGCTGCGGCCGGAGCCGGCGACGAGGTCGTCTATTCGTGGCGGTCGTTCGAGGCGTACCCCGGGCTCGTCACCGTCGCCGGGGCGACCAGTGTCCAGGTGCCGAACCGGCCCGACGCCGGTCACGACCTGCCCGCGATGGCTGCGGCGATCACCGACCGGACGCGCGTCGTCATCGTGTGCACGCCCAACAACCCGACCGGCCCGATCGTCACGGCGGCCGAGTTCGACGCCTTCATGGCGCTGGTGCCGAGCGACCTCCTGGTGCTCCTCGACGAGGCGTACTACGAGTTCGCGACCGATGACACGTCGGTGGACGGCATCCCGCTGCTCGTGCGCCACCCGAATCTCGTGGTGCTGCGCACCTTCTCGAAGGCGTACGGGCTGGCGGCCCTCCGCATCGGCTACGCGGTCGGACCGGAGGCCGTGCTCAACGCCGCACGCTCGGCCGCGATCCCCCTCTCGGTCACCGACGCAGCTCGAGTGGCCGCCCTCGCGTCGATCGACGCCGAAGAAGAGCTCATGGAGCGGGTCGCCCGCGTCGCGATGCGTCGCGACGAGCTCCGGGATGCGCTGATCGAGCAGGGCTGGAACGTTCCGCAGGCACAGGGCAACTTCGTCTGGCTGGCCACCGGCGAGCAGACCGCCTGGGCCAACGATGCCTTCTTCGACGCCGGGCTCACCGTTCGAGCGTTCGCTCCGGAGGGCATCCGGATCAGCGTCGGGGAGCAGGAATCTGTGGGGAAACTCCTTGAGGTCGCGGGCGATCTTGTGCGAAACCTACCAAATGGGCACCCCGCCAAGCGGTTAGGTTAGTACGGTGGCTGCCACGAACGATAACCCGCGCCCGGCGAACACCGTCCAGTTGCTGACGGCCGACGGCCGTTTTCAGCCGAGCGACCCGGCCGCGGAGTACCTGCCCTACCTGGAGCGTCTCGGCGAAGACGACTACCGGCGGCTCTACCGCGATATGGCGAAGGTGCGAGCCTTCGACCTCGAAGCGGCCAACCTGCAGCGCCAAGGGCAGCTCGGCCTCTGGGTGCCGAGTCACGGCCAGGAAGGCGCCCAGGTCGGCTCCGCCTACGCCGCCAAGCCGCAGGACAACCTCTTCCCCTCCTACCGCGAGCACGTCGTCGGCATGATCCGCGGCATCGACCCGATCGGCATCATCGGCCTGCTGCGCGGAACGACGCACGGCGGCTGGGACCCGACCGACCCCGCGGTCAACAACTTCCACCTGTACACGCTCGTGATCGGCTCGCAGTCGCTGCACGCGACCGGCTACGCGATGGGCGTGAAGTTCGACGGCAAGGTCGGCACCGGCGACCCCGAGGTCGACGAGGCCGTCATGGTCTACTTCGGCGACGGGGCCACCAGCCAGGGCGACGTGAGCGAGGCGTTCGTCTTCGCCGCCAGCTACCAGACTCCGCAGGTGTTCTTCCTGCAGAACAACCACTGGGCGATCTCCGTGCCGGTGAGCACGCAGTCGCGCACTCCCCTGTACCTGCGTTCGAGCGGCTTCGGCATCCCGGGTGTGCAGGTCGACGGAAACGACGTGCTCGCGACCTACGCGGTCACCGCGAAGCACCTCGACGACGCCCGTAACGGACACGGTCCCAGCATGATCGAGGCGCTCACGTACCGCATCGGCGCGCACACCTCGAGCGACGACCCGAGCAAATACCGCACCGACGAGGAGCTCGCCTACTGGTCGGACCGCGATCCGATCATCCGGTTCCGCACGTTCCTGGAGCACCAGGGCGTCGGGCAGGGCTTCTTCGACGGCGTGGACGAGGAGGCGGCCGACCTGGCCGCCGACATCCGGCGGCGCACCCTCGAGCTCGGCAACCCGCCCGTCGCGTCGATGTTCGAGAACGTCTACAGTGAGCCGCATCCTCTGATGGAGGAGCAGAAGCAGTGGGTCGCTGACTACGAGGCATCCTTCGGAGGTGACGCATGAGCGACGTGAGAAGTGAAACAGAAGTGGTCGAAGCGGAGTTGATGGATGCTCCGCCGGAGCCGTCGACCGACGAGCAGCCGCAGACTCAGGCGATCGACGTGGTCGAGATCGTCGAGGCCGAGCCGTCGTCGACCTCGCTCGAGAACCATGTCGCCGAGCAGGAGTGGACCCGCGAGTTCGCGATCGAGGACGACGCGCCCGGCCCGGTGGCCGAGCAGGACCTCCCGCAGGAGGACCTGCAGGAGGAGCGCACGGAAGTCGCCGCGGACGCGGCCGTCGCCGAAATCCGCGAGGCTCCCGTGCAGACCCTTCCGATGGTCAAGGCGCTCAACGCGGGTCTGCGCAAGGCGCTCGCCGACAACGACAAAGTGATCATCATGGGTGAGGACGTCGGCCCGCTGGGCGGCGTGTTCCGTGTGACCGAGGGCCTTCAGCAGCAGTTCGGCGCGCAGCGCGTCGTCGACACCCCGCTCGCCGAGGCCGGCATCATCGGAAGCGCGATCGGCCTCGCCATGCGCGGCTACCGTCCCGTGGTGGAGATCCAGTTCAACGGCTTCATCTTCCCGGGCTTCGATCAGATCACCACGCAGCTGGCCAAGATGACCAACCGGCACAGCGGGAGGATCTCGATGCCGATCGTGATCCGCGTGCCGCACGGCGGGCACATCGGAGCGGTCGAGCACCATCAGGAGGCGCCGGAGGCGTACTTCGCGCACACCGCGGGCCTCCGGATCGTGGCGCCGTCCACCCCGCACGACGCGTACTGGATGATCCAGGAGGCCATCGCCTCCGACGACCCGGTGATGTTCTTCGAGCCGATGAGCCGGTACTGGCCCAAGGGCGAGGTCGACCTCACGCAGAACCCGACCCCGCTGCATGCCAGCCGGGTCGTGCGCACGGGCACCGACGTCACCGTGCTGGCCTGGGGCGGCATGGTGAGCGTGCTGCTGCGTGCGGCCGAGCTCGCCGCCGACGAGGGCATCAGCCTCGAAGTGATCGACCTCCGCTCGATCTCCCCCATCGACTACGGCCCCATCCTGGAATCGGTCCGCAAGACCGGTCGCCTTGTCGTGGGGCAGGAGGCACCCGGAAACGTGAGCGTCGCATCCGAGCTCGCCGCGACCGTGACCGAGAAGGCCTTCTACTCGCTGGAGGCGCCCGTGCTGCGCGTCACCGGCTTCGACACCCCGTTCCCGCCGGCCAAGCTCGAGGACATCTACCTCCCCGACGCCGACCGCGTGCTCGAGGCCGTCGACCGCGCACTCGCGTACTGACCGGTCTCCCGGCCCGGCCGCCGACCTCGCACCCGACCTCGTAACTGAAAGAAGCCGCCGATGAGCGAATCGAAGTTCCTCCTGCCCGATGTGGGCGAAGGTCTGACCGAGGCCGAGATCGTCTCGTGGAAGGTCGGACCCGGCGACGCCGTCGCGGTCAACCAGGTGATCGTCGAGATCGAGACGGCGAAGTCGCTCGTGGAGCTGCCGTCGCCGTTCGAGGGGGTCGTGGGCGAACTCCTCGTGTCCGAAGGCGACACCGTCGACGTCGGCACGGCGATCATCACCGTTTCGAGCTCGGGCGACGCGCCCGTCCCGGCACCGGAGCCCCTGAGCGAGGTCGCCGAGGCGGCGGCGGATGCTGCGGCCAGCGTCTCGCACGAGACCGACGCGCCCGCCGAGGCCGAGAAGCCGGGTGCTGTGCTCGTGGGCTACGGCTCGTCGGGTCACGGTGCCAGCCGTCGACGGCGGGTCACCCACCCCGGGACCAACGCGATCCCGGTGGCTGTCGCCGCGGGATCCGCCGGCGCCGCAGCGCCAGCCCCGGCCGTCGCGCCCGTTCCGACTGCTGCATCGCCCGTTGCTGCTCCGGCCGCGCCGGCCCAGCCGCTCACCGTGCGCCACGAGGTCGGCGTGAAGCCGAACGTCCCCGTGATCGCCAAGCCGCCCATCCGGAAGCTCGCCAAAGACCTCGGCGTCGAACTCTCCGAGGTCACGGCCACGGGCCCGATCGGCGACATCACCCGTGACGACGTGCTGCGCGAGGCGACCCAGGCGAGTGTGTTCCGCAACATCCAGACGCCCGAGTGGCCGGATGACCGCGAGGAGCGCATCCCCGTCAAGGGCGTCCGCAAAGCGATCGCCAACGCGATGGTGTCGAGCGCGTTCAGCGCTCCGCACGTGAGCCTGTTCGTGGACGTGGACGCGACCCGCACCATGGAGTTCGTCAAACGCCTCAAGAACTCGCCCGACTTCGCCGGGGTCAAGGTGTCGCCCCTGCTGATCATGGCGAAGGCGATCATCTGGGCGGTGCGCCGCAACCCGACGGTGAACTCGTCGTGGACGGATGAGGAGATCGTCATTCACCACTACGTGAACCTCGGCATCGCCGCTGCCACCCCGCGCGGCCTCATCGTGCCGAACGTCAAGGACGCTCAGGACATGTCGCTGCTGGAACTCGCCGGCGCCCTCGAGCAGCTCACCATCACGGCGCGCGACGGCAAGACGCCGCCGGCCGACATGGCGAACGGCACGGTCACGATCACCAACATCGGCGTGTTCGGGATGGACACCGGAACCCCCATCCTCAATCCGGGCGAGGCCGGCATCGTCGCCCTCGGAACGATCAAGCAGAAGCCCTGGGTGGTCGACGGCGAAGTGCGCCCGCGCTTCGTGACCACGCTCGGCGCCTCGTTCGACCACCGGATCGTCGACGGCGATGTGGCGTCGCGCTTCCTGGCCGACGTCGCGTCGATCATCGAGGAGCCCGCACTCCTGCTCGACTGAGGCCCGTCGGCGCGCGTCGGTCGTCCCGGCGTGCATCGGTCGCGCTGGCGGGAGGCGTCCTAGGCTGGTGGGATGACCGTCGTCGCACTCGAAGACCCCTCCTCCGTCGGCCGGGAGGAGGCGCTGGCGCTGTACGGGACCGTCGGCTGGAGCGCGTACACGAAGGACGGCGAGCGGCTGTCGCGAGCGATCGCCGGCTCGAGCCTGGTGGCGACGGCGCGCGCCGACGGCCGGCTCGTTGGACTCGCACGCGTGGTGAGCGACGGGGCGAGCATCCTGTATCTGCAGGACGTGCTGGTCGACCCGGCCCTGCAGCGCACGGGCGTCGGCCGCCGTCTGGTGAGCGCCCTGCTCGACGCGTTTCCGGATGTGCGGCAGAAGGTGCTGCTCACGGACGACGAGCCCGGTCAGAAGGCCTTCTACGAGGCGCTCGGATTCGGGGACACCCGTGAGGCGCACGGCGGAGTGCTGCGGGCGTTCGTGCGCTTCGACTGACCAGTTTTGACAATCATTATCAATAAGCGTTACGGTCGTGTGTGGCCCCTTCCGGCCCGCCCTCGACTTAGACAGGTCCCCCATGAAGACGCGATCCCTCGTCTCCTTCCTCGCCCTCGCCGCTGCCGCCGCCCTCGCGCTCACGGGATGCTCGTCCGGAGCATCCGGCCAGACGGCCCCCGGCACGCTCTCCGTCGTCGCCAGCACCAACGTCTACGGCGACATCGCCCGGACCATCGCCGGCGACGCCGTCAGTGTCACCTCGATCATGAGCAACCCCGCGCAAGACCCGCACTCGTTCGAAGCCAGCGCGCAGAACCAGCTGCAGATCTCGAAGGCGGACATCGTCATCGAGAACGGCGGAGGCTACGACGACTTCATGGACACCATGCTGAAGGCGGCGCACAACGACAAGGTCGTGGTGCTCGACGCCGTCGACATCTCCGGCAAGAAGGCGTCCGGCGGCGACGACCTCAACGAGCACGTCTGGTACGACTTCCCCACGATGCAGAAGGTCGCGGACGCGCTGGTCGCGACACTCTCGAAGGCCGACGCCTCGCAGGCGGCCACCTTCCAGAAGAACGGCCAGGCGTTCACCGCGCAGCTCACCGCGCTCGAGAACCGCACCGCCCAGCTCAAGCAGAAGTACGCCGGCGAGGGTGCGGCGATCACCGAGCCCGTCCCCCTGTACCTGCTCGACGCGATCGGCCTCACCGACAAGACCCCGAAAGCGTTCAGCGCGGCCATCGAAGCCGGCACCGACGTCTCCCCCGCCGTGCTCGAGCGGACGCTCGACCTGTTCCGCAACGGCGACGTGAAACTGCTCGCCTACAACGAGCAGACCAGCGGCCCCGAGACCCAGATGGTCCTGGCCGCGGCCAAGAAGGCCGGCGTGGCGACCGTGCCGGTCACCGAGACCCTCCCGAGCGGCACGGACTACATCGGCTGGATGACGGCCAACACTGACGCCGTAGCCAAGGCCCTCGGCGAATGACAGGCATCGCAGACGGCATCACCACCGAGCCGCTCGACCGCGTCCCCGACCCGGCCGAGGGCCCGGTGGTTCTCAGCCTCCGCAACGCGGACCTCGGCTTCGGCGACCGCACGCTCTGGAGCGGGCTCGACCTCGACGTGCACGCAGGAGAGTTCGTGGCGGTGCTCGGCCCCAACGGGTCGGGCAAGACGAGTCTGCTCAAGACGATCCTCGGCCAGCAGCAGCTCGATTCCGGGACGATCGATTTCGACGGGCATCCGGTGCGCCGCGGCGATCGCCGCATCGGGTACATCCCGCAGCAGAAGCTCATCGCGGCCGGAACGCCGATGCGCGCCCGCGACCTGGTGGCGCTCGGCGTCAACGGGCACCGGTGGGGGCTCCCCGTTCCGTCGCGGTCCGACCGCGAGCAGGTGGAGCGGCTGATCGAAGCGGTCGGCGCCCAGCGCTACGCGGACGCGCCCGTCGGCACGCTCTCCGGCGGTGAGCAGCAGCGGCTGCGCGTCGGGCAGGCGCTCGCCGGAGACCCGTCGCTGCTCCTGTGCGACGAGCCCCTCCTCTCGCTCGACCTGCAGCACCAGCGCGGGGTCAGCGAGCTCATCGACCGCCGCAGACGCGACCACGGCAGCGCGGTGGTCTTCGTCACCCACGACGTGAACCCGGTGCTCGGGATGGTCGACAAGGTGCTCTATCTGGCCGGCGGCCGGTTCCGGGAGGGCACCCCCGACGAAGTGCTGCGCAGCGACGTGCTGACCGACCTGTACGGGACGCCGGTCGACGTCATCCGGACCCACGGACGCATCGTCGTGGTCGGGATCCCGGATGCGGAGACGCACGACCACCACGCGGACACGCACGAGAGCCACCGCGAGGCGGCCTCGTGATCGCCCAGCTCGCGGACTCCCCCGATCTCTGGTCGCAGCTGTTCAACTTCGCCAACTACGGCGAACTGCTCGGGCTCGTGCAGAACTCGATCCTCGCCGGCGCCGTGCTCGGGGTGGTCGGCGGCCTGATCGGCGTGTTCGTGATGCAGCGCGACATGGCGTTCGCCGTGCACGGAATCAGCGAGCTGTCGTTCGCCGGGGCGGCCGCGGCGCTGCTGTTCGGGGCGAATGTGGTGATCGGCTCGATCGGGGGCTCGCTCATCGCGGCCGTCCTGATCGGGGTGCTCGGCGCGAAGGCGCGGGACCGCAACTCGATCATCGCCGTGCTGATGCCGTTCGGCCTCGGCCTCGGCATCCTGTTCCTCGCGCTGTATCCGGGACGCAGCGCCAACAAGTTCGGGCTGCTCACGGGACAGATCGTCTCGGTCGACGACCCGCAGCTCGGCTGGCTCATGCTGATCGGAGCCGTGGTGCTCATCGGGCTGCTGGTGATCTGGCGCCCCCTGACGTTCGACAGCCTGGATGCCGACGTCGCAGCCTCGCGCGGCGTGCCGGTGCGATTCGTCTCTCTCGCGTTCATGGTGCTGCTCGGGCTCGCGGTGGCGGTCTCGGTGCAGATCGTCGGAGCGCTCCTGGTGCTGTCCCTGCTCGTCACCCCGGCAGCGGCCGCGATGCGGATCTCGTCGTCACCCCTCGCCGTCCCCCTGCTCAGCGTCGGATTCGCGCTCGTGTCGGTTGTCGGCGGCATCCTCCTGGCCCTCGGCGGCTCGCTCCCGATCAGTCCCTACGTCACCACCATCTCATTCGTCATCTACGTCATCTGCCGGCTCGTCGGGGTGCGGCAGAGCTCACGGCGACTCGTGAGGGTGGCGGGTTAGCCTTGGACACGTGAAACGCAACACCTGGCAGCGAGAGGCCGTCCGCGAGGCTCTGACCTCGACGGAGGGCTTCATCAGCGCGCAAGGACTTCACCTGAGCCTGCACGAGACCGGCTCCCCCATCGGCCTGGCTACGGTGTACCGCGCGCTCGCGGACCTCGCCGCCGAGGGCGACGCCGACTCGCTCCAGTCCCCCGAGGGCGAGAGCCTCTACCGCGCCTGCACCACCGGCCACCACCACCACCTGATCTGCCGCAACTGCGGCCTCACGGTCGAGATCGAAGCGGATGCGGTGGAGCAGTGGGCGCAGGCGGCCGCGGCATCCCACGGCTTCACGCAGGCGCAGCACGTGGTCGACGTGTTCGGGCTGTGCGAGAACTGCTCGCGCGTGGTGTGAGCCGCTCGCGCGTGGCGTGAGCTGCACGCGATTGGCGCGGCGCGCATCCGTCGCGTAGTATTGATGTTTGGTCGAGTGGGCCTCTCCCGCTCCGATCGTACGCAAACCCCCACCATCCTCGGATCACGGGGGTTGAGCGTGCCGACAAGTGACCTTGGGCGGAGCATTCGGCTCCGCGGTATTGGAGAAAACAAATGGCAGCAGTGTGCCAGGTGACTGGAGCCGTTCCCGGCTTCGGGCACAACATTTCGCACTCGCACCGACGCACGAAGCGTCGTTTCGACCCGAACATCCAGAAGAAGACGTACTTCGTTCCGTCGCTTCGCCGTAACGTGACCCTGACCCTGAGCGTCAGGGGCATCAAGGTCATCGACGCCCGCGGCATCGAGTCCGTGGTCAAGGACCTCCTGGCCCGTGGGGAGAAGATCTAATGGCAAAGCAGCAGGACGTTCGTCCGATCATCAAGCTTCGTTCGACGGCTGGTACCGGTTACACCTACGTGACCAAGAAGAACCGCCGCAACGACCCCGACCGTCTCGTGCTCAAGAAGTACGACCCCGTAGTGCGCAAGCACGTCGACTTCCGAGAGGAGCGCTAGACACATGGCAAAAACGTCCAAGATCGCCAAGAACGAGCAGCGCAAGGTAATCGTCGAGCGCTGGGCCGCCAAGCGCCTCGAGCTCAAGAAGGCTCTCGTCGACCCGAACGGCACCGACGAGTCGCGCGAAGCGGCCCGCCTGGGCCTGCAGAAGCTCCCCCGCGACGCTTCGCCGATCCGCGTCCGCAACCGCGACGCCGTCGACGGCCGTCCCCGTGGAAACCTCAGCAAGTTCGGCATCTCGCGTGTCCGTTTCCGCGACATGGCGCACCGTGGCGAGCTGCCCGGTATCACCAAGTCCAGCTGGTAACAGCGCGACAGCATCCTGAAGGGGTGTCCGGCTTCGGCCGGGCACCCCTTCGGCGTTGGTGGTGGTGGTGGCGTCCGCAACTCAGGAGAAGTCGGCCCGCGAGGGCCGTCCAGACCTCTATTCAGGAGGAATCGGGCGGCGGGATGCGAAATCTCCTGTGTTACGGGTGTGGAGTTCGCGAAAAACGCCGTGAATCCGCGTGTTCTCGCGGGATTCTGATACATTCGAGGCGGTCAAACCGACCAAACGTTACGGCCCGCGTGGCCTCAACCGTTCCACTCAAGAGCTGTAAAAACAGCACAAGGTCCGAGGAGGACACTCAATGGCTGACAAGTCGCTGAACAAGACCGAGCTCGTTGCCGCAATCGCCGCATCGTCGGGTCAGAGCCAGGCTGCCGTCGGCGGCGTGCTCGACGCTTTCTTCGCCACGATCGCGGAGACCGTCTCCAACGGTGGCAAGGTCACCATCCCGGGCTGGCTCGCTGCAGAGCGCACCGAGACCGCTGCTCGCACGGGCCGCAACCCGCAGACCGGCGCCGAGATCAACATCCCGGCCGGCCACCGCGTCAAGCTGACCGCGGGCTCGAAGCTCAAGGCTGCCGTCAAGTAGTCTCATCTGCTTGCTCGAGGGCGGTGCCGCGTTGCGGTGCCGCCCTCGTCGCGTCTGCGGCCGGCCGGGCATCCGGAACCGCGCGACGGGGCCTGTGTGCGGGCTCCCAGCGCTGCCGACGTAGGCTTGACGAGTGCCCCGAATCGTCCGGATAGCCGGCCCTGCCGTGCTGCTGATCGTCGCCGTGCTCGCGATGATCGCGGCACTGGCGTTCGGCGGCGGCGCGTCGGCTCCGCTCCTCGCGGACCCGGGTGCACTCGTGCGCTGGGGACTCCCCGCCTCGACCCTCGTCGTGAACCTGAGCCTGGCCGGCGTCATCGGTGCGCTGGTGCTCGCCTGCTTCGCCTTCAGCTCGGACCGGGACGAATACGGCAAGGCGCTCGACTTCGCCGCCGGATCGGCCGGGGTCATGACCGTCGCCGCCGCCGTGACCGGGTTGTTCACGTTCGTCAGCGTCTCGAGCGTTCCGCTCTCGTTCGACCAGACCTTCAGCAACGGCCTGAGCTCCTTCGTCACGAGCGTCTCGATCGGGCAGGCGTGGCTGGGGATCACCCTCATCGGTGCGGCCGTCACCGTGCTGTGCTTCGCGGTCCGCAACCAGACGGCCCTGGTGTTCGTCACCGCTCTGGCGATGGCCGCGATCGTCCCGATGGCCCAGCAGGGCCACAGTGCGGATGCCGCAGGCCACGACGCCGCCGTCACCTCCTTCGGCCTCCACGTGCTTTTCGCCTCCCTCTGGCTGGGCGGGCTCGTCACCCTCGTCGTGGTGCGGCGCTCGCTCGACGGCGGCCGCATCGTGCCCGTGCTCGAGCGGTACTCCTCGATCGCGCTCATCTCGTTCATCGTCGTCGCGGCGTCGGGCTACGTGAACGCCGAGCTGCGCATCGGCACTCTGGCGGAGCTGGCCACGCCGTACGGCATCCTGGTGCTCGTCAAGGTCACCGCGCTCGTGGCGCTCGGCCTGTTCGGCGTGCTGCAGCGGCGCTACCTGATCGGCCGGCTGAAGACCGGCGCATCACGGAACACGTTCTGGTGGCTCGTGACCGCCGAGCTCGCCTTCATGGGCATCGCGTCGGGCGTCGCGGCGGCGCTCGCCCGCACGGCCACTCCGGTCGCCGAGAAGCTCGGCGCAGCGCCGACGCCGGCGGAGATCCTCACGGGTCAGAAGCTGCCGCCGGAGCTCACCTGGGGGCGACTGGTCACCCTGTGGAACTTCGACCTGCTCTGGGTGCTCGGCTGCGCGTTCGCCCTCTTCTTCTATCTCGCGGGCGTCTGGCGGCTGCGCAAACGCGGAGACAAGTGGCCCATCCACCGCACGGTGTTCTGGGTGGCGGGTCTCGTGCTGCTGTTCTACATCACGTCGGGCGGCGTCAACGTCTACGAGAAGTACCTGTTCTCGAGCCACATGCTGGCGCACATGGTGCTCACCATGATGGTGCCGCTCCTCCTCGTGCCCGGAGCGCCGGTCACGCTCGCGCTGCGCTCGATCCGCAAGCGCACCGACGGGTCGCGCGGCGGACGCGAGTGGATCCTCCTGGCCGTGCACTCGAAGTTCGCCGACGTGATCTCCAACCCCATCGTCGCGGCCGTGCTCTTCGCCGGATCCCTGTGGGCGTTCTACTACACGCCGCTGTTCCGCTGGGCGACCACCGACCACGTCGGCCACGAGTGGATGATCACCCACTTCCTCATCACGGGCTACCTGTTCGTGCAGTCGCTCATCGGCATCGACCCGGTCAAGTACCGGCTCGCGTACCCGTTCCGCCTGCTCCTCCTCCTCGGCACGATGGCCTTCCACGCGTTCTTCGGCCTGTCGATCATGACCAGCCAGGCGCTTCTGCTCGCCGACTGGTTCGGCTCGATGGGACGCGTCTGGGGAGCGGTCCCGCTCGTCGACCAGCAGACCGGCGGGGGCATCGCGTGGAGCGTCGGCGAGATCCCCACGGTCATCCTGGCCATCGTCGTCGCCATCCAGTGGGGCCGGAGCGACGATCGCGAGACCAGACGGCGCGATCGCAACGCCGACCGCACGGGAGACGCGGAACTGCAGGCCTACAACGAGCGTCTGGCCAGACTCGCCTCCCGCGACGCGGTGAAGCGCTAGCCCCGGACGCCGTCGGCCCGGTTCTCGTGGGCTCAGTCCTCGTGGGCTCAGTCCGCGTGGGCTCAGTCCGCGACAGTGATGTCGAGCGAGCCATCGTCGTCGCGGATGACGATGGACGACAATGACACGGTGAACGCCTCGTCGCGCTCGCGCTTGGAGACCGTGCCGTCGAACAGGGACTGGACCGTGACCGAGAGGTGCGCGATCCCTTGAGCATCCGGCATCATCCATCCGCTCGGCCCGGCGACGATCGAGACCATCGGATACTTGACGATCGACCAGCTCGGCTGGCCCTCCACGCGGTCGTCGATGACCACACCGAACGGGCATCCGGTGGGCTGCAGCACATGCTGCTTCGCGCAATCGTCGAGGTACCCGTTGAGCTGCTTCTCGACATCGGCCACGAACGCGTTGTTCGGGTCGGCGACCACGCTGACGTCGAGCTGCCGTCCCGGGCTGCTGGCCGTGAGCGTCACCGGCTGGGCATCCAGATACTTCGAGGTGTGGCCGAGCACGTAGACGGCGGGCGCGAAGACGAGATAGTCGGCCGCGACGCTGAACGAGCCGACGGGTTGGGCCTCCGCCGCCCGGGGTTCCAGGGTGTGGCCCCCGACCGTGAAGGTGTCGGCGTGCTCGACGGTGATGTGTGCGACGGTCAGCGGCGTCGCGCCGAACCGCCAGGTGGGGAGGAGCCCGAGCACGGCGCCGGTCTGGCGGACGCTGAACCGCGCGGTCACCGGATGCCCGTCCGCTTTCGCCTGCACCTCCACGAGATGCTCGCCCGTGCCCAGATCGTCGTCGTTGAGCACCCGGATGTCGGTCAGTGTCGGGAGCACGTCGGCACGCAGGAGCTCGCGCGAGGGCGTCGGAGGCAGCCCCTGCGCGCGCAGGCTCGCCTCGGTCGGGGCGGCGCCGGGCATCGCGAGGGCCGCGCGGAGGTCGTGCGCGGCCAGGGACTCGACGTAGGACGATGCGAAGCCGCCCGCGCTGTAGAGACTCCGCTGGAGGGCGCCGACGGCAGCGGCGAACGCGAGCAGGAGCAGCAGGGCGACGCCCGACCAGAGCAGTACGACACGCGTGCGCGGGGAGAGGGCCGCGAGGGGATGCGGCGGCGGGCTGTCGACCTCATCCCCAACCATGAGGCCATCCTAAGGTCCTGTGGAGAGTGGGCCACGGCATCCGGGACCGCGTTAGAGTAGTTCGGCAGGTCGCGCGAGGGAAGGACTCGGATGGGCCGACTCTCCCTCTCTCCCGAACAGAAGGCCGTGTTCGAGCTGATCGAGCACACCCGGGAGCACGTGTTCGTCACCGGTCGTGCCGGCACCGGAAAGTCCACGCTGCTCAATCATCTGGCGTGGAACACCGAGAAGTCGTTGGTGATCACCGCGCCCACAGGCGTCGCCGCGCTGAACGTGGGCGGGCAGACCATCCATTCGCTGTTCCGGCTGCCGATCGGCGTGATCGCCGACCACGACATCGAACAGAGCGCAGAGCTGCGCAAGCTCCTCAACAGCATCGACACGCTCGTCATCGACGAGGTCTCGATGGTGAACGCCGACCTGATGGACGCGATCGACCGCAGCCTGCGCCAGGCGCGTCAGAAGCCCGCCGAGGTGTTCGGCGGCGTGCAGGTGGTGCTGTTCGGCGACCCGTACCAGCTCGCGCCGGTGCCGGGCGACCCCGAAGAGCGCGCCTATTTCAGCGACACCTACCGGTCGATGTGGTTCTTCGACGCCCGGGTGTGGCTCGAAGCCGATCTCAAGATCGTCGAGCTGGTCGAGATCCACCGCCAGCACGAGTCCGACTTCAAATACATGCTCAACGCGGTGCGCCACGGGCAGGTCACCAAGGAGATCGCCGACCGCCTCAACGAGATGGGCGCGCGGCCCGCTCCGGATGACGGGACGATCACGCTCGCCACGCGCAACGACACCGTCAACCGCATCAACGCGCAGGCGCTCAGCCGTCTCCCGGGCCGTGCCCTCACCGCGAAGGCGGAGGTCAGCGGAGACTTCGGAGGCCGCGCCTACCCCGCCGACGAGACCCTCGAACTCAAGGTCGGAGCGCAGGTGATGTTCCTGCGCAACGACGTCGGCCAGGGCGGCGACGGCCCGCGCTGGGTCAACGGCACGATCGGCACAGTGACCCGTATCGACTCCAACGTCTACGTGGAGGTCGACGGCGAGATCCACGAAGTCGAGCCGGCCATCTGGGAGAAGTTCAAGTACTCCTACTCCCCCGCCACCAAGAAGCTCACCAAAGACGTCGTCGCCGAGTTCACGCAGTTTCCGCTGCGCCTGGCCTGGGCGGTCACCATCCACAAATCGCAGGGCAAGACGTACGACTCGGCGATCGTCGACCTCGGCTACCGCGCGTTCAGCCCGGGTCAGACCTATGTGGCGCTCAGCCGGCTGACCTCGCTCGACGGCCTGTACCTCTCGCGCCCGCTGCGCCCGAGCGACATCATGGTGGATGCGGACGTCGAGCGGTTCATGCGCACCCGGCCCCGCACACCCAGCCTGACCTGAGCCCTGCTCGCCTCGGCTGAACCCGGGACGACACGACCCACGACGCACGCGACGAAACCGAATGGAGAAGCAGATGGCGGTCACCTTCATCCTCGACTTCAGCGACGGCCAGCACTTCGAGACCTCCGGCAACGGCGTGATCGGGCGCAACCCGGTCGTGCACACGCCCGGGACCGAACTGGACGACCCCGCTCACGTGCAGCTCATCGAGATCGAGGACGACACCAAGTCGGTGTCGCGGGCTCACCTCGCCTTCGGTCAGTACGAGGGCGTGTTCTGGGTGCTCGACCTCGGTTCGGCGAACGGGACGACGATCGTCTACCCGGGTGACGGCACGTACGCCTGCGACCCGAACACCCGGCACGAGGTCGATCCGGGCTCCGTGGTGAAGTTCGGCACGGCGTCGTTCGCGCTGAGCCGGCGCTAGGCGGCACTGCGGGTGAATTCGCGCGTGATGTGCGCCCCGCCAGCGGCTCTGGGCTCCGTTTCAGCGACGAGGCTCAGGATCCCGAGCGCTCTCGATCCCGACTACGCGACCGCCTTGGCCGCGGCGAGAGCCTCGAACAGCTCCGTATTGAGGCGCGAGGCGAGGTTGACCTCGTCGATCACGCGCCCGCGCTCCGCGTCGTCCCAGTCCACGGCGTCGAGCTGCGCCCGGTAGACGTCCTTGAACTCCTTCGGCTTGGCGATCTCGGCGAAGAGGTAGAAGCCGACGCCGTTCGTCTCGAAGCCGAACTGGCGCTGCATCAGCATTCGGATGATCTGGCAGCCCGACAGGTCGCCGAGGTAGCGCGTGTAGTGGTGGGCGATGAAGCCGCCGGGCCAGGACGTGCCGACCGCCCGGATGCGCGCGACGTAGCGCTCCGTGGTGGGCAATGGCGTGATGAGGCCACGCCAGCCGGGTCCGAGCAGGAACTCGAGGTCGGACTCGATCGCCGGCAGGCGGGTGAGCTTGGGAGTGATGAAGGCCGCAGCCTGCGGCTCGCGGCGCATCACCGCCTCAGCCTGCTCCAGCGCCTCGTAGATGAAGTAGTGCTGGGCGAGGAGCGAGACGTAGTCGTCTCTCGTCCCCTTGCCGGTCATCAGGTCCTGCATGAAGACCGCCCCGGCGCTCGCCCCGTGGTCGGTGCGTGTGCGCTCGCGGAGTGCCTGCGAGAAGGGGATGAGGTCGGCCACGGTGCTCCAGAGGTCGAATACGTCGGACCCGATTGAGGGTTGCCTGAGTTTAGAGGAGCCACGCCGAAATGCGAACCTCAGTCAGAACCCTCAGTGCTGGTGACCGCCGTGCTGCAGGTGCACGTCGACCGCGGCGACCCCCGCATCCGTGACCGCCAGAGCCGGGACCGTCACGGCCGACACTGCGGCAGAACTCAGCAGGAGCGCGAGCACGAATCGCACGGCACCCGTGTCGTGAGCGGATGCCCGGCGGCGCAGCACGACGGCTATGACCACAGCGATCGTCAGGTCGAGGCCGGAAGCCACCGCGAGGGGGAGCGGAGGAAGAGCGATGACGGTGCCGGCCGCAGTGGTGGCGCCGACGGTGGCGACCGCAGCCCAGCATCCGATGGGCGCGAGAGCCAGGTAGAGCGACGCCCGTAGCAGTGGCGGGCGGTCGCGGATGAGGGTGGCTGCGGCCCACCCCAGCTCCGCGGCCCCGATCGCCGTCAGGACGATCAGGGCCGGGAGGGGTGCGCTCGCCGCGAGCGCTGCGTGAACCAGCCCCGCGCCGAGCGCAACCACGGCGAGCCAGGCCCGGGTCGCCGGGGCGACGGTCATCGTCGTCGGAAGCGACTTCGGCCGATCAGCCCCCGTTCCGTTGCCGGTCACTGTCTCGGACATCCCCACAGAAGTCCCCATCAGTGCGCTCGCCGTGGTCGTCGTCAGGCGACGGCCGAGTTGGCGCGCACGGTGCGCTCGGCGCCGAGGCCGACACCGAGGAGCACGATCGCGCTCACGAGGTGGAGGACGTGGTCGGGCGTGTTCAGCGCGAGGATGTTGGCTCCCGTGCCGACGAGGAAGAAGCCGACGATGCCGAGCAGCAGGTAGACGGCGCCGACGGTCGTGTTGACGGCCTTGGCCGCAGCGACCCGGGTGAGCCCGGCGATGAGCAGCGCGGCGCCGATCAGCAGGTGCGCGATGTTGTGGAGCGGGTTGACCTCGAAGATGCCGAGGATCAGACCGCCCTGGGTCGCGACGAAACCGACTCCGCCCGTGTATGCGAAGCCGAGCAGGCCGACGACGATGTAGACCGCGCCGAAGATCGTGGCGACCAGGCGATTCGGTGATGTGCGCATGTTCGTTCCCTCCTTGTGGAAGAGCACAGCGTCTGCCGTGTTCCTCCTGTGTTCGGAGGGCTGCGCGGAACGGATTGGTACTGCGGTTAGAATCCTTGGACAAGCACCACAACCATCGGGGGATGGCACATGCGTCGACGAGCGAACGGGGCTCGGCGGGTCACCGTCATCGGTTTGGCGAGCGCACTCGCACTCCTCCTCGTCGGATGCACAGCGAACGCGAGCGGGTCGGCCGGCGTGCCGGGGCAGGTCCCGGGAGGCTTCTCCTCCGAGGTGAGCGGCAAGCTCGACACGGCGGTGAAAGACGCCGTGAAGCAGTCCGGCGCATCCGGTGCCGTGGTCGGGGTCTGGGCGCCCTGGGCCGGCAGCTGGACGGCCGGAATCGGCACCACCGCGCTCAAGGGCACCAAGCCGGTCACCCCGAACATGGGCTTCCGCATCGCCGGCAACACGATGGCGATGACGTGCAGCGTGCTCCTCGGACTCGTCGACGACGGCAAGGTCCGGCTCGACGACCCCGTGACCAAGTACGTGCCCGGATTCGTGGGCGTCGACGGGGTCACGCTGCGGGAGCTGTGCCAGAACACGTCGGGCCTCGGCGACTACGTGCCGCAGCTCCGCTCGATCTTCGTCAACAATCCCACCCGGATGTGGCCGGCGCTCGAACTGGTGAGCGACGGGATCGCCACGCAGCGGTTCGGGAACCCGGGCGAGAAGTACGGGCAGTCGTGGGCCGGGTTCGTGCTGCTCGGCATGGCGCTGCAGAACGCGACCGGCAAGAGCTGGCAGGACCTGTACTCGCACTACGTCTTCAGTCGGCTGGACATGAAGTCGAGCTCGCTTCCGGGATCCGACCAGCTCACGATCCCGGGAGCGCATCCGGCCGGCTATGTCAGCACGATCAACGCGGCAGGACAATCGGTGTGCACGGCGGTCGCGGATGTGAGCAAACTGTCGCCCTCGATGGGCTGGACCGCCGGTGGTGTCGTCTCGAACGTGCCCGACCTCAAGAGCTATGTGCAGGCGCTCGCCTCCGGTTCGCTGGTGTCCGACAAGAGCGCGACGGAGCAGGCGAAGAGCGTCTCGATCGGCGCCGAGTGGCAGAAGTACGGTCTCGGGATGCTGACGCTCGGTCCGCTGCGGGGCAACGTCGGCGCGATGCCCGGCTATCTCTCGGCGATGTTCAGCGACCCGAGCTCGGGGCTGACCGTCGTGGTCGCGCTGAACAACTCGACTCCGGGACCCGCGTACATCCAGGCGCTCGCGCAGCGTCTCGCGTCGATCGTCGCCAAGGTTCCCGCGAAGCGGGCCGGCGCCAAGACGGTCGCGACGCTCCCGTGGTCGGAGCAGCAGCAGGTCGACCTGCTCGCGAAGAGCGCGCCCTGCGCCCCGAAGGCCGCCAAGAAGTAGGCCCGCGTCAGAGCGGGGACCTCCGGACGGCTAGGAGTGTGCGAGCGCGGCGAGCTCGGCGCGCACCGGGAAGGAGTCGTCCTCGAGCACGAGCTGCAGCGCCCGACCGGTCGCGCGGTTGACCAGCACGGGGGCGAGCAGGTTGACCGTGCTCCCCTCCGGCGACGGATTCACGACCACCAGGGCGAGCACCTCGTCGGCGTGCGAGACGCCGAGTTCGGCGGCGTGGTCATCCGGGAGCTCGGGGGAGTAGCCGGGGAGGTGCAGGCCGGCGTCGATCGCGAAGATCCGGATCTCCGGCCGCTCGACCGCTTGGATCGTGTAGAGACCGGCGGCGCCGTCGACCGCGGTGAGCTCGAACTCGCGCAGCGGCTCGAGGCCGGGAGGCGGGGCGATGAAGGTGAGTGCGGTCATCGGAGGAAGTCCATGAGGGTCGGCTGCAGCACACGGGCGGTGACAGCGATGGCCGACTGGTAGTTGACGTCCTGCGTCTTGAGGTCGAGCAGCACCTTGCTGAGGTCGACGTCTTCGAGGCTGGACCGCTGCGCCTCCAGCGAGTTGGCGCTGACGGCGAGGGTGTCCTTGGCCTTGTCCAGACGGGTCTGGCGGCCGCCGATCTCCGCGTGCTCTCCCACGATTGCCTTCATCCGATCGTCGATCTCTGTGAGCCTCGGCCCTACGTTCACTCCGGTGCGGAGGTCGTTGACGGTGTTGTCGATGAGGGCGAAGACCGAGGTCGCGCCGGTTCCGAAGACCGCCGCACCATCGGCATCCACCCTGACCGTGGTGTCGGACCCGACCTTGCGATCGACTGTACTCCCGGCGACGCCGGTGTAGCTGTAGTCGGGCTGGAAGGCGACGCCGGCGCTGGAATTGCCCGCGAAGACCGTGCGGCCCAGGTAGGTGGTGTTCGACAGCGACAGGAGGCTCTTCTTGAGGCCGTCGAGCTCGGTCGCGATCGCCTCCTTGGCCTGGGGCGAATTGGATCCGTCGTTCGCTCCCTGGACGGTGAGGTCGCGCACACGGGCCATGATGCTCTCGACCGAGCTGAGGGTGGAGTCGGCGGTGGTGAGCCAGGCGTCGCCGTTGTCGGCGTTGCGGGAGTACTGCGCCGTCGCGGCGGCATCCGCCCGGACGCCGAGGGCGCTCGCAGTGGCCGTCGGGTCGTCCGAGGGCTTCGTGATCTGCCGGCGGCTCGTGGCCTGGTCGTACAGCACGGCCTGCCGTTGCAGGTTCGCCTGCAGGTTGTGCTGCGCGTTGAGCGTCTGCGTAGCGTTGGTGATGCGGGTGAACACGGGCTACCTCCCGACCAATCCGGTGTGGTTGATGAGTGTGTCGAGGGCTTCGTCGACGGCGGTCATGACGCGGGCGGCGCCCTGGTAGGCGTGCTGGAAGGCCAGCATGTTCATGTTCTCCTCGTCGAGGTCGACCGAGGAGTTCGACAGCTGCGCGTTGACCGCGGAGTTGGAGGCCAGGTCGGCGAGGTCGGACTGCTGGTTCTCGGTCTTGCTCGCGACGCCGATGCGCACGACGAAGCCGGCCCACTGCTTGTCGACGGCGTTGGGGCCGGTTCCCAGCGCAGCGATCGCTGCCGCGATGCTGCCGTCGCTTCCGCCCGCGCCGGGGGTGCCGGTGGCGATCTGCGCAACAGAGGTCGGGACGACGGAGAGGCCGAGGGCGGCCGGCTGGGTGGGGTCGATGGCGAAGAAGTCGAGGCCGGTGACACCGGTCGGCGTCGAGCCGGTGCTGTGAACGGCGTTGACCGCCTGGGCGATCGTCACCGCGAAAGCGTTGTAGCTGGCGGCGGCCTCGGCGAGCACTCCGCCGGTTCCGGATGCGTCGGCCGGCGCGAGCGTGGACAGAGCGCCCGAGATGGCGCCGCCTTCCATCGCGATGGCCGCTCCGGGCCGGTGCGCCCATTCGAGCCGCGCCGGATCGGTGGTGGCGTCGGTGAGGCGCCGGGCTCCGGCCGCCTGCACGGCGTTCGCCGTGGTGCCGGAGACGAGGGCGTTGCCGCCGACCAGGACGTCGACGGTCCCGTCGTCGAGCGGCCGCACCACACCGCCGGCGAGGTTGGCGATCTGTGTGGTCAGAATGTCGCGCCGGTCCATCAGCTCGTTCGCGGAACCGCCGGCGGCGAGGGTCGAGCGGATACGGCCGTTCAGGTCGGCCACCTCGGTCGCGGCCGCGTTGAGATCGGTAACCATCCCGTCGACGTTCGTGCGAAGTGCGCTCCACTGGTCGTCGACGGCGCGGTAGCCCTGGGAGATCTGGCTGACGAGCGAGCCGGCCTGGCCGAGCAGCACCCCCGCCGGGGCCTGCTCACCCGCCTGGTTGGACACGTCGTGCCACGCCGACCAGAACTTCTGCAGCTGGGTCGAGAGCCCGTTGGTCCCCGGTTCGTTGAGGGACGCCTCGAGGGTGGACAGTGCGGAGGCCCGCGCGCCCGAGTACCCCGAGAGAGCCGTCGTCGACCGCACCCGGGCATCCAGGGTGGCGTCGTCGAGACGCTGGACGCCGTCGACGTTCACTCCCTGACCGGGACGTACGCCGCCGCTGAACAACCCCGCGTTGTGGAGCGGAGGGACACTCGAGGTGCTCACCCGCTGCCGGGTGTAGCCGGCGGTTCCGGCGTTGGCGATGTTCTGGCCGACGATGTCGAGGCCGGCTTTCGCCGCGACGAGGCCGGTGTAGGCGGTGTTCAGTCCGCTGAAGGTGCTCATTCGGGCATCCCTTACGCTTCCGTGTCGAAGAGCGAGGCTCCGGATGAACCGGGCCGGCTCTCCCCGCTCGCTCCGTAGACGCCGGGGTCGCCCGCGCCGCCGGCAAGGCCGCTCAGCGTCTCCTGGGTCGACCGCGCCGCTTCGCGCAGGAGCCGTTCGTTGGTGTCGCGCACGTCGGCGATCTGCGCGGTGAGCTCGGTCATGGCCACCAGGTGCGAGCTGAAGATGTCGGACCAGATCCCGTCGGGAGCGGAGGCGGCGAGTTCGCGGAGCGAGGAGTCGGGGCTGATCCCCCACTCCTCGGCGAGGGAGGCGACTTCGACGGTGCGGGCGAGGCCGACGGCGCGCATCCGCTCCATCACCTGCTCGACCTCGCGGGTGGCGTGCGAGATCCAGCGCGACTTGCCGGCGGTCAGCAGGAGCTGCTCCTCCTCGAGTTTGAACAGCAGCAACTCGAGCAGTTCGCGTTCTCTCCAGAGTTGCGCGGACAGATCGCTCGCGGCCATGTCGCTACCAACTTCCTCGTGAGTCGAAGTGCGCACCTGGTCCCCTCGGGTTCTCGGCGGCGATCCGCTCGCCGTCAGTGGAGACAATCGGCACGGTTGTGGTCGATGTTAGGGGCGGGCAGCCATGAAATCGCTGAACTCCCTATCGCTTTTCACAGCCTGAGCCGTAATCCCCGTACTGGGGGTAGGGGCAGCCCCGTAGTGGGGGCAACCAATGCAAGTAATCCAGAGCGGCTGATTGTTACCGTGAACAACGAGAAGGACCCCTAGCGCCTGTTCGGTACCCGACCCTGACCGAACATCCACACTGCATCACCTGAGCACAGCCGTACAAACCCCGGAAGACCCATCCGAGGGATTGCACGGCCGCTCGACTGACCAAGACAGGGGTCGAAACGCGTGAACCGGAACGAACGCAACACGCTCGTCGTGGAGAATCTGCCGCTCGTCGGCTATCTCGTCTCCGACTTGTGCGCCCGCGCGACACACCTCTCCCGCGACGATCTCGCCTCGGCAGGGGCGCTCGCCCTCGTGACGGCGGCGACGGCGTACGACCCCACTCTGGGCATCCCGTTCGGCGCCTACGCCCGCACGCGCATCGTCGGCGCCTTCGCCGACGAGATGCGCGCCAGCGACTGGGCGACGAGGTCGGCACGCAAGCGGATCAAAGAGACGATGGTGGTGCAGGAGACCCTCACCGCCGGCCTCGGCCGCACGCCGTCCGTCGACGAGATCGCGAACGCGCTCGGCGTCGACCGCGAGACGGCCACCGCGGCCCTCTCCGATGCCGCCCGCACGGTCACGACCCTCGACGAGACGACCGAGTCCTTCCTGGTGTCGGAGGCGGTCTCCCCGGAGGAGTCGCTGCTGGTCGGCGAGCAGACCGCCTACATCCGCGCCGCCGTCGAGGCACTGCCCGAGCGGATGCGCTACGTGGTGCAGGCGATCTATTTCGACGACCGCACGGTCACCGAGGTCGCCGAAGAGCTGGGGATCACCCACTCGGCCGTGTCGCAGCAGCGCTCGGAGGCGATCCGCCTGATGCGCGAAGGGATGGCCACGCACTATGCGGACGAGGGCGACCCCGAGGTCATCGAGGCGAAGACGTCGCAGGCGCGCCGCAGCGCCTACCTCGCCCGGCTCGCGCAGCACGCCGTCTCCAACGTCGCCCGCCTCTCGCCCCAGCCCACGTCGTCCGCCCGCAACGCATCCTGACGAGCGGCGCGCTCCCGGGCATCCGGGTCGCCTGGACGAACCGGGAGCGAATAGCTAACGGGATGCGCACAACAGCCGATAGATCCAGATGTCGCCCACGGATGGGCGGCTGAAGAGCCCAATCATGGAGGAAAAGCAATCATGGGTATGCAGATCAACACCAACGTCGCGGCCAACAACGCCTACCGCAACCTGAACAACACGCAGAACGACCTCTCGAAGTCGCTCGAAAAGCTGTCCAGCGGCCTCCGCATCAACCGTGCGGCGGACGACGCGGCCGGTCTGGCCATCTCGCAGGGCCTGAAGTCGCAGGTCGGTGGCCTCACCGTCGCCGCCCGCAACGCTCAGGACGGCATCAGCGTCGTGCAGACCGCTGAAGGTTCGCTCACCGAGGTCCACTCGATCCTCCAGCGCGTTCGCGACCTGGCGGTTCAGGCCGGCAACGACTCGAACAACGCAGCATCGCGCACCGACATCCAGACCGAGGTCACGCAGCTGACAGATGAGCTCACGCGCATCTCCGGCAGCGCGAACTTCAACGGCATCAACCTGCTCGACGGCTCGAACGCCACCCTGACGTTCCAGGTCGGCGCCGGTGGCGTCGCTGCGAACGACCAGATCGCGGTCAGCCTGGCCGGTGCCAACGTCTCCACGGTCGCCACCGCGGTCGGCGCTCTCACGTTCGACACCGCCGCCAACGCTCTGACCTCGATCAACGCGATCGACACGCAGATCCAGAACGTGTCGACCGCTCGTGCGAGCCTCGGTGCCGTTCAGAACCGCTTCGAGTCGGCTGTCCGCAGCCTGAACGTCTCGAAGGAGAACCTGTCGGCTGCGTCGTCGCGCATCACCGACACCGACATGGCGGAGGAGATGGTGAAGTTCACCCGCTCCAACATCCTGTCGCAGGCGGGCACCGCAATGCTCGCCCAGGCCAACCAGACCGGCCAGGGCGTCCTGCAGCTGCTCCGCTAGCAGGCAGGCGGCCGGGATGCGCGCCCCAAACGTGTCCCGGCCGCCCACCAACCACATGCACCACCGCAGCATCGAGGGAGGGACCTCCGCATGGGAATGGCCGTCGACGGGCTCATCAGCGGGCTCGACACAACGTCGCTGATCAACAGCCTGATGCAGGCGGAAGCGATTCCGCAGACACTGCTCAAGAGCAAGGTCACCGACTCCACCACCTACATCACGGCGATGCAGGCCCTCAACACCAAAGTGGCGGCGCTCGCCGACCTGGCGACGAAGACCTCGAAGCCGGCCGGAGTCGACCTCCACACCGCGACCAGCAGCTCGGCCGGTGTGACTGCCACCGCCGGTCCGGGCGCGACCGACGGAAACCTCGACTTCACGGTCGACCGCCTCGCTCAGGCGCAGGTCACCGTGACGGGTCCGCTCACCCAGTGGCCCGACCAGCCGCCGGTTCTGACCTTCGTGGCGGCCGACGGCACCATGAAGCAGATCACGGCCGCCAGCTCGTCGATCGCCGATGTCGCCGCCGCGATCAACACGGCCGGCGTCGGCGTCAGCGCCACCCGGGTCTCGGCCGGCCTCGACCCGTCGACCGGCCAGCCGCTCTACCGCCTGCAGCTCAGCTCGACGAAGACGGGCGCCGCCGGAGCGTTCACCATGTACCGCGGAACCCCTGCCGACGTCACCGCCGGCACGGCCGCCAACCTGCTCAGCGACCCGGGCGCCGCCCAGGTGCGAGCCGCTCAGGATGCCCAGGTCACGCTCTGGGCGGGAACGGGTGCCGCGCAGACGGTCACCTCGTCGACGAACACGTTCTCCGACGTGCTGCCGGGCGTCTCGATGACCGTGACCGCGGCATCCGCCACCCCCGTCACTCTGACAGTGGCCAGGAACGACAGCGCCATCTCGGATGTGGCGAACTCGCTCGTCAGCAGCCTGAACGACATCTTCACGTTCATCAACCAGAAGAACGCGGTCGCGACCGGAACCGACTCGGCCGGTGGCACGACGGTCACCGGCGGGGCCTTCACCGGCGACTCGACGGCGCGCGATGTGACCTCGAAGCTCGCGAGTGCCGTCTCGACGCCGATCAACGGGATCTCTCCGTCGACCTACGGCATCAGCATGACGAGCACGGGCGAGATCACCTTCGACAAGGACAAGTTCGCAGCGGCGATCGCGGCGGACCCCGATGCGGCCAAGGCGGCGCTCCAGACCGTCGCCGGACGCGTCGCCGACGCCTCGAACGTGCTGAGCGACAAGTTCAGCGGCATCATCACCTCGAAGATCAACGGCGAGCAGTCGATGGTCAAAGGCCTCAACGATCAGATCCTCGAATGGGACTCGCGCCTGGCCGACCGGCGCACCACCCTGGAGCACACCTACTCCAACCTCGAAGTGCAGCTGCAGCAATTGCAGTCGCAGTCCTCGTGGCTGACCGGTCAGCTCTCCGGCCTCTCCTCCGGTTCCGCATGAGCCTCATGAACGGCGCTGCCGCCAAGATCGACGCCTACAACCGCGACGCTGTGCTCTCGGCTTCGCCGGTCCGCCTGCTCACGATGCTCTACGACCGGCTCGTGCTCGACCTCACCCGCGGCGAGGCCGCACTCGACGCGCAGAACTGGCCCAGCGCGTGGGAGAACCTGCGTCACGCCGACCAGATCGTGGCGGAGCTCGCCTCGACGTTGAAGGTGGACGCGTGGGACGGCGCGGACGGCCTGCTCCAGCTCTACACGTACGTGACCGACCTCATCGTCACGTCCAACATCGACCGCGACGCCGCGGGGGTGCGTGAGGCGATCTCGCTCATCGAACCGTTGCGCGACACGTGGCACGAGGCGGCGGCGATGCTGCCGGCCGACGGCGCCGAGGCGACGCGACTCACCGCAGGATCCACGCCGCGTGCGTCGCGCTGGGACCCGTCGGCAGCCTCGATCGGAGAGGGCCGTGATCTTGGGGTCGCCTGAGGCTCACCTGGAGTTCTCCGGTGGGCCGGAACTCGTGCGCGACTGGCATCACGCTCTCACCCGCGTCGAGGAGGATCTGCAGCGCGCCGTCGCCCAGATCGATCCCGTGCCCTGGCGCCCGCCGATCGCGCTCGGCCCGATCCCGCCCGAACTGGTCGAGCGTGCGGCGCGCCTCCTGGAAGCCCAGCTGCACACCATCCGCTATCTCGAGGATGTCCGCCAGACGACGGCCAAGCACCTCGCGGCCGTGCGTTCCGTTCCGCCCGCGGAGCCGAGCGCGCATCCGGTGTACTTCGATCTGATCGGTTAGTCCGCAATCCGAGGGGCGAGGTCGCCCCGTTCGCGGTGCCCTGGAATCCTCCGTCGCGATGTCGGATCGCGCCCGTTTCTCACACGATGCGTACAGCCTGTGGATAACGTTGGGGAGAACTGGTGGATGACGCCCTCGGACGTGTGGAGGACACGCGCGGGATACAGGACTGCATCCGGGAGTGTCGCGATGGAAATATGGTGTGACCGGGGGTTTCCTTCGGAAGAATGGCTATTCGAAGCTTTGTTCGAAATTACCGCCGTGTAATTCCACCGGTGTGGAGTGCTGTGGATGACTCTGTGGGCAAACCGGGGTCACGGGCCCGGGGGAGGGCGCCTGGAGAGGCAGTTTTCGGCATCTCCCTAACGTCTGCTCGCCGGCTGCCGATAGCAGTCAATGAGCACGGATCGCTCAATGACCTGGCCATGGATCGGCCGACCACCACTGTCGAATCCCGATGAGGTGCCACCGTGCTCGAATCCGTGACAAGTGCCGCGCTGGCCAGCGCTCTCGACGGCCTCGCCGCGCGCCAGCGTGCGATCGCCAACAACATCGCCAACGTGAACACCCCCGGCTACACGGCCGAGCGGGTGTCGTTCGAGGATGCTCTCGCCCAGTCGGTCGCCAACGGCGACGGCCACGCGGCGGCCACCACCGGGCGGTCGCTCGAGCCCACGCGGCTCGACGGCAACAACGTGAACCTCGACACCGAGACCCTGTCCAATGTGGACACCGTGCTGCGCTTCCAGTTCGCCTCGCAGGCGGCCGGCAACCAGTTCACGGCGATCCGCGCGGCCCTGAGGACCAGCTGATGACATTCGACGCGATCGGGATCGCGGGCACGGGGCTCACCCTGCACCGCAAGTGGCTGGACGCCATCTCGGACAACCTCGCCAATATCAACACCGCCAAGCCGACCAGCGGCCCGGCGTTCCAGGCCCGGTACATCGAAGCCCAGGAAGGGCAGGGCGTCACCGGCGTCTACGTCGCGGGCGCCGCCTACGGAGACGCCGTTGGTCGACTGGTGTACGAACCGAGCAACCCCATCGCCGACGCGAAAGGGTACGTGCGGTACCCCGACATCGACCTGTCGTCGCAGATGGGTGCGCTCATCATGGCGCAGCGCGGCTACCAGGCCAACGCCGGCGTCGTCGACCGCGCCAAAGAGACCTACCAGGCAGCACTCGAGATCGGACGCAACTGATGACCATCCCCGCTATCGGAGCCGTCGGCGCGCTCGACCCGGCCAGCGCGCTCAACGCGACTGCCGCATCCGGAACCGCCGCGACCGGCGGCGCGTCGTTCGGCAACGCGCTCAGCGGCGCCGTCGACAACCTGCAGCAGCTGCAGTCCACCTCGGACACGCTCGCGGTCAAGGCCGTCACCGGCGACCTCACCGACATCCACGACGCCACGCTCGCCTCGACGCGCGCCCAGGTGACGCTCGAATTGGTGGCGGGTGTGCGTAACAAGGCCGTCGACGCGTTCAACGAGATCATGAGGATGCAGGCCTGATGCCTCAGCAGGTCACGAGCTTCTTCCGGCGGATCGGTGACACGATCCGTGGGTTCTCGTTCGCCCAGCGCACGATCGCGATCATCGGCGTGGCCGTGCTCGCCCTCGGCGTGACCGGGCTGGCGATGTGGGCGACCCAGCCCCAGTACACTCCGCTGTTCTCCGGGCTGGCCGCGTCGGACGCCTCCAGCATCGTCGACCAGCTGAAGACCGACGGCGTGCCCTATCAGCTCACCGACGGCGGTGGCACGGTCCTGGTGCCGCAGGACAAGGTGTACGACGAGCGGCTCAAGGCGGCATCCGCAGGCCTGCCGACGTCGAATGCAGGCGGATACTCGCTGCTCGACAAGATGGGCGTGACGTCGTCGGAGTTCCAGCAGTCGGTCACATACAAGCGCGCGATGGAAGGCGAGCTCGGCTCGACGATCAGCGCGATGAAAGGCGTCAAGACGGCATCCGTCCGCCTCGCGATCCCGGCGGACACCGTGTTCGTTTCGGAGAAGAAGGACCCGACGGCGTCCGTGTTCGTCGAGACGCAGAACGGCGTCACCCTCTCGAGCGACCAGGTGCAGGCGATCGTGCACCTGACCAGCGCAGCCATCACCGGGATGCAGCCGACCGATGTCGCGGTGATCGACGCATCCGGAACCGTGCTCAGCGCCGTCGGCACCGGCGCGACCGGTGGAGCGGACAAGCAGGCCAGCGACTACGAGACGCGGGTGCGCACCGCCGTGCAGGCGATGCTCGACAAGGTGGTCGGTCCGGGCAACGCGACCGTCGTGGTCGCCGCTGACGTCAGCAACCAGTCCGCGCAGCGCACCGAGGAGACGTTCACGACGCCGACGAACGCGCCGTCGCTCAGCGAGACCAACACCAAAGAGACCTTCACCGGCACCGGAGGCTCGGCAGCCGGAGTTCTCGGGCCCGACAACATCGCCGTACCGAACGGCACCGCGAACGGGAACGGTTCGTTCAACTCGGAGTCGTCGACCAAGGACAACGCGGTCGACAAGGTCACGGAGCAGCGCACGATCCCGGCCGGCGCCATCAACCGCCAGACGGTGTCGGTCGCCCTCAACAAGGATGCGGTCAGTGGCGTGAGCTCCACCGAGATCACCAACCTCGTCAATGCGGCCGCCGGCATCAACACGGCCCGCGGCGACTCGGTGAGTGTCGAGATGGTCGGCTTCAGCAAGGCCGGCGCGACAGAGGCCGCCAAAGCGTTGCAGGAGGCGAAGGACGCCGCGACAGCCGACCAGCTCAACGGCATCATCCGCACCTCGATCATCGCCGCTGCCGTCGTGGCCGCCGCGATCATCGCCTTCCTCCTCTTCCGCCGGGGCCGGCGCCGTGCCGCCGAGGATGCAGCGCTGCTCGGCGAGGCCGACTCGCTCGCCCTCGACGCCTCGCCGTTCCCGATCGCGATCGAGCAGTCGGCGCCGACCGTGCCGATGCTGCTCGACCCGGCGCCCGTCTCGCCCGAGCTCGAGCCCGACCGCCGTCGCGCCGACATCGAGGCCCTCGCCGAGCGCGACCCGCAGAAGACCGCGGAGTTCCTGCGCAGTCTGATGGATCGGCAGGGTGTATGAACGACCTCAAGGCGCCACTGACCGGTCCGCAGAAGGCGGCGGTCGTGCTGATGAACATGGATCAGCAGGCCGCGGCTCAGGTGATGAAGCAGTTCTCGGAAGAGGAAGCGGACGAGATCACCGCGGAGATCCTCCGGTTGCGGCGGGTCGACCCGACGGTCGCCGAGCGGGCGATCGACGAGTTCCATGAGCTCACCGTCCGCGGCGGGATGTCGACGCGCGGAGGCCGCGACATCGCGGTCGGCCTTCTCGAAGCCTCCTTCGGAGCCGAGAAGGCCACTGGCGTTCTCAACCGGGTGGCCTCGACGATGGCCGGGAAGCAGTTCGAGTTCCTCGACGTCGTCGAACCGGGGCAGATCCAGATGCTGCTCGCCGGCGAACTGCCGCAGACCATCGCGCTCGTGCTCGCGCACCTGCGCGCCGAGCACGCCTCGCGCGTGCTGGCCGGCCTCGACGAGGACACGCGCACCGAGGTGGCACACGCGATCGCCACCATGGGCAGCGCGAGCCCGGATGCGGTGCGCGTCGTCGCCGACACCCTCAAGCAGCGCGCGACTGCCGTCGTGGGCTCCCGCGAGGGGTCGGACGTCGTGGGCGGCGTGCAGCCGCTCGTCGAGATCATCAACCGGGCGGACGCGAGCACGGAGAAGGCCCTGCTCGAGGCTCTCGAACGCCGCAACCCCGAGCTCGCCGAAGAGGTGCGCTCGCGCATGCTGACCTTCGCCGACATCGTGAAGCTCGAGGCGCGCGACGTGCAGCTGGTGCTGCGCGGCGTCGATGCCGCCATTCTGGCCATCGCCATGAAGGGCTCGAGCGAACAGGTCATCGAGACCATCACGGGCAACCTGTCCGAGCGCAACCGCGAGATCCTCGAGGACGAGGTGCGGGTGCTGGGACCGGTGCGCGTCTCGCAGATCGAGGACGCGCGCGCCGAGATCGTCCGCTCCATCCGCGACCTCGAAGCCGAGGGCGCCATCACCGTGCAGCGCACCGAAGACGACGCGTATGTCGACTGAATCCGTCTTCGCGCCCTTCCCGATCCCGGTGCTCGCCGAGACGGCGGAATCGCATGCCGCGGCCACGGCCGCCCGGTCGCGCGGATATGCTTCCGGCTACGCCGACGGCCTGCGCGCCGCGGCCGTCGAGCAGGCGGCCTGGGTCGAGGCGGCGGATGCGGAACGCGCGGTCGAGATCGACATCGCGGCCCAGCGGGTGGCATTGCTCGTCAACGCGCTGCGATCGGCGGCCGTCGAACTTCGCGAGTGCACTGTGCCCGTGCTGGCCGAGGCGGAGACCGCGCTCGTCAACGCAGCGTTCGAGCTCGCGGAGTCCGTGGTCGGGAACGCGCTGGCCGATCGGTTGGCGGCGGCCCGGGGCGCGGTGGCGCGAGCGCTCGACGGCGACGTGAGAGGCGTCGTCGGCGTTGTTCGGCTGAACCCGGACGACCTGGACGAGCTCGGTGGCGCCGCCGGGGCCGCGGGCGTTGGCGCGACCGGAGCGGACGACAGCGCTGTCCGGTTCGTCGCCGACCCGTCCCTCGGGCGCGGAGACGCGATCGGCGAGCTCCCCGACGGCTGGCTGGATGCACGCATCGGAGCCGCCCTCGCCCGAGCCCGCGAGGCCCTCTCGTGAGAGGCGCCGAAGCCGTCGAAGGGTGGCGAACGCAGGGAGAATCGGGCATTTTCGATGCGTTCGACGCCCCTCAACGCCTGTCGGCGCTCGGCGAGCGGTGGGATGCGGCCGTGCGGGCCGCGCGGACCGAGCGCGTCGGGCGCGTCGCCAGCGTCGTCGGGCTCGGTGCGGAGGTCAGCGGGATCGACGCGGCCATCGGCGACCTCGTGATGATCGGCGAGAACCCGGGTGTGCACGCCGAAGTCGTCGCGACCGCGCAGGACCGCATCCGGTGCATGCCGTTCGGACGGCTCACAGGGGTGGCGGCCGGCGCTCCTGCGCGAGCATCCCGGACCCCCATGCTGGTACCCACCGGGCGCGGGATGCTCGGACGCGTCATCGACGCTCTCGGACGGCCGGTCGACGGCAAGGGCCCGATCGAGCCGGACGCCTACGTGTCCCTCGACCATCGTGCGCCGGAGGCCATGCGCCGGGCGCGCATCGACACCCCGCTCGGCCTGGGCGTGCGCGTTCTCGACACCCTCGTCACTGTGGGACGCGGCCAGCGGCTCGGCCTGTTCGCCGGCTCGGGCGTCGGCAAGTCCTCGCTGCTGTCGATGATCGCGCGCGGCACGGAGGCGGAGGTCTCGGTGATCGCGCTGGTGGGGGAGCGCGGCCGCGAGGTGCGCGAATTCCTCGAAGACGACCTGGGCGCAGAAGGTCTCGCGCGCTCGATCGTGGTCGTCGCCACGTCGGACGAGCCGGCGATCATGCGGCTGCGGGCCGCGTTCGTCGCCACGCGCATCGCCGAATCGTTCCGCGACGAGGGTGCGCACGTGATGCTCATGATGGACTCCCTGACGCGTGTGGCCATGGCGCAGCGCGAGATCGGCCTCTCGGTCGGAGAACCTCCGGCGACCCGCGGCTACCCGCCCTCGACGTTCTCGCTGCTCGCACAGCTGCTCGAACGGGCGGGCACCGGCGAGGTCGGCTCGATCACCGGCATGTACACGGTGCTCGTCGACGGGGACGACCACAACGAGCCGATCGCCGACGCCGCCCGCTCGATCCTCGACGGCCACGTCGTGATGGATCGGCGGCTCGCAGTGGTCGGCCACTTTCCGTCCGTCGACGTGCTCGGCTCGATCTCCCGCCTGGCGTCGCGCGTCACCACGCAGGGGCAGCGGGCGACGGCCGTGAGTCTGCGGAGCATCCTGGCCGCCAAGGTCGCCGCGCAGGACCTCCTCGACGTCGGCGCCTACAAACCGGGCAGCAACCCGAAGGTCGACGCGGCGGTCGTCAACGACGACGCGATCAACAGCTTTCTGCGGCAGAGCCTCGGTGAGCCGGCGACCGCCGCCGAAGCATGGGCGCAACTCGACGCGCTGGTAGCGCTGCTCTCCCGAACCGTCCCCAACCCCGGAGGTGCGTGATGGCCCGCACGTTCCCGCTGGCCGGCCTGCTCCGGCTGCGTCAGATCGAGAAGGAGCACGCAGCGAGCGACCTCGCGGCCGCCAACGCGCTGCGACGGGATGTCGGATCGCAGCAGGCGCGGGCGATCGCGGCACTGCACAACGTCACGGTGGAGACGACGGACGTCAGCTCGCTGTTCGCCGTCGCCGCGGCCCGGGCCTCCAGCCGGAGCATGCTGGCCGATCTCGCCGCACTGGCCGAACGGGTGGAGCACGACGCCGTGGAAGCACAGGCCGCTTTCAGCGCGGCGAAGGCCAAAGCGGTCGGGCTCGAGAAGCTCGAGACCCGGCATCGCGCCGAGCTCACGGCCCTCGATCTGACAGTTGAGCAGGCCGCGATCGACGAAGCCGCGACCGGCGCCTGGGTGCGCGAACGGAAAGGAAGCGAAGGATGACGATCACGGATGCGCTGAGCAGGATCGCGCAGATCCAGGCGACGCTGGTGCAATTGGACAACCTGACCGGCACCGGCTCGACCGCGGGAACCGGGTCGGCCTCGTCGGCCGGGTCGGCAGCCTCGGCCACCGACTTCGCCGCCGCGCTGTCGAGCGCCGTCGGAACGACCGGTGCGGGCGGAGTGGCGGCCGCGACCGGCGCCGCCGACGCGGGCTCCCTCCTCGGAGGTGGAACCGTCACCGGCGCGGATGTGGTCGCCGACGCGAAGAAGTACCTGGGCGTGCCGTACGTGTTCGGCGGCACCACGTCGAGCGGCCTCGACTGCTCCGGCCTCGTGCAGCGTGTCTACAAGGACCTCGGCATCGACGTCCCCCGACTCGTGTCCGGTCAGGCCAAACTCGGCACGGAGGTCCCCTCCCTCGCGCAGGCCAAGCCCGGCGACCTGATCGTCACCGGCGGCGGCGAGCACATCCTGATCTACGCCGGCGACCACAAAGTGATCCACGCCCCGCGCGAAGGCAAGAACGTGAGCCTGGTCGAGGCGTACATGGACGACTCCGAGATCGACACGATCCGCCGGGTGGTGCCGCAGACCGCGTCCACCGCGTCGACGGCGTCGGCGTACTCGGCGGCGTCGTTCCTCGCGTCTGCGAGCGGGGGAACGTCGAGCCTGCTCGGTTCGGGCGGCATCGCGTCGAGTCTGCTCGGTTCGGGAGGCATCGGGTCGAGCCTGCTCGGCTCGGGAGGCACGGGTGCGGGAGGCGTCTCCAGCGACCAGGCGGCCATGCTGCGCGCACTGTTCTCGTCGATGCTGTCGGGAGGCTCCGTATGAGCCCGGTCGTCACGGCGCCCGCGCCGGCGCCCGCCTCGCAGGCCGGCCCCTCGGCGGCCGCCTCGCGCACGACGTCGGGGCGCGCGGATGCGTTCGGTCAGTTCCTGAAGGGTGCGTCGGAAGCGCACGAGCCGGTCGGCGACAAGCGCAGACCCGCTGCGAAGGATGCTCACCGCGATCCGGCGCCGGATGCTGCAGCCGCGTCGGCCGCACCGGCCGCGAGTGCTCGCGCGCCCCACGATGCTGCCGCTCACAGCCCCGCTCCGACCACCGGTGCGACCTCGACGTCGGACCCTGCGGGTCAGAGTGCGTCCGCTGCGACCACGCCGGACGGAGCGTCAGCGTCAGCGCCCGCTGCCGGCTCGGGCGCATTGGCGGCGGGGGTCGCGGTGACCGTCGCGGCGGCCACCGCGGGCGCCACGTCGCCGGTGCTCCCCGCCTCGACGTCGGCCGCGAGCACCTCGGCGCCGGCGAACGGATCGTCGGCGGGGGTGGCGGGCGCAGCGCTCGTGGCAGCGACGACCGCGTCCCTCCCCGTGAACGCCGCCACGACGGCACCGGTGGTGACCGTTACGGCCGACGGCGCGGCCACTGCTCCCGCGCAAGCGGCTCCCGCGCAAGCGGCCGTGGCCGCTGCGGCCGGTGGCACGGCCTCGGCAGCCACAGCCGACGCGGTACTCGCCGCGGGGGTGAAGCCCGCCGCCGACAGCGACCTCAGCGCGCGCGGTGCGACGAAGACTTCCGGTCAGGCCGCGGCGACCAATGCCGCGGCAGGGTCTGCCGGGTCTGCCGAGACCGCCGGCTCTGCCGCCGACTCGGCAAGCGCCCCGCCCGCCGCCGCGCCGACTGCCGGAGCAGCGTCCGGCCCCTCTCCAGCAGGACTGCCCGCCACCCCCGGCGCGACCCAGCCGGCGAGCCGCAACGACACCGCGATGTCGGCCCCAGTGACCGGCGCTTCCGGAGTCGGAGGCCGGGCGTCCGACGCCGCTCCCACGGCGGCTACGTCCCGCGCCGATCAGCCGGCGCAAACAGCCCCCGCCGTCCCGACCGTCCAGCCATCCGGCATCGTGCCGACGCAGCAGGTCGTGCCAGCATCCGGACCCCAGACGCCCACCCCGCCGGCGGCACCCGCTGCCCCGACGCACGCCGCAGAACTGCCGGCCCAGCTGGCGCGGCCGATCTTCACCCTCGCGTCCGCCGGGAGCGGCGAGCACGTGATGACCGTGCACGTCACCCCCGACACGCTCGGGCCGGTCACGGTTCGCGCCCACGTGGGGCCCGAAGGCGTGCGGGTCGAGCTCTTCGCTCCGACCGAGACGGGGCGTGATGCCCTCCGATCGATCCTCACCGACCTGCGCCGCGACCTCTCCGGCGCCGGACTGAGCGGAACGCTCGACCTGTCGTCCCAGAACCAGCCGTCGCCGCAGAGCGACGAGCAGCGTGGCTGGAACGCGCCCGCCCCCGAACCGGAGGACCGGGCGACCGCGCCGCGCGCATCCGGAACGTCCGACCCCGGACAGACCCAGAACCCCCGCCCGGACGGTGCTGCCCACAGCATCGACCTCATCGCCTAGGCGAACCCGCCCTCACGACCCGCACCATCCGCACGAACAACCGAACAGAAGGGAGCCACCGTGGCCGTCGATCCCGTCACCGGAACCACCGACACCGCCTCCACCGGCGGCATCTACTCGACCCTGCCCACGCGGCAGCCCAAACAGACCCTCGACAGTGACGCGTTCATGCAGTTGCTCGTCACCCAGCTGCGCAACCAGGACCCGAGCTCGCCGATGGACACCAACCAGATGATCTCGCAGACGACGCAGCTGTCCATGATGGAGAAACTCACCAGCATGGACTCGACGAACACCGAGAACTTCGCCCTCCAGATGCGAATCGCCGCGGCGAACCTCGTCGGTCACACGGTGAGCTACCTCGACAAAGACGGCGTGAGCCAGACCGGTCTCGCCAGCTCGGTCTCGTATGCCGGGGCCGTGCCGGTGGTCACGATCGGCGACCAGAAGATCCCGCTCGACTCGATCTCCGGCGTGGTCAGCCCGACGACGACTCCGCCCGCCACGACTCCGCCAGCGACGACTCCGCCGGCCACCCCGCCGGCGACTCCCACAACTCCTCCGACGACCTGACCTCGCTTCACGCACGTCACAGCCAACAGACCTCTTCAGGCCTCTTCACGAAAGGCAGCATCATGCTCCGCTCGCTCTACTCCGGAATCTCCGGCCTCCGGTCGCACCAGACCATGCTCGACGTCACGGGCAACAACATCGCCAACGTCAACACGACCGCCTTCAAGTCGGGTGCCGTGCAGTTCGAGGACACGCTCTCGCAGCTGGTGCGCGGCGCCGGCGGCCCGGGCGCCCAGGCCGGCGGGACCAACCCGGCCCAGATCGGCCTCGGCGTGCTGGTCGCCGGCATCTCCACCAACTTCACGCAGGGCGCCACGCAGGCCACCGGCCGGTCGACCGACATCATGATCAACGGCGACGGCTTCTTCGCGGTCAACGTGGGCGGCCAGATCCAGTACACCCGCGCTGGCTCGTTCGATCCGGATGCCCAGGGCCGCCTCGTCGGACCGGGCGGCGCCATCCTCCAGGGCTGGAACGCGGTCAACGGCGTCGTCCAGCAGGGCGGCGCGCTCACGGACGTGACGATCCCGCTGAAGGCCGTGACGCCCGCAGCGGCCACCTCGGCCGCCAGCGTCTCCGGCAACCTGCCGTCGACCGCTGCCGTGGGCGACCAGCTCGTGCGCGACGTCAAGGTGTTCGACCCCAACGGCGCTTCGCGCGACCTGACGCTGACCTTCACCCGAACGGCCGGCGGCTGGGACGTCGCGGGCGTCGACGCTAACGGCGCCACCGCCAACAGCACCCTCACCTTCACCAACGGCGTGCTGACCGCTGGCGGCAGCCTGCCGATCGGCGGCATCACGGTCGACCTGTCGACCGTGACCGGGTATGCCGACCTCACCACGGTCGCCTTCAAGGACCAGAACGGCAAGCAGGCCGGAACGCTGCAGTCGTTCACCCTCTCGCAGGACGGCACCCTCATCGGGCTCTTCTCGAACGGCGACAAGCAGTCCGTCGGCCGCATCGCGCTGGCGACGTTCGTCAACCCGGGCGGACTCGAGAAGGCGGGCGGATCGAACTACCGCCAGTCGGTCAACTCGGGCAACGCTCAGCTCGGCGGACCCGGCGAGGGCGGCCTCGGCACCCTCCAGGGCGGCTCGCTCGAGATGTCGAACGTCGACCTCTCCCAGGAGTTCACGAACCTGATCGTGGCGCAGCGCGGCTTCCAGGCCAACGCCCGCATCATCACCACGTCCGACGAGGTGCTGCAGGAGCTCACGAACCTCAAGCGCTAGCTCCTTGCGGGCTCGGCGAGCCGACAGCAGGGTCTCAGGCGTGCCTGGGGCCCTGCTTCGTCATTCGGGCACGGTCCTTTGCCAGTAGATGCGGTCATCTCGGGCGTGTCGGAGACAGCTACTGGCAAACGACGGCCGCCGGCCGGCGGGCGACGACGTGAGGGCAGGGATCACGTGGTGGTCAGCAGCTGCGATACGCGGTCGAGCGCCCCCGGGACGAGCTTGTAGTACGCCCACGTTCCCCGCTTCGAACGGGTGAGATAGCCCGCATCCATCAGGATCTTCAGGTGATGCGACACGGTCGGCTGGCTGAGCCCGATCGGGTCGGTCAGGTCGCAGACGCAGGCCTCTTCGCCCTCGGATGCGGCGACGATCGAGATGAGCCGAAGCCGGGTCGGGTCGGAGAGCGCCTTGAAAGCGACCGCCATCGACTCGGCGTCCTCCGCACTCAGTGTCTCGCGGGTGAGGGGGGTGCAGCAGGAGCCCGCCACGGTCACCGGCAGCAGCTCGACATCGGTCATACGAATCACTCTAATCGAATATTGACAAACTTCGATAGATGGATCACGCTCTCCATATCGACAAACTTCGATGTACCGGAGGAAGCATGACTCTCATCGACCTGACCGCCCCCGTGGTGCGCAGCGCGCGCCTCGACGGCCTCCCCGTCGCGATCATCGGCGCCGGCCCGATCGGCCTGGCGGCGGCGGCGAACTTCGTGGAGCGCGGCATCGAATTCGTCGTCTACGAAGCCGGCGACGGCGTCGCCAGCAGCGTCGACCAGTGGGCGCACATCCGGTTCTTCTCCCCGTGGCGTCACTCGATCGACCCGGCGTCCCGCCGACTGCTGGAAGCGACAGGTTGGACCGCGCCCGACGAGAAGGCGCTCCCCACCGGGGCCGACTTGATCGAGAACTACCTCCGGCCGCTGTCCGAGCTGCCCGCGGTCGCCTCCCGCATCCGCACCGGCACGATGGTCACTGCTGTCAGCCGGGAGGGGATGGACCGCACGCGCACGGCGAACCGAGCCGAGACCCCGTTCCTGCTCCGGATCGTGGGTGCATCCGGTGTCGTCGAAGAGGTCACGGCCCGCGCGGTGATCGACGCATCCGGCACGTACCTGAGCCCGAACAGCCTCGCCTCGACCGGCCTCGAACCGCTCGGGCTCGCCGAGGTCGCCGACCGCGTCACCCACGCGCTCCCGGATGTGCTCGGCCGCGAACGCGCGCGCTTCGCGGGTAAGCACACCACTGTCGTCGGCGCCGGTCACTCCGCCGCCAACACCCTCCTCAATCTCGCCGCACTCGCACGCGAGGAACCCGGCACGCGGGTCACCTGGGTGATCCGGAACGCCGGCGCCGTGCGTGTATCCAGCTCGCCGGATGACGAACTCGCCGCCCGCGCCGCAATCGGCTCCCGCGTCGAGCGCCTCGTCGCCGCCGGCCTCGTCGAGCAGGTCGACCGGCTCGAGATCGTGCGCGTGACCGGCACCGCGGAGGGTGTGCGGCTGATCGGCCACCGCAGCGGAGAGCTCGTCGAGCTCGAGACCGATGTCGTCGTGAACGCGACGGGATTCCGTCCGAACCTCGACATGCTCCGCGAGGTCCGGCTCGAACTCGACGAGGTCGTGGAGGCGCCGAAGCGACTCGCGCCGTTGATCGACCCGAACATCCACAGCTGCGGCACCGTCGCACCGCACGGGTTCGCTGAGCTGCAGCAGCCGGAGCCGAACTTCTTCCTCGCCGGAATGAAGTCCTACGGACGTGCCCCGACCTTCCTGCTCGCGACCGGCTACGAGCAGGTGCGCTCGATCACGGCCTGGATCGCGGGCGACGTCGCGGCTGCAGCGAGTGTCGAACTGGTGCTGCCGGCGACGGGCGTCTGCTCGAGCAGTGCGTCGGCGTCGGGTGGTTCGTGCTGCTCCTGACGACGAGGGCACCCCGCCACATAGACTTGCATCTATGGGTGGGGTGCCACAGGGCAGCGAGACGCTGCGCAGCTTGAAGCGGATCAGCGATCCCACGCGGGCGCGCATCCTGTCCCTCCTTCTCGACAGCGCCGACGGTCGCGAATCCGTGACGCGGCTGGCAGACGCTCTCGGGCTCCGGCAGCCGACCGTGTCGCACCACCTGAAGGTGCTGCTCGACGATGGCCTGGTCCGCCGGCAGCCCGAGGGCCGTCAGGTGTTGTACTCGGTCGAACCCGATCAGATCGATCGCGTGTCCGAACTCATCGGAGAGCCCGTCCCTGCACAGGCCGGCGACGTACTCGACCGGATCAGCCGGGACCTCGGCGCCCGCTTCGCCGGCACCTTCGCGCCGGACACCGTCGACCGGTACGTGCGCGAGAGCAACCGGATGCTCGCAGGCGAGGCGCACATCACCCGGCACCTGCCGTCGCTGACCTCGCGGTTCGCCGCGGACCGGCTGGAAGCCCTTGCTCGTGAGCGCGGGGCATCGACCGGGACCCTGGAAGTGCTGTTCGTGTGCGTGGAGAACGCGGGGCGGTCGCAGATGGCGGCGGCCATCCTGAAGCACCTGGCCGGCGACCGGGTGCGCGTGCGGACGGCAGGCTCCGAGCCGGCCAGCGCGGTGCGCTCGACGGTCGTCGCCGCGCTCGACGAGATCGGCGTCTCACTGGCAGGCGAGTTCCCGAAACCCCTCACCGACGAGGTGGTGCGGGCGGCCGACGTCGTCGTGACGATGGGGTGCGGCGACGCCTGCCCGATCTACCCGGGTCGCCGCTACCTCGACTGGGAGCTCGACGACCCCGCGGGCCTCCCGCTCGCGCGTGTGCGCGAGATCCGCGACGACATCGAGGTGCGCATCCGGGACCTGCTCGTCACGCTCTGACGTGAACAGCCGTCGAATTCATCGGTTCCGATTCCATTAAGCATAGATAGGCGTCTATGCTTTGGGTGACACGATACGAAAGCGAGAACCGCATGTCCGCAAAGCCCACCGTCCTGTTCGTCTGCGTTCACAATGCGGGGCGTTCCCAGATGGCCGCCGGGTTCATGAAGGAACTGTCCGGGGGAGCGGTCGACGTGCTCTCGGCCGGCTCCGAGCCCAAAGATCAGATCAACCCGATTGCGATCGAAGTGATGGGCGAGGAGGGCATCGACATCGCCGACGAGGTTCCGAAGATCCTCACGACCGATGCGGTCAAGGAGTCGGATGTCGTGATCACCATGGGATGCGGTGACACCTGCCCGATCTTCCCGGGAAAGCGCTATGAGGACTGGGAACTGACCGACCCCGCGGGGCGCCCGATCGACGAGGTGCGCCCGATCCGCGACGAGATCAAGCAGCGCGTGCAGAACCTGCTCGCAGAGATCCTGCCCGCCACGGTCTGAGCGACGACGCGCGCCGCCCGGGTCAGGCGTCGCCGCGCGGGCGGCGTCCCGACAGCCCCTCGACGGCGTCCTCGACGGTGAGCGCCTCGGTCTCGACGTCCTCCATGTAGAGCGTTCCTGCGACGATCAGGTCGTCCTGGATGCGGAACAGCGCGACACCGCGCGCCTCGAACTGCCGGCCGTCGGTGCGCGTGCCGGACCACGTCCACTCGCACCACGTCGTGTCGCCGTAGTGCACCGAACGTTCGAGCTCGATCCGGAGGTCGGGGATCCCGGCGAACATCGCCTCCCAATTGGCCCCGACCTGCGCGCGCCCCACGAAGCCGCGCGCCGGATGCGCCGGCTGCCCACTGCGGTAGTCGGGGTGGAAGAGCGCGAGCATCGCCTCCAGATCATGGTCGTTCGCAGCCGTGACGAGTGCGTCGATGACGTTCATGTGCCCTCCCTGCGATGCCGGACGCCGGCCCGCCACCGCGGAGTGTACCCGCGGGGAGGCCCGGCGGGGCCGTCGAGGGGTGGCCAACGCAGCAAAATCGCGGCGATTCGGCTGCGTCAGGCGTCCTTCAACGTCGGACGGGGCTCCGGCGCGCCCGCGGGCGCGCCCTCCGGCAGCGAGATCGAGCCGAGCAGCGTGAGCAGCCGGGCCGACTTCGTGCCCGGCTCGGCATGGTAGATCACCAGGACGAGTGCATCGGATGCCGCGATCGCCAGCTTCTCGCGGTACAACTCCAGACGCCCCACCTGCGGATGGTTGAGGACCGCGCTCTTGCCCTCGATGCGCCGGATGTCGTGCTTCGCCCACAACTGCCGGAACCGTTCACTGCGCAGCGACAGCTCGCCGATGAGGGACGCGAGTCGTGGGTCGTCGAGGTCGCCGGCCGCGCGGGCGCGGAGTGCCGCGACGACCCCCTCGGTGCCGTGCTCCCAGTCGTCGAAGAGTTCCCGCTCCTCCGGGTCGAGGAAGGTCGAGCGCAGGCGGTTGGCTCCCACGACCAGGTTCGGCGAGACCGCGGAGGCCAGGCGGTTGGCCGCGAGCACGTCGGCGTACTTGCCCTGCACGAACGCCGGCAGGTCGATGGTCTCCAGCAGCACCAGGATGCCCTCGGGCACCCGCTCGGCGCGGCGACGGCGGGCGCGCGGCGGCTTGGGATGCGCGAGCTCGAACAGGTAGGCCGACGCCTCCGGGTTGAGCAGCAGGACGCGGGCCAGAGCCTCGAGCACCTGGGACGACGGATTGTGGTCCCGCCCCTGCTCGAGGCGCAGGTAGTAGTCGGAGCTGATCCCGGCGAGCATGGCCACCTCTTCACGCCGGAGCCCGGGAACGCGACGGTGGCCGGTGACGGTCAGCCCCACATCCGGAGGCCGTACCTGCTCGCGCCGAGCGCGCAGGTACTCGCCGAGAGCGTTGTTGGTGTCCACCTGAACATTCTGCGCCTGCGCGCGCCGGACTGCCTGTCCCTCCTGCTCCCAGGATCGCCAGGGCACTCCCGCCCGGGGCGCGCGCGGTGTGAGGATCGTCACGTCGAAAGGACCACATGATCACGACAGCACCCGGCGGCACCCTCACCCTCGCCGACGACCTCACCATCACCCGCATGGGCTACGGGGCCATGCAGCTCGCCGGCCCGGGAGTGTTCGGGCCTCCGCGTGACCGCGCTGCCGCGATCGCCGTGCTGCGCGAAGCCGTCGACCTCGGCATCACCCACATCGACACGGCCGACTTCTACGGCCCGGTCGTCACGAACGAGATCATCCGCGAGGCCCTGCAGCCGTACCCCGAGGGTCTGCACATCGTCACGAAGGTCGGCGCCCGCCGCGCCGCCGACGGCACCTGGCTGCACGTCCTCGACCCCGAGGACCTGAAGCTGCAGGTGCGCGAGAACCTCGAACACCTCGGGCTGGATGCTCTCGACGTGGTCAATCTGCGGCTCGGCTCGGCGATGGGGACCACCGACGACCCGGTCACCGACCAGTTCGGGGCCCTCGCCGAGTTGAAAGAGCAGGGGCTCATCCGGCACCTGGGTCTGAGCGGTGCGACCGATGCTCAGCTGACCGAGGCGCAGGCGATCGCTCCCGTCGTGACGGTGCAGAACTATTACAACGTCGTCGAGCGCGGCGACGAGGCGCTCGTCGACCGGTGCGAGCGCGAGGGGATCGCGTACGCGCCGTTCTTCCCGCTGGGCGGGTTCACGCCGCTGCAGTCGAGCATCCTGGACGAGGTCGCGGCGGCCGAAGGCGCGTCGGCGCAGCAGGTTGCGCTGGCATGGCTGCTGCAGCGGTCGCCGGCCATCGTGGTCATCCCGGGAACGTCGTCGATCGAGCACCTGCGCGAGAACGTCGCTGCAGCCGAGCTGACGCTGTCGGCCGATTCGCTCGCCCGCCTCGAAGCGATCTCGGCGCAGGTCGCGTAGCCCGCCGCCCGACGGGGTAGCCTCCGAGCATGGGTCGACGACTGCCTTTCCCGTAGCCCCGGCAGACGCGCCACGAATTCATCTCGGGTCTGCATGTGCTCCTGAAGCCGCGGACCTACCTCGAGATCGGCGTGGAGGACGGCTTCGGGCTGGCGTTGTCGAGCGCGACGACGATCGGGGTCGACCCTGAGTTCCACGTCACCCGGGAGGCGCGGGCTCCCCTGCAGCTGGTGCGGTCGACCAGCGACCAGTTCTTCGCTCGGCCCGACCCGACGGAGTTCTTCGGCGGGAATCCGGCCGCGGCTGCGCGGTTGAACGTGGACTTCTGAGCGGGAGCTGCTGAGCGGGACCTTCCGAACCCGCCGCGCCCCGCCGCCTCCCGCCATCTCGTAGGGTCGGAGCATGCCGATCCTGCTCGAGCTCGCGCCCACGATCCTCGGCGTGCTGCTGCTCGCCGCGCTCACCACGGCGGTGCTCGCCGCCTACCGGGTGCGCCGACGGTGGGCGCCGCTGCTGGCGATCCTGCGCGGGGCTCTCCAGCTGGCTGTGATCAGCCTGATCCTGACGGGCGTCATCACCAATCCGCTGTGGGTCGCGGCCGCTCTGCTCGTGATGTTCTCGGTCGCGTCCGCGACGGCGACCCGCCGCATCGGCTGGAGTCGCGACCACGCCCTGATGATGGGGTCTGCGATGGCGTTGGGCATCGCCGCGACGCTGACGATCGTGTTCACGACCGGCGCCATCGAGTTCTCCTCGCGCTACGTGCTCGCCATCGGCGGGATCGTGATCGGCAACTCGATGAGCATCGCGACCCTGGCCGGGCGCCGCTTCACCGAAGCCGTCGACGACCACTGGGACGAGGTCGAAGGCTGGCTGGCCCTGGGCGCCACCCCGCGGCAGTCGACGCTCGAGTTCGCGCGCGGCGCCGTCTACGGGGCGCTCATCCCGTCGGTCGACCAGACCAAGACGACCGGGCTGGTCACGCTGCCCGGTGCGTTCGTCGGGGCGATCTTCGGCGGCGTCTCTCCCCTGGAGGCCGGGCAGTTCCAGGTGGTCGTGCTCGCCGCGATCATGGCCGCGGGGTCGATCACCGCCGTGGTGGTCGCCGCGTGGCTCGCGCCGGTGCGCGTGCGCCCGGCCCGCCTCGCCTAGCCGGCGCCGACGACGGGAGCGTTCAGTGCCTGGGGGATGAGGGCGCGGACCCGGTCGGGCTGGTTCGACAGCACCACCACATCCACTCGCCGGTTCGCCGCGAGGTCGCTCTCGCTGCTGCCCGTGGCGTTCGACAGCGGCCGGGCCGAGCCGTAGCTGATGGCCGCGATGCGCACCTGCGGAAAATGGTTCACCTCGACGAGGTGGCGCAGCACGCTCGTCGCGCGCCCGGCGGAGAGCTCCCAGTTCGTCGGGTACGGCGCCCCCGGCTGGCGGAAGTCGGCGTGCCCTTCGATGGTGACCTGGTACGGAGCAGGGGCGAGCACCGGTCCGATGTCGTTGAGCACGCGTGTCGCCCGGTCGCTCAGCTCGGCGCGGTTCGAGGCGAAGAATGTCTCGTTGCCGACCAGCCCGATCGTGAGTCCGCGCTGGTCGATCTTCGTCGTCACGTCGTGGGTGAGGCCGTCGCGGGCGAGGGCGTTCAGGATGCGGTCGCGCAGCGCCTTGAGGTTCGCCGCCTCCTTGATGGCCAGCTCCAGGTCGGTGTTCTTGCCCGTGTCGTCGACATGCGCCGGGGGAACGATCACCCCGGTCGCCGTGTCGATCTTCTGCGACTTGACCTGCCCGAAGCCGGTGGCCAGGGAGTCCTTGAGCTCGGCGAACTTCTTCTGGTCCACCGTCGACATCGCGAAGAGGACGATGAACATGCACATGAGCACGGTGACCATGTCCATGTAGGAGGCCATCCAGCGCTCCTCGTTCTCGTGCTCCTCCTCCGGCTGATGCCGGCGGCGAGGGCGGGCGCTCATGGTTAGGCAGCTTCCTTCAGCTTCTCGCCCTTGGGCTTGTCCGCCTTCACCTTGACGGGAGCATCCGGGATCATCGCGCGCAGTCGCTCGCCGAGAAGGCGGGGCTGGCTGCCGGCCTGGACCGCGAGCACGCCCTCCATCAGCAGCGTCATCCGCTCCACCTCGAGCTCGGAGAGGCGGCGCATGCGCGCACCGATCGGCAACCACAGGAAGTTGGCCGAGACCAGGCCCCACAGGGTGGCCACGAAGGCGCTCGCGATCAGCGGTCCGAGCTCGGCCGGCTGCGACAGGTTCTCGAGCACGTGGGTGAGCGACACCACGGTGCCGATGATGCCGATGGTGGGGGCGTACCCGCCCATGCCGCTGAAGAACTTGGCCGCGACGCGGTCGCTCCTCGAGCGGGTCGCGATCTCGTCTTCGAGGAGGACGCGGAGCTCGTCTCCGTCGGTTCCGTCGGCGATGTTCTGCAGGGCGCGCTTCAGGAACGGGTCGTCGACGCCATCGGCTTCCTGCTCCATGGCGAGCAGCCCGCTGCTGCGCGCCTTCTCGGCGAGGCCGACCACCTGGTCGATGACCTTCTGCGGCGGGTCGATCTTGCCGCGGAAGGCGCGCGGGAGAGCCTTGACGGCCGTGAGGAAGTCCTTGAGCGTCCCGCTCGCGACGCCGACGGCGATCGTGGCGCCGAACACCAGCACCATGGGGGCGGGCAGCACGAGGGCGCTCAGATGCGCGCCCTCCATCGTCACCATCGCGACGATGGAGCCGAACGCCAGAACGATTCCGATTATGGTTGCGGGATCCATCACTTCTTCCTTGCGCGGAGGGGTACGGTGCGTCCGGGTTCGGTGAGGGGTCGGGTGACGGAGCTCAGGTCGTCGTCGGTCTCGTCGTCATCGCCGCCGTTGCCGGCGGAGGGGACGAGTCCGAGCTGCGGTGCGCCGACCGGGCGGGGCCCGGCTGCGGGGAGGTCGTGGGCGAGAGCGATCACTCGCGCTCGGTAGGCGGCGATCTTCTCGATCACCTCTCCCATGCTCTCGGTGACGATGAACTTGGCTCCGTCCACCATCACGAGGGTGGTGTCGGGGCTGGCATGGATGCGCTCGATGAGGTCGGGGTTGACCGCAAACTGGGTGTCGTTCAATCGGGTGACGACGATCATGGGCGGAATCCTGGGTCTCGGCTCCGGGTGAGCCGTCACAGCTGCACTATCGGCGGCCGCCCTCCACTCGTAAGGCGGAAAGACGGCTTCTGTCACGCAGGCAGAACTGAAGCCCATCCGCACCTAACGCACACCCCCGCCCTGCCGATAGTCGCGTTCGTGACCATCCTGCAAGCCGCCGCCGACGCCCCCGAGGCACAGGTGTACGACTTCCGCCGGCCGACCACGTTGGCCCGCGAGCATTCGCGTGTGCTGGAGCTGGCGTTCGAGACCTTCGCCCGGCAGTGGGCGACTCAGCTCACCGCGAAGGTGCGCGTGCTCAGCCAGGTGACCTGCGACTCCGTCTCCATGCAGACCTACGACGAGTACGCCGCGTCGCTTCCGGCCACGACCGCGATGGTGCTGTGCGAACTCGACGGCCTCGCGCCGAAGGGCGTCATCCAGTTTCCGACCTCGGCCGCGCTGGCCTGGGTCAACGCGATGCTCGGCGGGCAGGGGACGCCCACCGCCACGGAACGCACCTTCACCCAGATCGAGCACGCGCTCGTGCGGCGTCTGATGGACGACGCCCTCGAGGATCTGCGCTACTCGCTCAGCTCCCTGCTGATGGCGCCGATCGCGGTGGATGCCATCCAGTACAACTCGCAGTTCGCCCAGGCCGCCGCCACCTCCGAGCTGATGATCGTCGCCTCTTTCGACCTGCGCGTCGGCGAGAACCTGACCACCGCGACGCTGGCGCTCCCGGCTATCGCACTGCTCCCGCAGCTGGGCGAGACCAACCCGACCAGCAGCGCCGACAACGCGCGCGAGCTGATCGACGCGCAGCTGGCGCACATCCCGGTCGACGTGTCGCTGCGCCTGGCGCCGGCGAAAGTGAAGCCGAGCGTCGTGCTCCGGCTGGCCGTGGGCGACCTGCTGCCGCTTCCGCACCCGCAACACCGACCGTTCGATCTCGCCGTCGGGGACCAGCCGGTCGCCGCCGCCGCCCTCGGGGCCAACGGCTCGCGCCTGGCCTGCGTGATCGTGAAGACAGAGGACTGAGCATGAGCATGACCACAACCTCGACCGCACTGCCTCTCGCGGCGGCGCAGGCCCTCGCCGGCGTGCTGCCGACCGGCACTCCGCTCACCCCGCGACTGCACACGATGGGCGGCTTCGACGGTTCGACCGGCCGGGCCGTCGTCGCGACGTTCGTGGGCTCGGTCTCGGCCGACCTCGCCGTGGTGCTGATCGGTGCCCCCGACCTCGTCGACGACACTGCCGACGGAGCGCCCGTGGTGGCGCTTCAGGATGTGCTCCAGCCCGCGCTCGAGGCCGCCAGCGACGCGTTCGGCGCCGGTGTGCTCGACGACGCCCGCGTGGAGGACGCGTCGGACCTGTTCTCCGACCCGGCCACCGTCGTGTTCGAACTGGCCGCGCCGAACGGCGTCGGCGGATGGTTCGCCGTCCGCATCCGCGAGTCCATCGCCGAGAAGCCGCCGTTCATCGGATCCCTCAGCGGCAAGCTCGGCCGGATCAACAACGTGGAGATGGCCCTCACCGTCGAGATCGGCCGCACCCGGATGCCCGTGCGCGACGTGCTCGCGATGGAGCCCGGCGCCGTCATCGAACTCGACCGGTCGGCCGGCTCACCCGCCGACGTGCTGCTCAACGGACGTCTCATCGCGCACGGCGAGATCGTGGTCGTCGACCAGGACTACGCCGTGCGCATCACCAAGATCCTCGACGCCGCAGAAGACCTGGACTGATCGCTCCGTGGACACCGTGTTCGTCGCCCTCCGGGTACTGGTCGTACTCGGCGTGATCGTCGGCGTGCTCTGGTACGTGCAGCGCCGGATCACGAAGGGCAAGCGCGGCCGTGTGCGCCGCGGCAACGCGGTGACCGTGGTCGGCAGGCAAGGTGTCGGCGCCAAGGCGTCGGTCGTGGTGGTCGACGTCGACGGCACACGTTTCGTGCTCGGAGTGACCGAGCGTGCGGTGAACGTGCTGCATTCGGGCGATCGACCGGAGGAGCTCGATGCCGAGGTCACCAGGCTCACGCCGGTGCGCAAGACCTTCGCCAAGTCCATCCAGCGGGTCGAGGAGCCCGTCGTGGTGAGCAGTGACGCAGTGCCGGCCGCCGGGGCCGTGAAGACCGGAATGTCAGACAGGCAGGATGCCGATTACCTGAGTGCGCACGGACGCGCATCCGTTTTCGACGAGGCCCTCAAGGGCTCGATCCTGTCACCGTCCACGTGGAGGCAGGCGAGCTCGGCGGTGCGCCCCAAGCGGTGAGGGCGGTCACCGGGCGTCTCGCCCGCCTCCCGCGCCTCGCCCGCCTCCCGCGCCTCGCCGTCATGATCGTCCTCGGGGTGATCGCGGCCGTCGCCCTCGTGCTGATCACGGCGAACCTCGCGCACGCGGCTCCGCTGCCGATGGTCCCGACGCCCGTCCCCACCCCGAGCGGCCCGGCCGGCCCGGGCGGTGCAGGCGGGACCGGCGGCGTGACCATCGACATCAATGGACCCAACGGCACTCCGTCGGCGGCCATCCTCACCCTGCTCGGCATCACCCTGCTCTCGGTGGCGCCCGCGCTGCTGCTCATGATGTCGTCGTTCACGAAGATCTTCGTGGTGCTGGCGCTCACCCGCAACGCCCTCGCCCTGCCCTCGATCCCGCCCAACCAGGTGCTCGCCGGTCTGGCGCTGTTCCTGTCGCTGTTCATCATGAGCCCGGTGCTGATCGACATCAACTCGCACGCGGTGCAGCCCTACCTCAACGGGCACATCGACTTCACGGCAGCCGTCAAGCTGGCCGAGGCGCCTCTGCGCGGGTTCATGCTGGCGCACGTGCGCGAGGAGGACATCGCGCTGATGACGCGCGCTGCAGGCCGCCCGAACCCGGCTACCCCGGCGGCGGTGCCGATGCTCACGCTCATCCCGGCCTTCATGATCTCCGAGCTCCGAGCCGCCTTCATCATCGGCTTCGTGATCTTCGTGCCGTTCCTCGTGATCGACATGGTGGTCTCGGCGGCGCTCATGTCGATGGGCATGATGATGCTCCCGCCGGTGATGATCTCGCTGCCGTTCAAGATCCTGCTGTTCATCCTGGTCGACGGCTGGGGGCTGATCATCACCTCCCTGATCTCGAGCTATCGAGGGGGTGGCTGATGGACGCCAACGCTGTACTCGACATCGCCATGCAGGGCCTCATCGTCACCGCCAAGCTCGCTGCGCCGATCGTGATCACCGCGCTCGTAGTCGGCTTCGCCATCTCGCTGGTGCAGTCGATCACGCAGATCCAGGAGGTCACGCTCTCGTTCGTGCCGAAGGCCGCCGCCGTCGGAGTGGCACTGCTCATCTGCGGGCACTGGATGATCTCCGAGATGATCACGTTCACGAACGTGCTGTTCGAGAAGATCCCGTCGCTTCTGGGCGGCGGCTGATGTTCATCCCCATCGATCTGGCGACCATCGAGGCGATCGCGCTGGCCTCGCTGCGGATGGTCGCGTTCCTGGTGATCGCGCCGCCGTTCTCGTACAACGGCATCCCGGCCCAGATCAAGGGGATGCTCGCGATCGGGCTGGGCATCGCGGTGGCACCCCGGGTCTCGGCCGGCTACCACTCCGGCGACATCGGCGTCTTCCTCCTCGACCTGCTGCGCGAGCTGGCGGTGGGGGCGACCCTCGGCTTCCTCGTCTACCTCGTTTTCGCGGCCGTGCAGTCGGCCGGCAACCTGGTCGACCTGTTCGGCGGGTTCCAGCTGGCGCAGGCGTACGACCCGCAGGCGATGGTCAACGGCGCCCAGTTCACCCGCTTGTTCCAGATGGTGTCCCTCGCCCTGCTGTTCGCCTCGGGCGGGTACCAGCTCATCATCGGCGGACTGGTGCGCTCGTACGACGCCATCCCGCTCGCCGCCGGCATCGACCTCGCCGACCCGGTCAAAGAGATGGTGAACGGGGTGGGGCAGATGTTCCTCGCGTCGGTGCAGATCGCCGGCCCGCTCATCGTCGTCCTCTTCCTCGCGGATGTCGGACTCGGCCTCCTCACCCGCGTCGCCCCGGCGCTCAACGCGTTCTCGCTGGGCTTCCCGCTGAAGATCATGCTGACCGTGGTGCTCTCGGCCGTGCTGATCGTCGCGCTGCCGGGAGTCGTCGAGGGTCTCACCGGCACGGCCGTCAAGACGATGCTGGGGGTGGGCCCATGAGCGACGCACAGGAACGCACCGAACAGGCGACCGACAAGCGGATGAAGGAGGCCCGCTCCAAGGGCCGCCTCGGCAAGTCCACCGACCTCACCGCCTGGATCGGAGTCGGCGCGGCCGCGGTCATGCTGCCGTTCACCATCGAACTCGGCAGCAGAGCCGGCCTCGACCAGATGTTCACCGTCTCCTCGATCATCCGGAACCCCGACCCCGCGGCGGCGCTGCAGGCGTTCATCGACGGGTTCGGCAGCATCCTTACGACGATCGGCCCGATGCTCATCGTCACCGCGCTCGCCGTGGTGGCCGGCGCTGCGGTGCAGGGCGGCATCCACTTCAAGAAGTTCGAGGGCAAGTACGAGCAGTTCAACCTCGTCACCGGCATCGGCCGGATCTTCGGGATGCGCGCGCTCTGGGAGGGCGCCAAGACGCTGCTCAAGTCGTCGGTGGTCGGCCTCGGGCTGTTCCTCGTCGTGCAGGGTCTCATGCCCGTGCTCCTCACCGCCGGGAACCTCTCGCTGAACGCGTTGCTGTCCGCGGCATCCGGAGGCGCCGTCGGACTGATCCAGGCGGCCGTCGGCGCCGGACTCGTGCTCGCCGGCCTCGACGTGCTCGTGGTCATGCGCCGCAACCGCAAGCAGACCCGGATGACCAAACGCGAGGTCACCGATGAGAACAAGAACAGCGACGGCGATCCGCTGATCAAGTCGCAGCGGCGGTCGCGTCAGCTGGCGATGAGCCGCAACCGGATGATCTCGGCGATCGCCGGCTCGGATGTGGTGCTGGTCAACCCGACCCACATCGCGATCGCCATCAAGTACGAGCCGGGCAAGTCGGCGCCGCGCGTGGTCGCGAAGGGCGCCGGCGCGATCGCGCTGCGCATCCGCGAGAAGGCGGAGGAGGAGCGGGTGCCGATCGTGAAGGACATCCCGCTCGCCCGCGCGCTGCACGCAGGCTGCCAGCTCGGAGACGAGATCCCCGTCGACCTCTACAACGCCGTCGCGCGCGTTCTCGCCTTCGTGATGGCGCTGAAGTCGCGCGGCTCGGCCCAAGGATTCCACACGATGATGCCCGCCCTCGGAGGAGCGCAATGAAATCGAACACCGCGAAAGTGGCCGTGCCCATCGGGGTCGTCGGCATCATCATGCTGCTCGTCGTGCCGGTGCCCGCGTGGCTCCTCGACACGCTCATCATCGTCAACATCATGCTGGCGCTGGTCATCCTGCTCACGACGATGTTCATCAAGAAGCCGCTCGACTTCTCGGTGTTCCCCTCGCTGCTGCTCGTCGCCACACTGTTCCGGCTCGGCCTCAACGTGGCCTCGACTCGCCTCGTGCTCGGCGACGGCTACGCCGGCCAGGTCATCCAGGCGTTCGGTCACGTGGCCGTCGGCGGCTCGATCATCATCGGCGCCGTGGTGTTCCTGATCCTGATCGTCATCCAGTTCATCGTGGTCACCAAAGGTGCGGAGCGCGTCGCCGAGGTCGGTGCGCGCTTCACCCTCGATGCGATGCCGGGCAAGCAGATGGCCATCGACGCCGACCTGAACGCCGGACTCATCACCGAGGACCAGGCCCGCACCCGCCGGGCGGAGGTCTCGGCCGAGGCCGACTTCTACGGCGCGATGGACGGCGCGTCGAAGTTCGTGAAGGGCGACGCGATCGCGGGCATCCTGATCATCGTCATCAACGTGGTCGGCGGCATCGCGATCGGCATGATCCAGCGCGGTATGCAGATCGGCGACGCGGTCAACTCCTACACGCTGCTGACCATCGGCGACGGCCTCGTCACCCAGATCCCGGCCCTGCTGATGGCGGTCTCCACCGGCATGATCGTCACCCGGTCCAACGCCGAGAGCGACATCGGGACGACCGCGGGCGGTCAGCTCAGCCAGTCGCGCAACGCCCTCACGATCGCCGGATGCGCGGCGATCGTGATGGCGCTCATCCCGGGCATGCCGCCCATCCCGTTCGTGCTGGTCGGGGCCTTCCTCATCCTCGCCGCGCAGCGACTGAAGACGACGCAGGCGGCAGCCAAGAAGGCCGAAGCGGCGAAAGCGGCGGTGGCAAAGGCGGCGACCTCGGAGACCACCGACGACCTGCTCGACCAGATGCGGGTGCACGCGCTCGAGATCACCCTCGCGCCCGACCTCGTCGACATCGTCAGCGGGGCATCCGACGACCTGCTCGCCCGGGTGCGCGCGCTTCGCCGCAAGATCGCACTCGACCTCGGCATCATCGTGCCGCCCGTGCGCACGCGGGACAGCGCCGACCTGCCGCCCTCCACGTATGTGATCAAGATCGCCGGGATCGAGGCCGGTCGCGGTCAAGCGCCGTCGGGTCGCGTGCTGGCGCTCGGCGACAACCTGGATGCCCTGCCCGGCACTCCGACGGTCGAGCCGGTGTTCGGCCTGGGCGCCAAATGGATCCCGAGCGAGATGCGGCACAGCGCGGAACTCGGCGGAGCGACCGTGATCGACCGCGTCTCGGTGCTCATCACGCACCTCTCATCGATCATCACCTCGAACGCCGCGCGCCTGCTCACCCGGGAAGACGTGCGTCTGCTCACCGAAGGCGTGAAGCAGGTGAACCCGTCGGCGGTCGACGAGCTCGTCCCCAACCTGCTCACCCTCGCCGAGGTGCAGAGAGTGCTGCAGGGGATGCTCGTGGAGCAGGTCGCGATCAACGATCTGCCGCGCATCCTGGAAGCCCTGGCCCTGCGGGCGAAGGCTTCGAACGACCCGGAGGGCCTGGTCGAAGCAGCCCGGGCGTCGCTGGGCCCCGCGATCGTGGCCCCGCACCTGGACGGCGGCATGCTGCGCGTGATCATGATCGATCCGGGGCTGGAACAGGCGATGCTCGAAGGGCTGCGCCCCTCGGAGTTCGGCACGCAGATCGTGCTCGACCCGACGCGGCTCGAAGCGGTGCTCGGCTCACTGAGGCAGACGGCGACGACGCTCGACGACGCCGGCGTGAGCGCTGTGCTGGTGTGCGCGCCCGCGCTGCGCCCGGCGGTGCGGCGGCTCGTGGCCGGGCAGCTGAGCGGACTTCCGGTGCTGTCGTACCAGGAGGTCACGGCGGTGCAGGCGGCGATCGAGACGGTAGGGGTGGTGCGGGTTGCGGAGCCGATCGCGGCGTGAATGGGTGAAGGCGGCCGACGCGGCTGAGGCGGAGTTCGCCGCGGATGCTGTGCCGCCGATCGGGAGCCTTGCGTCGTTGGCCGCGGAACTGGTCGACGACGACCTCGTGCTTCCGGCCGTGTCGACGTCGGGGTCCGCGTTCCAGGCGATCCTCGACGACCTCGTGCGGACCGTCGGCGACGATGAGCTCGCCGCGTCGGTCGCATCCGCGGGTGCCAGGATCCAGGCGGAGACGAAGGGTCCTGACACGCCGTCTCGCTCTTCCGCCGACGGCAGGACGGGACCCCTCGTTGCGGCGGAGGGCGCCCGCGCGACCGGCGCGGCAGCGGCACGGCCGCCGGCTCTCCTGCGCGGCCGGGGCGACCTGACACTGGTGATCGGCCTGGGCGCCGATGCGCTTGGGGCGGCACGAGCGCTCGCCGAGGCGATCGGCGACGCCGAGGTCCGGCCTGGCGGATGCTCGCGCGCGCCCGCAGCGCGCGTGGACGACCGGCGTGGCGCGCTGCGGGCCCGGGCAGACGGGGTGCGACGGGAACGTGCGGTCGTGGCCGCCTTCGGGATGACGCGCGGCTCCGGCGAGGTGGCCGAACTGGCCGAGGCGCTCGCGGGGATCGCGCCGGATCAGGTGTGGGCAGCGGTCGACGCCTCGCGCAAGGCCGAGGACACCGCCGCCTGGGTGCGGGCGGTCGACGGAGTGCTGGCTGTGGACGCCCTCGTCGTCACCGGCTCGCAGCTGACCGCCACCCCCGGCTCGGTGCGTGAGCTCGGCATCCCGATCGGCTGGCTCGACGGTGCGATGCTCGGCGCCGGACCGGCTGGGACCGCGCCCGTCGGGATAGGCTGAGCAAATGCTGGTATTGACGCGGAAGCCCGGGGAGCGCGTGCTCATCGGCGACGACATCGTCGTGACGATCCTGGATTCGCGGGGAGACGGCATCCGGATCGGCATCGATGCTCCGCGCGGCGTGCGGATCCAGCGGGACGAGGTCATCCGTGCCATCACCGAGGCGAATCAGGAGGCCACCGAGGCGGCCGCGACCGCCGAGGACCCCGAGGCGCTGATCAAGAAGTCGCTCGGCCTCTGAGCCGCCGCGCCCACCCACCCGGCCGCGAAAACTCCTGAGTTCAGGAGGTAGTTTATGTATGTGAACGATTTTCGTCCCCTGAACCCCGCCACCACCGCGCTGCTCCTGATGGACCTGCAGCCGAGCATCGTCGCGATGCACCCCGACTCCGACGCCTTCCTCGCCGCACTCGCCCGCGTGCGCGAGGCCGCCCGAGCCGCCGGCCTCACCATCGGATACGTGCGCGTCGCGCTCACCGAGGAGGATGCCGCCCGCGTCTCGCCCAACAACCTCAGCTTCTTCTCCGCGGCAGAGACCGGCAGGTTGAGCGACGCCGACCCGGCGACCCAGGTCGACCCGCGCATCCGGCCCGCCGACGGAGAGATCGTCGTGCGCAAGTCCCGCGTCGGTGCGTTCAGCACCACCGACCTTCGCGAACAGCTCGCGGCCCGCGGCATCGACACGATCGTCCTGACCGGCATCGCGACCAGCGGCGTCGTGCTCTCGACGGTGCGCGACGCGGCCGACCGTGATTTCCGTGTGATCGTGCTGAGCGACGGCGTGTTCGACCGCGACCCGGAGGTGCACCGCGTGCTCACCGAGAAGCTGTTCCCGCGCCAGGCCGAGGTGGTCACGATGGACGAGTTCGTCACAGCCCTGGCCTAGTCGCCATCCCGCCACGCCCCGCCGCGGCGTGCCCCGCCGCCGTCGGCGCGGCACCCGACCGGCAGAATGACGGTATGCGGGCGATCACTACGGAGCGCGGCCTCGACCGGCTGGTGAACTTCTCCGACGCGGCGGTGGCGATCGCGATCACACTGCTGGTCCTTCCGCTCGTCGACATCGCCGGCGAGATCGACGACCTCAGTGTGGGGGAGCTCGTCGCGGCGCATTGGGGCGCCGTCCTCGGCTTCGCGCTCTCGTTCATCGTGATCGGCCGGTTCTGGACGATCCACCACCGCGTCTTCGAGTGGGTGGACAGCTACTCCCGTCCGCTGCTCTGGACGAATCTCGCCTGGCTCGCGTCGATCGCCTTCATCCCGTTCACGACGAACGTGCTCTCCAACGCGCCGAACGGCCGCGCGGACGTGTACGCGCTGTACGTCGGGACCATGGTGGTCACGACGGCCGCGATGCTGCTGATGGAGGTGATCCTCCAGCGGAACCCCCAGCTCGTCCGCGAGGATTCGCGCGACGAGATCGATCTGCTGCGGGCATCCACACCCTTGATCATCCTGGTGCTCTGTCTCGTCCTCGTGGTCGTGCTGCCGAGCATCGGGATGTGGTGGTTGCTGCTGCTGCTGCTCAGCGGCCCGCTCCACTCGGCGCTCGCGCGGGTCGTCCGTAGGCGTCCCGGAGCGCGCGGCAGGGGTTAACAGACAGCGCCCGGAGGGCTACCGTCCGAGGCTCAGGCAGTCAGGAGAACAGATGAATCCCAAATTCCTCGTCATCCTCGTGGTCGCGGCCATCGCGTATGTGCTCGGCGCGCGCGCGGGTCGCGAGCGCTACGACCAGATCTCGAAGGCCGTGACCTCGTTCTGGAACGACCCCACCGTCAAGAGGGCGCGGTCGGAGGCGAAGAAGGAAGCAGACAAAGCTCGCAAGGCAATGGACAAGAAGGCCAAGCTGCTTCGCTGAGCAGGCTGCCGCCGGGCCGTCGTCGACCTCGAGAAGCCCACGGCGCCCTGGCGACCCGCGACCGGCCTCAGGGGCGGCGGGGTTCCGTCTCGGTGTAGTCGCCCGGCTCCTCTTCGGTCGAGACCTCCTGCACTTCGTCGGAGTCGACGTAACTTCCTTCGGTGTCCGGCTCCGGACCGGCGAATTCGGCCGATTCGGTGTACTGACCGTGAACGGTCCGCACTTCGGGACCCTCGTCGTTCGACTCGGTGTACGTGCCCTCGAGGTCCTCCCGATCGTCGCCGGTCCGCTCATCGAATGCGCTCATTGTGGCTCCTTCCGCCGACGCGTCCGCAGACCGCGTTCGTCATCGGCACGCTCTCGTGAGGCCGACTCTACGCCCGCGACAGCACTGCGGCTAGACGGGGTCGCGCACGTTCGTGCAGATGCCCGGCGTGCAGATCGAGCATCCCGGGGTAGACCGGACTGTGGACGCGGAAACCTCCACGGGAGTAGTGTTCGCGCGTCGGCCAACGATCGGGTGGGCACCATGGACGCAGAGCAGCAGACGGGCACGCACCACATCCTCGAGCTGAGGATCCACGGCATCAAGAACACCCCGCCGTCCGAGATGCTCGGCGTCGACAAGGCGGACCTGCGGCAGTACCAGGGCGACGCCGACGGCGGCTTCTGGATCGCGACGCGTGTCCCCGAGCCCGACCCCGACGATCCGGCGCCCGACCCGGTCATCCCGCCCCCGGATGTTCGCCGGGAGGCGTACTCGTGGGGTGCCCTGGCTCGCTACGGCGGGGGCGCCCTCGTGATCATCGGCCAGTTCTTCGTGCAACTCGCCTGGCTCCTCCTCCTCCCGTTCGGGCTGGCCAACTCGGCGTACTGGACGCGGCACATCCCGAACCAGCGCAGCGGCGGAGAGTGGGAGGGCGGTGTGGGCGCCTCCTCGTCGCGGGTGTTCGCACTCGGTCTGACCCTGCTCTACGTGTGCGCTCTCGGTTCGGTGAGCCTCGACCTGATCGGCACGCAATGTCTCGGCGGCGGAGCGTGTCCGGCCCTGCCGTCGGGCATCGCCGACTTCTTCGGCACCGAGTTCATGGCGCAGCGCGGTCGCCGGCTGGCGCTCCTGTCGCTCGTGCCGCTCGCCGGTGTGGTCGTGCTCTACCTCGTCTCGCACAACGCCCGGATGCGCTACGAGGCCGGCATCTTCGACACCGTCCGCAAGATGCGCAAGGCCGACAGGGGAGGCGCTGAGAAGAAGCGCCGGCCTCTCAGCGTCGAAGGGTTCTGGCAGCAGACCAGGGTCGGCTCGCCGACGGAGTGGCTGCACCTCGCAGCGGCCTTCTTCCTGGTCGTCCTCCTCCTCGCCTGGGACCGCGTGTTCGCCGGCTTTCACGGGTGCGGCCAGCTGCAGAGCTTCTGGGCGAGTGGATGCGCGGGGCGGTTGATCGACCCCCGGCAGGGAACCTGGTACTTCGGCCTGGCGGGTGTGATCGCGGTCGCCGGGCTCGTGTGGGTGGTCGCCTGGATCGTGCTCGTCTCGGACACGGTCAACCGCAGCGGGAAGGACACCGTCGACTTCCTGCGCAACGCCCAGCACCGCCGCGAGCTGATCGCCGGGGTGACGTTCGCCGTGGCCGTGCTGCTCTTCGTGCTCATCGGGGTCGCCCTCTTCACGAACGGCGACTACGCCCCTTCGGTCGACTCCCCGTTCCTCGGCCTGGTCACCGCGCCGTCGATCATCCTGGGCGCCCTCGTGGCCATCTGCCTGTCGGCGTTCGGGTGGCGGCGAGGGGTGCCGCACCTCGTCTCGATCTCGCTGATGGCCGTCGCGGGGATCACCTTCCTGATCGGCGTCTCCATGAACGCGTCGAGCTCCGAGGGTCATGCGAGCCCGTGGCAGTGGCTCTTCTACGGGATCGCCGCCGCGTGCGTGCTCGCGCAGTTCGTGTTCGTCGCTGTCACGCCGCGCATCCAGGGTCGTCGCACGCATTTCCGCACCGAGGGTTGGGCGGGGACCGGCCCGGGGGTGTGGATGCTCCTCGCACTCGGCGGCGCCATGATCCTCTCCACGCTGCTGGTGCTGGGAGTGCAGAGCTGGCTGGGCAGCGGGACCCCGGCGTGCGGATGCGCGGCGCCGGCCGGCAACCCCCTGGTCGCCCCGATCGCCTACCGCAACTTCGGCGACGTCCTGCCGCTGATCGCCCTGGTGCTCATCCTGATCGTCGCAGTGGCGGTGGTGCTCCGGATGTTCTGGGTTCCGAAGCTGACCACACCGGTCACGACGGGCGGCGCGCGCCCGCTGCTCGAGCCGGTCTCGAATTACGTCGACGGCCGGATCGAGCGGGGCGTCACCGCCGACCGGCTCGCTCAGAAGATCTTGCGGGCGCGACGGTTCGCGGCTCTGTTCCACCGGGGCGAGCCCGTTCTCGGAATCCTCGCTGTGCTGCTCGCCATCGGGTTCGTGGTGGTGCTCGCCGTGTCGGGCACGACGTTCTTCGCGTGGATCGACGGCTTCGCAGGGCCGGTGCTCGGCCTGGTCGCGGTGGGTGCTGTGGTGGCGATCGCCGAGAACGCTGCGACCTCGAAGGAGCGCCCGATCGGTGTGATGTGGGACCTGATGTGCTTCCTTCCGCGAGCCGGGCATCCGTTCGGCCCGCCCTGCTACGCCGAGCGCGTAGTGCCGGAGCTGCGCGACCGGGTCGTCGACTGGCTGACGCATGACGAGGTGCCGCCCTCGGTGCTGACGCCGGCCCACCAGCTGGAGTGGAAGGAGGACGCCGAACTGCGCGCCCTGGGCGAGGAGCGCCCTTTCACGGTGATCCTCAGCGCGCACAGCCTCGGGGCGGTGCTGGCGGTCGCCTGCCTGTTCACGTTGCGTCCGGACACCGACCGGGGGCTCCGCAACGTCGGACTGCTGACCTACGGCACGCAATTGCGTGTCTACTTCGGGCGCTTCTTCCCCGAGCTGTTCGGTCCGGGCCCGCTGGGCACGCCGACCCAGTTCACTCCGTCGCTGCGGCGCGCCGATCCCTGGTACACCCAGGTCATCGCCGACCACGGGGACCTCGACGAGCCCGGCCCGGACGACGAGGACACCGACGATCCCACTCTCATCCAGCTGCTCACCCAGCCCGACGGCGAGGTCGCCTGGTTCAACCTGTGGCGGCGCACCGACTACCTGGGCTTCCCGGTCTTCAGCCACAAACCCAACCCGATCGACAGGGGCGCCGACGAGTTCGGACCGCCGCGCTATCTCGTCAAAGTCGCGACGCATCCGAACTACCAGGCGACGCCGCAGTATGTCGCGAACCTGGAGCGGATGATCGACCTGCTGAAGGGCTGAGTGCGCGGGGCAACTCAAAACCGAGTGTTGTATGGTATTCACACATTTGTGGACCGTATCGAAGGAGAATCATGGTCGACCGTCTGCCGCGCGCCGCCGCGCTGAGCACCGAAGAGAAGGCCGCGCTCACCAGCGGCAAAAGTTTCTGGGAATCGGAGGGCGTCGACCGGGTGGGCATCCCGTCGATCTACCTCACCGACGGCCCGCACGGCGTGCGCAAGCAGCGCGAAGGCGGCGACCACCTCGGCATCGGAGACAGCGTTCCCGCAACGTGCTTCCCGCCGGCTGTCGCCCTCGGATCGTCGTGGGATGCCGAACTGCTCGAACGCGTCGGGCGGGCGCTCGGCGAGGAGGCCAAGACGGAGGACGTCGGCGTGCTCCTCGGGCCGGGCATCAACATCAAGCGCTCGCCCCTCTGCGGCCGCAACTTCGAGTACCTGTCCGAGGACCCCATCCTGAGCGGTCGGCTCGGCGCGGCCCTCGTGAACGGCCTGCAGTCGCAGGGCGTCGGCGCCTCGCTCAAGCATTTCGCCGCCAACAACCAGGAGACCGACCGGATGCGCGTCAGCGCGGACATCGACGAGCGCCCGCTCCGCGAGCTCTACCTGCGCGGCTTCCAGCACGTCGTCGAGCACGCGCAGCCGTGGACCGTCATGTGCTCGTACAACCGCATCAACGGCGTCTACGCCAGCGAGAACCCGTGGCTGCTCACGAGCGTGCTCCGAGACGAGTGGGGCTTCGACGGCGTCGTCGTCTCCGACTGGGGCGCGGTGAACAAGCGCGTCGCGGCGCTCGTCGCCGGACTCGACCTCGAGATGCCGTCGAGCAACGGCGTCACGGATGCACAGCTGGTCGCCGCGGTCGCCGACGGGACCCTCTCCGAGTCCGTGCTCGACACGGCCGCCGACCGCATCATCGATCTCGTCCAGAAGGTCGTCGACCAGCAGGACGCGAGCGCCGACTACGACCGCGACGCCCACCACGCGCTCGCCCGTGAGGTGGCCGGACGCAGCGTCGTGCTGCTCAAGAACGACGGCGTGCTCCCGCTGCGGCCCGCCGCCGGCCGGACCATCGCGGTGATCGGCGAGTTCGCCCGCACGCCGCGCTACCAGGGAGCCGGTAGCTCCGAGATCGTGCCGACGAAGCTCGACAACGCGCTCGACGAGATCCGCGCGCTGGCGGGGGACGCGACGGTGACCTTCACGGCCGGCTACCCGTCGGGCGAGGCGTCCGACGACGCCGCGGCGCTCACGGCAGAAGCCGCCGCTGCAGCGCGAACGGCCGACGACGTGCTGGTCTTCCTCGGCCTCCCCGCCGAAGACGAGTCGGAAGGCTTCGACCGCGAGCACCTCGAATTGCCGACCGCCCAGACCGAGCTGCTGGAGGCAGTGCTCGCCGAGAGCGATCGCGTCACCGTCGTCCTCTCCAACGGCGGCGTCGTGCGCGTCTCCGGCTGGGCCGACCGCGCCGAGGCGATCGTCGAAGGCTGGCTGCTCGGCCAGGCCGGCGGCGGTGCCGTCGCAGACGTGCTGTTCGGAGTGGTCAACCCGTCCGGACGCCTCGCGGAGAGCATCCCGTTGCGTCTCGAGGACACCCCCGCGTTCCTCAACTTCCCTGGCGAAGCCGGTCACGTGCGATACGGCGAGGGGCTGTTCGTCGGCTACCGGGACTACGACGCGCGCGACGCCGCGGTCAGCTTCCCGTTCGGCCACTGCCTGTCGTACACGACGTTCGACTTCTCCGGCCTGTCGGTCTCGGGCTCGGATGCGGGCATCGACGTTAGCCTGACCGTCGCCAACACCGGCGACCGCGACGGGCGCGAGGTCGTGCAGGTCTATCTGTCGGTTCCGGGTTCGTCGGTCTCCCGTCCGGTGCGCGAGCTCAAGGGCTTCGCGAACGTGGCCGTCGCGGCAGGCGCCTCCGAGACGGTGACGATCCGCATCCCGAACGAGGACCTCGCCTACTACGACATCGCCCAGTCGAAGTGGATCGTCGAGGGCGGCGAATACGAAGTGACTGTCGGCGCCTCCTCCCGCGACCTCCGCGGAAACGCGACCGTGTCGCTCGCCGGCGATGCGGGCATCCCGTTGCTCTCCGCAGAGTCGACGATCGGCGAATGGCTGAAGCACCCGATCGGCGGTCAGATCCTGGCCGGTGCGCTCGCCCAGGCGGGTGACGCGGGCATCGCCGGGATGCTCGCCGACCCGGCGCTCATGCGTATGGCCGAATCCATGCCGCTCAACCGGGTGGCTGCCTTCCCGGGCAGCCCGGTGACGAGCGACCAGATCGACCAGCTCGTGGCCGCGGCCAACGGAGCGGCCGTTCCGGCCTAGCGGCGCGCTGCGGTGCTGCGGCGCTGAGCGCGTACGCCGCTGCTCGACGAACGTGAACCCCCTTGTGAAAGCGAGGGGGTTCGCGTTGGTTGGGCGTATGAGCGATCCAACGACACCGGATGAACCGGCTAACGACTTCGACGAGACCAACGGCCTTGTCGAAGGCCTCGACGGAGATGACGGCGGAGCCGTCGACCCCGACGCCGACAAGGGCGTCTTCGGCAAGATCTTCGGCGACCTTGTCGACCCCGATCAGGGCTCGAACGACGACGACGGAGAGACCTCGTACAGCGAAGAGGGTCGGCCCTAGCGGGCGGCCACGGAAGAGGAGCGCCGATGTCAGACGTCAACGGACTGCCGAGCGCCGACAGTGAGGGGGTTCCAGCCGAGGACCGGCCCGAACGCTTCGAGCAGAATGCGCAGGCACAGGATGCTCAAGCGTCCGAGCCCGCCGAGACCGAGCCCGGCCAGGGCTCAACCACCCCCGAGGGCGCCGAGGACGTGACAGACGCGTCCACGACCGGCAGCGAATCGGCCGAACCGCCGCCCGCCGACTTCGACCCGGCGCAACAGCCCTCCAACCCCGACCTCGTCAAGAACACCGAGCCGCCGGATTGATCCCCTCTCCGGCGCGACCCCACCCTGCCATCCCGGGGTGGGGTCGTTCTTCGTCTGGGCACGCACAGCGCGCGACGTCACGGATGCGGGGCGCGTGAGGCGAGCATCCAGCCCGCGTCGGTCGCGAGCCCGGCAGCGCAGAGCGCGACGCCGGTGACGAGGACCGCGTTTCCGCTCCCGGTGTGCGGAAGCACCAGACCGGCGATGAAGGTGAGCGCGCCGACGTTCAGGAGTAGTGCGGATGCCCACCCCAGTGCCGTCCTCAGCGTCGGTCTCACGCTCCGTATCGTAGCTGCCGCCTACTCCTTGTCGATGAGCTCGAGCAGATTCTTCGCCGCCGTGGCGATGTCGTCGTGGTTGTTCTGCGCCGCCCGGCTCTCCGCTGCGATCACGCCGCTGCGGTGCACCTTCGTGAAATCGCCGTAGGGGAACGAGTAGCGGCCTTTCGTGTCCTCGTTCATGTCGTCGTCGACGCCGAGGAACCACTCACCGTAGGCACCGTAGCCGTGCTCGTCGATGAAGGCGTTCTCGTCGTCGGTGCTGGGCGCGTGCTCGCTCCAGTCGTCGTTCCCGGCGCGCACGACCTTCCCCTGCTCGGCGAGTCTCCGGGCGTGGCTGAGACCCTTGCGATTGAGCTTGACCGTCACGACTCGCCCTGGTTGCCGGTCGTCGCGGGCGACGGTTCGAGCGCCTCGTTGATCAGGGAGGCGACGAGCATCTTCCAGTCGGAGCCCTCATGGAGCGTCTCAGTGAAGCCGGGCGGAATCGCGCCGAAGACGGGTTCGTGCTCCTCGCCCTCCGGGGACACGCGCACCAGTTTTCCGAGCTCGGCATGGGAGTCGTCGAGCACCGCCCACAGGCCGGGCCCCTGTTTCTCCACGTGGAAGATGCGCTCCCGATACGGGAAACGCACGCTGGACATTTCGAGTTCGCTGGCGGACATTGCTGACCCCTCTCGTCGGATGCCTCAGGGAGCATCCAACGCCCCCTGGGCGCTCGGCGCAAGGGTTTCAGGCGTCGAGGCCGCTCGCGAGCAGGTCGCGAGGCGCTTCGCGAGGCGCTTCGTGAGGCGCTTCGTGAGGCGTTCCATCTATCCACAGGCCGGGCGGCTCCGCGGGGCGTGACTTGTGGCAAATTGTCGTTCTGGGGCCATTTAAGCGCCTCATAACGACAATTTGCCACAACTCACGGGCCCAGGAGGGCGAGAGGGCGGGCGAGGGGCGCCGCGTCAGAGCACGTCGTCGAGGTGCGCGAGCAGGTCGGCGGGGTCGTCGAACAGGATCGATGCGCCGGCGTCGAGCAGCTCGGCCGGGCCGACGCCGCCGGAGAGCACGCCGATCGAGCGGATGTGCGCCCGCGCCGCCGCCGTGAGATCCCACACCGAGTCCCCGACCATCACCGCGTCCGACGGTCCGACCCCCGCCCGGTCGAGTGCGACCTCCAGGATGCCCGGGTCGGGCTTGGCCTGCTCGACGTCGTCGGCGTTGGTCGTGGCCGTGAGTGCATCCGGAGCCCCGATGGCGTCGAGGAGCAGTTCGAGCTCGTCCCCGGGAGCCGACGTGGCCAGCACCACCCGGATGCCGCGGCCGTCGATCGCGCGCAGCAGCACGGCCGCGCGATCGAACGCGCGCAGTCGCGGCGCGAGCTCGCGGTAGTAGCGCGAGTGGAGGTCTGCGGCCCGAGCGACCCAGTCGTCGTCGTGCTCTCCGGCGACGGAGCGGATGAGCCGCTCCGAGTCCTGGCCGATCGCTCGGTGGATGCGCCAGGCGTCGGCGGGCGAGCCGAGTTCGGCGAAGGCGCGCTGCCACGCGTCGACGTGCAGATAGTTGGAGTCGACCAGGGTCCCGTCGACATCGAACAGAACGGCGGAAACGGTCATCCCCCATCTGTACCCGCGCCCCGCGCAGACTCAACCCCTAGCCGCGCCGGGTAGGACTCCCACGCCGGGATCCGCCGCGCCCAGATCCCCCCAGCTCCCGGTGCACCCAGCGATCGAGTCCGGGAAGAATCCGGGCCGGGAACGGACCTGGGTCGAGCAACGGACGGCCAGGCGGCGAGGGCGACCCGGGTCGGGGGAGCCTGCGCGGTATGGTCACGAGCATGAGCAAGAACGAGGTCGGCGACGACAAGCGCGCGAGGAATGTCGCCCCGGAGCACCGGTGGCCGGCCGTCATCGCGACCCTGATCGCCCTCGCCGCCTACGCCGTGCTGCCGAGTGCCGTTCCGCTCGTCGAGCGCTACGTCGTCGTCGGCGTCTGCCTGCTCATGCTCATCGTGCTGATCATCTACAACCCGCACCACCTGACCAGGGAGTCTCGGTGGTCGCGGCGGGCTGAGATCGCGCTCTCCGTCCTGATCCTGGCTGCGAACCAGGTCGCGTTCGTCGAGACGATCGTGCGCCTGCTCAACAAGCACGGCAACGGATCCGAGCTGCTGCTCGCCTCGCTTCAGGTGTGGGCGACCAATGTCATCGCCTTCGCGCTCGTCTTCTGGGTGCTCGACCGGGGCGGACCGGTCTCGCGGGTGAAGGTCGCCCGCCACGAGCTCCCGCTGGCCGATTTCCGCTTTCCGCAGGACGAAGACCACGACGCGATCGACGAAGTGGCCCGCGGCTCGAGTCGCCAGCTGGACTGGGTCCCCAACTACATCGACTACTTCTACTTCTCGCTGGCCAACTCGATGGCGTTCAGCGCGACCGACACGATGCCTCTGACCCATCGGGCGAAGCTGCTGATGGCGCTCGAGTCGTTCTCCGGCTTCGTGCTGCTCGCCCTCGTGATCGCGCGCGCCGTCTCCCTCATCGGCTGAAGGCCTCGCCGCGACCGGGAGCGCACTACCCGCGCCGCCGCCAGTTCGTGAGCGGACGCCCGTCGACGTGCGTTCCCGCGTCGACGCGTTCGAACCCTGCGCGCCGGGCGACGTTCTCGCTCGCTGCATTGCCGTCGAGTGTGCTGAGCCAGATGTCCCGCTCGCCGTTGGCGTTCAGCCACGAGACCAGCGCGCCGACAGCGCCCGTGACCAGTCCCCGCCCGCGCGCCTCCGGTTTCAGTGCGTAGAAGACCTCGAAACCGTGCCTGCCCCGACCGATGCCCGCCGTGCCGAGCGCCGTCCCACGCTCGTCGATGACATACCGGATGCCCATCCCGGTCGCCGCGAGTTGCAGGTTGAGGTCGGCGCGCATCTTGGCCCGCTCCTCGTCGAGGTCCGCCGGATACATCGTCCACAACGGCACGTCGGGGACCCTCGAGAGGTCGTACTCGACGATCCAGTCGCCGAGCTCCAGGGTGCGGAGGACGACTCCCGGATGCTCGCCCAGCTCGATGCGCCACGGGAACGGCTCCATCCCACGAGCGTATCGGCGCCGGCGCCCGCCCGTCTGCTCGTTACTCCGGAGAAGCCGACCGCCAGGCGTCGCCTTCTTCGGAGTTACTGCACCAAGTGCGGCCTGGCGCTCAAATTCTCCGGAGTTACTGCGTCGAGCGCGGTGTGGCGCCCGAGTTCTCCGGAGTTACTGCACCGGCCCGCGAGGCGGGCGGCTCTCGAGCCAGCGCTGATGGCCGCGAAGGGCGTGCAGCACTGCCAACCGGATGACCAGGTACAGGATGCCCGCGCAGATCGCCAGGATCAACAGATAGACGAAGACGATGAGGAAAGGGTAGAACGACGGGATCAGCGGGTTCGAGACCATGCCGTGAGCCTACTGAGCGCCGGGCCGCGCTGACCAGCGGTCCGGCGCGGACCGGCGTCCCGCCGCACACCGGCGTCCCGCCGCACACCGGCGTCCCGCCGCACACCGGCGTCCCACTGCACACCGCCGTCCCACCGCACACCGTCGTCCCACCGCACACCGTCGTCCCACCGCACGCCGCCGCACACCGCCGCCGCACCCCGCCGCCGCACGGCGACGACGGCGGGCGACCGCTAACGACGCCCGCGGGCGGCCAGCGCGAAGGATCCGCGCAGGCGAGCCACGCGAACGATCCGCGGCAACGACTCGGACAGACGACCCCGCAGAATTCGCACGCACAACAAGCGCCCCCCTCCGGTTGCTCTACCGCACGCGGTCGAGCGCCGGCACCTCCGCGATCGCTCGTGTGCGCACCGACTCGTAGGCGCCCAGGATGATGCCGAGCACCTCGATGCCCTCCTCCTGCGTGTGCAGCGGGCGGGTGCCGTCCTGGATCGACCGGGCGAAGTGCGCGATCTCCTCGCCGAACTGGTCGACCTCGTCGAGTTCGAGGACCACCGGCTCCTGGCCGCGCACGTGGTAGCTCAGCGTGGTTCCGTCGCTGGTGAGCGAGCCGAGTTCGCCGACCGCCGAGAAGCGCTCGGTGCTGTCGGCGGCCTCGTAGGCCCAACTGGTGACGATCGTGCCGATCACGCCGTTGTCGAAGCGCACGAGCACGGTCGCCGAGTCTTCGCCCTCCATGAAGGTGAGGCGGTGGGTGGCGAGCATGGCCGTGACCTCCACCGGCGAGCCGCCCGCGAGGTGCAGCAGCAGGTAGGTGGGGTGGTAGCCGGTGTCGATCAGCTCGCCGCCGCCGCTCGTCTTCGCGTGGGCGCGCCACCCCATGTTCTCGGGGTCGAAGTCGTTGAAGAAGCTGTCGGTGGTACGCACCTCGTAGACCCGGCCGAGCGTTCCGGCGTCGATCAGCTCCTTCGCCTTGGCGACGGCGGGGAGGAACAGCTGGTTGTGCGCGCACATGAGCGTCACGCCGGCCGACTCCACGGCCGCCGAGACCTCGCGGGCTTCGTCGAGGGTGAGACACAGCGGCTTCTCGCACAGGATGTGCTTGCCCGCGCGGGCGGCAGCGACGATCGCATCCTTGTGCAGGTGGTGCGGCAGGCAGATGTCGACGGCGTCGATGTCGGCTTCGGCGAGCATCCGGTTGTAGTCGGCGAAGAGGGCGGCTCCGGTGTCGGCGGCGCGCGCCTCGGCGCTCTCGCGAACCGGGTCGGCGACGGCGGCGAGGGTGACGAGTCCGGGGTTGAGGGCGTAGCCGGCGACGTGGGCTCCGGCGATGCCGCCGGCGCCGATGAGTCCGATGCGGACGGGGGTGGTCATGATGATGAATCTCCTGATTCGATGCGGAGAGAAGGAAGAGGAAGAAGAGGAAGAGGAAGAACGATAGGGGAGCGGCGGCGCGCCTAGACGGCGACGGACGGCGCCAGGGCGACCGTCATACTGCTCGCGGCCGACTCGTTGGCCGCGACGACCATCCGGGTGAGCTCGACGGCGGTCCGCAGGTTCTCGTCGGCCGTCGTGCCGTCGTGGATGTGCTGCACCCACTGGTCGAACGCCATCGGCGCCCGCCCGGGCAGCTCGAGCTCCTGCCAGTCGTCGCCGTAGGCTCCGCCCTTGGCCAGCATCCGGTCGCCGCCGAACCCGAAGATCAGTGCGGCTTCGGTGCCGAGCAGCTCGATCGTGAACGTGCCGGGCGTCGTCACGACGCTCGCTTCGAACACCCCGAGCCGGCCGCCGGGGAACTCCGCCGTGACCACCGCGTTGTCGTCGACCTGCCGTCCCGTCACGTGACCGTACGAAGCCGTGATGCTGATCGGCTCGGCACGATGGAACAGCCGCGTCAGGTAGGCCGGATGGCAGCCGAGGTCGGTGAGCGCGCCGCCGATCGCCTCATCCGGATGCCCGAAGCGGTCGGGCAGCCAGCCCGCCACCCAGCCGTCGTGCGCCAGCCGCACACGCGTGTATGTCAGCTCGCCGAGTGTTCCGTCGTCGAGGACGCGCTCGATGGCCTGCGTGTAGTCGTCGTAGAGCCGGGGGAGCGAGACGACGAGTGCGACACCCGCCTCGGCGGCGGCGGCGACGATGTCTTCGGCCTCGTGCACCGTGGGGGCGAGCACCTTCTCGGTGAAGATGTGCTTGCCGGCGCGTGCGGCCTTGAGCATCACCTCGTGGTGCTGGTCGGTGCTCGTCGTGATGGTGACACCGTCGAGTTCGGGTCGGGCGAGCAGTTCGTCGAGGTCGGGGACGAACTCCACGCCGAACTCGTCGGCGGCCGCCCGGCCGCGCTCCTCGTCGTCGTCCCAGACGGCGACGAGGGTGGTGTCGGGGTGTTCTTGCGCTGATCTCGCGTAGTCGCCGGCGTGTACGTGCCAGAAACCGATCGCGGCGACCGTGAGGGGATGGGGCATGCCGTAGGGCCTCCTTGCCTGGTTTGCGCGCGAACGGAACAAGCCTAACGACTACCGAGCTGGGGTGGGCAACTTTTGCCAGTTTCCCGACCGAAGTCGCTCCGGATGCTCCAGCGCGCTTACCGCGACGCGCATATCTTGTCAATCCCTCGCGCGCGACGGGTGCAGAATGCGTTCGTAAGGCACACTTCTAACCATGGGAAAACTCGTGTATGGCGCAGGTCAGGAATATGACCTGGACGACCGCGTGCTGAGCCATATCAAGCTCGCGATCGTCGCCAAGCTCCGCCGTCACGAGAGCTTTCTGCTCAACTGGGATGTGCCGGTCGAGCAAGGTTCTGGTCGCGTCTCGTTGTGGATCAGCCGCGAAGTGCCGTTGGCCTTCCAATTCAGTGGCAGCAGGCCGCCTGCTGTGAATCCGGTCTGGCTGGAGGCTCTGATGCATACGTCGCAGCGCACCGGCGGGATGGTCGTGATGAGCGAAGACGATGCGGATATGCACCTGCCCGCTTAGGGCTCGCCGAGCGGGCGAGACGCGGCGGGCGAATGCGAGAACGAGGATGAGGGCATGGGCACTCTGATCTACGGAGCGGGTTCGAGGTACGAGTTCGACGACAGGCTGCTGTCGCATCTCAAGATCGCGATCACCACCAAGCTCCGGATGCACGAAGCGTTCCTGGTCAGCTGGGCGCAGCCGGTCGAGCAGGGCTCCGGCCGCGTGAGCCTGTGGTTCTCGCCCGCGATCCCGGTGCAGTACCTCTTCGATGCCACGAAGCCCCCGATGCTGAATCGCGTCTGGCTGGACGCGATGCTGCTCTCGGCCACCAGCCCTCGCGGGCTGATCATACTGCCCGAGGAGGACGCCGAGTCGTTCCTCCGGCAGGCCGCCGTGCACGCGCCCGAGCAGGCGAACTGACCCGAGCACGGGCCGGGCGATTGCGGCACAGGGCGCTACTTCGTCGCGCGCAGTGCCTTCTCCGCGTCGCGCACGGCCGACTGCGCCTGGGTTATGCGGCGTCGCAGCTCCCGTTCGGCTGCTCGCGACTCGGCGAGCTCGTCCTGGGTGCGCTCCAGCCGCCGGGCGAGGGCGTCGCGCTCCGACTCGAGATCGCTGCGCCGATCGACCTCCACGTCGAGCTCGTCGTCGAGGGTTGAGGCGGCCTCGCGGGCGCGCTCGAGCGTCTTCTCGGCCGACCGGATGCGGCGCTCGCGTTCCCGGCGCTCGCTCGCCGACTCCGCCGGCTCGGCACGCTTCGATGACGTGGTGGTGCGGGCCGCCCGGGGCGCCTCGATGTCGACGGGGAGCGCCACGGCGTCGGCGACGTCCACCTGGTCGACCCCCGTCGACTCGAGGGCCCGGACGAGCATTCCGCTTCGCACGGCTGCGGCTGCCGCCGGGTCGATCACCGCGGCCTGCAGCGTCTCCTCGATCTCACGGAGCACGCCGGCGCTGGCCCCGCCGACGCTCCGCGACGCCGACTGCAGCAGACGCTGCCGCTCCCCGGTGACAGCCCGGATCTCGTCCCGGTCGCGGGCGGCGAACGCGTCGCGCATCCGGTCGCCCACGTCGAGGATCGACTCGATCAGCTCGGGTTGTGTGCGAACCAGCGTATTGATCGCCGCCGCCGAGGCGGACGGCTTGCGCAGAGCCCGGATGTCTTTGGCGAGCGCTTTGTCGGCCCCCGCCGCCGCTGCGTTGCGCGACGCGGTGAATTCGGCCGGCGCGACGCCGTACAACTCCTCGGCGACCTCTCGCAGTCCCATGTCGCGAGTGTACGACGACGGGGCGGGATCGTCAGGGGATGCGGGTAGTGCTTGCAGGTCAGTGCTCGCAGGTCAGTGCTCGCAGGTCAGTGCTTGCGGGTCAGTGGTTGCGCAGCGCGCTGATCAGCTGCGACTTGTTCTTCTTCGAGTAGCCGGTGAGGCCGAGCTCTTTGGCGCGCTTCTTGAGGTCGGGCACCGTCCAGTCGTCGTAGGAACCGGACTCGCCGCCCGCGCGGCCTACCGCTGAGCGCCCGCGCGCGGCGGCGGCGTTGGAGATCCGTGCGGACTTCTCTTTCGAGTTGCCCTCGCCGCGGAGCTCCTCGTAGAGCTTCTGGTCTTTGAGCTGAGGTTCGCGTTGTGGCATCGTCGTCTCCTTCCGTTGCGCAGCGCACGGTACCAGCGCGCGAGCGGATGCGCTACGGGGTCGCGATCGTTGCGCGAAGCTGCTGCAGGAGGGTGTCCGCGACGAGGTCGAAGGTCGTCAGGTCCCCGCTCGCGCGGCTCAGGATGACCGCCCCTTCGCTCGCCGCCAGCAACAGGGTGGCGAAGCGATCGCCGTCCTCGACGGATAGGCCTCCACGGGCCAGCAGGAGGGACAGGTGCTCCCGCCAGGTCCGGAAGGCCGTGGCGGCGTGCATCCGGAGCTCCTCGGAGTCGGTGTCGACGGTCACGGCGACGAGCGCGCATCCGGCCTCGAATCCGGAGCGGGTGAGCAGCAGGCGCCAGGTGTCGAGGAAGAGTTCGGCGACCTCGTCTGCGGGCCGGCCGGCCCGCTGGTCGAGCACGGTGACGGCGTTCGTCGCGGAGCGGTCCACGGCCGCAGCGATCAATTCGTCTTTGCCGCCGGGGAAATGGTGGTAGATCGAGCCGCGTGGCGCGCCGGTGAGCTCGATCACCTCGGAGAACGAGGTGCCGGCGAGACCGCGCGTCGCGAGCAGCCGGATGGCGCCCTCCACCATCTTGGTGCGCACGTCGTTCGCCACGAGATCTCCTTCGGCTCTTGACTATGACAGTCGTCATAATCTAGGTTCTATGCAACCCATCATAATTTCTACCGATGGGCGGTGAGTGCGAGCAGTGAGGAGCATCCCATGCCCATGATCGACGTCTACGCCGCCGCCGACCTCTTCCCGGCCGAGGCCGATGAAGAACTCGGCCACGAGCTCACGCACGCGGTGCTGCGTGCTGAGGGGGTCGCCCAGCCGAGGCCGTTCCACCTCGACAACACGGCCGCGTTCATCCACCGCCTGCCGGCGAGTGCCATCTCGACGGCGAACACGCCCTCGGCGCGAACCGTGCGGGTGCAGGTCATCACGCCGCCCGGATCGCTGAACCGGGAAGGGCAGCGACAGCTCGTGCGCGAGGCGACCGAGATCGTGGCGCGGGTCTCCGGCGACGAGAGTCAGGCGGCGCGCACCTGGGTGATCCTCCAGGAGGCCGCGGAAGGCGGCTGGGGCCTGGCCGGCACGGCCTTCGGCGTCGAGGAGTTCACCTCGCTCGCGCGCGGCGGCGTGCCAGCCCCGTGAGACGGCGAAACCCCCGGATGCTCGTGCATCCGGGGGCTCGACGTTGCTGTCGGTCGTCAGACCGAGCGTCGCCCGCTGATCATGCGAACCAGCCACACGATGACTGCGAGCACCAGGAGGATGATTCCTACCCAGAGCAGCCAGTTGAGGGCTGAGACGAACCCGCCCGTGAACAGCAGCACGATCGCGACGATCGCGATGACGATGAGCAGAATGTTCATTGCCGATACCTGCTTTCTCTTTGATGGCCGCTCGTGGGGAGAGCGACCGAGAGAGACGGTAGGCCCAGCCGATCGGAAGGTCGAGACCCTTGACGACGCCGGGCGCCTGTGGTTATGAGCGGAAACGCCAGAGCTCGGGCCCACGGGACCCGAGCTCCGGTGAACAGCGTGCGCGGACTCAGGCGCGCGGTGCCTTCGAGGCCTTGACGGCGGCGAAGTAGGCCGAGGCCGGCTTCAGCCAGATCAGGACGGTCGCGACGATCACCAGGATGACCTGGATCAGTCCTGCGAAGTAGCCGGCGAAGACGTTCAGCAGCGAGATCGCGCTCACCACGGTCAGCGCGATGCGGGCCCAGTTGGCGCCCCGGCGCATGAACACCGAGAACACCACGAAGACGGCCACCCAGAAGATCATGGTGATGATCGCCCAGGTGATGCCGAAGCCGATCGCTGCGTCGACGAACGTCTTGGGGTCGACGTTGTTGTTCGAGTTCGAGTTGTTGAGCGAGCTGAGGAGCGAGTCGCGGGAGTTGCTCACGACGATCACCGTGATGATGCTGCTGATCACGCTGAACACGGCGGCACCGATGTAGAGCCAGAAGGCCGTGTTGACCTGGCTCGGCGGCACGGTGGACGAGACCACGGGGGCGGTCGACGCGGCCGGTGCGGCGGCGTACGCCGGGTAGGCCGGAGCGCCGGCGGCTGCCGGAGGTGCGGGCGGTGCCGGAGGCGCGGGCGGGGCGGGCGGGGCCGGCGGAAGGTCGGAGGAAGGGGTGACCGGCGGCTGCGGGGCCGCGGGGGGAACGGACCCGGCGGCGTCGGGGGCCGGCACGGCTCCGTCAGCCGCGGGCTGATCCGGCTTGTTGTCGTCGTTGGGAATAGTCATGCCGCGACCTTACTGCCGGACAGACGCTTCTGCCTACCCTCACACGCTGGTTTCGGGCATCCGGTATTTCAGTGGTCGGGGTGATCGGCGTCGTTGTCGGCGGGCGGAAGGGGGTGGGTGGTCGGCCCCTCGAGGACGGAGCCGTCCGCCGCGTACCGCGAGCCGTGCAGAGGGCAGTCCCACGACAGCTCGGCATCGTTCCAGCGCACCACGCCGCCGAGGTGCGTGCACACGGCCGACAGGGCGCACGTGCGGCCGTCGACGGTCGAGACCGCGACCGGGCGGAGTCCGCGACGGCCGACCACGCCGGTGCCCTCGGCAGGGGGAGGCGTGTGCGCGCCGATGGCCGGTCCGGACAGCTCCGCGGCGGTCCAATTGGTGACGATCTCCTTGCCCACCGCCGCGTTGAAGCCGACACCGGTGGCGAGGTCGATCGGATGCGTGACCCGGTGGTGGATCACCCGGGCCCACTCGGGCTCCTCGGTGTCCGTGAGGGTGGCGGTGAGGCTGATCGCGGCGGCCACCGCGTTCGTCAGGCCCCACTTGTTGTAGCCGGTCGCGAGGAAGAGCCGCCCGCGCCCGCGGGGCAGCCACCCCACGAACGGCACCAGGCCGGCCGCGCGGTAGTCCTGCGCCGCCCACCAGTGGGTGCGTCGAGCGCCGGGGAAGACCGTCTCCGCCCACCTGGTGAGGTCGGCGACCAGCTCGGCCGGCGAGTCCGCACGCCCGGCCGGATGCCCGTTGCCGCCGACGAGCAGCAGTTCACGGCCATCCGGAGTCGGCGCCGTGCGCAGCGAACGCGTGGGCGCATCCGCGGAGAGGTACATCCCGCGCGGGATCGCGCCGGGGACCGCGAACGCCGTGAGGTAGGAGCGCAGCGGCTCGAGCTTGGCGAAGTAGAGGCCGCGGTCGAGGATCGGCGTCCCGGTGGCGAGCACCACCTTTCCCGCGAGGGTGCGGCCCGAGGTACTCGTGATCACCGCCGGATCGGAGGCGGACACATCCGTCACGCGCTCGCCCTCGACGATCACGCCGCCGAGCTCGCGCAGATCGGCGGCCAGCGCTCGCAGGATCTCGACCGGGTCGGCCTGCGCCTGGTCGGGCAGGCGGAGCATCCCCGTGACCGGGAACGGCAGCTCGCCCGCGTCCTCGCTGATCCGCAGCCCCGCGATCCGCGCCGCCTCCAGCTCCGCGTCGAGCGTGTCGGCGCCGTCTGCGGTCGACGAATACGTGAAGGCGTCGCGCTTCTCGTACGGGACGCCCCGCTGCTGCAGGTAATCGAGGAGCCAGCCCTGACCGGCCGCGTTGCCGTCCACATACGCGCAGAGGACGCGGTCGGTGGTGTGCCGCTTGAGCTGGGAGAGCACGGTTCCCTGCAGCAGGCTGATCTTCCCCGTCGTGTTGCCGGTGGTGACGGCGCCGACGGTGCGCGCTTCGATGACCGCTACGTGCATCCGGTGCCGTGCCAGCATGAGCGCCGTGGTCAGGCCGGTGATCCCGGCGCCGATGACCGCCACGTCGTAGTGGGCGTCCGGCTCGAATGTGTCGGTGGGGATGGGGTCGGCCCGGTCGAGCCAGAGCGAAGTCATGGCGCTAGGAGAGCGAGTCGAAGTCGAACCAGAAGGCGTCGTCGTCCTCGTCGCCGCCGGGTGAGCCCTGGTCGCGGGGGATGCTCGCGGTCTCGATCCGCACCTTCGTCTGGTTGGTCACGAAGACCTCGCTCGGAGGGCGGCTGGACTGCGTGATGGACACGAAGGCGCCCTCGGCCCGGTTCGCCGCGACGACCCGCTCCTTGAGTTCTTCGACAGGGGCGCGATCGACAAAGGTGAACCGCAGGTCGTCGATGTAGACGTGGTACACCTGCATGCCTTCTCCCGATTGCTATCTGGTGCGGGATAGTACGCGCCCTCGGGCGGGACGCCAGGGGGTCGGGTGAACTTATCGTTCTGAGGGTGCCTTATGCGCGGTTCGATTCACAAGTCTCGGGGGGCTCACAGGTAGTCGAGGTCGATGCCGCCGACGTCGTCGATGCCCTCGGTCACGTAGCCGGCGCGCCTCGGACCCATCGACGCAATCTGCTTCTCGCACTCGGCGACGAACTCGGCGTCCTCGACATCCGGATGCTCGGACTCCTCGTCTTCGGCCATCATCTGGCTCGCGGGGCCGAGCAGGAGCAGCACGGGAGCGACCGTGCCGTTGACCGACAACGCCGGTGCGCGCACCTCAGCCGCCGCTTCGTTCTTGGCGAGCACAGCCGCGTAGCTGACCAGCACGTCGGCGATCTTGTCGCCCGTCAGGAGAGACCCACTGGCGTAATGGATGCGTTTCATCTCTCAGATATACGAGCGTGTCGGCCTCGGGTCAAGGTCCCCCCTGCCCGTCTTCTGATCGTGTGGCGATCGCGGGTGCATCCGGAACCGCGTGCACGGCAGCCGACCGATGATACGAAAGTTCATCCTCGTCGAGCATCGGTCTAGCATGAGGGCTCGTGACCGAACCCGATCCCGTCCTCGTGGAACGCCTGCGCGCCGCCGGTTGCGTCTTCGCCGAAGACGAGGCCTTGCTCCTCACGGTGGCCGCCGAATCGCCGGAACAGCTCGAAGACCTGGTCGCCAAACGTGTCGCCGGATTCCCCCTGGAGCCCTTGCTCGGCTGGGCCGAATTCTGCGGGCTGCGCATCGTGGTCGAGCCGGGGGTCTTCGTCCCCCGGCATCGCACGGAGTTCCTGGTCGAGCTCGCGGTGGGGCTCGGCTCCCCGGATGCGGTGGTGCTGGACCTCTGCTGCGGCGCCGGCGCGATCGGCGCGGCGATCGCATCCGGACTCGGGCCCGACGTCGAACTGATCGCCGCCGATGTCGACCCCGCCGCGGTCCGATGCGCCCGGGCGAACCTCGAGCCCGGGGGCCGCGTGTTCGAAGGGGACCTCTACGAGCCGCTGCCCGCCTCGCTGCGCGGCCGGGTCGACATTCTGGCGGTCAATGCCCCGTATGTGCCGACCGACGCGATCGCGATGATGCCGCCGGAGGCGCGCGACTTCGAGCCGGCGGTCGCCCTCGACGGAGGCGCGGACGGCCTCGACGTGCAGCGCCGGATCGCGGCCGAGGCGCCGGCCTGGCTCGCGCCCGGCGGCTCGCTCCTGATCGAGACGAGCACGCTGCAGGCGGAGCGCACCGCCGCTCTCTTCGCTGCGGTCGGTCTCGTCACGCGCATCGAGCACTCCAGCGACCTCGACGCGACCGTCGTGATCGCAGCGCGCCCCTCCGCCTAATCCGCCCCGCGCATCCGCCCCCGCCCCCCCGCCCGCACATCCGCCCCGCCCGCACATCCGCCCCGCCCCCCCGCCCGCACATCCGCCCCGCCCGCACATCCGCCCCGCCCCCCCCGCACATCCGCCCCCGCCCGCATCCGCCCCGCGCTCGAGTCCTGAGTTGCTGGGTCGAAGCGAACGATTTCGGCCCAGCAACTCGGGACTCGATTGCGGGCGGGCCCCGATAGGGCCCCGATCGGGCCCCGATAGGCTCGTTGCGCGCAGTGCGCGCATCCCGATCCCGAAGGAGACGTCATGGCGTCCGGCCACGAGTTCTTCAGCAGCGCCGATCCCGACGCCGTGCGCTCCGTCGTCGCCCAGGCCCTCAGCGGCGCAGGCTTCACCGTCGAGACGACGCCGGCCGGCGGGTTCGTCGCCAAGCGCGGGAGCATTCCGATGACGGTGCTGTTCGGCGGCATGGCGGGGCGGCAGCTCTACATGTCGTTCACGGTCGAGATCATGCACCTCGACGGTCAGGTCGTCGCGCGGCTCGGGCGGGTCGCCGCCTCGGCCGTCGTCACCGGCGGCGCGATCGGCGCGGCGAAGGCCGACACCGTCTTCAAGGACACGGCCAACGCCATCGGCGCGGCGATGCACGCTGCGGGCATCCTGACGTCGTCGCGCCAGACCTCGTAGCCGAGGCGCGCGGCAACAGCCGTGGCAAGCGAGACCAGGACCCCGCGGCGCCCTAGGCTGGACGGATGGGCGGTGTCGTGGTCGGGTTCGCGATCATCGCGTTCGTCATCGCGGTCGGCTACATAGCTGCACGGTTCGGGATCGGCGGACCGACGGCGCCGTTCGTGCTCAACCGCATCGCCTTCTTCATCACCAACCCGGCCCTGCTGTTCGTCACACTTGCCCACGCCGACCTCCACGTCGTGTTCTCCACCCAGGTCGTCGTCGCGGCCGTCGCGGCGCTCGTCGCGGGCGGCGCGTTCGTCCTGCTCTCGCGCCTGTTCTTCCGGCGGGGAGCCGCGGAGACCACGATCGGCGCGCTGGGCTCCGGCTACGTGAACGCGAACAACATCGGCATCCCCGTCGCGGTCTATGTGCTCGGGAGTGCGTCCTACGTCGCACCGGTGCTCCTGCTGCAGCTGATCGTCTTCGCGCCGATCGCGCTCACGGTGCTCGACGTCACGTCGCGCGGTTCCGTCTCGGTTCGCTCGATCCTCACGCAGCCCATCCGGAACCCGATGATCATCGCGTCGCTGCTCGGCATCCTCGTCGATGTGAGCGGCCTGCAGATCCCGGATGCGGTGTACGAGCCGTTCATCCTGCTCGGCGGCGCGGCCGTGCCGTTGGTGCTGATGGCGTTCGGGATGTCGCTGTACGGCTCGCGGCCGCTGCGCTCAGACCACGGCCGCGCGGAGATCCTCACCGCCTCCCTGCTCAAGTCGGCCGTGATGCCGACGGTGGCGTTCCTCGTGGCGTGGCTGGTGTTCGGGCTGCACGGGCAGAGTCTGTTCGCGGCGGTGGCGCTCGCCGCCCTCCCGACCGCGCAGAACGTCTACAACTTCGCGGCCCGCTACGAGCGCGGTGTGGCGATCGCGCGCGACACGGTGCTGCTGACGACCGTGCTCGCGATCCCGGCGCTGCTCCTGATCGCGGCATTGCTCGCTCCCTGAGCCCGGCCCTGCTCGCGCGTCGGGTGCGGGTGGCGCCTGCTCGTGCGCGCGTCGTTCGCCGGGCATCCCCTAGCCTCGTGTGATGACCTACGACCACATCGTCGTCGGCGCGGGAATCGTCGGCGCCGCGACCGCGCGGGCACTCGCGGAGTCGGGCTCGTCGGTGCTCCTGGTGGAGGCGTTCGAGCGCGGGCACGATCGCGGCTCGTCTCACGGGGCGTCGCGCATCTTCCGCCATGGGTATGTCGACCGCGATTACGTGGAGCTCTCGCTGCGGGCGCGCGACGGCTGGCGGGAGCTCGAGTCGGCGTCGGGCCAGCGCATCCTGGAGCTGACCGGCGCGATCGACCACGGCGACCCGGGGACGGTGTCGGCGATCGAGGCGGCGCTCGCCGAGGCGGGGCTCCCCACCGAACGGCTGACCGCGGACGCTGGGGCCGCCCGCTGGCCCGGCCTCCACTTCGAGACGGACGTGCTGTTCGCTCCGTCGGGCGGCCGACTCCGGGCGGACGTCGCGGTCGAGGCCATGCTCACGGTGGCCGAGCGCGCCGGCGCCGAGCTGCGGTTCAGCGCTCCCGTCGAGCAGCTCGAGGTGACGGATGCGGGCGTCGCGGTCACCGTCGGAGGCGACCGGATCGAGGCGCGCGGCCTCGTCGTCGCGGCCGGATCGTGGACTCCGGCGCTGATCGGCGACTGGCTCGCGGCCCAAGGGTCCCCGTTGCCGGCGGTGCGCGTCACGGAGGAGCAGCCGGCGCACTTCCCGGAGCGTCCGGTCGCCGAGCATCCGGATGCCGGCAGTGCGCACTTCGACTGGCCGAGTTTCGTCCACTATCGCGAGCCCGGTGCCGACGGTGTCGCGTCGCCCGGCGTGTACGGACTGCTCACACCGGGCGAGGGCGTGAAGGTCGGCCTGCACGGCAACGGCCCGACGGTCGATCCGTCGAACCGCGACCGGACGATCGATCCGGTGCGGCTGGCGCAGCTCACGGCGTACGTGGCGGAGTGGGTTCCGGGTGTCGATGCCGCCGCGCCGTCACCGATCAGCTGCCTCTACGACAACACCGGGACCGAGGACTTCGTGCTCGACCGCGTGGGTCCGGTCACGGTGGCCACCGGATTCTCGGGCCACGGTTTCAAGTTCGGCCCGGTGCTCGGCGACCTGCTCGCGGCCCTCGCGCTGCACGGCACGCCGGCACCGGAGCGCTTCCGCCTGCCGCGGTGACGCTCCCTCAGCATCCGGTTCAGCGGGGCTCGGGGCGGTGCGCGCGCTCGGCGTCCAGTTCGCGCAAATACGCGGCGTTGCCGCGGACCGCGGCCTCGTACCGGAGGAGGTCCTCGGTGCGGATCTCGTCGACCGCGAGCTCCATCAGCGCTGCGACGGCGGCGTCGCTACGACCGGCGGCGTGCAACGAGAGCGCGTGCCACATCCGCACCGACTCCGAGTGCGGGTAGAGCTCGAGGGCACGGTCGAGGGCTGCCAGCGAGTCGTCGAACCGGTCGAGGTTGCGGAGGGTGCTGCCGTACTGCAGCAGGCAGCGCCGCAGGGTGTCGCCGCTGAGCCCGGCCGCCATCGCCCGCTCGTAGTAGCCGAGCGCGGTCTCTTCCTCACCGGCGGTGTCGTAGGAGCCGCCCACGTCGTAGAGCACATAGGCGTTGTCCGGATGCTCGGCGAGCACCTCCAGGAACGCATCGATGGTCGGCTGCATGTTCTCGCGGTCGCGGCTCTCGAAGATGTCGCGGAGTCGCTGCTCGAGGTTGGGCGCGATGTGGGCGGAGTCGGTCATCCGTTCAGACTGCCGCACGGTGGAGCGCTCGCGCCACTTCGGCCACGAGGTCGAACGGGATCGGGGCGGCCAGCGGGAACTTCACGGTCGACGTCGTGGTGCGGTACGGCCGCATCCGTTCCTCGAGCGCCGGATCCAGCCGCGACACCGGGTAGAGCCCCACGTGGTGCTTCCAGGCGGCGAAGTGCAGCCAGCGCGTGCCGCCGATGGCGATCGCGGGGATCCCGTACCGGATCTTCTCGGCCGAGTCCGGCACGGCGGCGTGGATCGTCTCACGCAGACGGGTCAGGGTCTCGCGCACGGCGGGGTCTGCTGCCGCGATGTACTCGTCGACGGTGCCGGGAGTGCTCGCCATCGTGCGCCTCCCTCCTCGGCTGCCCCGGATGCTCGTGCCCCGGATGCTCGTGCTCCGGATGCTCGTGCTCCGATGCGCCCCCACGATACGGCAGGCGTACAGTCGCGGTCGACCCGACGGAGAACAGTGAGAGGAGCATCCCATGTCCACCGATCAGTACCACGAGCCGCCTGGCGAGCTCAGCGACGAGACGCGTACGTTCGCTCGGATGTGCGCCAGCCTGTCCGAGGAGGCGGAGGCGATCGGCTGGTATGAGCAGCGCATCGCCGTCGAGAAGGACCCGGTGGCGAAGGGGATCATGCGGGACTCGCTCGGCGAGGAGTACAAGCATTTCAGCATGGAGCTGGAGTTCTTGCTGCGGGCGAAACCGCAGTGGAGGGAGATCGCCCAGGGCATCCTCTTCACGAGCGGCGACATCGTCGCGCACGGCGAGGCCGCCGAGGAGGCCGCGGCCGACTAGCTCGGCGCACCTCTCGCGCCTCTCGCACCAGCGCGCCGAGCGTGTCAGCGCTCGGCGGACCCTCCCGGCGCCGACGACGTGAGCGGCGCATCCAGGTCGATCCCGGTGACCTCCGCGACGACCGCGGCGCGGCGCTGACGCACCGTCAGGTACACGACCAGTGCCACGATCAGGGCGAGGAACAGCGCGCTGGTGGCGATCGTACCGAGCCCCAGGCCGCCCGCATCCTGGGGCTGCGAGAGGTAGTCGCCGAGGGATGCTCCGAGCGGGCGGGTCAGCACGTACGCGATCCAGAACGCCACGACCCCGTTGAGCTTGAGCCGGAAGTGCGCGAACGCGACGACGCCGATCGCGCCGCCGAAGATCGCCGCGGACGCCAGGTAGCCGACGTTCAGCTGCTCGGCGATCAGGTCGCCTGCGGCGGTGCCCAGCGCGAAGGTGAAGAGGATCGCGAGCCAGTAGAACGCTTCGCGGGTGGGGGTGTCGATCTGGTGGATCGAGAGCGTCCGCTCCTTCGCGAACCAGGCCACGAAGGTGAGCGCGAGGGCCGCCGCGAACACCGACGTCGTCACGATGAGGCTCACCCCGAGGTTGTCGGTGAGGTTGTCGGTGATGAGGGTGCCGACGACACTGATCAGCACGACCGTCAGCCAGTAGAGCGAAGGCCGGTACGCCCCCGAGCGGAACTGCGCGACCAGGGCGATGACAAAGACTGCGGACATCACTGCCGTCGTGCCGGTCAGCCCCAGGTTCAGGGTCGAGTTGAGGAAGTCGGCGGCGGTCTCGCCGACGGTGGTCGCGAGGATCTTGATGATCCAGAAGGTGGCGGTCGGTTCGGGTACCTTGTTGCGGGTGCGGCGGGTCGGCGTGGCGGGCGCAGCGCTCATGGGTGGGTTCTCCGGACGATCAGGGAATACGGTCGCGCCGACGCTATGGGCCGTCGTCTAAGCGATCGCTAAGAAGCCCTGAACGCGGGCTGCCGGGCACGGGTCACGTCGCGGTGCGAGCATCCGGGGCCTTCGACGGCACGCCCGGCTCGTCCGGGTCGACGACGTCCTCCCATTCGGGATGTCGGTCGATGAAGTCGCGCACGACGGGGCAGACGATCGTCACTTTCGCGCCGCGGTCCCGGATGTCCTGGAGCGTCCGGCTGATCAGCCGGCCTCCGACTCCGTGGTGCTGGAACTCGGGAAGGACCGCTGCGTGGGTGATGAGCAGGCGACCGCCGTCGCTCCCCTCGTAGACGACGACGCCCGCGAGGCGGTCGCCGAGCCACGCGTCGTACTTGCTGTTGGGCTCGTCTCTGCGGACGTCGACCTCGAACGTGTCGGTCACGTCGTCTCCTTGTGCTGTCGGGGCCACGGGGTCGCCACGCCTGCCACGCTGCTCATGCGGTCGCCGCGCGGGTCCGGCGGCCGGAGCGGGCAGCCCGCGGGAACAGCCAGGCGCGTCGCTGGGCGCCGCTCTCGGCCGCCGCCGCGACCGCCGGGGTGATGTCGGCCGCCACGATGCGGGCGACCCGGATGTGGTGGTTCGTCCAGGTGAGCTTGAAGGCGGCCATCGCCTGCCGTTCGTCCGGTTCGCCGAGGTCCCGCCTGAGGGCGTCGAGCAGCCGGGCATCCGCCGGCCCGTTGTCGAGCGGCACGCCGGGAACGGGCGCCGCCTGCACGAGCGCGGCGGCCGCGTGCCGGTACCAGCCGACGACCACTGCCTGCGAGAACAGGATCTCGCTGCGGGTCGCCGTCTCGGTGCCGTCGGGCGGTTCGTCGGCGCGGCCCCAGAGATCGCAGATCGCTGCCGCCGTCCGCCGCACGGCCGCGACGGCGACGACGAGCGAGGTGAGCTCCGAGAGGTCGACGCTCTTCGCGCCGCGCTCCGACAGGAACTGGCGGAAGGCGTCGTCGAGGCGGCGTGCCGCGTCCGCCGCGAGCTCCCGGTCGCTCGCCGGCGGCACGACGTCGGCCGAGTCTCCGAGCCCCCGTAGCAGTGCGTAGCGGGTGGCGGCGCTCAGGTACTGGGCGGCCGAGTCGAACCCCGCCGACAACGCCGCGTTCAGTCTCGCGGTCGCGCCGCGTGGCCAGAGGAGGAGTGTGACGAGCACGCTCACCCCGGCTCCGAGCGCGACATCCTCGATGCGCACGATGCCGAGCTGCAGTCCCACCGGCTGGACGATGGCGAACAGCAGCAACAGGGTGATCGTGAACCCGGCTTGGCCCGCCATGAACGAGATGGACGGCGCGACCGTGGCGATGGCGATCGAGACGGGCAGCAGCACCCAGGCCACGGCGACGTCGCTTCCGATCGCGAGCACCAGCGGGATGCCGATGAGCAGACCGATGAGCGTGCCGGCGAGCGCCAGCACGGCGGTCTGGCCGGTGTTCGCGGCGTTCGAGCGGAGCACCGCCAGCGTTCCGAAGACCACCCAGAACGCGTGCTCGACACCGAGCAGGTCGGCCACGAAGACCGTCGTGGCGAAGCCGAGCGCGCCCCGGATGCTGTTGTGCAGCCACACCGAGCGCCAGTTGAGGTGCGCACCGATCCGGTCACGCGCCGACCACGCCGCCGACCAGTCGATGAGGTGCTGCCACCAGTCGCGTCGACGGGCGAGGGCGCCCTGTTGCACCTGCTCGACGATGGCGTCGACGATCACTGTCGCATCCTGGGTGCCGAACGCGGGCTCCAGCCGTTCGAGCATGTCGGCGACGGCCGGAGGGTGTCCGCGCGCTGCGACGGCCAGGGTCCGTGGAATCGAGCCGGTGATGGCGAGCTCGGCCTGGTCGCGCGTGCGCTGGAGCTCCGAGCGGCACGGCGGCAGCACGCCGAGGTCGGGCCGGGACGCACCGAGCACGTCGGCGGAGCGCTGGAGGGAGACGCCCATGGTCGTGAACGCGGCGAGTTCTGCGTCGGTCCGCTCCTGGGGGCTGCGGTCGAGGCTGCTGTGGAGCGCGATGACCTGCTCGGCGATCTGCACGACGGCCCGCGCCGACCGGCTCAGGCCCGACGGCCGGTACGGCGTCGCGAAGAACGCGTTGCGGAGCGCGGCGACCGCCTCCTCCGAGCGGGCCTGGTCGGCTCCGCCGGGCGTTCCGGATGCCCCTTCCGACGGTCCTGCCGGGGCGGTCCCGCGCGCGAGCAGCTCGGCTCCGAGCATCCGGCACGCCTCGGCGGTGAGCGCGCGCACCGGTTCGACGCTTCTCCCGGGCGGGATGAACAGGATCGCGATTCCGGAGGCGACACCGGCGAGAAGCCAGCCCAGCAGCCGGTCCGGCGTCGACGAGATCGGCCCGGGGAACGTGACCGGCAGGAGGAAGCTGATCAGCAGGGCCGGCTGCGCGCCCGCGAGGACCGAGCTGACGACGCCCGAGAACAGGATCCCGAAGCACACGACCAGCGTCACCGAGGTGGCCACCCAGATGTTCCCCGAGCATGCTGTGCCGAGGGCGACGAAGGCCATTCCTCCGACGACGAGGCCGGTGTGGGATTGGGCCCGCTGGCGGACCGAGCCGCCGAAGTCGACGAAGAGGAGCATCGAGACCGACCCGATCGCGGCGAACAGGCCGATGTCCGCGTTGCCGAGCAGCTGGGTGCCGATGGCGTAGGCGGCCGGGATCACGATGGCCGCCCGCAGCGCACGGAAGAGCACCGGCCTCGGGATGACGGGTCGGCGAACGGACGAAGCGGACGCAGCCCTTGCCACGCTCCGATGGTAGGCGTTCGGGTCGGCCAGGGGAACCGCTGCCCCTCGTACGCGGCCGCTTCGCAGCCTCGGCGCAATAGGCTTTCCCCCATGCTGAGACTGCCGGCCTGTGCCGACGACGAGACGAGCGGACGCCCGTGAACACCGCATCTGTCATCGCCCTGGGCGCCATCGCCGGCGCGACGATCTTCCTGGGACTTCCGATCGGCCGCCTCGGCCCGCGCGCTGTTGGCCTGCGGGCCATGCTCAACGCGGTCACGATCGGCGTGCTGCTGTTCCTGCTGTGGGACGTGCTCACGCACGCGGTCGAGCCGGTCGAGGCCGCGCTCGCCGCCGCCACCGATCACACGGCGACGTGGTGGCCGTTCCTCGGGCTCGCAGCCCTCCTCTTCGCCGGGCTGGCGGTCGGGCTCCTCTCGCTCGTCGCCTACGACCGCTGGATCGCGGCGCGCGCCATCCGCACCGGGCCTCGGGAGTTCGAAGGGTCCAGCGACGGCATGCTGCGACTGCACGAGCCCGCGAGTCGGCTCGCGTTCCTCATCGCCGTCGGCATCGGCCTGCACAACTTCTCGGAGGGTCTCGCGATCGGCCAGTCCGCCGCGAGCGGTCGTCTGAACCTGGCCGTCGTGCTGGTGGTCGGATTCGCACTGCACAACGCCACCGAGGGCTTCGGGATCACCGCGCCCCTGGCCGGCGCGACCACCCGGTCGTCCTGGCGGCAGCTCGCACTCCTGGGGCTGATCGGCGGCGCCCCGACGCTCGTCGGAACACTGCTCGGCAGCGTCTACGTGAACGACGTGCTCTCGCTGATCTTCCTCGCGCTCGCCGCGGGCTCGATCATCTACGTCGTGGTGCAGCTCACCGGTGTCGCCCTCCGGTTCGGTCGCACGTACACCCTCTACATCGGCATCCTCGTGGGACTGCTGGCCGGGTTCATCACCGACTTCATCGTCACCGCCGCGGGCGTCTGAGGCGCCTTACACGCTGTCGAGCAGCCGCCGGAGAGGGCCTGGAACCGCGTCGGCGCCGGCGGCGAGCACCAGTTCGCGCCCGTAGTGCTCCTTGCGTCCGGCCGTCGTTCCGAAGAAGCGGTGAAGTTGCTTCTCGGCCGAACGGGGGCGCTGCGCCGGCTGCTGCTGGAATGTGCGGAACAGCCGCAGATCCCCCTCGGCGGCGAGCACGGCTTCGACGCCGTCCAGACCGAGCGACCGGATGAGCTCCCCCTCGAGGTCGGGCTCGCACACCTGATAGTCCGCGGCGAGCATCCCGGCCCGTTCGAAGAAGGGGACCTCACGGGCGTCGCACAATCCACGCAGCCCGAGGCCGAGCCCGCGCGGACCGAGCAGTGCGGCATACCGCCGGATGCTCATCGCTCCGCCCATCGGGAGGACGGCGACTCCGTCCGCAGCGAGGTCGCGCCCATCGATCTCGGCGAGGGCGAGCACGGCGGCGCGGTCGCTCGCTCCCTCGACGAGCACGGCGGTTTCGACGGCATCCGTCCGGCGTGCGTCGGCGGCACCGGCAGCCCAGAGCGCGGCCGCTCTCTCGAACCGCCGCACCCCGTCGGCGCGGACGGTGTCGCGGGCGTCGTCACGGGCGCCCCGGATGCTCGACGGCTCCGTCACGCTGCCATTCTGGCACCGCCTCCCGGTGCAGGTCGCCGACTCCGGAGATCTGCGGCGACACGCCGACCTGATGCGCGCGACGACGGAGAATGCGGCGGCGGGTCCGCGAGGGCTCCGGAGTTGCGAGCGGAGGCGGGAACCGGATGCGACGCTTTGGGGGACAGGTGCGCCGCACGAGCCGCAGTGCCACACTGGGGGACACTGAACACACGCCGCAGGACACTCCGGACAAAAGGGGACGACATGGCGAAGAAGACCAAGCTGGAGAAGGCCGCCGAGACGGCTCTCGCGAAGGCCGAAGACGCGATCTCCGATGCGAAGCGCGCGGCGAAGAAGGTCGACAAGCGTGCCCGCAAGAAGGCGGACGAGTTGGCGGCCGAGCTGACGAAGGTTCACCGCAAGGCGGAGAAGGACGCGAAGGCGGCGGCGGCGAAGAAGTCGTCGAAGAAGTCGTCGAAGAGCGCGTCGAAGAAAGCGCCGGCGAAGGCGTCGAAGCCGTCGAAGAGCGCGGCGAAGAACGTGTCGACGAAGTCGGCGAGCAAGCCCTCGACCGCGTCCGTGAAGACCGGAGCTCCCGCCACGGTCTCGGCGTCGGCCAAGCCCGCCAAGCCCGCGACGGCTGCCAAGCCCGCGACGAAAGGGCCCGCTGCCCCGCCGGCACGCGCCGCCGTCGGCCGCCGCGGCTCGTCGACCCCGGTCACCGAGGTGGTCCCCGCGGCAGCGACAGCCGCCACGACACCGACGCCTGCTCCGGTAGCACACCACAGCGAGCTCTCCTACCTGACGGTCGCGATGCTGCGGGGACGCGCGCGGGCGGCGGGCGTCCACGGGTATTCCACGCTGACCAAGGCCCAACTCGTCGCGGCCCTCGCAGCTCCTGCCGGCGACTGAGCGCCGTTCACCTCCCGGCAACCGCCGGCGGATACCGTTCCCGGGAGCGCGCCCGGCAGCGGGCATCCGCGGCGACCGGAGTTGAGACGTGACTGAAGCCCGAACGGGAATCCTCGACCGGAGCGACTTCGCGTCGCCTCCCCGCACGCTGCTGGACGTGCTGCGGGCGACCGTGGCCGAGCATCCGGACGCGTCTGCGCTCGAGGACGCCAGGGGCGCTCTCAGCTACCGCGAGCTCATGGCCCGCGTCGTTGTGGTCGCGGCGCGGCTGACGATCGCCGGCGTGCGGCGGGGCGACCGGGTGGGAGTGCGCCTGGCCTCGGGCAGCCGCGAGTTGTACATCTCGATCCTCGCCGTGCTGGCCGCGGGCGCCGCCTACGTGCCCGTCGACGCCGACGATCCGGAGGAACGGGCCGAGCTCGTCTTCGGCGAGGCGCTCGCGCGCGGCGTGATCGGCGGCGACGGCGAGTACGTGCCGTCTGCACTGCAGGACGACGGCGAGCCTCCCGTGCCGTCCCAGCCGGCCGACGAGAACATCGCGCTGTTCGCCGGCTCGCCCGCGCACCCCAGCACGTCCGCGACTCCGATCGTCTCGGCCCCCACCGTCTCGGACGACGCCTGGATCATCTTCACCTCCGGGTCGACCGGCACCCCGAAGGGCGTGGCCGTCAGTCACCGCTCGGCGGCGGCGTTCGTCGACGCCGAGGCGCGCCTGTTCCTGCAGGAGGAGCCGATCGGTCCGGGAGACCGGGTGCTCGCCGGACTATCGGTGGCCTTCGACGCGTCGTGCGAGGAGATGTGGCTCGCCTGGCGGCACGGCGCGTGCCTGGTGCCGGCGCCCCGGTCGCTCGTGCGGAGCGGCATGGACCTGGGCCCGTGGCTGACCACGCGCGGCATCACGATCGTGTCGACGGTTCCCACGCTCGCCGCGCTGTGGCCCGCGGAGTCGCTGGAGAACGTGCGGCTGCTGATCTTCGGCGGCGAGGCGTGCCCGCCCGAACTGGTCGAGCGTCTCGCCGTCCCCGGGCGCGAAGTGTGGAACACTTACGGACCGACGGAGGCGACAGTGGTCGCGTGCGCCGCACTGCTTGGCCCGAGCGATCCGGTGCGCATCGGCCTGCCGCTCGACGGCTGGGCGCTGGCCGTGGTCGACGGCGACGGGATGCCCGTGGCGGCCGGCGACGTCGGCGAGCTCATCATCGGCGGGGTCGGCCTGGCGCGCTACCTCGATCCGGCGAAGGACGCCGAGAAGTACGCCTCCTTCCCCACCCTCGGCTGGGACCGCGCCTACCGCAGCGGCGACCTGGTGCGGTTCGACCCGGCCGGCCTCCTCTTCCAGGGCCGCGCCGACGACCAGGTGAAGGTGGGCGGTCGCCGCATCGAGCTGGGCGAGATCGAGTCCGCGCTCCAGAACCTCCCGGGAGTCTCGGGGGCCGCTGCCGCCGTCCGGCAGACCTCGGCGGGCAATCCGGTGCTCGTCGGCTATCTGGCGGTGGCCGATCCCGCGTCGTTCGATCGCGGAGCAGCACTCGCGCGGCTGCGGGAGGAGCTTCCGGCGGCGCTCGTGCCGTTGCTCGCGGTGGTCGGCGAGCTGCCGACCCGAACCTCCGGCAAGGTGGACCGGGCGGCGCTTCCGTGGCCGCTGCCCGACCTCGACGCGGGCGAGGCCGACCTCGATCCCGCCGTGCGGGAGCTGGCGGCGGACTGGCAGGCGGTTCTCGGTCTCCCGGTCTCCGAGCCCGACGACAACTTCTTCGACCTGGGCGGCGGGTCGCTGGCGGCGGCGCAGCTCGTCACGCGCATCCGGCAGCGGGACCCGGAGTTCACCGTCGCCGACATCTACTCGCATCCGCGCCTCGGCGCGATGTCCGACGAGCTGTCGGCCCGGGCGTCGTCGAATCCGGAGGCAGCGGAGTCGACCCACACGGTTCCCCCGACCCCGGCCCGGATGCAGTGGCTGCAGACGGTGCTGGGCATCCCGTTGTTCGTGCTCAGCGGCATCCGCTGGCTGCTGTGGCTGCTCACGGCCGACGCGATCCTGAGCGCCTTCCCCGGGTTCGGTTTCCTGCCGGTCGTGTCGCTGTGGTGGCTGCTCGCCGGCCTGCTGGTCTTCGCGACCCCGTTCGGCCGGATGGCGATCACGGTCGTCTGCGCGCGCATCCTGCTCACGGGCGTCGCGGCCGGTGACTATCCGCGCGGCGGCGGCGTTCACCTGCGGCTCTGGCTGGCCGAGCAGGTCGCGCACCAGGCAGGGGCCGTCAGTCTGGCCGGGGCCCCGTGGATCACCTACTACGCCCGCGCGCTGGGCGCCCGCATCGCGCCCGGCGTCGACCTTCACTCGCTGCCCCCGGTGACCGGCATGCTGCGCATCGGCGCAGGCGCCGCCATCGAGCCGGAGGTCGACCTCTCGGGCTACTGGATCGATGGCGACCTGCTGCGGGTCGGCGCAATCCGCATCGGAGCGAACAGCACGGTGGGCGCGCGGAGCACCTTGCTGCCGGGCGCTCGTATCGGCAAGAACGCCGCGATCGCTCCCGGCTCCTCCGTCTTCGGGCGGGTGCGCGCCGGCGAGCGGTGGGCCGGATCGCCCGCGGTGCGGGTCGGTCCCGCTTCGGCCTGGTGGGACCCGGAGCGTCCGCCACGCCGCACCCGGTGGCTCTTGGCCTACGCCGCGTCGGCGATCGTCCTGGCACTGCTGCCGCTCGTGGCGTTCGCGGCAGGAGGTGTGATCGTCGCGGTCTTCATCGCGGGCTCGGCCTCGCTCGGTGAGGCGGCGGTCCGCTCGATCGCCGCTGTGGTGCCCGGCACACTCGTCGCCGGTCTCGTGCTGGCGGGCGCGGTCGTGGGCGCGGTGCGACTGCTGGGCCTTGGCGTCAGCGTCGGCACCTACCCCGTGCGCAGCCGGGTCGGCTGGCAGGTCTGGAGCACCGAACGTCTGCTCGACCTCGCCCGCACGCTGCTCTTCCCGCTCTACTCGAGCCTCTTCACCCCGGTCTGGCTCCGGATGCTCGGAGCGACCGTCGGCCGCGACGTCGAAGCCTCCACCGTGCTGCTGATCCCCCGCATGACGACCGTCAAAGACGGGGCCTTCCTCGCCGACGACACCCTGGTGGCCTCCTACGAACTCGGCGGAGGCCGCGTGCGGATCGCCCGCGCCGAGATCGGCGCCCGCGCGTTCCTCGGCAACTCCGGGATGGCCGGGGCCGGGCACCGGGTGCCGCGCGACGGCCTCGTGGCCGTGCTCTCCGCCGCCCCGCGCAAGTCGAAGCCGGGCTCGTCGTGGCTCGGATCGCCCCCGGTGAGGCTGCGGCGGACCGCCGCCACCGGGGACGACAACCGCACCTACAACCCGTCGGCGGCGTTGCGGCTGGCGCGCACCCTCTGGGAGCTGTGCCGCATCGTGCCGGTGTTCGTCACGTGCGCGATCGGGCTGGGCGTGCTGTTCACGTTCGCTGCTCTGGTCGAGGCGTGGGGCGCCCTCGCGGCCGTGCTGCTCAGCGGGGTGGTGATGCTCGTGGCCGGAGCGGTCGCCGCCGCGGCGAGCACGGTGGCCAAGTGGGCGCTGATCGGGCGCATCCGGGCCGGCGAGCATCCGCTCTGGTCGTCGTTCGTCTGGCGCAGCGAGGTGTCGGACACGTTCACCGAGATGGTGGCGGCTCCGTGGTTCGCGCAGTCGGCCGCCGGAACGCCGGCGCTGGTCTGGTGGCTGCGCAGCCTCGGCGCCTCGATCGGCCGCGGGGTGTGGTGCGACAGCTACTGGCTGCCGGAGGCCGACCTCGTGCGGCTCGGCGATGCATCGACTGTGAATCGGGGCTGCGTCGTGCAAACGCACCTGTTCCATGATCGAATCATGAGCATGGACACGGTGGACTTGGAGACGGGTGCGACGCTCGGCCCGCACAGTGTCATCCTCCCGGCCGCGCGCATCGGCAAGCATGCGACGGTCGGACCGGCCTCTCTCGTCATGCGCGGAGAGCTCGTGCCCGACCGCAGTCGCTGGAGCGGGAATCCGATCGGTCCGTGGCGCGAAGTGACGATCGCCGACTACCACGCGACCACCCCATGAGGGCGACGAAGAGCGCGGGATCGCGCCACTCCGGAGACCCCTACCTGCCGCAGTCCGGCAACGGCGGATACCAGGTCGAGTCGTACGACCTCGACCTGCGCTATCGCGTGGCCACCAACCGGCTGGACGCCACGGCCGTGATCGTGGCCCTCAGCACGCAGGAGCTGACCTCGTTCAGTCTCGACCTCGTGCGGCTGCGCGCCGGCAAGGTGCGGCTCGACGGCGAGAAACGCACCCGGTTCACGCAGACGCCGTCGAAGCTGGTGATCACGCCGAATCTGCCGATTCCCGCCGGCGCGGAGTTCACCGTCGCCATCGACTACGCCGGATCGCCCGCGCCGCGCCGGAGCCACTGGGGGCTCGTCGGCTGGGAGGAGCTCACCGACGGGGTCATCGTCGCGTCGCAGCCGTCAGGTGCGCCGACCTGGTTCCCCTGCAACGACCACCCGTCGGACAAGGCGCGCTACCGCATCCGGGTGTCGGCGGAGGAGCCGTACACCGTCGTCGCGACGGGGCGGCTGGTCGAGCACCGCTTCTCGTCCGGTCGCGGCAGCTGGACGTACGAGTGCGACGTTCCGACCGCGACCTATCTGGCCACCGTGCAGATCGGGCGGTATGCGCGGCGGCGGTTCGAGCTCGGCCGGACCCCCGTCGAGTTCGTGTTCCCCGCCGACCTCGAACCGCGCGTGCATGCCGACTTCTCACCGCTGGCACGGATGCTCGACGTGTTCTCGGAGGCGTTCGGGCCGTACCCGTTCCCCGAGTACACCGTGATCGTCACCGACGACGAGCTGGAGATCCCGCTCGAAGCACAAGGCGCGGCGATCTTCGGCGAGAACCACGTCGACGGTGTCGGCGGGTCGGAGCGGCTCATCGCGCACGAGCTCGCCCACCAGTGGTTCGGCAACAGCGTCGGGCTCGCCGCCTGGAAGCACATCTGGCTCAACGAGGGCTTCGCCTGCTACGCCGAATGGCTCTGGTCGGAGCGCGCCGGACGGGAGTCCGCCGACAGCCTGGCCCGCCGCTACCACGCGGGACTGGCGGAGCTGCCGCAGGACATCCTGGTCGGCGACCCCGGACCGGCGCTGATGTTCGACGACCGCCTCTACAAGAGGGGCGCTCTCACGCTGCACGCCTTGCGCCTGACGGTCGGGGACGTCGCGTTCTTCGAACTGCTCGCGGCGTGGACGGAGCGCTACCGGAACAGCACCGTGACCACGGACGACTTCCGCGCGCTCGCCGCCTCGGTGACAGGCGCTGGACCCGCGGTCCTCGACGCGCTGTTCGACGCCTGGCTCGATGCGGAACCGCTCCCCGCGCTCCCAGTCGTGCGGACCGGAAACGTCAGAGCTCGCGGGCGACGCTGACGCGGAGTCCGGAGCCGAGGTCGACCTCGCGCACTCCGTAGTGCCGCGGATCGCCGGGCACGACCGCCTCGAAGAGGGCGCCGTCGCGACCCGGCCCGAGCGACACGGTTCGCGGGTCGACCCGGAGCCCGCGGCCGTCGGCCTTGAGCACGGCCTCGACCGCGGTCCAGAGGAGCAGAGGGTCGCCGTCCGTGCGTCCGAGCGCGTTCCGGATGCCGGCAGCGCGCGAGCGGTCGGCCAGCGCATCCGCCGGCTCGGCATCCACCCCGACGGTCCGGTCGGCGCTCGCAACGGCCACGACCGTGCCGCCCACATGGCTGAGGCTGACGTGGATGCGGCGGGCGGCATCCGGAGCCATCACCACCGGGCGGCCGTGCGGGCCGCCGCAGTCCGGGCAGCGCGCCTCGATGCGCACCGAGCCGGCGTCGACGCCGGCGAGCTCGGCGACCAGCTCGCGCAGCAGGGGCCGGCCGGAGTGCGTCGCAGACGCCAGGCGAACCGTCAGTCCACGCGCGGGATCCATGACGCCAGTCTGACAGTCGGCGTCAAGCCCTGTCGCGGTCGCGGGTTCGCGGGTACGTTCCATCGGGTCACCGTTTCCGATCGCGAGGAGGACCCTATGAAACTCGCCATTTTCCTGGCCGGAGCAGCAGCCGGCTACGTTCTCGGCTCGAAGTCCGGGCGCCAGGCGTACGACCGCCTCAAGCGCCAGGTCAACGACTTCGCCCACTCCGACTCGGTGCAGCAGGTCGCCAGCGACGTGAAAGACCTCGCAGGCAAGGCCGCGAGCGGTCTCGGCGACCGGGTGGGCGACGTCGTGGACAAGGCGAGCGGAAAGCTCGACGACCTCACCGGCAAGCAGGGAAGCAGCTCGTCGGGAAGCGGTCCGTCGGAGGGCAGCTCGGCGGGAACGCCGGCGACCGGCGCCAGCGCGAGCTAGGCGCGGGCTGAGACGTCGTTCAGGTCACTGTCGCTTGGTGACGGTGACCTGGACCTCGTCGGAGTCGGGGATCTCCACACAGCTCCACGTCTCGCCTTCGACGACGACTCCGATTCGGGTCTCGAAGGCGATCCGGTTCGCGTCGGCATCCATGCTCGAAACGATACCCATCCGATCCGGCGGCGTCACGCACCGGATGTCACACCCCGGCAGCGGGCGGTGTCTCCATGTCGACGGGCTGTTCCATCGACGACTCTGGAGGAGACATGACCAGCGAGACCCGCATCCCCCCGACCCCGGTGACGGGCGCCTACGGCGCGCTCGTGAAGTTCGCGGCGCGCAGGATGATCGGCCAGGTCCCCGACTCGGTCGGCGTGCTGTGGCACAACAAGGCGGTCATGAAGGACGCGATGGGCATCGGGCGCAAGGTGGAGGGCTGGCACGACCTCGACCCGAACCTCGCGTCGTATGCGGGAATGGCGGCGGCTGCCACGATCGGCTGCAGCTTCTGCCTCGACTTCAACTACTTCATGGCGCACAACCAGGGACTCGACGAGTCGAAGGTCCGTGAAGTGCCGCGCTGGCGCGAGGCCGCTGCCTTCACTCCGCTCGAGCGCAGGGTCATGGAGTACGCCGAGGCGGCGAGTCAGACCCCGCCCGCCGTGACGGATGAGCTGTCGGACGCGCTCCTGTCGGAGATCGGGCCGGCCGCTCTCGTCGAGCTCGCCGCACGCGTGGCGTTCATGAACATGTCGGCCCGTATGAACATCGCGCTCGGCATCCACTCCGAGGGGTTCGCCGACGCGTGCGGTCTGGCCCCGCTGGCCGCGCGGCCGGTGGTCTCGGATGCCGGGTAGGCTCGCCGGCATGGGTGCCACCGTGCGCGCCGATGACGACCCGTTCGTCGTCCACCGGTCGCTTCTGTTCACCGTCGCGTATGAGCTGCTCGGTTCGGCCGCGGACGCCGAGGACGTCCTGCAGGAGTCCTGGATGCGCTGGGCGGCGGTGGAGCAGTCGGCGATCCGCGATCCCAGGGCGTACCTCGTGCGCATCGTCACGCGCCAGGCGCTCAACCAGCTCCGGACGGTGTCGCGACGGCGCGAGGAGTACGTCGGGGAGTGGCTCCCCGAGCCGCTGCTGACCAGTCCGGACGTGGCGGACGACGTCGAGCTCTCAGAGAGCGTGTCGATCGCGATGCTCACGGTTCTCGAGACGCTCGGGCCGGCCGAGCGTGCCGTCTTCGTGCTGCGTGAGGTGTTCGACGTGCCCTACGAGGAGATCGCGGATGCCGTCGGCAAGACCACGGCGACCGTGCGGCAGATCGCGCATCGGGCCAAAGACCATGTCGCCGCGCGACGTCCACGGGTGCGCGTCATCCGTTCGGAGCATGAGGAAGCCGTCGATCACCTGGTGGCCGCCCTCAACACCGGCGATCTGCAGGGGCTCATGGACGTGCTCGCACCCGACGTCGTCTCCATCGCCGACGGCGGGGGCAAGGTGCGCGGAGCCTCCCTCCGCCCGGTCGTCGGGGCGACGCGTCTCGCGCGCTACTTCGTCGGCGGCATGGCGAAGGTGGACGGCGAGTTCGTGGCCACGGCTGCGTGGGTCAATGGGCAGCCGGGCATCCGGATGGAGCTGGACGGCCGGCTCGTCGGCGTCATGAGCCTCACGGTCGAGGACGGCCGGATCGCCCGGATCTACGCCATCGCGAACCCCGACAAGCTGCGCCGGCTCGACGAGGCGGCCGCGCTCAGCCGGTGACGGCCCCGGGCCGCGGCGAGCTCAGCTAGGCGCCCTCGGGCGGGTCGGTGAGCAGGCCGACCCGCTCGGTGAGGTAGCCGCGGAAGTCGACGGCGTTCGCGTCGGCGGTGGTGGGACTCCAGCGCACGAGCGCGCGACCGTTCCGCACGAACAGCGGGCCGCGGGCTGCGCGGAGGCTCGCCACGGTCAGCTCGATGGGCTCGGCGTCGTAGTTGACCGTCTCGCCCGGTGCGAAGTGTCCGCGCTGCGCCGCCGCCCGGTACGCGCGGCGCGTCTCGGCCGACCGCGACTGGTAGGCGGGGCGTCCGGGCTCCGTCGCGCGCGTGATGGAGCCGGTCGCCCGTAGCGCGCCTTCTCGGTCGAGCAGCAGGACGCCCAGCCGCCAGACGCGTCCCGCCGGCTGCAGGACGGCCTCGCGCGTCACGAGCATCCGGCGATGCCTGGGGATGAAGGTGGCGAGCGCTTCGTCGCGTGCGCCCGCGGTCTCGAGCCGGGTCACGGCCGTCGCGAGCAGTTCCCGGATGCCGGCGACGGCCGTCTCGTCGGCCGGGTTCGCATCGGGGCTGCAGACCCCGGACAGCTCGCTCGACGTCATCCCTCCACGATAGAACGCCCGGCGGCAGAATGTCCGCCCCTATCTGCGTCGTCATTTGCCACTAGATGCCCTCAACACGCCCGGGATGGCTGCGTCTACTGGCAAACGGCATCCGCCCCCGTCATTCGTCGCGGCACTGACTGTCAGAAGAAATCGGCACGACCACGACCAGCGCCCAGGGGCGAAGATGGAGACATGAAGACGTTCACCCTGCCGAACACCACCCTCGAGTCCTCGAACATCATCCTCGGTCTCATGCGGATCGCCGACCTGAGCGACGACGAGATCCGCGAGCTGGTCCGCACCGCGAAGGACGAAGGGGTCAACTACTTCGACCACGCCGACGTGTACGGCGGTGTGCTCCACGGGTCGGAGCGACGCTTCGGGGAGGCACTCGGCCTCACGCCCGCCGAACGCGACTCGATGATCATCCAGTCGAAGGTCGGCATCCGCGAGGGCTCGTTCGACTTCTCGAAGGAGCACATCCTGAGCTCGGTCGACGAGTCGCTCGCCGCCCTGCGAACCGACTTCCTCGACGTGCTTCTCCTGCACCGTCCCGACACGCTGGTCGAGCCGGATGAGGTGGCCGCGGCGTTCGACACCCTCCTCGCCGCCGGCAAGGTCCGCAACTTCGGCGTCTCCAACCACACGCCCGGCCAGATCGAGCTGCTCAAGCGCTCGGTGAATCAGCCGCTCGTCGTCAACCAGGTGCAGCTGAGCATCACGCACGCGCCGCTGATCGCGTTCGGGGTCGCGTCCAACATGGCGGCGCTCGACCAGTCGATCGACCGCGACAACGGGATCCTCGACTACTGCCGGCTCAACGACATCACGCTGCAGGCCTGGTCGCCCTTCCAGAAGGGCTTCTTCAACGGCGTCTTCCTCGGCGACCGCGAGAACTACGCCGGGCTGAACGACGCCATCGACGAGCTCGCCGCCGCCTACGGCGTGACGCCGACCGCCATCGCCGTCGCCTGGATCACCCGGCACCCGGCGCAGATGCAGGTGGTGCTCGGCACGACCAACGCCTCGCGTGTGCGCGACTCGGCCGCCGGCTCCGACATCCCGCTCACCCGCACGGAGTGGTACCGCCTGTTCACGGCCGCCGGCTACATCCTCCCGTAGCAATGCGTCGAGGGGCGGAGAACGCATCCGATTCCGCGGTCTCCGGATGCGTTCGCCACCCCTCGACGATCGGGGAGGGGGCGTCAGTTGTCGGCGTCGACCCGCTTGCGCATCCGGAGCACGATGGCCCTCACGAGCACGGGGCACACCGAGATCACGACGATCCCGATCAGGATGAAGTCGAGGTAGGTCGAGACGAAGTCGGCGACACCGGGGATGTGGCCGAGTCCGTAGCCGATGAGGATCACGGCGGCCGACCACACGGTCGCGCCGACGACGTTGTAGAGCGTGAACCGGCCGCGGGGCATCCGGCCGACACCTGCGGCGACCGGCGCGAACGTCCTGACCACCGGCACGAAACGCGCGATCGTGACCGCCGCGCCGCCGAACCGGTCGAAGAAGCCTTGGGTGCGCTCGACGCTGGCCCGGCTGAACAGGCCGGACTCCCGACGCTCGAAGATCGGCGGCCCGGTGCGTTTGCCGATCGTGTAGCCGAGCTGGTCGCCGAGGATCGCGGCGACCGCGACCGCCAGGATGACGAGCCACAGCGGCTGCGGGATGTGGCCGGTGAGCGTCAGCACGCCCGTGAAGAACAGCAGCGTGTCCCCGGGTAGGAAGAACCCGATCAGCAGACCCGACTCGGCGAAGACGATCGCGCACACGCCGAGCAGCGCCCAGGGGCCGGCGCCGTCGATCAGGGCCTGCGGGTCGAGGAGGCCGGCGTGGAAGGCGATGGGTGGCACAGGGTCCTTTCGGTCAGCGCCGCAGCTCGAGGACGAGCTCGCGGTGCGTGGAGATGCGGGTTCCGGTCTGCACGAATCCCTCACGCTCGAGGGCGTCGAGCCCCCAGCTGTCCGGCCTCGACCGCGTCAGTGCGTACTCGACGAGCCAGACGGTCTTCACGCCGACCAGTCGTCCGCGCGCATCGGCCTGACCGACGGTGAGGGTGCTGTCATGCCAGGTGTCGTTGTTCTGGAACGGCACGTCGAGGGTCACATCCTTCAAGCCGGCGAAACCGGCGGGATACGTGTGCAGCGCGAGCCGGGGCCGGCGTGACGTGCGAACGGACTCGTCGAAGATCACGGCGTCGCCCGGATGCGCATGGGAGCCGACCGCCGCGCTGACCATCGCCCAGTCGCTGTTGTTCTTGGCGTACGGCGTGCGCTGGGAGAGGTAGACCGGGGCGATCAGCGTGACCAGCAGGAGGCCGGCGACGATTCCGGCCCACTGGCGGACCTCCGAGATCCGCTGCAGACCGCAGGCGATCAGGATGGCCGCGGCCGGCGCGCAGAACGAGACGTAGCGGGCGGTGAAATCGGGGATCACGGCGTGCGCGGCGATGAGGACGAGGGTCGGCACCAGGAGCCACGCGAGGGCGAGGCCGACGAGTGACGGCATGCGTTCGTCGGACTCCGGCCGGGTCGACGTCGCCCACGTGAGCACGGATCCCTGGCGCCGGCGCCACTCCGCCCCCACTGCGACCACGATGAGCGCCCAGGCGACCACGGCGACCGACCACGTTCCGAACCACAGGGAGGCGAAGAGGGTCTCGAACGACAGCTGCTGCGTGGTGGCCAGGTAGGAGATCTGGCTGCGTTCGAGCACGGCGACCAGGCCGAGAGGGACGCAGGCGATCGCGGCGATCGCGACGGTCACTCCCCAGGCCACGAGAATCGAGCGGCGCGGTCGCACGACGACGAGCACGAGGGCGTGCATGATCGCGAAGAGTGCGATGTACAGGAAGAGATAGGTGCCCACCGCGAGCAGGGCGCCGTACGCGAGCCACCACAGTGCCTGCACGTCGCGGCGGTGCAGGATCTCGACCAGGAGGAGGGTCAGCCATGCGGCGACGGCAGCACTCAAGGCGTAGGAGCGGGCCTCCTCGCCCATGTAGGTGACGCGCGGGAGGATCAGGCACACTCCGGCGGCGATGATCGCCAGCCGGCGGCCCTCCAGGCGCCAGGCGATCATCACGACGGCGGCGGTGGCCAGTCCGACCGCGATCGCGCTGGGGAACCGGAGTGCGAAGGGCGAGGTGCCGAACATCAGGATCCACCAGTGCAGCCCGAAATAGTAGGTGCCGTGCACAGCGTCGACGTGTCCGAGCATCCCCGCGAGCGAGGGGAGCGACCGCTCGGCGGACATCACGCTTGCCGCTTCGTCGCCCCAGAGCGAGGGGATCGCCGACCCGAGCGACGCGAGGGCGGTGGTGAAGAGGCCGGACAGGGTGGCGATGAACCAGCGCTCTCCGGAGAGCGCGCTGATACGGGTGCGTGCGAATGTCCGGGGCTTCGTTGCGACGAGCGACATCGGGGACCTCCCCTCCGGTGTGTGGTCGTTGTGCGTCCAGTTCAGCCGGTGTGATCCCAGAATCCTCCAAGAGTGCAGCTTGCGGCACCGGTGGAAGGTGTACTTCTGGGGAATTCCTTTGAGCGGTGAGCGCAGGGTGGGCACCATGACGAGTGTTCGGAGGAATCAGCTGGCCAGGACCGTCGGCGGCGTGCTCGGCGTCGTCGTTGCAAGCGTCACTGTGGCGTTCGCCGCCGCGGTGGTCTTCGAGCTGGTCGTGGAGTCGCTGGGGATGCGCGCCGAGAGCGACGGCGAGCCTGACCTCCCGCGCCGCTAGGCGGCCGAGCCTGGCGCTGCCGCCGTCAGGCGGGCTTGCTCCTCGCGCCACCAACACCGTAAATCTGAGCAATCGCATGGATCCAACAATTGTCAGACACTCCCTGCGCGGCCGCCGTCCGGCGCCGCCGTTGTCAGGCGGGCGTCGCGGCCGACGCTTGCGCCGCGACCGGCAGGCTCAGCTCGAGGACCGTGCCCTCGTCGCTCGTGGCCGCGACGTCGACGTTCCCGCCGTAACGGGCTGCGATCTCGCGGACCAGGGCCAGGCCGATGCCGAAACTGGGGCGACCGCCGGCCTCCCCGGCCGACGGGCGCGGGGCACGGGCGAAGCGATCGAAGATCCGCTGCGGGTCGATGCCCTGGATGCCCGGGCCGGTGTCGGCGACTGAAAGGATCATCCGTCGCCCCTGCGTCCGCACGGTCACGGTCACGGTCGAGTCGTCCGGCGCGTGCGCGAGGGCGTTGTCGACGAGCGCCGTCACGCAGCGTTGGAGGCTGGCGGTCGGCACGGCGACCGACGGGTCGGCGTCCGCGTCCAGGCGAACCCGGATGCCCCGCGGCTCGGCCAGCACACGCATCGCCTCGACGGCCCGGCTGACGGCGGGGACCACCGGCGTCGGCTGCGGGGGAGCATCCTGGCTCGGATCCGCGGCGAGCAGCAGGTCGTTGACGATGTCGATGAGGGCTCGGGTGTCGGTGCGGAGCTCGCCGACGATCGGGGACGACGGGTCGTCGGGAGGGAGCCGCCGCTGCAGGATCTGCAGTCGGGCGTCGAGCACCGCCAACGGGGTGCGCAGCTCGTGGCTCGCATCCTGCACGAAGGCGCGCTGCATGGTGAGGGCGCGGCCGAGCGGGGCGACAGCGCGCCGGGTGATCAGGATGCTCAGCAAGCCCGAGACCGCGACCGCGAGCACGCCGACCACGATGAACGCGATCATGGCCTCCGTCGTGTCGATGTAGATCTTGTGCTCGCCGGGCAGTGGCTTCTCGGCGAGCTCGGAGGGGCGCATCTGGTCGAGCACGAAGAAGAACGCGACCCCGATCGCGGCGATGACCAGCGCGCCGGACGCGATCGTGATCTGCAGACCGACGACCCGGGAGGCACGGCGGACGGCGCTCGCGTCGTCCCCGTCGGTGCGCCGGGTCATGGCTGACCCAGCCGGTAGCCTTCGCCGCGGACGGTGGCGATGAGGTCTTTGTCGGTCTTGCGGCGCACGTAATGCACATACGTGTCGACGGTGCCCGGCTGGTCGTCGCTCTCGAACACTTCGTGCAGGATCTGACGGCGGGTGAAGGTGCGGAGCGGGTTCTCGGCGAGCAGGCGCACCAGCGCGCTCTCGCGCACGGTGAGCTGGATGCGGCCGTCGTACGGGGAGTAGATGCAGCGGCTCTCGGGAAAGAACTGCCAATCGCCGACCGGGAGCGCCGGCCCTTCACCCGTGAAGGTGCGGGTGAGGGCGCGGAGCCGCGCGAGCAGTTCGTCGAACTCGAACGGCTTGACGAGATAGTCGTTTGCGCCTGCGTCGAGGCCGTTCACGCGGTCGGCGAGAGCGCCGAGCGCCGTCAGCATCAGGATGGGCGCCACCACGCGGCGGGCGCGCAGTGTCTCGACCAGGGTCACGCCGTCGGTGCCCGGGAGTCTGCGGTCGACGACGATGGCGTCGAAGGGGCCGGCGAGCCCGACGCGCAGACCCTCGTCGCCGTCGGCGACCAGGGTGACGTCGTAGGTCTCGGCGAGCACCTGCTCGATGAGCGGCCCGAGTCGGGAATCGTCCTCGACCAGCAGGATCCGCTGTCGTTCAAGCTCCATGACGAGTCAATCTACTGCGGTGAGCATCCGGTGCGCTGTGATCGCGATCCAGGCGGGCGAACAGCGCGTTCAGGAGGGCGTCGATCAGGATGGCCGCCGCGGTCACGTAGACGAGGCTCGCGACCACATCGGTCGGATAGTGCACCCCGAGGTACACACGCGAGAACGCCGTGAGTACGGGGACGACCACGGCGACGGCGAGGAAGAGCGGGCGCAGGCGGCCGGCGCCGACGGTGAACAGCAGGGCGAGGCAGAGGGACGCCGCGAAGGCGGCGTGCCCGCTCGGGTAGCTGAACGATGAGGGGGCCGGGATCAGCTGGTGCGAGAGGGATGTGACGTCGGGTCGCGGCCGGGCCACGATGACCTTGATCAGGTCGTTGCCCAGCCAGGGCACCACCGCCAGCGTCACGAAGGCGACCAGCGGTCGCACCCGCCGGGTGACGCCGAGGACGCCGAGGGCGCAGAGCACCACGATCACGGCTGCGATCGGCGGCGAGAACAGCCAGTTGATCCCGAGGCAGAGCGCGTCGAGGGGCGCTGCGTGCGCGTCGCTGAGGGCCTGGACGACGCCGAGCTCCCACGCGGTGACCGCCGGCGATTCGCGGATGATCAGCCCGGCGAGCACCACCAGCAGGATGACGACGACCGGCACGACGACGGTCGCGGGCCGCAGGCGCGGACGTGCGGGGACGGTGCGGGCGGACACAGTGGAGACCTTTCGACGATGACACCGATTCTTGGACATCTCCCACAAGAAGACCCTAAGAATCCGGATGCCCGCATCCGGATGCCCGACTCCGGATGCCGCGATCTCAGCCGATTCTTAGAGCACGATTGCCACAGTGGTCGCGTGCTGCGCAACAAAGTCCCTGAGGTGACCGCCCTGTTCTGGGTGGCGAAGATCCTCACCACCGCCATGGGCGAGACGACGTCCGACTTCTTCGTGCACCTGATCGACCCGCCGATCGCGGTCGCCGGCGCGGCCGTCCTGCTCGCCGCCTCCCTGTGGCTGCAGTTCGCCGTGCGCCGCTACGTGCCCTGGATCTACTGGCTGGCTGTTCTGATGGTGGCAGTGTTCGGAACGATGGTCGCCGACGTGATCCACGTGCAGTTCGGTGTGCCCTACCTCGTGTCGACCACGGTGTTCCTGGTGATCCTCGCCGCCGTCTTCGCGACCTGGTACGCGACCCAGCGGACGCTTTCCGTGCACCACATCGACACCCGCCCCCGCGAATTCTTCTACTGGGCCACCGTGATGACGACGTTCGCCCTCGGCACGGCGCTCGGCGATCTCACCGCCGTGACGTTCGGTCTCGGGTTCCTCGCATCCGGAATCGTGTTCGGTGTGCTCTTCGCGATCCCCGGCGTCGCCTACCGCTGGTGGGGACTGGGTGCGACAGCCGCCTTCTGGGCGTCGTACGTGCTCACCCGTCCGTTCGGCGCATCCATCTCGGACTGGCTGGCGCTTCCCCCGTCGCGGCTGGGGCTCGGCTTCGGCACGGGCGCCGTCAGCCTGGTGCTGTTCGCGGGCATCGTCGTCTGCGTGGCGATCATGTCGCGGCGCGCGCGTCTGCGCACGCCGAGCGACGGCGTTCCGGATGCGGTGGCCGCGTAGCGTCACGCGTCACCCGCCTGCCTACATGGTGTCGAGAATGCCCGTGAGCTGTTCGAACGTCGTCATCGGGTTCAGGATGGCGAACCGCGTGTTGGGCCGGCCCTGGTGCGAGCTCGGCGTGACGAACGCACGCTGCTCGTCGAGCAGTCGGGCCGACCACTCGGAGTAGTCGGTGCGTGACCAGCCTTCCCGCTCGAACACCACGACCGAGAGCTGCGGCCGCCGCACCAGGCGGAAACCGTCGCGCGACTCGATCTCGTCGGCGATGCGCTGCGCGAGGCGGATCGAGGCGCTGATCGCGTCGCGGTAGGCGTTCTCGCCATAGGTCGCCAGCGAGAACCAGAGCGGGAGACCCCGGGCGCGCCGGGTCAAGTGCGCCGCGTAGTCCGACGGGCTCCACTCGGAGGTCTCGGTGAGGGTGTCGAGGTATTCGGCGTGCTGGGTGTGCGCCCGTCGGCCCGACTCGGGGTCGCGGTAGATGAGCGCGCACGCGTCGAACGGCGCGAACAGCCATTTGTGCGGGTCGACGATCACGGAGTCGGCACGCTCGACGCCGGCGAAGTGGTGGCGGGCGAGCGGCGAGAGCATCCCGGCCAGCCCGTAGGCGCCGTCGACGTGCAGCCAGAAGTCGAACTCGTCTTTCAGGGCCGCGATCGAGGCGACCTCGTCGACGATCCCGAAGTTGGTGGACCCGGCGGTCGCGACGACCGCGAACACGGAGTCGCCGTGCTCCTCCAGCGCCCCACGGACGTTCTCGCCTCTCAGTGCGCCGCTCTCCGACGGGGTGACGGGCACCACGTCGACGTCCATCACGCGGGCGGCCGAGGCGATCGACGAGTGGGCTTCGGCGCTGCAGACGATCTTCCAGCGGGCGGGCTGCTGCACTCCGGCGGCCTGCAGTTCGGCGCGGGCGTGGTCGCGGGCGGCCACCAGCGCCGACAGGTTGCCGAGGGTGCCTCCTTGCACGAAGACGCCTCCCGCGGTCGCTGGCAGCCCGAACTCGCCAGCCAGCCACGCCAGCACCTCGTTCTCGGCGTAGACCGCGCCCGATCCTTCGAGCCACGAGCCGCCGTAGACGGCGCTCGCCGACACGACGAGGTCGAACGCGGTGGCCGCCTTGGTGGGCGCGGTCGGGATGAACGAGAGGTACTGCGGGTGGTCGGTGGTGATGCAGGCCGGAGCGAGCACGTGCTCGAACAGGGCGAGGGCCCGCTTGGCGCCGATCCCGTTGTCGAGGATCGAGCGTCCGGCGAGCCGTCGCAGCTCCGCCTCGGCCATCGGCTTGTCGAGCGGAGTGTCGCTGCTCAGGATGCGCCGTCGGGAGTAGTCGAGCACGAGGTCGACGATGTCCCTGGTCTCGTCGGACACGGCGTGCATCCGGGTGGTGGACGGCTCAGCAGGGCGCTTCATGGGGTATTCCTTCCTGGGCCGCGTGGGGCGCGGGCGGCTACGACAGGCTGACACAAGCACGGCCCGGATGCACATTCCGGTGCATTAACCCGCGCCACGCGCGCAGATCGCCCGACCCCACCTCCTGCGACGCAGAATTCGTGCGCGCGCCCCTGCCCTTTCCGCGGCGACGGGCTCGGCGCCGGCCGTGGGTCGCCTGGCGTCTGGCGCACGCGCGTGGCACTGTGGAGCGCACGCGACGAAGGGAATCTGATGGGGGACGGCTTCGAGGCACGCAGAGGCGACGGCCGGACCGTGCAGTACTACGACACGGGCGAGGGGAGCGGGCCGGCGGCCACCGTGTTCTGGCATCACGGGACCCCGCAGACCGGCCGGCTGCTGGAGCCCGTGGTCGAGGCGGCCGCTCGGCGCGGCATCCGGGTCGTCTCGTGCGCTCGTCCGGGGTACGAGGGGACCTCGCCGCTGCCCGGCCGACGCGTCGTCGATGCGGCTGCCGACGTCCTGGCCGTCGCCGACGCGCTCGGGATCGAGAGGTTCGCCTCGGTAGGGGCATCCGGTGGCGGCCCGCACGCCCTCGCCTGCGCTGCGCTCGCTCCCGGCCGCGTGAGCGCCGTCGCGACACTCGCAGGGATCGCGCCGTACACCGACGACTTCGACTGGTTCGCCGGGATGGCGTCCGAAGGGGCGTTGCGGGCCGCCCGGCAGGGCCGCGCCGAGCGGACGCGCTACGCCGAGACGGCCGAGTTCGACGAGAGCAGCTTCATCGGGGCCGACTGGAGCGCCCTCGAGGGAGCCTGGGGCTCCCTCGGGGCCGACGCCGGGCGCGCAGGGTCCGCCGCGCCCGACGGCGAGATCGGCGACGACCTCGCGTACGCGACCCCCTGGGGCTTCGACCTCGCCGACCTCGACGTGCCGGTCCTGCTCGTGCAGGGCGGCCTCGACCGCGTGGTTCCCGAGGCGCACGCCCAGTGGATGCTCACCCGGCTGCCCGACGCCGAGCTGTGGCTGCGCCCGCGCGACGGTCACGTGTCGGTGCTCGCGGCGCTCCCCGTCGCCCTGGACTGGTTGCTCACGAGGGTCTAGGCCGAAGCGCGGACACGACCCCGCACCAGCAGCAACGACGCCGAGAAGCAGACGATCCCGAGCAACGCGAGCCACCCGTCCAGCCCCAGTCGCATCACCAGGAACGGCGGGATGAACGCCAGCAGCGCAGCGACGCTCACCCGCGCCCAGCCGGGCGCCACCTCGTCGTCGCGCAGCGGACGGGGGCCGGACTCGAACCGCCCGACGCCGAGCGAGAGGAGGAGCACCAGCCCGAACGCCGCGAGGAGCACGAGCGGCCGTGACGCCCACCAGGCGTCGCTGAGGGGCGCGGGCACGGCTCCGGGGATCAGCAGGCAGAGCCCGGTGATCGCGATGATGCATGTCAGGTGCCACAGGTAGACGGTCATCAGCCGGCTGCCGACGACGAAGGTGAAGGCGCGGGCCGGGCGCGTGCGCATGAGGGCGGTGAGGGCCGGATGCACGAGCACGAGCACGCACAGCTGGATGGCCCCGAGCAGGCCGAGCGCGAACCGCGGAGGGTTGAGGTTCACGAGCATGTCCGGCGAGTAGACGCCGATCGCGACGCCCGCGAAGAGCAGAGCCCCGGCGCCGAGAGCGATCGCGACGAGGACCCCGCGCGGTGCGGCCTGAAGGACGCCGTCCGCGTAGAAGAAGCCGAGCTGCTGCACGAACAGCCACACGAAGACGAGGTTGAGCAGCCCGAGAGGTTCCACCCCGGAGGCTGCGCGGGCGGCGTCCACCAGCACGGCACCGGCCGCGAGAGCGGTCAGCGTCCACCAGGGCGCCCGCTCGTGCATCCGGGCCATGAACGGGACGAACCACTGGCACAGGAGGTAGGCGGCCAGGAACCAGAGCGGCGTCCCGATTCCCGCGACGATGCCGTCGAGCAGGCCGGCGGGGGCGCCCGCGAGCGTGGCCGCCCCGATGGCGAGGCCGAAGAACACGAACACCGGGAGGGTGGGTTCGACCAGGCGCACGAGCCGGCCGCGCAGGTAGCCGGCGGCGTCTCCGCCGCGGCGCTGCAGGGAACGCCAGGCGGTGATGGACGCGAACCCTCCCAAGGCGAAGAACAACGGCATGATCTGGCCGACGACGGTGGCGGCCGCGAACCACGGCTCCTCGGTGACCGGCTTGCTCACGACGATGGCGCCGCTCGCGTCGAACCCGACGCCGACCATGAGGAGGTGGGCGGCGACCACCAGCACGACGCAGACCACGCGGGTGAAGTCGACGGCGAGGTCACGTCGCGACAGGTCGATCGAAGCGGGCTGCTGTTCGGTGCGGTCGAGTGCGGTCGGTGACATGGGACCCCCAGGTGCTGGCCGGTGCGGAGACTTCGCTGCTCAGACTATTGACGGCGTGCGCGACCCCGCTTCGGTGCTACCACGGTCGTTCGGCTCCTGAATCAGAGCAGCGGCGGACAACCGCCTAGGCTCATCCGGCCGATTCGTCTACCCCATAGAGGGCTCCGGATGCCCGGCGTACGGTCTCGAGTGTTGCCAACCGGGCAACGGCGAGAGGAGCGATACACATGGGTGCATCGGACAAGATGGAGAACGCCGCCGAAGACCTCAAGGGCAAATCCAAGGAGGCCGTCGGTCACGCGACCGGTGACGACCAGAAGGTCGCCGAGGGCAAGGCCGATCAGGCCAAGTCGGACCTCAAGCAGGCCGGCGAGAACGTCAAGGACGCCTTCAAGCACTGACGAACGCAGGGCGCCCGCCGCAGGCGGCTGGAAGGGTGAGGCTCCGTCCACGGGCCTCACCCTTCGTCCGTCCCATCCACGTCAGCGTCGGCCTGAAGCGCCCGTCCATTCCAGCAGCCGGTCCACCGGCCAGGTGGTCACGATCCGGTCGACGGGCACGTGATTGGCCGCAGCACGGACCGCGCCGTACTGCAGGAAGTCGAGCTGACCGGGAGCGTGGGCGTCGCTGTCGATGCTGAAAAGGCATCCGGCGTCGAGGGCCAGCGCGATGAGCTCGTCGGGTGGATCCTGCCGTTCCGGTCGCGAGTTGATCTCGACCGCCACATCGTTCTCGGCGCAGGCGGCGAAGACGGCCTCGGCGTCGAACTCCGAGGGCGGGCGCGTGCCGCGGGAGCCCTCGACCAGGCGGCCGGTGCAGTGTCCGAGCACGTTGGTGTGCGGATCGCGCACGCCCGCGAGCATCCGGCGCGTCATCGTGGCCCGATCTGAGCGGAGTTTCGAGTGCACGCTGGCGACGACGACGTCCAGCCGGCCGAGCATCTCGGACGACTGGTCGAGCTCGCCGCTCTCGAGGATGTCGACCTCGATGCCTTTCAGGAGCCGGAAACCGTCGCCGGCCTCGGCGTCGATGCGTTCGACGAGCGCGAGCTGTTCGGTCAGGCGTTCAGCGCTCAGCCCGCTGGCCACGGTGAGGCTGGGCGAGTGGTCGGTGAGGGCGAGATACTCCCGGCCGAGCGTTCGCGCGGCAGCGACCATGAGCTCGACGGGTGTGCCGCCGTCGGACCACTCGCTGTGACTGTGCAGGTCGCCGCGCAGGGCGGCGAGCACGGCGTCCCCGCCCTCGGCCAGTGGATGCGCGCCGCGCTCGCGCAGGTCGGCCAGGTAGTCGGGAACCCGGCCCTCGATCGCCTGGGTGATCACCTGGTAGGTGCGGTCGCCGATTCCTTTCGTGCGCTTGAGCCGCCCGTCCTGCGCCTGCGCCGCCAGCTCGGCGGGGTCGGTCGGGCCGATGATCGCGGCGGCCTTGCGAAAAGCCTGCACCTTGAAACTCGGGGCCAGTTCGCGGTCGAGCCAGAAGGCGATCTCGTTCAGCGCTTCGACGGGGTTCATGTCCCCATCATCCCCGCGACCGCCCGGGTGAGCTACTGTGGCTGTCATCCACCGGGGGAACACCGAGGAGGAACACGTGAGCGAACAGGCCGATCTCGCCTTCGAGACCTTGACCAACCAGCTGCTGCTGGATCCGGATGACGACGTGACCGTCAACTCGGCGGGGCTGCACGTGCACGGCAGGCTCTTCGCCTTCCGCGACGGAGACGCTCTGTTCGTGGACCTTCCCGCGGAGCGTGCGGCCGACCTGATTTCGAGGGGCATCGCATCGCGGGCATCCGGGGACGAGGGCGCGCCGCGCGGTGCCTGGGTGCGCATCGCCGACCCGGAGGACTGGCCTGAGCTCGCGAGCGAATCGCACCAGTTCGTCGGGGAGCCGGCGGTCGGCAAGCAGTCCTGACGATCGCGGGCCAGGAGGGTCAGCCGCCGTTGCCCTTCTCCTTGTTGCCTTTGCCTTTGCCCTTGTCGCCGCCCTTGTCGTTGTTGCCGTTGTCGCTCTGAACCGGTGCCGGAGACGGCTTGACGGAGGGCGCGGGCCGGATGGTCGGCGGCGTCGTCGGGGGGACGCTGCTGACGGGCGCGACCGGCGCGACGCTGCTCGCCGGGGGTGAGGACGGTTCGGCGTTCTGGGCGTTCGCACCCACGAGGATGCCGGCGGCCACCATCCCGGCGACCGCGAGGACGCCGAGCGCGGCGATCGCGACCCCGATCACGGTGCGCCGACGGGATGCTCCAGTGCTCTCGTCGTCGACGGTCAGCGGCATTGTCGGAGGAGCCGCCATGACCAATGTCTTCTCGTCGGACCCGGGAGCGGCCACGGCCGCAGCACCGGCCGCAGCACCCACCGCAGCAGCCGCCGCAGCAGCGGCGGCCGCGAAGTCGGGACCGGGAAGGTCCACGGTCTCGTCCTCGCCCGGGGCCCATCCCGCCAGTTCTCCGGCGTAGGCCCGAGCGCGCACCGCGACGTCGAGCGCTTCCGGCCTCGCCGCGGCATCCCGAGCCGTCATCTCGGTGAGCAGCTGAGCCCACCCCGGCGGCAGGTTCGACGGGATGACCGGGTCGCGAAGGAGGCGGGCGCCGAACGACTCGGCAGCCGTGCCGGGAAACGGCCGATGACCGGTCAGCGACTCGATGAGCACGAGGCCGAGAGAGTAGATGTCGGCGGGGGGACCGGGCTCGGCGCCGTGCGCCTGCTCCGGGCTGAGGTAGGCCGCCGTGCCGACGACCATCCCGTGGGTGGTGATCCGCTCCGAGCCGACCAGGTGGGCGATGCCGAAGTCGGCCAGCTTGCCGCGATAGGGCGGCGACGGGAGCCCCGTGAGCGCGAGCAGGATGTTCGCCGGCTTGAGGTCGCGATGCACGACTCCGGCGGCATGGACCGCCACGAGTGCTTCGGCCAGCTCGGCCGCCAGCACCGCGACCTCCTCGGCGGGGAGGGGGCCGCGCGCGAGCTCGTCCCGAAGACTCGGCCCGTCCACCAGCTCCATCACGATGTAGCTGGGTTCGTCGGTGCCCGGCGCGGCCAGGTGGGCGTCGTAGAGCGTGACCAGGTTGGGATGGTTGAGGCGCGCGAGCAACTGGGTCTCGGCCCGGCGGCGGGTGTCGTCGTTGGCCTCGCCCGGGGCGAAGATCTTGACCGCCACAGAGCGGTCGAGCTGCAGGTCGTGGGCGCTGTACACGGCGGCCATGCCGCCGCGCCCGATCACGCGTGACAGCTGGAATCGGTCACCGAACGTACGTCCGCTCAGATCGTCGATCGCCGTGCTCCTCTCGCTGCCCCCGCTCTCGCGGCCCCGTTCGCCTGCACCACAATAGACGCGTCTGCCGATTACACCAGTCGCGAGGGATACCTAGATTAACTAGCGAATCCGGGGTTTGAATGGACGCTGTGACCAACGTTCCACCCTCCTCCGGCGACGCCGGCCGGCTCCCCGCATCGTCAGGCACTTTCGCCGTGCTGAACGCTCTGCGCGCGTACCGTGCGGCCGAAGCGGCGATGCGCCGCCGCAAGGGTGTGACCATGAACATCAGCGAGAACGACTTCCTCGCGCTCCGGTTCATCCTCGCCAACGACCAGGCGGGGCGCGTGACGAACGCCAAGGACATCTCGCACTACCTGGGGATCTCGACGGCGTCGACCACCGCCCTGATCGGCCGGCTGGTGCGCGACGGCTACGTGCAGAAGCGGGCGAGCCGGAGCGATCGGCGGTCGGTAGAGATCGTGCCCCTGGAGCTCACTGATCCGGGCATCCGGGATGCCGTCGGAGACACGCACGAGCAGGTCATCCTGGCGGCCGAGTCGCTCAGCCCGGAGGAAATGCAGGTCGTGACGCGATTTCTGGAGCGGATGCAGTCGGCTGTCGACGGAATCGACGACACGAAGGCCTGACGGCTACTCCCTTTTCGGCCGAAAATCTACGCCCCCACAACCACTTGCTAGTTTCGTGAACTAGTTGTTCCATGGGTGCCGCCGACGGATCAACCGTGATCCGCATAAGAAGGAGTGCCCCACAATGAACATTCTTCTGATCGTCATCGCGATCATCGCGATCATCCTGCTTCTCACCGGAGGCTTCGTCCAATCGCTCAACTTCCTGCTCTGGGTCGGAATCGTCCTGTTGGTCATCGCGGTCATCGTATGGCTGGTACGGATGCTGACCGGGAGCCGTCGCGCCTAGCCCGGCCTCCCGCGAAACGACAAGGAAAGGAAGCTCATGAGCCTCGGAACCGGAATCGTCCTGTTCGTCGTCGGCGCCATCCTCGCGTTCGCACTGAACCTGCAGGTCGGCTGGATCGACCTCCACCTCGTCGGATACATCCTGATGGCTGCGGGTGTAATCGGCATCATCCTCGGCATCGTGCTGATCACTCGACGCCGGACGTCGGTGGCCACCACTCGTCAGGCGGTGGACCCGGCAACGGGTGAGCGAGTCACCCGTCGCACCAGCGACATCGACGACTCACCCCTCTGAGGCCTCGACCGACCCCTGAGGCCTCGCGGATGGGCGGATGCACCGATCGGTGCATCCGCCCCTTCTGCGTTCGGGGGCTGTTCGCCGCGCCGGCGCTTTAATGTAAGAATCTGCGTATGGATGCAGATAATGCGATGTGCGGGCGGCAGCCCGACAGTCAGTTCGTCGAGTTGGCCGTCGAGGTGTTCGGGATGCTCGCCGATGCGACCCGCGTGCGGATCATCCTGGCGCTGCGCGACCAGGAACTGTCGGTGAACCACCTGGCCGACATCCTCGACAAGACGCCGCCGTCCGTCTCGCAGCATCTGGCCAAACTGCGCCTGGCGCGGATGGTCACGACGCGACAGGAGGGCACGCGCGTCTTCTACCGGCTGGCGAATGAGCACGCGCGGCAGCTGGTGTCGGATGCGATCTTTCAGGCCGAGCACGCCCTGGGCGGCACCCCGAGGCACCACCACGCGCAGAGCGAGGAGCCGGCATGACCGAGGCGCGCACCCACGGTCACGGCCAGGATCATCACGATCACGACCACGAGCACGAGCACCACCACCCGACCGGGCTCAAAGGCGCGCTCTACAACCTCTTCGTCCCGCACTCGCATGACGCGTCCGACGCGATCGACGATGCGCTCGAAGCCAGCCGCGAGGGCGTGCGTGCCCTCAAGATCAGCCTCTTCGTCCTCCTCGGAACCACCGTGCTCCAGTTCGCCGTCGTCCTGCTCAGCGGGTCGGTCGCGTTGTTCGCCGACACCATCCACAACTTCTCCGACGCACTGACCGCCGTTCCCCTGTGGGTGGCGTTCGTCCTAGGACGCCGGGTCGCGAGCCGCCGCTACACCTACGGATTCGGTCGCGCCGAAGACCTCGCGGGTCTGTTCATCATCGCGGTCGTGGCCGTCTCCGCGATCGTCGCGGCGTGGCAGTCCGTCGAGCGGCTGCTCCATCCGCAGCCCTTACACAATCCCTGGTGGGTCGTCGCAGCCGGACTGATCGGGTTCGCCGGCAACGAGGCGGTCGCGATCTATCGCATCCGGGTCGGTCGCAGGATCGGTTCGGCGGCACTCGTCGCCGACGGCGTGCACGCGCGGATGGACGGCTTCACCTCCCTCGCCGTCGTGCTGGGCGCCTTCGGCGTGATGCTCGGGTTCCCGCTCGCCGACCCGATCGTGGGTCTGCTCATCTCGGCGGCCATCGTCGTGCTGCTCTGGGGCACCGTGCGAAGCATCGGCCGTCGCCTGATGGACGGGATCGAGCCCGACCTCGTCCACCGAGTCGAGCATGCTCTGGCCGACACGCCCGGCGTCCTCGGTTTCGAGGCGGTGCAGTTGCGCTGGCTCGGGCACCGGTTGCACGGCGCCGCGGCCGTCGTTCTCGACGACGTGCCGCTCGCGGTGGCCGATGCCATCGCCGCGGATGCGGGCAGGCGTGTCAGGGCCGCGACCGGCAACGTGGACGATTTTCAGGTGCGCCCGACCGTCGTTCAGCGCTTCGGCTCCGACCAGCTCTCGAGCTGAGTCGAGTCGCCGTCCGTCATTTGCCAGTAGGTGTCGTCGACACGCCCGGGATAGCTGCGACTACTGGCGAATGACCCGGATGCGCGCCCCGCGCCAGGCGGGTAACATCCATCCCGATGTCCGGTGTCGACGATCTGGAGCGACCGCGGGCGACCGGCCGAGGGCCCGGCCGTGCGCTCGCCCCGCTGCGCAAAGCCGGCGTTGCACTGCTCGACTACGAGTACGCGGTACGCCACCAGCTCCGCGCCGAGCTCGACCGTGGCGAACCGGATGCCCTGGTCGCGGTCGAAGGCGACCGCGCCCCGGTCATCCTGCTGCCCGGCATCTTCGAGACGTGGCGTTTCCTGCGGCCGCTCGCGCGGCACGTCCACGCGCGCGGGCATCCGGTGCACATCGTGACGGCGCTCGAACGGAACCTCATGTCGATCGCCGACGGAGCCCGGATCGTCGCCGACTACCTCGAGGCTCGCGACCTCCGGAACGTCACGATCGTCGCGCACAGCAAGGGCGGGCTGGTGGCCAAGTACGCGATGGGGATGCCGGGCGTCAGCGGGCGGGTGCGGCTCATCGTCGCCGTGAGCACGCCGTTCTCGGGGTCGACGCTCGCGCGCTTCGTGCCGTTCCCGAGCGTGCGTGCGCTGCAGCCGACGAACGAGACTCTGCGTCGGCTCGCCGTCGCGCGCGAAGCGAACTCCCGGATCGTCTCGGTGTCGGGGTGGTTCGATCCCCACATCCCGAATGGGAGCCACCTGAACGGCGCGACCAATGTGCGGCTGCCGGTGGGCGGGCACTTCCGGCTCCTCGACAGCGAGCCGCTGTTCGACTGCGTCGACTCCTGGCTCGATCGGAGAGCGCTCTGAGAGGCGGAGCCGGCGTCACGGAATGCGCTGGCCCGGGCATCCGCTCAGCACGCGGGCCATCGCGTCGTGTTCGGCGCGCGTCACCCACAGTCGATAGGCCGCTTTCACCTCGATCTGGTGCGCTACATACTCGCAGCGGAATATCTTGTTGGCCGGCAGCCAGGTGGCTGCGTCGCTCGCGCTCTTCTGCTGGTTGGCGGCGCCGTCAACGGCCATCAGGTTGCGCGGATCGTTCGCGAGGTCGACCCGCTGTGTCTGGGTGAGCTGCTGGGCGCCCGTCTCCCACGCGTTCAGCAGCGGCACCATGTGGTCGATCTGCACGAGAGCCGACGTCGTCTCGCCGCGGGTGAACCGGATGCGCTGCCCGGTGTACGCGTCGTCCAGGATGCCCGAGAGCACCCGGCAGCGGTCGTCGCGGACGATCGAGGTCAGGTCGCGGGCGAGCACGTCGTTGCGGGTGTCGCAACCGTTGTGGTCGACGTCGAGCCACGCACTGCCGAAATCCCCGGTGCGCGAATAGCCGGTCGCAGGCGCGCGCCCCTTCACAGCGATGGTCGCCAGAACGGCGAGCGCGGTCCCGGCGGGCGCCGGGGCGGAAGACGCTGCCGGGGCCGGCGCCGCGGGAACCGGCACTGCTGGTGCCGGCGCGGTCGGCGTCGGCGCTGTCGGCGTCGCCGCGGAGGTGCCGGTGAGCACCGGCGCAAGGTCTCCCGGGTTGCCCATCAGCGAGCCGACCCCGCCCGCGGCGGCGCCCAGGATCACGACGGCGACGACGATCAGCACGGCGGGTCGGACTCGGGAGGATGCTCGGCGCTGTGTCATTCACGTCTTTCGGTTCGGGCCAGACGAGACTAGCGTGATCCCGCCCGACAGGCCTGCCCGCCCGACAGACCCCGTCCGAGAGAACCATGATCCCCATCACGTCGTTCCCTGAGCCCGACCGCTTCGAGCCCGAGGCGGTGGCGTCCCTGAGGTGGGGCATCGTCGGGCCCGGGGGGATCGCGGAGTCCTTCGCCTCCGCACTCCGGTCGGACACACGCCAGCGGATCACCGCCGTCGCCTCGCGCGAGCGGGGCCGCGCCGAGGCGTTCGCGGCCGCCCACGGGATTCCGGCCGCCCACGATCTCGGCGAACTGTTGTCGCGAGACGATGTGGACGTCGTCTACATCGCGACGCCACCGCAGGCGCACGTGGACGCGACTCTTCGGGCGATCGCTGCCGGCAAGCATGTGCTCGTCGAGAAGCCCTTCGCGACGACGGCGGCGGATGCGGCGCGGGTCCTCGCGGCGGCTCGCGAGGCAGGCGTCTTCGTCACCGAGGCGATGTGGACGCGCTACCTCCCGCAGTCCTCGATCATGCGCAAGCTGGTCGCCGACGGTGCGCTGGGGAGCATCCGGCTTGTGCTCGCCGACCATGCCCAGAACGTACCTTCCGGCAGCAGGCTGTTCGACCCCAGAGACGGCGGCGCCCTGCTCGACATGGGGATCTACCCGTTCGCCTTCGCATCGGAGATCCTCGGGCGGCCGGTCGCGTCGTCGACGGCCGGCCACCTCGGTCCGACAGGCGTCGACACCTATTCGGTGACGACGCACACGTACGAGGACGGGGCTCTGGCGGCGCTGTCGACGGGACTCGAAGCGAGAAGCGCGATGCGAGCATCCGTTGCGGGGACGCGCGGCACCCTCGAGCTCCACGCGCCGTTCTTCACGCCGACCGCGCTGACCGTCACCGGTCCCGAATTCAGCGGGGAGAGCCTCACGTGGCGCGACGACTCCGGTGTGGCAGGCCTGTCGCATCAGGCGACCGCCTTAGCCGGTTACGTTGCCGACGGGCTCATGGAGTCGCCCCTCCACCGCCACCAGGAGATCGTCGACATCCTGGGGCAGCTCGATGCTGCCCGACACGCGATCGGCGCCCGGCTCGACGGGGAACGGGAAGGGGCGCTCTAGGCCGACGAGGCGGTCGAGCGAGTCGCGTCGCCGAGCGCGTCGAGGTACACGCGCAGAGCATCGCGTCGTGCCTCCATGCAGGCCACGCACCGGCACATCCGGTCCCACTCGTCTTCGACCGCGGTGAGCGTGCCGGGGTCGACGTGCTCCGGATAGATGCCGCCGGCGTCGCTGAGCGTGTCGATCAGCTCGGCGACCATGCGGGTGGGCAGGCCGGATGCGAGGAGGTCGCGGACCCGCCCGGCGCGTTCCAGCTGGGAGCGGTCGTAGACGCGATACCCGTTGCCGTCGCGGTCGAGCGGGGCGAGCAGGCCCGTCGACTCGTAATGCCGGACCGCGCGCGGCGTCACCCCGAGTGCCTCGGCGAACTCCCCGATCTGCACCTGCATCCACCTTTCGCTTGACCTTGACGCTAGCGTCAACCGGCGACCATCGTCGCATGACCTCACCACTGCACGCCGTCGTCCGCGGCTCGGGCACGCCCATCCTGTTCCTCCACGGCTTCACCGTCGACCATCGCATCCTGCTTCCGTTCGAGCAGGACTTCGCACCGGATGCCCCCTGGGAGCGCCTCTACGTCGACCTGCCCGGCTTCGGGGAGAGCCCGGCGGTCGCCCGTCCTTCCAGCGCCGACGCGACCCTCGCTGCGCTGACCGCGTTCGTGAACGAGCGGATCGGCTCACGTCCGTTCGCGGTGGTGGGCAGCTCCTTCGGCGGGCTCATGGCCCGCGGCCTGGTCGCCGGGTTCGGCGATCAGGCGATCGGGCTCGGGATGCTGTGCCCGGTCGTCGGGCCGCTGGCCTCTCGGGTGCTCCCGGCCAAGACGGTGCTGCAGTCCGATCCGCTGCTCCTCGCCGGGCTCGCGCCGGAGGACGCACGCGACTACGCGGCGATGGCCGTGCTGCAATCGGAGGAGAACTGGCGTCTGTTCCGGGATTTCGCGCTTCCGGGCATCCGGTGCCACGATCGCGAGGCGGCTGCGGAGCTCGCCGAGCGTTTCGACCTGTCGTTCGTGCCCGAGGAGCGTGGAGGTCCTTTCGTCGGCCCGTCGCTGATGGTCACCGGCCGTCAGGATCACGCCGTCGGCTTCGCCGATCAGCTGTCGCTGATCCCGAGCTACCCGCGATTGACCCAGCTCACGCTCGACGCGTGCGGCCACAACGCGCACTTCGACCAGCCCGAGCTCGTCCACGCCGCGTTCCGCGAGTGGCTGGCGCGTATGGCTGGGAGCCGTCGGGCAGCAGGCTCGGCGTCAGTGCGCCGACCTTCGTGACGTAATCGTCGATGGCGGGTGTTCAGTCGATCAGGAGCGCCCAGCGGCCTCAGCGTCGGCGCCGGCCTCGGCCACCGCCGCCCGCTCGCGGAACGCGACCATGTTCATCCGGTTGCCGCAGCGGACGCTGCAGTAGCGCTTCGAACCGTTTCGCGAGAGATCGACCAGGATGCCCGCGCAGTCGTCGGCGCCGCACTCGCGCAGTCTCCCGGATTCGCGACCGCGGATGACGTCGACGAGGGCGAGCGCGACCTCGACCCGGATGCGTTCGGCGAGCGGAGCATCCTGTTGCGTGGCGTGCAGGTGCCAGTCGAATCCGTCGTGGCGGAGCAGGTACGGGAGCGCCCGCGCCTCGGCGAGCATCGCGTTGACCTCCGCCGCGGCCTCGTCGCGGTCGAGGGTCCACACCCGCCGCAACTGGTCGCGGGTCGAGCGCACTTCGCCGAGCTCGATCTCGTCGCCGTCGATCCGGCCGGAGAACCTCTGGCGCCGCACGAACGCGCTCAGCTGCTCGATCGTCGCGAGTTCGTCGGCCCCGCTCTTCGACGCGCCGGCGGCCGTGTTCACCAGCTCGACCGTGAACTCGAGCGTCGCTTCGGTGTCAGGGGCAAAATGCAATTTGACTCCTTACTCGACACAAGACTAGCGTCAGAGACGTCGCCCGGCGAGTTCCCGGTCCGGACGCCACACAACCTCCGACGGGATGCCTCATGAAACGCTCCTCGACCTCGCTCGGCCTGGTGATCGCCGTGATCGCCGCGGCGACCTTCGGTCTGTCCGGCGCTTTCGTCAAGCCGCTCCTCGAGGCAGGCTGGAGCCCGGCCGCGGCCGTCACCGTCCGCGCCCTCACCGGCGGGATCATCCTCGCGCCGATCGCCGCGGTCGCACTCCGCGGCCGGTGGTCCCTGCTGTGGCGTGCCCGCTGGCGCGTGCTCGGAATGGCGCTCGTCGGCGTCGCCGGAGCGCAGCTCTTCTACTTCGCAGCCATCCAGCGGATCCCCGTCGGCACCGCCATCCTCATCGAGTACATCGCCCCGGTGCTGCTGGTCGCCGTCGCCTGGGCGCGCACGCGCCGGATGCCGAGGATCGCCGTGCTCGTCGGCACCGTCGTGTCCGTGGTCGGCCTCGCCCTCGTGGTCTCACCGGGCGCGGGCACGCACGGCTTCGATGTGCTGGGCCTCGTGTTCGCGGTGGCCGCGATGGTCGGCTGCGCGGGTTACTACGTGATCGCCGCACGCCCCAGCGACGGTCTCCCGTCGGTGGCACTCGCGGCGTCGGGCCTGATCGTGGGCGGGATCGCACTGTGCGCGGTCGGCCTGACCCACGTCGTCCCGTTCACCGCGACCTTCGGCACGGTCCGGATGTTCGGAGCATCGGTCTCGTGGTGGGTGCCGATCCTGATCGTCGGGGTCGTCGCCACGGCGATCGCCTACGCCACGAGCATCGCGGCCACCGAGATGCTCGGGTCCCGGCTGGCGTCGTTCGCCGGCCTGCTCGAAGTCGTGGCCGCGACGTTCTACGCGTGGCTCCTCCTGGGTGAGAAGCTCACACTTCCGCAGCTGCTCGGCGGCGCGCTGATCCTCGCCGGAATCGGCTTCGTGCGGTCCGAGAAGCGCACCGCTCCCGTGGAGCCGGCGACGCCCGTGCTGGTCACGCGCGCCGCCGGATCCTCGATCTCAGGCCGCTGACCAGCCGCCGTCCGACGGCAGGATGACGCCGTTCACATTGACCCCGTCGACGCTGAGCAGGAAGGTGATCGAGGCGGCGAGGGCGTCGGCCTCCACCGCATCCGGAAGCACCGTCATGGCAAGCTGCACCCGCTTCTCGCCGAGCTTCGAGGCGAACCGTGCCTCGATGTTCGTGATCGTCGGGCCCGGAGCGACCGCGTTGACGCGGATGCCGCTCGGTCCGTACATGAAGGCGCTGCTCTTGGTCAGCCCGGCCACGGCGTGCTTGGAGGCCGTGTACGCGGCGCCTGCCGCTGAGCCGCGCAGTGCGGCCTCGGAGGCGACGTTCACGATCGAGCCGGTCGCCCGCGCGAGCATCCGCGGCACGACGGCGCGCATGAGCTTCATGGTGCCTTCGACGTTGATCGCGAACACGCGGCGCCACACCTCGTCGGCGACCTCGTGCACGGGGGTCATGTCGTCCATGATGCCTGCGACGTTGGCGAGGGCGTCGATCCGGTCTCCCGCTGCGTCGACGATGGCGGCGATCGCGGCGTCGTCGGTGATGTCTCCGGCCACGGGCACGATGTCGGCATCCGCATGCTCGGCCACGAAGTCGTCGAGCCGCTCACTCGAGATGTCGACGGCGACCACCCGGCCGCCTTCGCGCGCCACGCGGGAGGCCGTCGCCCGGCCGATGCCGGAGCCGGCGCCCGTGACGATCACGGTCTGGCCGGCGAAGCGCCCACCCGTGACCTTCTCGACCCACTGCGGCGTCTCGACCGCGTCGTCGTCGTCCGCATCGTCGGCGTCGGGCGTGCTGCCGACCAGGGAGGCCTCGGTCCCGGCCGCGGACGCGGGAACCTCGCCCGCCGCGACGCGCCGGACCAGTTCGTCGATCATCTCCTGGGTGAACGCTCCGCGGCTCAGCTGCACGAGGCGCTTGAGCGCCAGCTTGCGCACCGGCCGGAGCACGTCCGCGTCCTGACCGGACTGGGCGAGGAGGTCGCGCATGATCGGGCCGCCGACCGGGTCCTCGAGCCAGTTCGCGATCGATGAGTCGCCGCTGAGGACGCCTGAGTTCTTGCTCATGGGTGTGGTTCCTTCTGTCTCTGGGTCATGATTCCCCCACTACCGGACAACACTGTCCGGTAGTACGCTACACCAGTGCCAGCCAACCCGAAAACGAACCGTGGGCCGAGCGCGGGACCGGCCAACCGCCGTGCCCTCATCGCCGCGGCGCGAGCAGTGTTCGCCGAAGACGGGTTCTCTGCCCCGCTGAGCGCGGTGGCGAGACGCGCCGGGGTCGGGCAGGGGAGCCTCTACCGGCACTTCCCCGACAGGATCGCCCTCGCCGTCGCCGTCTTCGACGACAACATCACCGACCTCGAAGCGCTCGGCGCCAGACCGGATGCGCGGATCGCCGACCTCTTCGACCAGGTCTCCGAGCAGGCGATCGGCTCGACGGCGCTGATCGACATGATCACGTCGGAGCGCCATGACCCCCGCGCCGAGCACCTCGGCGAGCGGATCGCCGCGGTCGCCGACCGGATGCTCGCCCGCGACCAGGCTCACGGCCGCATCGCCGCCCACGTGGTGACGGATGACGTGATGTTGTCCGTCGCGATGCTCGCGTTCGCGCTCTCCCAGACCGACCCGGCCGAGAGGCCTGCGGTCGCCGAACGTGCGCGGAGGATCTTCCGCGACGCCTTCGCCCCGCGCGCACGGGAGTAGGAGCGCGCGAACCGTTGCGCCCGCCCCGGCGGCGTGCCTAGTCTCGGGGTATCCGACGAGCACGGAGGACCAGATGGGTTACCCGGAACGGCAGGACTCCCTCCCCGACTTCTCGACGCCGCTGGTTCATGAGGACGAACTGCCGTCGCACGGCGACACCGTCTCGACCGGAAGTCTCCCCGACGTCGAGCGGGTGACGACACTGATCGAGGCCGCTCACCGCCGCTACCGCGACCTCGACGAGGGGAAGGTCGCCGACTACATCCCCTCGTTGGGCGCGGCCGACCCGGCGCTCTTCGGAATCAGCGTCTGCGGGGTCGCGGGGCTGACGACCAGCGTGGGCGACGCTCAGCACCGGTTCTCGATCCAGTCGGTCTCCAAAGTGTTCGTGTTCGCGCTGGTCTGCCACGAACTGGGGCACGCGAATGTGTCGCGACTGGTCGGCGTCAACAACACCGGCCTTCCGTTCAACTCCGTCATGGCGGTGGAGCTGGCGGACGGCGACCCCCGCAATCCGCTGGTCAACGCGGGTGCGCTCACGACGACGGGTCTCGTGCCGGGAACGACGTCGGCAGCGAAGTGGAAGTTCATCCAGGACGGCCTCTCGCGCTTCGCGGGGCATCCGCTCGAGCTCGACATCGACGTCTACGAGTCGGAGGCCGCCACGAACCAGCGCAACATGGCGATCGCCCGGCTACTGCAGAGCTACGGGCGCATGGACTTCGACCCGATCAAGATCACAGATGTCTACACCAAGCAGTGCTCACTGCTGGTCTCGGCCGAGGACCTCGCCGTGATGGCGGCGACCCTGGGTAACGGGGGCGTGAACCCGATCACCCGTGAGACCGTCATCGACCCGTCCGTCTGCCGCGACACCCTCGCCGTGATGGCCACCTCGGGACTCTACGAGTTCTCCGGCGACTGGCTCTTCGAGGTCGGGATGCCCGCGAAGAGCGGCGTCTCCGGCGGCATCATCACGGTCGCACCCGGCAAGGGCGGACTCGGCACCTTCTCGCCGCGACTGGATCCGGCCGGCAACAGCGTTCGCGGGCAGCGAGCCGCGCGCTTCCTCTCGGGCGCCCTCGGCCTCGACATCTTCGCGTCGAAGCCCTTCGAAGCCGAAGCTGCGGTTCACTGACACCACCGTGCGGCTCATCGCAAACTCATAGCCTGCTCCGGGCTTTCTCCGAGCCGCCGTAAGGATGCGCAAAGAATCCGGCGTGATCGTGTTAACACAACCGACGATCAGCCTGGAGGCAGCACTGATGGAGACGCGACCATGAGCGCCGTAGCGACGCCCCGTCACGTCGGTGCGCGCCCCGGAGGCGCGAGGGCCCAGCGGCGGCACTCCCGTCTGGTGCGCATCGTGCTGGCGGCCGGGCTCTTCGGTGTGCTCTGGATGTGGTGGTCGAGCGTTCCCGCCGGCTACGCGGGGACACCGGCGAACCTCGCCACGACGCTGGGGGAACTGGCCGGTCTGCTGGGCGCCTACCTCGTCTGCGCCCAGCTGCTCCTCATCGCACGCGTGCCGTGGTTCGAACGCGCCGTCGGCCTGGACCGGCTGGTGTCGTGGCATCGATCGCTCGGGGCGACCGTGGTGTTCCTCGTCCTCGCCCACATCGCCTTCATGGTGCTCGGCGGCATGATCCTCGACCGATCGTTGCCGTGGACCGAATTCGTCGTGATCCTGCAGGACTATCCGGACATGCTCACGGCGCTCATCGGGACGATCGTGTTCCTGCTGGTGGGGCTCACCAGCGCACGCCTGATCCGACGGGCCCTCTCCTACGAGGTCTGGTACTGGATCCACGTCACCGCGTACGTCGCGATCTTCCTCACGTTCTTCCACCAGCTCAGCGGCGGCGTGCACTTCGTGTCGGATCCGCTGAACCGCGTGCTGTGGCTCCTGCTCTACCTCGGAACCGCCGCCGCGATCGTCACCTGGCGATTCGTGCTTCCCACGCTCGACGCGTGGCGGTTCCGGATGCGCGTCGTCGCGGTCGTCCCCGAGACGGAGGACACGACGAGTGTGTGGTTCCAGGGCAAGAACCTCGAGCAGCTCGGCGTCCGGGCAGGCAACTTCCTGAACTTCCGCTTCCTGTCGTGGGGTCACCTCCTGACCGCGCATCCGTACTCCGTGTCGTGGGTGCCGCGGGACGGTCACATGCGCATCACGGTGGGTGGGCTCGGCGACCACTCGCGGCTGCTCCGACAGATGCGGCCCGGGACCCTCGTCTTCGCGGAAGGTCCGTTCGGGCACTTCACCGCCGATCGAGTGAGCCGGGATCGGGTGCTGCTGGTCGCCGGCGGCGCCGGGATCGGTCCGATCCGGGCACTCGCGGAGGAGCTGCAGGCACGCGGGTTCCAGCCGGTGGTGCTCTACCGCGCGCACTCGGCCGCACACCTCGCCCTCTTCGAGGAGCTGCGGGCGATGCCGGGGGTGTCGGTCGTGCCACTGGTCGGTCGTCGAGCGGAGCTCGGCTACGACCCCCTGTCGGCCGCGGCGCTGCGGTCGATCATCCCCGACCTCCAGAACTGGGAGGTCTTCATCTGCGGACCGGAGGGCATGGCAGCTACCGTCGAGAGCTCTCTGCGGGAACTGAAGGTCCCGGGACGGTTCGTCCACCGCGAAGAATTGAGCATGTCATGAGACGCACGAAGTGGCGGGGAACGATTCTCTTCGTCCTGATCCTGACCGTGATGGGGCTGACCGCCGGGCTCCGGCTGTACGGGGTGGGCGCAGAGGCGGCCGTACCGACCGCCGCGGCCTCCACGGCGACCACTCCGTCGTCGAGCGCGACGACCACGACCGCTCCCGCGCCGACGGCGTCCGCCGCGGCTCCGTCGGCGGCGCCGACGCCGACCCCTTCGGCGTCGGCCGCTACCGCGCCGAAAGTTGTCGACGGGGCCGTGGAGGACACCCCGTACGGTCCGATTCAGGTCGAAGTCACCTTCGCGGGCACGAAGATCACGGCCGTGAAGACTGTGCAGACGCCCTCGCAGGAGGGTCGCTCCGTTCAGATCAACGACTACGCCACGCCGATCCTCGCCCAGGAGGTGCTCGCCTCCCAGTCGGCGCAGATCGACACGGTCTCCGGCGCGACCTACACCTCCGACGGCTACGCGCAGTCGGTTCAGTCGGCGATCGACCAGCGATGAGGTTCCTGGAAACCGTCATGGGCATCCCGATGTCGGTCGACATCAGGAACGAGAGCGACGAGGTTGCCGACGAGGCTGCCGCCGCCGCGTTCGAAGTGTTGCGCGACGCCGACCGGCGGTTCAGCCGCTATCGCCAGGACAGCGAGCTTCAGGCCGTCAACGGGGGACGGCTGGAGGAGGCGGGCTACAGCGACGACCTCCGGGAGGTTCTCCGGATCGGGCGGGCGGCCGCCGACGCGTCGGGGGGAGCCTTCACGCTCCGGGCATCCGACGGCTCGCTGGACACGGACGGCGTGGTCAAAGGCTGGGCGGCGGCGAGAGCGGCCCGCGCGCTCGACGGCCACGGCATCCGGAACTTCTGCCTGAACGCGGGCGGCGACGTCGTGGTCGCGGGGTCGCCGGACGGCCATGCCGCCTGGAACGTCGGTGTGCGTTCGGTCGACGATGCTCAGACGATGATGGCGGTGCTCGCGGTGACCGATTGCGCGGTGGCGACCTCCGCCGCGTACGAGCGGGGCGACCACATCGTCGACGGCCGCACGGGCCGGGCGGCGAGCGGGCTGCGGTCCGTCACCGTCGTCGCGCCCGACCTCACGACGGCGGACGTGCTCGCGACGTCGGTCTTCGCACTGGGAGAGGACGGTGTCGACTGGGCGCTCGGTCACGGCGCGCTCGGCGTGATCGCGATCGCGGACGACGGGCGGCTCCTCGCCGCCGGTGCGCTTCCGCTCGCCGTCGCCAGCTGACGCTGCAGCGACGCCGACGGCTCGCGCTACATTTTTCCGGCCGACGCGAGGGGTGCGGCGGCGGCCCGCACGTGCATCCGCTCGCCTTGGCTGTTGAACAGGCACAGCACCTCGAGCACCTCCGGTTCCGGGTTGCCGAACGCGTGCGGAGTGCGGGTGTCGAAGTCCGCGGCTTCGCCCGGCTCCAGCAGGAACTCCTCGTCGCCCAGCATCAGCCGGAGCCGGCCCGAGATGACGTAGAGCCAGTCCCAGCCGTCGTGGACGCGCTGGGTGTACTCGGCGTCGGGCCGGGGCGGGAGGATCTGCTTGAAGGCGTTCCACTCGGCGGTGCTCCGGGAGAGCGGGACGGTCGTCACGCCGTTGCGCAGAAACGGGCGCGGATGCACGCGCGGATCGCCCGTCGGCGGCGCACCGACCAGGTCGTCGAGCGGCACCCGGTATAGGCGTGCCAGCGGGAGGAGGAGCTCGAGGGTCGCGCGCCTGCTGCCCGACTCCAGCCGCGACAACGTACTGAGCGAGATGCCGCTCGCGTTCGCCGCGGCGGTCAAGGTCATGCGGCGGCTCTCCCGAATGGCCCGGATGCGAGCCCCGGCCGTCGCGAGCACCTCGCGGATGTCGTCGCCCATGTCGCCATCTCCCTTGCTGTTTCAGCAACCAAGCTTGCCAGAGCTGCGCCGCGCGATCCAGAGTCGAGGCATGCGAGACGACATCATCGACACCGAGCTCGACACCGACCTCGACACCGAGATCGCCATCGTCGGAGGTGGCCCGGCCGGCCTGAGCGCTGCGCTCGCGCTCGCCCGAGCTCGCCGTGCCGTGACCGTGATCGACGGCGGCCGGCCGCGCAACCGTTTCGCCTCGCACATGCACGGCGTCCTCGGTCACGACGGCCTTCCGCCGACCGAGCTGCTCCGGCTGGGCCGTGCGGAGGTCGAAGGCTACGGCGGCAGGTTCATCTCGGGTGACGTGACCGAAGCATCACTCGAGGGCGACACCATCCTGGTCGGCACGCCGGCAGGAACGGTTCGCGCCCGCCGCCTGCTCGTCGCCACGGGCATCCGGGATGAGCTGCCCGCCATCGAGGGCCTTCGCGAGCAGTGGGGGTGGGGCGTCGTGGTCTGTCCGTACTGCGACGGCTGGGAGCGCCGCAACGGTGTCATCGGCGTGATAGCGACGTCGCCGGTGAGCGTGGAACAGGCGCAACTGCTGCGGCAGTGGTCCGACCGCATCGTCTACTTCACCAATGGTGTCGGCGAGCCGGACACAGAGACAGAGCGCCGGATGCTCGCGCGAAGCATCCGGATCGAGCGCCGCGGTATCCGCCGGATCGTCACCGACGCGGCCGACACGCTCACCGGTGTGGAACTCGACGATGCGACGGTCGCCGAGCTGGGTGCGATCTTCACCGGCCCCACGATGGTCCCGCGCGACGACCTGCTGCGGGCGCTCGGCGCCGCCACGACGGTGGCGCACGGGAGCGTGTGGGTCGAGGTGGATGCCGACGGCCGCACCAGTGTGCCCGGTGTCTGGGCGGCGGGCAACGTCGTCGACCCGCGGGCGAACGTGCCCGTCTCGCTGGGCGCGGGCGCGCTGATCGCGGGGGCGATCAACGCCGACCTCGTGCGCGACGACGTCGAAGCGGCGGTGTCGGCAGCAGGGGTTGGCCGCTAGGCGCAAACATTGAGCCTTGAGAGTGGCAGATTGTCAACGATCAAGTCATGACCGCGTTGTTGCCGCACCGGCACGGCATCTAGCCACGAGCTTTTCCTATGCAGTGAACGCCGTCGCGGTGCGGTCGATCCCATCCATTTGCTTTGTGTGAGAATTCACAGATAACTTTGTCGTTGTCAGAAATTTCACCATGAGGAGTTACACATGACACGTTCGAAGAAGTCATGGCGGCTGATCGCTGCCGGCGCAACTATTGCAATCGCTTCATCAGTTGCTCTGGCGATGCCAGCTCAGGCCGCCGAGAAGTCCCTTGGAAACATCAAATGCGGGACCTTCCTGCCTGCCAACCCGGAGATTCACTCGATCTCGTCGGCGAAGGGGAACGTCGTCCACGAGATCTACGGCGCTTGGCAGTGCAGGCATGGCCGGTGACGAGCAGCGTCACGGCCGGCTACTCGAGCTCGTACTCTTCGTGGGACGTGCACCACTGGCTGTACTACAAGAACGAGAGTGGCGGTCGGATCAAGGGATCTACCGGAGTCACCTCCGGAAGCCTGCAGTGCCGGTAGCACCATCGGCTTCGGTGTGGCGAGTGGCAGTTGCGGTGCTGCTCGCCACCCCGCCGGTTCTCGCGCTCGGGGCATGCACCACGTCGAGTGGAGAAGCCAGCTCCACCAGTGAAGTTCGCCAGAAGTACCCCACTCCGATGGACTTGGCCCAAGCACGGGCTGAGTGCCTCAATGATCGCGGGTGGGGGGTCAAAGTGAATGAGAACGCCGAGATCGAAGCCGCCTATCCGAGCAACCGCCAGTCGGAGTATGAAGCGGACAACAGGCAATGCCTCGTTGAATTGGGCATCGATCCAGATGCGCCCACTTCTGAAGCAATCGTGGTGGACGCTTACCGCATCTACAAAGACGGCGCCAACTGTCTAAGCGATGCTGGCTGGGACATATCTGACTCACCATCACTTCAGAAGTTCAAGGACACTTACGAGTCTGACCCGTGGTATCCATGGAGCGAAGTGCCCGAACAGGACGCGACCGAGGCATTGAAGCTGTGCCCGGGTCCCGAGCCTACGTATTGAACGGCTGTCCTTGACTAAAGAACGCCAGCAAAGTCGGACAAGGCGGGTAGTCGGCTGGATCGCCGGCCTTGCTGCGGGAAGCGCATTTCTGCTTGGGACGGGGTGGGCTGGTGCGGAGGCGTTCCGCCCGAAGGCCGTCCCATCGGAAGCAACCAGTTTCGTATATGCCAGGGCTCAGATTGGCACTGTCGTGGACACGGTGCAATTGCGGGTTACTGCCGAATGGCAGCCGAGGGAGCCCGTGATGAATCAGGCCGATGGAACGATCACGAGCATCGACACTGACCCCAACAGCCCGATCAACGAAGGGGCGACCCTCTTCACGGTTGACCTTCGCCCTACTGTTGCTGGAGTTGGGGCGACGCCATCCTTTCGAGCGCTTGCCCGGGGAGCAAAAGGCCAGGACGTAAAACAACTCCAATCCCTCCTGTTCAGCCTTGGCTTTTACGAGGGATCGCTGGATGGCGGATTCGGAGCAGCGACGGAGGCCGCCGTCAGGCGATGGCAGTCCACAACGTCCGTCGCGGAGGACGGAATTGTGTAGCCAGGAGACGTCCTCTATTTCAAACAGCTGCCCACCAAGGTTTCACTAAACCGTGAGGCGCTCGTCGTGGGAAAGCGGGTAGCTGGCGGAGACTCGGTTCTACACGTCGTCGAATCGACGCCCTCGTTCAGCTCGGTTGCGACCCCTGCTCAAGCAGCCTTGCTCCCCGAGGGGACTGAAGTCGTCGTGAACTCATCGCACGGAGAGTGGCGTGGCCGAGTTGGCAGCCAACGCCCAAACGAGGACGGAAGCGTCACCGTTGCCATCGGTGGAGTTGGCCATGCCTCATTGTGCGGACGTCAGTGCGACAGGGTTCCTGAAACTCGCTCCCAGCTGCAGGCGTACGCGATCACTGTCCCGGAACAGATTGGAGTGCGCATCCCGGCGGCGGCAATCAAGACGAACGCCTCGGGGACCACGATTGTTATCGACAGGAAGGGCAAGCCCACAACCGTGCATGTCCTCGCCACAGCGCACGGACAATCGGTCGTGGAAGGGATCGCCGAAGGCATCGAGGTGCGAGTCGAGGCGGCGCGGTGATCGAAGCGCGAGGGGTCGCGTTCAAGTACCCAGGCACCGCGCATCTCTTCGAGCGATTGGACGCAACATTCGGGCAGAACGAGATGGTTGCGCTTACGGGCGCATCCGGGCGCGGGAAATCCACCTTGCTGTACCTGCTGGGCCTAATGCTCCAGCCTGTTGAAGGGGAAGTCTATGTATCGGGCGTCCCTGTTTCTGGTCTGCGAGACCGGGACCGGTCCAAGCTTCGAGCTCATCACTATGGCTTCATCTTTCAGGATGCTGCGCTAGATCCCTCCCGAACCGTGCTGGACAACGTGATAGAAGGCTCTCTCTACCGGGGTGACTCCCGCGCCAGCGCGAGGCTCAAGGCCATGGATCTGCTCGAACAGTTCGGAGTAGAGCCACGAAGTGATGCGAAACCGGGCCAGGTGTCCGGCGGGCAAGCTCAGCGAATCGCGCTTTGTCGCGCGCTACTTGGCGAACCCGCCCACCTCCTGGCTGACGAGCCCACCGGGAACTTAGACCCCCGAACCGCCGAAACAGTAATCGAGAGCTTGTCTGAACGCGCGCGCGAAGGCGCGACGGTCATAATTGCGACCCACGATCCCGTGGTCATTGAGCGATGCGACCGGCGGCTACACCTCCCATGATTGCCCTGCTCCGCGAGGCGGCTATGTCCGCAATCACCCGCGTGATTCCAACTATTCTGGCGATGACGATAGTCGCCGGCGCGACGACGACGGTGCTGATGACGACAGGTCGCACGGAGGGGGCTCACCAACGGATCCTCGCCACTGTGGACCAGGCGGGAACGCGCGCCGTGTCGCTGACCGCGCCGCCAAGCGCCGGTCTCGATTCTTCAATCGTGGAGCGTCTAGCCGGAATCGACGGAATCGCTTGGGTGGGTGCGTTCGGTGTCGCGCAGGATGGACGAAACAATCTCCTCCGGGGAGGAGAGGCAGTTGCCACGCGTTCCTTCTGGTCGACGAAGAACGGCTATATCCATCTGCCGGAGGGACGTGCGGAAGGAGGGTGGGCATCGGGCAAAGCCGTTTCCCGGTTGGGCATGGTCGATGGAATGGGTACGGTGCAATTGGACAGCGGTGTCAGCATCGACGTGGTAGGAACCTTTGAGCTCCCAGCGTTCCTCGATGGGCTGGAACCTTCCCTGCTGGTGCCACAGAGCCCAACGCAATACGAGCCAGTCACGTTAGTGGTTGCAATCGCAGACTCTCCTAACCGGGTGCAATCAGTTGGGCATATGCTCATTTCGGTTGCGGACCCCGCTGATGCAGAGAAGCTCAAGCTGCAGACAAGCGCAGAGCTTGCCAAATTGCGGTCGGCTATTGATGGCGGGCTGGGAGACTACGGGCGCGAGATCATGATCGGCAGTTTTGCTGTCACTGCCATTTTGATTGCGGCAGTACTGCTCTCTCTGGTGACAATGCGACGCAAGGACTTCGGGCGCAGACGCGCTCTCGGCGCTACTCGGGGCTATGTAGTTGGACTGATCACTACACAAGGTGCGACAACCGGTGTGGTTGGAGCGCTGTTTGGGGGGCTCACCTCCGCCATAGCACTCTATGGAACCGGTAGTCCATTGCCGTCTGTTGGGTTCATGCTTTCCATCATGCTGCTGATGTCAGTCATCGCCACTATTTCCTCCATTCCGCCAGCGGTGGTGGCTTCGGGACGAGACCCGGCCGCCGAACTGCGCGTTCCATAGCGACGCGCGACCCCCTCCTCCAGAACTGACGGCAGACCCAAGCGGATGCCGTTTGTCGGAGGCGGCCGCCCCAACGGAGATCGATACGCTTGTCGCCGGTGGGCGCGTCGCGAGGGCCAGACCAACGGCACGGGCGGACCCTTGTAGTACGGGCGCTTGGCACGCTCGTTCTCCAAGGAGGATGCCCATGAGCATCTTTACGATCACGGACGAAACCTACCGGGCCTCGTTCATCGGCGGCCCGCTCGACGGCGAGCTCGACCTGCGTCACACCACCGCTACCGAACCGGCCGCCTGGATCAGCATTCACGTAAAAGGTGACGGTGCCGCCTACTACCGCTGCATCGGCGGACACGGAGTCTCGGGGTTGGTCACGTGGGACTACTGGTACGAGTACACGATCCTTGACGACTAGCAGCACGACGTCGAAGCGGCGGTGTCGGCGGCGCCTGTGGCGTGACTCGGCCACCGCGCGCTCGTCGTTTGCCAGTAGGTATCGTCGACACGCCCGGGATAACTGCAACTAGTGGCAAACGACGGGCGCGCGCGGACCTGACCGCCGAAGCAGCGGTGCTCAGGTGATGGCGTCGTGCAGCGCTCGGGCGTTATCGGCGAGCCAGGTCTGACGCCGCAGGATGCGGTCCCCGACGCCTTCGTCCCACATCCGCTGCCAGCCGCCGCCCCATTCGGCCGCGTTGCGACGCATCAGGTGCCACGATCGCTCGGCCCCGTTGCGCGCCACCTCGACGATGCGTGCGCGATCGTCGGCGTCGAGTCCGTAGGCGTCGAGCAGCGCTGCTCCCCGGGCGGCGGCGTCGACCTCGGCGAGGGGCGCGGCGCGGTCTTCGGGCGGCATCCAGGCCGACCACCACAGCAGCAGGTTCACCAGCTCCTCGACGCGGGTCGCCGGGCGCACGAGGTCGAAGTCGATGAGGGCCGCGGCGCGGCCGTCCCGGAAGACGACGTTCTCGGGCGTGATGTCCAGATGCGCGAGGAGTACGCCGGGGCCGGCGATCGAGGGCGGGCATCCGGGAGGATCGGTCGGGCGCGCTGCACGCGACCAGTCCGGCGTTCCCAGGTCCGCGATCGCGTCGTCGTAGGAGCGCACCAGCCGCGCGACGCTGACCCCTCGCGCCTCGTCGCCGACCCACTCGGGCCACGGCCGGTCGGCGACCTCGCCCTCCAGATAGGTGAGCACGTCGCGGTTCGAGCCGTCGACGCCGAGGAAGTGCGGGGCTCCGGCGAAGCCTGCGGACTCGAGGTGGCCGAGCACACGCCGGACGAGTGCCGACGACCCTCCGACCGGACGACGCACGGTGTCGCCCACCCGCACGAGCCCTTCCGTCACGTCGCCGCCGAGAAGGGGTGTCTCCGGATGCACACCCGGCTGTTCGACGTAACGGATGGGCTCATCGATCATCGGCCCATCCTGTCAGAGCACACCCGTGCCGCGCGCGCCGCGCCCTTCCGAAACGCGCGCTTTCGTTCCGTCAGGCGGCATCCGGGATCGCCGGAGCCGCGGCCGGACGGGAAGGTGCCGCGGAGGCGACGGCAGCGTCGGCGCCGCCTCCGTGCACGACACTCGCTGTCGTCTCGCGGGCGAGGAAGCTGCCCAGTTCGCCGATCGTGCTCATCAGCGGTGCGGGGAAGACGACCAGCGTGTTCTTGTCGACGCCGATCTCGACGAGCGTCTGCAGGTTGCGCAGTTGCAGGGCGAGCGGATGCTCCATCATCGTGTCGCTCGCAGCGCCCAGTGCGGCTGCGGCCAGCGATTCGCCCTCGGCCGCGATGATCTTGGCGCGCTTCTCCCGCTCGGCCTCCGCCTGCTTCGCCATCGCCCGTTTCATCTCGTCGGGCAGCAGGATGTCCTTCAGCTCCACGAGGGTCACCTCCACGCCCCAATCGAGCGTCTGCCGGTCGAGGATCTGTCGGATGCTCACATTGAGCGTCTCCGTCTCGGCGAGCGTCTCGTCCAGACTGTGCTGGCCGACCACCTTGCGCAGGGTCGTCTGCGCGATCTGGTCGATGGCCTCGGTGACCGACTGGATCGCGATGACCGACTTGACCGGGTCGACGACCCGGAAGTAGGCGACGGCCGAGACGCCGACGCTTACGTTGTCCCGCGTGATGATGCCTTGCGACTGGATGGGCATGGTCACGATCCGCAGTGAGACGCGGTGCATCACGTCGGCGATGGGGATGATGAAGCGGAGGCCGGGGTCGCGCGTGCGGTGCAGCTTGCCGAACCGCAGCACCACTCCGCGCTCGAACTGTTTGACGACTCGCACGGACATGAAGAACAGGATGATCGCGATGAGAAGGACGATCGCCAGCACGACATAGAACACAACCATGAGACTCAACTCCATGGCGCCGGGTGGATCTCGACGTCGCTCACGCTCATTGTCTCGCCGCCGGACGCCCATGTGGCCATTCGTCGGCATCCTCACAGCGACCGCGATCCCTTCGTAGAGGAACAGAGCGGCGGAACGCGGAACGGCCGGTGCCTCACGGGGAGGCACCGGCCGCGGAGCCGACAACAGTCCTACTCAGCTGATCTTGCGGCGGTAGGCCGCGATCGCGAAGGCGTAGGCGACGACGAGGATGCCGACGAGCCAGGCCAGGGCGACCCAGATGTCGTTGCCGACGGGTTGCCCGGCGAACAGCGCCCGGATGGTGTTCACGATGGAGGTCACCGGCTGGTTCTCGGCGAACCAGGCGACCGGGGCCGGCATCGACTCCGTCGGCACGAACGCCGAGCTGATGAACGGCAGGAAGATCAGCGGGTAGCTGAACGCGCTCGCCCCGTCGACGGTCTTCGCCGTGAGCCCGGCGATCACGGCGAGCCAGGTCAGGGCGAGGGTGAAGAGGATCAGGATGCCGGCGACGGCCAGCCAGACGGCCACGGATGCTCCCGTGCGGAACCCCATGATCAGCGCGACGCCGATGACGATCGCGACCGAGACCACGTTGGCGGCCAGGGACGTGAGCACATGCGCCCACAGCACGCTCGACCTCGCGATCGGCATGGACTGGAAGCGTTCGAAGATCCCGCCCTGCAGATCGAGGAACAGCCGGTACGCGGTGTACGCGATGCCCGATGCGATCGTGATGAGCAGGATGCCCGGGAGCATGTAGTCGATGTACGACTCGTTCGTTCCGATGTTGATCGCACCGCCCAGCACGTACACGAACAGGAGCATCAGCGCGATCGGGGTGACCGCGGTGGTGATGATCGTGTCGGGGCTTCGGAGGATGTGGCGCAGCGAGCGTCCGGTCAGGACGCGGGTGTCGCCGAGGACGTGGGTGGTCATCGGGATTCCTTTCGTGCGGGGACCGTGACGCTGGTGTCGTCGTCGGCGGTGGCGGTCTCGCCGGTCTCCCCGACGAGGGTGAGGAAGACTTCCTCGAGGGAGGGCTGCTTCTCCACGTATTCGACCTTGGCCGGGGGGAGGAGCTGCTTGAGTTCGGTGAGCGTCCCGTTCTGGATGATCGTGCCCTTGTGCAGGATCGCGATGCGGTCGGCGAGCTGCTCGGCCTCGTCGAGGTACTGGGTCGTGAGCAGGACTGTCGTGCCCTGTCCGGCGAGCTGCTTGACGGTCTGCCACACCTCGATGCGCGCCTGGGGGTCGAGCCCCGTTGTCGGCTCGTCGAGGAAGATCACCGGGGGGTTGCCGATCAGGCTCATCGCGATGTCGAGCCGGCGTCGCATACCGCCGGAGTACGTCGCCGCCTTCCGGTTCCCTGCATCGGTGAGCGAGAAACGTGCGAGGAGGTCGTCGGCGATCGCACCCGGGTTCTTCAGGTGACGCAGCCGGGCGACGAGCACGAGGTTCTCCCGGCCGGTGAGCACTTCATCGACCGCGGCGAACTGGCCGGTCAGGCTGATCGACTGCCGCACGTCGCCGGGCTTCGCAGCCACGTCGAAGCCGTGGACCGTCGCGGTGCCCGCGTCGGACTTCAGCAGGGTCGAGAGGATGCGCACCAGTGTGGTCTTGCCCGCACCGTTCGAGCCGAGGAGCGCGAAGATGCTCCCCGCCTGGACGTCGAAGTCGACGCCTCGAAGCACGTGCAGGTCTTTGAAGGACTTCTCGATGCCCTTCACCCGGATGGCTGGTTCCGAGGTCATTTCTGCTCCTCTCGCTCGGCGTCCTCGATCGCCTTGTTCAGGCGGGCGCGCTCCTTGTCGATCCACTGCTGGCCGGTGTAGGCCTGCGCGAAGCTCTCGGCGAACTCGACGGGGTCGTCGCCGACGATGTCGCGCACGGGCGTCCCGTCGACCGCGGCGCGCTCCCACAGGTCGGCCAGGTCGCCGAACATCGTGATGAGGGTGTCGCCGTCGGTGATGCCGCCGTAGTACATCAGGTACCGGTGCACGGCCTTGGCCGCGGTCCCGTAGGGCTCGGGCAGGGCATCGATGCGGGCCTTGTCCTGCTTGTACTGCTTCTTCTGCTCAAGCGACCCGGTGAGGGTCTCGATCCATTTGGCGGCCATGATTACTCTCCTTCTTCCTGCGGGTGTTCGATGTGGTGGTGAAGCTGTTCGATCCGTTCTGCGAGGAAACTCCACGACCCCCAGAACTCTTCGAGGTACGCGCTGCCCTGTGCGTTCAGCGAGTACACCTTGCGCGGCGGACCTTTCTCGGACGGGACTTTTGCCACGTCCACGAAGCCGCGCTGCTCGATCCTGACCAGCAGCGCGTAGACAGTGCCCTCGACGATGTCGGAGAAGCCCTGCTCGCGCAGCCGCGCCGTGATCTCGTAGCCGTATGCCGGCTGCACGGCCAGGATGGCGAGGACGATGCCCTCGAGCGTGCCCTTGAGCATCTCGGTCATCTGCTTGCTCATGGAACCCTCCTTTCAACTACTCAGTGTTGCTGACTACCACTAGATAGTAACACCGAATAGCGGTCGCGCAAGAGAAACTTTTCGGCGAATCCGAACGGTCTGCTGGCAGCGAACGGGCGCCCCAGCGGCACCGGCCCGGCGTACGCTCATGATCCTCATGAACGATCAGCCCGGGATGGATGACGAGGGCCTCCTCGACGCGTACTCGCGAACCGTCGTCGCTGTGGCGACACGCGTACTGCCCAGCGTGGCCAGCGTCACGGTCCGCACCGGTCGTGGAACCGGCGCCGGCAGCGCGAGCGTCATCACACCGGACGGCTTCCTCCTGACGAGCGCCCACGTGGTCGCAGGGGCGAACAGCGCCGAGGCCGCCTTCGGCGACGGCACCACGACTCAGGCCGATGTGGTCGGCCGTGACACCCTCTCGGACCTCGCCGTACTGCACGCGCGTGGCGCGGTGCCGCATCCGGTCGAGCTCGGCGACGCATCGCGATTGCACGTCGGCCAGGTGGTGGTGGCGCTCGGGAACCCGCTCGGCCTCGCCGGGAGCGTGACGGCCGGAATCGTCTCGGCCCTCGGCCGTTCGCTGCCCACCCAGTCCGGGCGCGTGATCGACGAGGTCATCCAGACGGACGCCGCGCTGAACCCGGGCAACAGTGGAGGGGTCCTGGCGGACAGCTCGGGCCGGATGGTCGGGGTCAACACCGCCGTCGCCGGCATCGGTGTCGGCCTGGCCGTTCCGATCAACGCGACGACGCGGGAGATCATCACCGCGCTCATGACGAAGGGCCGCGTGCGGCGCGCGTGGCTCGGGATCGCGGGGGCGCAGGTGCCGCTCTCACCGGAACTGGCCGCGCGGATCGGGTCGCCGACCGGCCTCCAAGTGGCCGGCGTCTCCCCCGGAAGTCCGGCCGCGGAGGCGGGTCTCCGGCGCGGCGACATCGTCGTGGAGTTGGCCGGCAAGCATGTGGTCACGGCCACCGCCGTGCAGCAGTTGATGGTCGAAGACGCCATCGACAGACCGATCGAGATCACCGTCTGGCGCAACGGCGCGCTGGTCGACGCCATCACCGTGCCCAGGGAGCTCGACGAGTCCTGAACGGGCATCCCATCGCGCCGGTTCCGGACGTAGGGTGAGGAAATGACAGGACTACAAGACCGTGCCGCCGAGCTCCGCCGGCTGCACGAATCCCCGGAAATTCTGCAAGTCGTCAACGTCTGGGACGTGGCGAGCACTCGCGTCATCGCCGATCTGCCCGAGACGCGTGCTCTCGCGACGGCCAGTCACTCGATCGCGGCCTCGTACGGCTACGAGGACGGCGAGCACATTCCCCTCGACCTGATGATCCAGGCGGTCGGACGCATCGCCGCCGCCACGGACCTGCCGGTGAGCGCCGACCTGGAGCGCGGTTACGGCGACCCCGGCGCGACCATCCGGCGTGCGATCGGGGTCGGCATCGTCGGCGCAAACCTCGAGGATCAGCGCCGCCCCTTCGACCAGGCTGTCGCCGCGGTGCGGGCGGCGATCGCCGGCGCCCAGGCCGAGGGCGTCGCCTTCGTTCTCAACGCGCGCACCGACGTGTTCCTCGGCGACGACCCGCGACCGGACGACGAGAAGGCCCGGGATGCGATCGAACGCGGGCGCGCCTTCCTCGACGAGGGTGCGACCTGCGTCTTCGTCCCGGGCAAACTGGATGAGCGGACCGTGGAACAGCTGGTCGGCGGCCTCGGGCCGCAGAAGCTCAGCGTGATCGGCGCCCCCGGCTCGCTCGCCCCGGCGCGGCTGCAGGAGCTCGGCGTGGCGCGCATGTCGTACGGCCCCTGGACCCAGCGGGTCGCCCTCACGGCGCTGCAGGATGCCGCGAGTGCGCTGTATGCCGGAGGAGCCCTCCCGAGCGGCACGCGCGCGCTGAACTGAGCGATGGTGACCCCGGAGGAGGCCGCGCAGTTCCTGGCAGACCGCGACCCAGTCATCGCGCGCCTGCGGGAGGAAGATGGACCGCCGCACGTTCCGTTCCCGCCCGAGACGCCGTTCGCCGGCTTGGTGCGCGGGATCACCTCCCAGCAGATCGGCGGCGCCGCCGCCACGGCGATCCATGGCCGGCTGATCGCGGCCCTCGGAGGGGAGGTCACGCCCGAGCGCATGCTGACGCTCTCTGACGCGACGCTTCGGACGGTAGGTCTCTCGGGTGCGAAGGTCCTGTCGTTGCGCGACCTCTCCGCCAAAGTCAGCTCCGGTCAGGTGGAACTGACACCGCGCGCGCTCGAGCATCGGACGGACGACGAGATCGTCGCGCAGCTCAGCGCCGTGCGCGGCATCGGACGCTGGTCGGCCGAGATGTTCCTGATCTTCCAGCTCGGGCGGCTGGACGTCTGGCCGACCGGCGACCTGGCCGTGCGCAAAGGATTCGGGCTCGCCTGGGGGATCCCCACCCCGACGCCCAAGGAGCTCGAACCGCTCGGCGAGCCCTTCCGCCCGTATCGCACGATAGCCGCGTGGTACTGCTGGGTCTCCGCCCGGCTCTACGGGCGCTCGTCAGCTGGGCCGACCGGCTGACTCGAAGACCCAGAGCGTGCGCACGGCCTCGCCGAGCGTCGGGAACGTCCCGAGCTGCCGGTCGGCCCAGTCCGAGAGAAGATACCCGGTCGCGGTGCGCCACACCTGTCCGGCCACGAGAAGCGTTTCGTGCAGCTGGATGTCCCAGCGTCCTTCACCCGCATCGACGACGTCGAATGCGTCCGCGTAGCTCATGAGCCACCTCCTGCGGTGATCGGCCTTCCGGTGATCGAGGAAGGCTAACCCCGTGAGATGACGGGAGAGCAAAGCCCGGACGAATTGCCGCCTTCCCGGCCGGGTGCGTGTTTCGCCGACTTCAGCCGAACAACCCCTGCTGTTCACTCCGGATGCACCAAGCGGACCCGCTCGCCGTCGAGAATCGAATCGTTCACCGATGGTTCGCTTCGCCACGAGCCTCGATGCGCCGCCTAGCGAATCGTTTGCGACTCGACGGCGACGGCGTGACCGGCGCCGTGGGGGTGGCCGGTCACGCGCTCATCTTGACTTCAAGCGCTTGAAGTCTGTTGTGATGGTGTGCATGACCACGTTGACCATCCAGGATGTGTCCCGGCAGAGCGGACTCAGCGAGCCGACCCTGCGCTACTACGAGGAAGCCGGCCTCCTCGGACCGATCGCCCGCGACGCTCGCAGCGGACACCGGCGTTACAACGACAGCGACCTCGATGCCGCACAGGTGCTCGCCTGCCTGCGCGCTATGGGCGTCGGGATCGAAGACATGCGCACCTATCAGGCGAATCGACGGCGCGGGCACGATGCGGCCGGCGAGCAGCGAGACATCCTGCTCCGGCACGCCGACCGCGTCGAAGCGCAGATCGCGACCCTTCGTGTGCACCTCGAGTACCTCCGAGTGAAGGCAGCGCTCTGGGATGCACGCGATCGTGGCGATGTCGCCGCCGAAGCGGAATCGCACATCGAGCTCGAATCCATCCTTCCCCGACTTGAGGAGACATTCCGATGACCACCACGACCACCACACCCACCACGCTCGTCACCGGCGGAACCGGGTACCTCGCAACCCGACTCATCGCAGACCTGCTCGCATCCGGTGTCGACGTCCGCACGACCATCCGCACACTCGATCGTGCCGACGAGGTTCGCGCAGCTGTTCGCCGGGCTGGCGTCGACGATGCCGGATTGTCGTTCACGGTGGCGTCGCTCACCGACGATGCCGGGTGGGACGACACCCTGTCCGGGATCAGCGAGGTGTACCACGTCGCGTCGCCGATGATTCAGTCGACGAACCGTGACGAGGTCGTCGTGCCCGCACGCGACGGAACGCTGCGCGTGCTCCGCGCGGCCCGTAACGCCGGTGCCCGCCGTGTCGTCCTCACGTCATCGTTCGCCGCCGTCGGCTACTCCCCGAAGCCGGTGCGCGACTACGACGAAACCGACTGGACCGACCCGGCCACCCCCGGACTCCCGGCTTACCCGCTGTCGAAGGCGATCGCTGAGCGTTCCGCATGGGACTTCATCGAGCGGGAGGGCGACGGCCTGGAGCTCGCCGTCATCAACCCGACCTGGATCGCCGGTCCGACCCTGACAGCGTCGGCGCGTTCCTCGCTTCAGGTGTTCACGGGGATGCTCGACGGCACGATGACGGCAGTTCCGCGGCAGCGCTTCGGGCTCGCCGACGTGCGAGATGTCTCGTCGGCGCACATCGCGGCGATGGCGACTCCAGCGGCCGCGGGGAAGCGCTACCTGGTGCTCGCGGACGGGCCGACGCGGACGTTCCTCGACGTTGCGAACGTGCTGCGGGCCGAACTCGGCGACCTCGCCTCACGCGTCCCGACCGAGGAGCTGCCCGGGGACGAGCCCACGCCTCTCACTATCCACAACGAACGCGCGAAGAACGAGCTCGGCCTGCGACCGCGTCCCGCCGTCGAGACGATCGTCGAGACCGCCGAGAGTCTGCGCGCCTTGGGATTGCTCGCGAACCCGGCCACCCCGGTGGGCTCAGACGAGACGGAATGATGGCGCCCACCCGCACCACGTGACCGTCCGATACGGATGGCGCTCGGCCCTGCAGCGACATCCGCTCACCAGAGCTGCGTGCTTTTGGAGTTCGGCGGTGTCTCTGTCAGATGATGAACCGGTGAGCATCGACCACGATCGACACGAAGGAGTGCCCAAGACGGGCGCCCGGATAGAACTCGTGCGCTGGATCCGCGGGTCCGACGGGCTCGTGCCCACCGTCGTCACCGGGACCTACCTCGGTGTCGAAGATGACGTGTGGGTGATCCGCCACCCCGACAACAGCGAATGCCGGTATCCGCGCGCCGATTGGATCCGCTGCCAGCCCTGAGTACCGGTGGCAATGCGACCTCCTCGCATCTGTACGCGTGAAGCATGGGTCTTGTCCCCCGTGGGGGAATACTTCTCCAGTTCAGGCGTAGCAAAGGGTCGCCGGTCACGCGCTCCGTGCGCCTACCGCGTGGGTGGATTCGTCGGGCCCGCTCCGAGGGGCGGCAGCGTGGGGATGATCGTGCCGAGCGGCGGCGGCGGTTGCGCAGGCAGACTCGGCACGGCGGGAAGCGTCGGAGCCGGAACGGGGACCGGGACGGGCACGGGAACAGGGTGCACCGGACGGCCGCTGGGCGGCGGTGCCGTCGGCCGGGTCGTTCCTGAAGCGGGTGCGTTCGGCGTCGTCGGGGCGGTCGGGTGCGGGCCGGCAGGAGACGGGGGAGAGACCGGATGGTTCACGGTCGTGGGCCGGACAGCCCCGGGCACCACGGCGTTCACGACGCTTCCGATCCCGGACTGCACGGACGCGCGGAACTCCGGACTCACGGCGGCGGCAGCGGATGCGCCGATTCCCGCCGTCGCGATCGCCGCGACCAGCGCGATGGTCGTGGTGTGCCAGCGGGAACGCTTCGCTGTGCGCTCGCGAGGGGCCATGAGTGCGGCGAGCTCGGCGGAGGGGGCGGGTGCCGGAGCGTGCGCGAGCGCGCGGATGCTCGCCAGCGCGAGGAGGAGGGCCTCATCACCGTCGGGTGCGCTGTCGGAGCCGGGCCGCGCATCCGGGGTGGGCTCGTCGAACGCGCGGAACTCGCCCGCTGCCGCCGACGCGCGGTCTTCTGCGATCAGGCGCGCGAGGAGCTGCGTGCCGAGATCCGTGTCGTGGTCCGTCATGGTGTGCCCTGGACTTCCCTTGCGAGCTGGTTGCGGAGGTTGGTGAGTGCGCGGTGCTGCAGTTGCTTCACGGCGCCCGTGCTCTTGTTCATGATGGTCGCGGTCTGCCCGAGCGACAGATCGGCGACGACGCGGAGGCTCAGCACCTCGCGCTGGTCGTCGTTCAGCCCGGCGAGGAGTTCGAGAGCGCCGGCGCCGGCCAGCGACTCGAGTGCCTGGTCCTCGGCGGAGCCGGTGGTGCGCTGATCCGATTCGGGGTCGTACTCCGTCGTCGGGGGAACCGAGGCCCGGCGCCGGTGGTGGTCGACGGAGCGTGCGTGTGCGATGGCGAAGACGAGCATCCGAAGCCCGGATGCGCCCCCGCGGATCGAGGACAGCTGCGGATACAGCGCGAGGAACACGTCGTGCGTCACCGCCTCCGGGTCGTCCACCCCGCGCGTCTTCAGGTAGCCGCGGACCGACGGCGCCAGGTGGTGGTAGGCGTGTTCGAGCAGCACGGACGGCTGGGTGCGCCCGAACGTCACCAGTTCGTCGGTCAGTGCTTCCATGTCCTCATCCGTGGCCGCCCCGCGGCCGGCGCACCGTCTACCCGAAAGACGTGCGCCGCCGCGGGGCGACCAGGTCGTGCGGGGCGCCCGCGGTGGGCGCCGCAGCGGCCCAGCCTACTTCGAGGCCGGGTCCTGAAGCGTGTGCGAAAGGTCGGGAACCGTCGACGGCACGCCCGGCACAGACGGAACGCCCGGCACGGAAGGAACGGTCGGAACGGCGGGTGCAGAAGGCACGGCGGGGATGCTCGCGGAGCCCGTTGCGGAGCCCGACCCGGTGGCGGAGGCCGACGCGCTGACGGGCAGTCCGAGCGCCCGGTCGCAGTAGGCGGTGACGTTGACGTCGCCGTCGGCGGCGACCGAGAGGGAGTGGTAAGCGGCGGTCGACGTGCCGAGCCCACCGGCGACGAACGCGCTGCAGAGGCTCTTCGCGTCGAGGGTCGTGCTGGCGGTGGCAGCGGCGGCGGTCGACGAGTCGTTTCCGCGCGTCGCGCTCGCGGCGGCGGTCGTCGTGGAGTCCGTGCTCGCGCCTGCAGCCGATGCCCTTCCGCTCACGGTGGCGCTGCGGTGCTCGATCAGCTCGCCGGCCTTCTGCGCCGCGGCGGCGGGGGCGCCGAGCAGGTCGTGGGCGGCCTGCTGCGCGGGGGTCGGGAGTGTTCCGTTCAGGGCCGCCGTTGTTGCAGCGGTGCCGCCGGCCGCGACGGTGCCGAGAGCGAGAGCGCTCACGACGAGCTTGCCGGTGAGAAGCGAAGAGAAGATAGGCACGAGGCCTCCGGTTTCGTATCGATGTGCTGGTGTACGCGTGGGATCTCGCCCACACACCCGAGTAATCGAATGCCGGACCGGAAAGGTTACGGGTGCGCCTGAAATTCTTTCGCGTCTTTGGAACCCCGGCCGTAGGTTGGTTCCAGGACCATCCCCCGTAAGGAGCTTCATGAAGATCGTCGTCATCGGTGCGACCGGACATGTCGGCGGCTACCTGATCCCGCGCCTGGTCGCCGCCGGCCATGAGGTCGTCGCTCTCAGCCGGGGGACCTCCGAGCGTTACCGCGACGATCCGGCCTGGGAAAAGGTCGAGCTCGTCACCGCCGACCGGGAGGCGGAGGACGCCGCCGGCACGTTCGGCGCGCGCATCGCATCCCTCGAAGCGGATGTCGTGATCGACATGATCTGCTTCACCCCGGAGTCCGCGAGGCAGCTCGTCGACGCGATCCGCGGCCGCTCGCGGCTCGTGATGTGCAGCACGATCTGGGTCTACGGGACGCTCACCGCGGTCCCCGCGACGGAGGATGACGCCGCGAGCAGTCCTCCGTGGGGCGGGTACGGCACGGGCAAGGCGGCCATCGAAGCGCTGTTGCGCGAGGAGGGCGAGAACGGTTTCCCCAGCCAGGTGCTGCGACCGGGACACATCAGCGGTCCGGGCTGGAAGGTCATCAACCCTCAGGCGAACCTCGATCTCGGCGTGTGGGAGAAGCTCGCGAGCGGCGAGACGCTGACCCTGCCGAACTTCGGCCTGGAGACCGTTCACCACGTGCACGCGGACGACGTGGCGCAGGCGTTCGCCGCGGCGGTGGAGGTGGGACGCCCCGAGCGCACCGAGTTCTACAACATCGTCTCCGACCGCGCCCTCACGCTCCGGGGTTTCGCGGAGGCAGTGGCGTCGTGGTTCGGACGCAAGGCCTCGATCGAGTACGCACCGTTCGACGAGTTCCGCACCCGGGTGGCGGCAGCCGACGCGCGGACGACCGAGGAGCACGTGGCACGCAGCCACTCGATGAGCATCCGGAAGGCGCGCGACGAGCTCGGCTACGCGCCCGCGTACACCAGTCTCGAAGCGGTGCGCGAGGCCGTCGACCAGCTCCGGGCCGTCGGCCTGATCCGGGTGCCGTAACCGACCCTCACTGCACCGGATGCCCTCCCCGGCCGCAACCCGAAGTGGGGCTGCCCGCGCGTTGTCAGGCCGTGAGACCGTTGCAGCAGGATCACGCCGACGTGCTCCCGCACTTTCGAACCCGAATCGAAGGACGAACGATCATGACGTATACAGCTGACCCTTCTGTCGACCCCGACGCGGCCGCTTCGCTCGCGCACGTGCTGCTCGAGTCGGAGATCGAGGCGCGCATCGGCGCCGTCCGCGAACTCGCCCGGCAGCGCAATGTCCTCCACTCGGCGCTCGCCGCCTACGAGGAGGGCTGGCACTCGGCCGTCAAGGCCGGCTGGACGGTCGAGCAGCTTCAGCAGATCGGCCTGAAAGAGGCCGAGCACGAGAAGCCGGTCGACGCTCGTCCGGCAGCCGACGAAGCCGACCTCCCGTATGCTGCGCCGGTGACCCTCCACACCGAGTTCCGGTCGGACCCGATCACGGCGCCGAGCTACCAGTCGTTCGCCGGCCCGGTCGCGGTTCCGTTCAACAGCTGACCGAGCCGACGAGGCGCGGCTGACCGAGACGCGAAGAGGACCTGTCCGTCAGGCCTCTCGCGTCGCGGGCGACCGCTCGAACGTGCGGGAGGCGTCGCGCTCGACGACGTCGCCGAGGACTTCGTCGATCCGTCCCACGAGCTCGGCGGGGATGGTGACACCCGATGCCTTCACGTTCTCGACAACCTGCTCGGGTCGCGAGGCCCCGATGATCGCGGTCGCGACGTTGTCGTTCTGCAGGACCCACGCGACGGCGAGCTGGGCGAGGGTGAGATCGAGCTCGCGCGCGATCGGGGCGAGCTCCTGCACCCGGGTGAGGACGTCATCGCCGAGGAAGCGCTTCACGGCGCCGGCGCCTCCCCGCTCGTCCGTGGCGCGGCTTCCCGCGGGCAGAGGGGCTCCGGGCGCGTACTTGCCCGTGAGCACGCCTTGCGCGACGGGCGACCAGACGATCTGCGAGATCCCGAGCTCCTTGGAGGTGGGAACGATCTCCTCCTCGATGACGCGCCACAGCGCGGAGTACTCCGGCTGGTTCGAGATGAGCTGGATCTTCAGCTCCTTCGCGAGGGCGGCGCCGGCACGGAGCTGGTCTGCCGTCCACTCGCTCACGCCGATGTAGAGGGCCTTGCCCTGCCGGACGACGTCGGCGAAGGCCTGCATCGTCTCTTCGAGCGGCGTCTCGTGGTCGTAGCGGTGAGCCTGGTAGAGGTCGACGTAGTCGGTCTGCAGGCGGGACAGCGAGCCGTCGATCGACTCGAGGATGTGCTTGCGCGACAGTCCCACGTCGTTGTGGCCTTTGGGTCCGGTCGGCCCGAAGACCTTGGTGAAGATCTCGAGGGACTGCCGGCGCTCACCCTTCAGGGCTTCACCGAGAACGGACTCGGCTGCTGTGTTCGCGTACACGTCGGCTGTGTCGAAGGTCGTGATGCCGGCATCCAGAGCGGCGCGCACACAGGCGGCCGCGATGTCGTTCTCGATCTGCGATCCATGCGTGAGCCAGTTTCCGTAGGTGATCTCTGAGATCTTGAAACCGGATCGGCCCAGATACCTGAACTGCATGGCGTTCCTCCTGAGAAGCAAAAAATGGGTGATGGTCGCGACTGCGCGTGGGGGTGACAACAGCCTATAGGATCGCGTGAATCGATTCAAAGAGCAGATGTGACGACGACGGAACGCCCTGCGTCGTTCGTGACGCAGGGCGCTCCGCCGTCTCGGGGATGGATCAGCCGGTGATGCGGACGTCGACGTCGACGTAGCGCGGACGGTAGTTGTCGACGTTCGAGTAGACGTCGGCCGTGTCGAAGCTGTTGACGTTGTACGTCACCAGCAGCGTGTCGCGATCGCCCAGCTCCGGATGCGCCTTCGCGTTGTAGGTGAAGACGTTGCCGGAGGTCTCGGGGGTCGTGTAGAGCACGGTCTTGTTCAGGAACGGCCCGGTGAGGGCATCCGATCGGTACATCACGGCCTTCGCGCTCAGGGCCTCGGTCGTGTCGCCGGTCACCAGGGTGTACTTGCCCTGGAACTTGGTGACACTGAACTCGTTGGCGACACCGCTCATGATGCGCGCCGACGTCGACTCGTCGGCCGACCATCCGGAACCCGTCCAGAACTGCCACGACCCGGTCGTGAGGTGGCCGGTGCGCACCCGCGAGAGGTGCAGGTACTTCGTCGCTCCCAGGTCCTCGACGCCGTAGACGTAGGTGTATCCGCCGTCCTCGTAGATGGCCGAACCCCACTCGACCAGACCGGCCGGGCGCTGCGTGATGCCCTCGAAGCGCATGCTCGGCAGCGAGAACGATGCGATCGCGGTGCGCTGGAACGCGAAGTCGAACGATCCCGTGCCGGTCTTGGCGAACTCGAGCAGTGAGACCCGGAGGTGGTTTCCTTCGACCGTCCCGTCGCCGAACCAGTACCAGTCCTGGCCTTCGTCGCCGCCCGGAACCCGGACCAGCGACTCGGGAGCCGCGGCCGTGCCGCCGGTGTGGGTGGTCAGCGTGCCGTGGTCGTCGACGACGATCGAGTTGTGGATGAACGGCGAGTCGGTCGGGCGCGAGTGGTCGGCGTTCACCGTTCCGAGGAACGTGTCGGAGTACAGCCAGGCGATCTTGCCGCCGGGAAGCGGGACGCTGTAAGCCGAGTCCGCGCCGGTCCAACGGCCGGCGGTGTCGCCGTAGGTGCCGAGTTTCTGAGTCAGCGGCTGGTCGACGGTGGCGCTGGTGGTGATCGTCTCGGCGCCGCCGGGGTGGGCGGCGGGGCTTCCCGCGGGTGCGGCGAAGGCCGCGAGCGGGGTCGTCGCGGCGATGGCCGCCCCGAGGAGTACTGCTGTCGCGGCACGGAGGTGGGCGCGATGGAACGTCATGATTCTCCGATCGTGTCGATCGGCCATCCGAATGCCCGGACGGCTCTGTCCAAAGATGAAACGCTGCTGATATCGTTACCAACGTGGGTCAAGCTACACCGATGCGACCGCGCTGTACAGCAACAATCCGCTGCGCGAATGCCGACCGGTAGTAGGTTGAGTCCCGACCGACGCGGCCGTCAGACGAGGAGCGAGCATGACCACTACTCCGCTGAGCGGTGCGGCCAGGCAGCCGACGATCAGAGAAGTGGCCGCCCTCGCCGGCGTGAGCCCGATGACTGTCTCGCGCACGCTCGCCGGCGGCAAGAATGTCCGGCCGGATGTGCAGGACCGGGTGTTCGAGGCCGTGCAGTCGCTGGGCTACCACCGCAACGAGAACGCGCGGAGCCTTCGTCCCGGCCAGTCGAGCGGGCTCGTGGGAGTGGCGATCACAAACCTGGGCAACCCGTACTACGGAAACTTCGCGCTCGGTGTCGAAGAGGTCGCCTCGCACTACGGCCGCCGGATCGTGCTCGGGAACACCGGGGAGGACGTCGGACGCGAACGTCAGCTGATCGCCGACTTCATCGGACGGCAGGTCGAAGGGCTGATCGTGGTGCCGTCGGGCGGCGACGACGCGCACCTGCAACGTGAGTCGCTGCGCGACACCCCGCTGGTGCTCGCCTCCCGCACCGTGCCGGGAGTGACGGCGGATGCTGTCGTGCTCGACGACATCGGCGGCGCCTACCGTGGCACCTTGGCCCTGCTCGACGCCGGGCACACCCGTGTCGCGTACCTCGGCAACGTGACGAGCGTGTTCACCGGGCAGCGCCGTTTCGAGGGCTACCAGCGAGCGCTGGCCGAGCGCGGCATCCCGCTCGACTCCGAGCTGGTGAGGCGCGGGCAGCAAGACGTCGAGACGGCCAGTGCGGCGATGAGCGCCCTGCTCGACCTCGCCGAGCCGCCCACCGCGGTCTTCAGCGCCAACAACCGCAACTCGATCGGTGCGCTCCAGGCGATCGCCGCCCGGTTGCGGGCGGACCCCGACGCGATGCGCCCGTCCATCGTCAGCTTCGACGACTTCGAGCTCGCCGAGCTGATGCCGGTGCCGGTGACGGTCGTCGACCACAATCCCCGCGAACTCGGCCGGGAGGCCGCGCGGCTGCTCTTCGCCCGTCTGCTCGAGGCTCCGGATGCTCCAGCGCACGAGGTCGAGATGCCGACGCTCCTGCGGGTGGCCCGCCCGTAGCAGGCCGCCCGCCCTATGGCGGAGCGCAGGGTGAGAGGCGCGCATCCGGCGGGGAGCTGCGGCGGCCGGATGAGGGAGCCGACTTGACGACAGGTCGGCGATGTGCGCTATGGTAACGATACCAACCACGACGATGTCGCCGACAGAAGGAGAGACGATGACTGCATTGTGCGTCGACTTCGGCGGCACCGAGATCAAGCTGGGCCTGCTCGACGGCGGCGAGATCCTCGCCGCGACCGCCCTGCCGAACACCGGTCGCGAAGCCGATCTGGAGACCGTGCGCGTCGCCGCGCTCGAGCTGGCCGGCCGCGCCGCCGCGCGCATCGACGGTGTCGGCATCGCGCTGCCCGGCGTGGTCGACCGCACGCGCGGCTCCCTGGTCGCAGCCCACGACAAGTACGACTGGGCGACCGGACGCGACCTGCGCGCCTGGGCCGCTGAAGCATTCGGCGTTCCGGCGCTCGTCGAGAACGATGCACGTGCGGCACTGCTCGGCGAGACAACGTACGGCCGCGCGGCCGGAGCGACCGACGCGGTGCTCGTCACGCTCGGGACCGGCATCGGCACCGCGGCGATGATCGACGGCGTGCTCCTGCGCGGAGCACGCGACCACGCGGGCATCCTGGGCGGGCACATCACCGTCGACCTCGACGGGCCGCCCTGCAACTGCGGCAACGTCGGATGCGCCGAAGCCGTCGCGAGCACCTGGGCCCTGCAGCGCGACGCCGCCGCCGACCCGGACCTCGCCGCAGCCCTGGCCGGAGACCCCGCCGCCGGAGACCGCGCCTACGGCGACGCCACCGGCACCGCCGCCACAGGCGCCACCGCAGCCCGCCCCGGCCTCAAGGAACTCTTCGAGCACGCCGCAGACCCCCGCGTCGCGCCCACTGTCGACCGCTACCTCCGCGCGTGGGCCGCTGCCATCGTCGGCCTCTGCCACGCGTACGACCCGAGCGTGGTCATCGTCTCGGGCGGCGTGATGCGCTCCGCAGAGTTCGTGCTCCCCCGCCTCACCACGCTCGTCCACGAGCACCTGTGGTCATCGTCGTACCGCCCGCCGCTGGTCACACCTGCGGCGCCGGAGCACTCTGTGCTCCTCGGCCTGTCGGCCGCCGTCTCCCGAAAGGACACTCCGTGACGTCATCCCCTTCGAGCTACGACAAACAGCCGTCCGTGCCGCTGCCCGCCGGCAGCCGCGTCTGGCTGGGCGCCGAAGCGTGGCAGCAGCTCGACGAGGCTGCTCGGGCGGCCGCCGGCGACCGCGCGCCGATCGTGGCGGTCGACTGCTACCCCGGGGTCGACGTGGCCGCCCTCGTCGCGGAGCTGAGCGAGGCGCTTCCGGCGTACGCGGTGATCGACATGGAAGGCGCCGCGAAGCCGATCGAGCAGATCGACTCCCTCATCTGCCGCTCGCTCACCGACGATCGCGTCTTCGGCGTGATGAGTCACTTCACCCTCGACGAGTTCTACGTCGAAGCCGAGCTCGACGCCCTGGCCGATACTGTCGTGGAGACCGCCCGGCCGACGATCCTGGTCGGCTGGGGCGCGGCGCTCGTCCCTGTCGAGTCCGACATGCTCGTGCTGGCTGACCTGGCCCGCTGGGAGATCCAGCAGCGCCAGCGACGCGGCGCCACGAACTGGCACACGGACAACGCCGGCGAAGACAAACTGCGCAAGTACAAGCGCGGCTTCTTCGTCGAATGGCGCACCGCCGACCGGCACAAGCGCACGCTGTTCGACCGCGTCGACTTCGTGCTCGACACCAACTCGAGCATCCGGAACGCCGGGCTCATCACGGGCGATGCCTTCCGCGGCGCACTCGCCCGGGCCGCGGCCGCACCGCTGCGCGTGGTGCCGTTCTTCGACCCCGGCGTCTGGGGCGGTCAGTGGATGAAGGAACGCCTGAACCTCGACCCGTCCGCCGACAACTACGCCTGGTGCTTCGACTGCGTGCCGGAGGAGAACTCGCTGCTGCTCGAGGCCGACGGCCGGGTGGTCGAGATTCCAGCGATGGACCTGGTGCTCACCCAGCCGCGCGCGCTGCTCGGCGAGAAGACGTTCGCCCGTTTCGGGGCGGAGTTCCCCATCCGGTTCGACTTCCTCGACACGATGGAGGGCGGCAACCTCTCACTGCAGGTGCATCCGCTCACCGACTACATCCTCGACACGTTCGGGATGCACTACACGCAGGACGAGAGCTACTACATCCTCGACGCCGAGCCCGGCGCCCAGGTGTATCTCGGCCTCAAGTCGGGCATCGATCCGGATGCGATGGTCGCGGCCCTGGAGGCGGCGACCGATGGCGAGCATCCGTTCGTCGCCGAGGACTTCGTCAACACGTTCCCCGCCCGCAAGCACGACCACTTCTCGATCCCGGCCGGCACCGTGCACGCGTCGGGCGCGGACGCGATGGTGCTGGAGATCTCGGCGACGCCGTTCATCTTCACCTTCAAGCTCTGGGACTGGGGTCGGGTGGGCATCGACGGCATCCCGCGGCCGATCCACCTCGACCACGGTCGCAAGAACATCCAGTGGGATCGCGACACCGAGTGGGTCGAGGAGAACCTGATCGACCAGGTCGAGCTCGTGCGCGAGGACGAGGATGTGCGCGAAGAGCGCACCGGGCTGCACAGTCTCGAGTTCATCGAGGTCCGGCGCCACTGGTTCGACAGCGAGGCGCAGCTCGACACCGAGGGCACGGTCAACGTGCTGAACCTCGTGGAGGGCGACGTCGTCGAGGTGGCGAGCCCGACGAACGCGTTCGAGCCCTACCGCATCCACTACGCAGAGACCTTCATCGTGCCCGCATCCGTCGGGCCGTACCTGATCCGCCGCACCGCAGACTCGACCAGCGAGACTTTCGCCACGGTCGCAGCCTCGGTGCGGGGTACCCGCACCACCGATAACTGAACACAGTCCGCACCACAGCACCACAACAAGTCCGCGTCCTTGCAGGGCACTAGGAATCCTGCTAGCTTTGCTTGCGGTATTGGTAACGATACCAAGCAGGTGGGGGCGCAGGTACGGCCGAACGGCCGTACCCGAACAAAGGAGTTCAGATGAACAGAAAACGCACCATCGGACTGGTCGCCTCCGTGCTCGCGACCGGCCTCCTGCTTGCCGGATGCTCCGGCGGGGGCTCGAGCACCGCGACGACCGGAACCCTCAAGTTCTACACGGACAAGGCCGCATGGAAGCCGCAGTTCCAGTCTCTCAACCCTACGTCGCAGAAAGACGTGAAGATCAGCCTGAACACCACGGGCTACTCGGATGAGAACCAGTACCAGGCGTTCGTGAAGCAGTCCTTCCGCACGCAGCAGAGCCCGGGCCTCTTCACCTGGTCCACCGGCGACTCGCTCAACCAGATCGTCGACCAGAAGCTCGTCGCCGACACCTCGTCGGTCTGGAAGCAGGCGATCGCCGACGGCAACGTCAGCAAGGACCTCGAGAAGTACTACACGGTCGACGGCAAGCAGTACTGCGTGCCGATGAACATCGCGTACTGGGTCATGTACTACAACAAGAAGATCTTCGACAAGTACGGCATCCAGAAGCCCACCACCTGGCAGGAGCTGATGGATGACGCCGCGAAGCTGAAGAAGAACGGGGTCACGCCGTTCTACCAGACCAGCACCCTCTTCACGTTCCCGTGGTTCGAGACGCTGGTCGCCGGAACCGACCCCGCCCTCTACAACGGCCTCGCCGACGGCTCGGTCAAGTACACCGACCCGAAGATCGTCGCGATCATGAACGAGTGGCTCGCGCAGGAGAAGAAGGGCTGGTTCAGCGACGCCGGAAGCAAGACCGATCCGGCCCAGATGCTGAAGCAGGGCGACATGGCCATGATCAACTTCGGCACCTTCTTCGGCGCCTCGCTCGACGGCGTCGGGATGAAGGCCGGCAGCGACTACGACTACTTCATCATCCCGAAGGTCGACCCGAGTCTCTCGAAGACGCCCGTCCCCGTCGAGACCGGACCGATGTGCGTCGCGCAGAGCTCGAAGCAGAAGGATCTCGGACTCGCCTACTCCAAGTGGTGGATGAGCCCGAACGCCCAGACCGCCTGGAGCAACGCGCGCGGCGACGTGCCGTTCAACCCGAAAGCCGAGGCGAAGGACGCCGGACTCAAGAAGCTCGGTGAGGATGTCGCTGGTGGCGACTACCAGCTGGTGACGCGCTACTTCGAGGCAGCGCCGACCCCCGTCCTGAACGTGGCGCTCGAGGAGTTCGGGGCGTTCTCGGCCAACCCGGGCAACCCGCTGCCCCACCTGCAGAAGATCCAGGACGCCGCCGACAAGTACTGGGCAAGCAAGAAGTAGTGAGCGACAAGAAACAGCAGTACCGCTGGGCCGCCCGGGGTTTCGTGACCCCGGGCGTGCTCCTGGTGGCGGTCCTCCTCTACCTGCCCCTGCTCTGGACGGTGTTCCTGAGCTTCACCGACTACAACGGCCTCGGCGATCCCACCTGGACCGGCTTCTCGAACTACATCGAGATGTTCGAGGACCCCGACTTCCTCAACTCGCTGTTCAACACCCTGCTCTGGGTGGCCGGCACTCTGATCATCCCGGTCGGCCTGGGGCTGATGCTGGCCCTCCTCACCTGGAACCTCAAGGGCGGGGTGTGGCTGCGTCTCCCGTTCCTCATCCCCTACGCGATCTCCGGCATCGGCGTCGGCCTCATCTGGTCGTTCGTGCTGCAGAGCAACGGAGCCCTCGACCAGGCACTGCACTTCTTCGGCGTCGGGAGCACGCCGCGATGGCTCCTGGATGCTCCGCTGAACACGGTCGTCATGATCATCGCCGCCGCCTGGCAGGGTGTCGGCGTCAATGCGCTCCTCTTCACGATCGGACTGCAGTCCATCCCGAAGGAGCCGTTGGAGGCCGCACGGCTCGACGGCGCCCGCGGGTTCCGGCTCTTCGGCAGCATGCTCTGGCCCATGCTGCGGCCCCTGACCACCGTGGTCATCGGGTTGTCGATCGTCGCCAGCCTGAAGACCTTCGACATCGTGCTCGGAATGACCAAGGGCGGACCGGGCCGGGTGTCCGAGACGCTCGCCCTCACCATGTACAACGACACGTTCGTGAACAGCCAGTACGGCCTCGGGTCGGCGATCGCGGTGTTCCTCACCGTCGTGACGCTGCTCGCGAGCATCCTGTACCTGCGCCAGCAGCTGTCGAAGAAGCACGAGATCTAGGAGCACCCCGATGGCATCGACCGCATCCCGCGCGTGGCGCACCGCCGTGCTCGTCTTCTTCGGCCTCATCTGGCTGCTGCCCGTCTACCTGCTCGTGATCAACGCGAGCAAGTCGCCGCAGGCGTACGACTCCCGCCAATCGTGGATCCCGAACGGCACCGACCTCATCAGCAACATGGTGGAGGCCTGGAACCTGAGCAACCTCGGCGACAGCCTGACGAGCACGGTGATCTACTCGATCGTGTCGCCCGTGATCGCCGTGCTCGTCGGGGCCGGCGCCGGGTTCGCGATCGTCGCGCTCGGCCTCAAGCACGGCTTCTGGTGGTTCGTCTTCATCTTCGGCGGAACGGTGTTCCCGCTGCAGATGGTCCTCCTGCCGTTGTTCGACGGCTACTCCCGCACCGGCCTGTTCGACACCCAGCTCGGAATGATCCTCGTCTACACGGCGATCTCCATCCCGTTCTCGGCGTTCGTGATGCGCAACTTCTTCACCGGCATCGCGCACAACGTGTTCGAGGCGGCGGTGGTCGACGGCGCCTCCAGCTGGCGCATCTTCTTCCGCCTCTACCTGCCGATGGCGTCGAGCGCGCTCATCGCGGTGTTCATCCTGCAGGCCACCTTCATCTGGAACGACCTTCTCCTCGGCCTCACCCTGAGCCAGTCCGACAACGTCCGGCCCATCGTCACGACGCTGGCCGGCATGCAGAGCACCTACGGCGGCGCGCAGCTGTCGACCGTGCTCGCGGCGGGCATCCTGGTGTCGCTGCCGACGGTCGTGCTGTTCCTCTTCACGCAGAAGTTCTTCTCCCGCGGTCTGGCCCTCGGCCAGTACTGACCTCAGCTAGGAGCATCCATGCCCCGCACCATCCCCACCGTCGACGACCTCGCCGCCGATGTGATCACCCACCACTACGACGACCTGATCGCGCCGCCCGGGCTCACGAACTTCCTGGGCACGACCGTCGTCGGGCACGACCTCGCGTCGTTGCAGGCCGTGACGTTCCCGCCGGTGTCGCAGGGCCTCGCCCAGACCGGTGCGCTGTTCGTCGACGGGCGCGTGTTCGAGTCGTTCGGCATCCCGATCGCTCACGCCTGGCGGCCCGACCGCGTCGTGCGCAGCGCGTCGGTCGACGGGCTCGACCTCGAGACGACCACCGTGTGCGTGCCCGGCGAGACGGCGGTCGCGATCGACGTGCGCGTCACGAACCGGGGGAGCGAACGACGTTCGGTCACGCTGACCTTGGCGGTCAACGCCCGGGTCGTGCAGGCCGAGGGCGCCTGGGGCGACGCCGAGTCGCCGAGCGAGCGCAACGAGGTCGAGGTGGATGCCCGGGGCGACCGCCTCGTCTTCGCTTCGTCCGCTCAGACCGCGTGGAGCATCCAGGGCCTCGACCGCCCGTCGCGGGCCGCCAAGAGCGCGGTCCCCCCGACACCGGTCGACGAGTTCGAGGTGGGGATCGGCGGCGCCGGTCGCGGCGGCGAGCTCTCGACCGTCCTCGAGCTGGCGCCGGGGGAGACCGGCCGGTTCGGCTACGTGCAGGCGATCGCGACCACCCGCGACGAAGCCGAGGCGGTGTTCGCTCGAGTGTCCTCCGACGTGCCGGCTGCCGTCGCCGCCGCCGAGACGATGTGGAACGACCAACTCGAAGCGATCTTCACGCCGAACAACAGCGAATACTCCGGCCACCTTCCTGCGCTCGAGACCACCTCGGACACGCTGCGCCGCCTCTACTGGTGGGGCGCGCTCGGCGTCATCTGGTTCCGCCGCGAGTTCGCAGGCAACGTCCACGGCCGCAGCTACGACACCCTGATGCCCAACTACTGGTCGACGACCACGTTCATCTGGGACTACAGCCTCAGCTCGGTCGTGCACTCGATGCTCGACCCGGAGGAGATGCGGCGGCAACTCCGGCACTGGATCGCCAGCGACATCCACACCCATTTCGGCACGTCGTCCCTCACCGGCGGCGCTGTCGGCCGCTGGTACTCGGTCAACGACTACGCCATGACCCGGCTGGTCGACGACTACGTGCGTCACACCGGCGACCTCGGCTTCCTCGAGGAGCTCATCGGAGCCGGCGACCGCGAGGCCACCCGGGTCGCCGACCACGTGGTCGAGTGGGCCGAAGCCTGGAAGGGCCTGCGGAGCGCGAGCGCGCTGGCCGACTACGGCGAGATCGACAACCTGCTCGAATGCGTCAGCTCCTACACGCACGAGGTCGCGAGCCTCAACGCCGCGAACGTGTGGAACCTGCGGACGGCTGCGGGCATCCTGGAGCGGCTCGGCGACACGGCCGGAGCCGAACGCCTACGCACGGAGGCGGAGCAGCTGCTGCCCCAGGTCCTCGCGCTCTACCTCGACGGCACCGGCCATTTCGCCGCCGGGCAGCCCGACGGCACGCGCATCCCGGTGAAGCACTGCTACGACTTCAACGTGGTCGGCACCACTATCGCGGCCGACCTCGACCCGCGCATCCGCGAAGAGATGGTGCGCTTCTTCCAGCACGACCTGCAGACCGACAACTGGATGCGCGCACTGTCGCCCTGGGATCCGGATGCGAGCTTCAGCGTGCGGCCCGACCACCAGTGGAACGGTGCGTACCCGGCGTGGCCGGCCGACGCCGCCCGCTCACTGTTCGCGCTCGGCGCGGAGGACGTGGCACTGCCCTGGCTCGACGGTCTCGTCCGCTCCACCAATCAGGGGCCGGCCGGACAGGCGCATTTCGTCGAGGAGGCCCTTCCCGGAATCAACGGGGGCGCCCGCAAGGCTCCGCCGCAGCTGCCCTACATCAACGACTGGGCCTGCGCCTCGTCGGGCGCCTGGGTGGCGATGATCCTGGAGTCGGTGTTCGGCGCACGCGTCGGCATCGACGGCACCGTGACGGCCGGCGGATGCGCGACCCGGCTCGACCCCGAGGCCACGCTCACCGGATTCCGGGCGGGCGGCCGCAGCTACACGATCCACGCCGACGGGCGTGTGGAGGAGGAGTGACGGGCGAGGCGGTGGTCGGCGCGGTCTCGCTGACGGATGCGCGGCTGACCGACGTGCCGCTGACCGACGTGCCGCTGGAAGGCGGCCCGGCCGAGATCCGCGGCGCGATACGTGTCGAGCGCACCGTGCGTGGCGGACTGCTGGCGCGTCGCCTCGGTGCCGCCCAGTGGTCGCAGATCCCCGACGACTTCATGCTCGCCTCGGTGTCGCAGAGCGCGGGCATCCGGCTCGCCTTCCGCACCGCGGCGACCACGCTCGAACTGGACGTGCTCGCCACCAAGATGATCGAGAGCGAGACGGCGCCGATGCCGGATGCCCTCTACGAGCTCGTCGTCGACGGCGCGCTGGTGCAGGCGCAGCCGTCGTCGGCCGGCAACCGGTTCGTCTTCACCTTCGAGCGGCCCGAAGCGTACATCGTGCCCGGCGAGCCCGACACCCTCCGCTTCGACGGGCTGGCGGCCGGCCCGAAAGACGTCGAACTGTGGCTGCCGTACAGCGACGAGGTCGAGCTCCTCGCCCTCCGCGCCGATGCACCGGTGGAACCGCCCGCGCCGGTCACCACCCTGCGCTGGCTCCACCACGGGTCGTCGATCAGTCACGGTTACGTCGCCACGCGCACGACCCGCACCTGGCCGGTCTCCGCGGCACGGGCATCCGGGGTCGAGCTCACGAGCGTCGCGTTCTCCGGCAACGCGATGCTCGACCAGCTGACGGCGCGAACGATGCGGGATGCGCCCGCTGACGTCCTCAGCGTGAAAGCCGGCATCAACATCGTGAACGGCGACCAGATGCGGCTCCGAGTGTTCCGCACGGCGGTGCACGGTTTCCTCGACACGATCCGGGACGGGCATCCGGATGCTCCGCTGCTGCTGATCTCACCGGTGTTCTGCGGGCCCGTCGAGCACTCCGCCGGTCCGACCATCCAGGACCCGAGCCGGACAGACCCGTGGACGATCTCGGCGGGCACCCCGGAGGAGGTCGCCGAGGGCAAGCTCAGCCTCTCAGTGATCCGCGCCGAGCTGCAACGGATCGTGGGCGAGCGGTCGCAGACCGACCCGAACCTGCACTACCTCGACGGCCTCGAGCTGTACGGCGCGGCCGACAACGAGCGCCTGCCGATGCCCGACAACCTGCACCCGGCCGACGATGTGCAGCAGCTGATGGGCGAGCGGTTCGCGCGGCTCGCCTTCGGACCGCACGGCCTGCTCCGGGGTTAGACGACGACGTCCGGGCTCAGACGACGAGGAGGGTGCGATCATGACGAGGGTGAAGCAGTATCCGGCTCCCGAGGTGGTGGTCCGCGCTCAGGCGGCCGTCGGCGAAGGGCCCGTGATCGACGAGCGGAGCGGACGGCTCTGCTGGGTCGACATCGAGAACGGGCTGCTCTTCGAGACGGACCTCGAGTCGGGAACGACGACCTCGACGCCGACGGGAACGACGCTCGGCGCGGCGCTCCCCCGGGAGACCAATCCCGGCTTCGCGGTCGCCGTCGCCGACGGGTTCGGGATCCTCGATGACGGCGGCCTGAGCATCATCGACCCGGTGCTGCCGGAGCCGTATCGGAGGATGAACGACGCGGCGTGCGATTCGCGCGGACGCCTCTGGGCGGGGAGCACCCATCGCGAGTTCGTACCCGGCGTGGGCGCGCTGCACCGGTGGGACGGCGCGGGACCGAGCGAGATCGTCGCCACGGGGCTCACGCTTCCCAACGGCATCGGGTGGAGCCCGGACGACACGCGACTGTATCTCGCCGACAGCATGACCCACGAGCTGCTGGTCGCCGGCTACACCGCCGAGAGCGGGGAGATCGGCGAGTTCGAGACTCTGTGCCGGATCGAGGCCGGCCTGCCCGACGGTCTCGCGGTCGGCGCCGACGGCTGCGTGTGGATCGCCGTCTGGGGCGCATCCGTGGTGCAGCGCTACACGCCGGCCGGCGAGCTGATCGGAGAGTGCGCGCTGCCCGTGACGCAGGTCTCCAGCTGCGCTTTCGGGCACGACGGCACGCTCTACATCACGTCGGCGCGCTCGGGCCTCACCGAGAAGGAGCTCCGTGCTCAGCCGCTCGCGGGATCGGTCTTCGCCGTCGCCACCGACACCGGGGGCGCGCCCGTGCACGCCTTCGCGGGGTGACCATGTCCCTCATCCGGCTGGAGACCGAGGCGATCCGCGCCGACATCGACCCGGGTCGCGGCGCCGACATCCTGTCGCTGGTCGACGTCCGCACCGGAATCGACCTCCTCTTCCGGACGCCGTGGCGTTCCCATGCCGACGCTGTGCGTGCGGGCCGTGCGCCCTCGACCGCGGATCCGACGGCTGCATGGCTGGAACAGTACCGGGGCGGATGGCAGACGCTGTGCCCGGTCGCCGGAGACCCGCGCAGGGTGCACGGCGCACCGGTCGGGTTCCACGGCGAGGTCTCCATCGTCCCGTGGTCGGTCGATGAGGTGAGCACTGCCCGGGCGCGGCTGCACGTCGAGCTCTTCTCCGTTCCGGTCAGGATCGACCGCGTGGTGGAGGTGGACGGGGCGACGATCACGGTCACCGACATGCTCAGCAACGGCTCGGACGTGACGATCGAGCTCGACTACGTGCAGCATCCGGCGTTCGGAGGGGTCTTCCTCGATGGCCCGTGCGTCATCGAGACGGGCGCCACGCGTTTCGTCAGCGATCCCGAGCGTGCGACGGCGCTCGCCGCCGGAGCGGAATTCGAGTGGCCGAACGCCGTCGACCCGACCGGCGGCTCCGTCGACCTCGCCGCCGTTCCCGGTCCGGAGACCCGGCGGGAGCTCTTCGGCTGGCTCGGCGGATTCACCCGCCCCTTCGCGTCCATCGTCAATCCGCACCTCGGCCTCGGTGTGCGGCTCGACTGGGACGGCGAACTGCTGCCGTACGCCTGGGTGTGGCAGGAGCTGAACGAGACGGCGTCGTTCCCCTGGTACCGGCGCGCGCGGGTGCTCGCGATCGAACCGGCCAGCGTCCCGACCAGCGGACCCGACCGCACGAGTACGCTTCGCCTCGGGCCCGGCGCATCGACGCGCATCCCGCTCAGCATCACCATCGAAGACAGGAGGGCATGATGCCCGAACAGGACGGGCGCGTCGCCCTCGTCACCGGCGGCTCGCAAGGGATCGGCCGAGGTGCGGCCCTCGCCCTCGCGGGCCAGGGCGCAGCGGTCGTCGTCCATGGACTCGACCTCGCCGGTGCGGAGCAGACGGCAGCCGAGATCGCCGATGCGGGCGGACGTACCGTCGCGGTCGCCGGGCCGATCGACGACCCCGAGACGAGCGAGGCCGCCGTGGGCGCGGCGCTCGAGCACTTCGGAGCGCTCGACATCCTCGTCACGTCCGCGGGCATCCAGCGGTACGGCGATGTGCCGTCGACCTCCCTCGAGACCTGGAATGAGGTCTTCGCGGTCAATGTGACCGGAGTCTTCCTGGCGGCGCGGGCGGCCCTGCCTGCATTGCGAGCGAGCGGTGCGGGCGCGATCGTCATCGTGTCGTCGGTGCAGGCGACCGCGACCCAGACCCAGGTGGCCGCCTACACGGCGAGCAAGGGTGCGCTGATCGCGCTCACCCGCTCGCTGGCGGTGGACGAGGCGGCGCAGGGCGTGCGCGTGAACAGCGTCAGCCCGGGTTCGGTCGACACCCCGATGCTCCGGGCATCCGCTGTGCTGTTCGGCGAGGGCGCCGAGCACGACGTCGAGGACGTGCTCGCGAACTGGGGCACCGCCCACCCGCTCGGCCGCATCGCGCGCGCCGACGAGATCGGCGAGGTCGTATCGTTCCTCAGCAGCCCGCGGGCCAGTTTCGTCACCGGCGCCGAGCTGCGGGTCGACGGAGGCCTCCTCGCCCGCCTGGCCGCAGCCATCCCGCCTTCGACCACTACCGCCTGACCACCAGCGCCTGAGCCCACGCGTCTGACCCAACCCCTGGCTCCCCGCGAGCCGGCGCCGAACGGAGGAACACGATGATCCAACTGAGCGAGATGCTCGCACCACGGCCGGAGCCGCTCTGGAAGCTGGTCAAGCAGTGCGGGGTCGACACCGTCGTCGCGACGCTGAACGGCGCCGAACAAGACCAGCGGATGTTCGCCTCGGTCGGCAAGGACGGCTTCGTCGGGGCGGCTGCCGACGACACCCCGTGGAGCGAAGCGGCGATTGCGCGAGACATCGAGACGTTCGCCGACCACGGGCTGACGACCATCGCGATCGAGGACACCGCGCCGATGGACAAGGTCAGGCTTGCACAGCCCGGCCGTGACGAACAGATCGACAACGTCATCACGCAGGTGCGGGCGATGGGTCGGCTGGGCATCCGGACGCTCTGCTACAACTGGATGGCCATCTCGAGCTGGGGACGCACCAGCACCGACACCGTCGGCCGCGGCGGCGCGCTCGTGACCGGGTTCCGTGCCTCCGACTCCGAGGGGCTCCCCCCTCTCGCCGAGGCCGGCGAGGTGACCGAGGAGCAGTTGTGGGCGGGGCTGCAGTACTTCCTCGACGCGGTCATCCCGGAGGCCGAGGACGCGGGCGTCCGCCTGGGGATGCATCCGGATGACCCGCCGCGGGCGATCGGACGCAACGTCCCGCACATCATGCGCTCCCCGGATGCCTACCGGCGGCTCATGGCGTTGAAGCCGTCTCCCAGCAACGCGATCACGTTCTGCCAGGGCAACTTCGCGCTGATGGGTGAGGACCTCCCCACCCTCATCCGTGAGTTCGGAGCCCGCGACCAGATCGCGTTCGTGCACTTTCGCGATGTGCGCGGGACGGCGGACGACTTCGTCGAGACGTTCCACGACGAGGGCCAGACCGACCTGCCCGAGTGCATGCGGGCGTACGCCGAGATCGGCTTCTCCGGTCCGATGCGCCCCGACCACGTGCCGACTATGGAGGGCGAGACCAACGAGCGCCCCGCGTACGGCACCCTGGGCAGACTGTTCGCGATCGGCTACATCCGCGGCCTCGAGCACGCCGTCTACGGCAAGCCCTCACGCAGACGAAGCGAGCGGGCTGCGGGTACTCAGCAGCGTTGAAACGGCGGCACGGAAGGCTGTTTTTGTGGTCGCAATCAAGTAGATTTCCAGTAGATTTTCATTGGATTCAGCGCGCCTCGGTGTTAGTGTGCTGGTGAGGTGATTCCGATGAACATTGCTGTGACGGCTCGCAACGCCCATGCGGCTTCCGCAAAGCTGGGCATCCGAGAGATTACGAGGCGCTTGAACTCTGCCCTCGGGGCGACTCTTGTCGCGTCGTTGGCTGGCAGCAAGGATCCCAAAATCAGTTACAAGTGGGCGCGCGCTGATGGCCCCGAGCCGAAGAACGAGGCGGTGCGCCGCCTGCAGTTTGCACACACCCAGTGGCTTGCGATCACTGCGTCTGAGGGTGAACACGTCGCTCGATTGTGGTTCATCGGGTCGAACCCGCTGCTCGATTACGACACCCCGGTGGATGCGATCCGAGAGAACCGGTTCAAAGAAGCGGCGGCGGCGGCTGCTGCCATGGTGGAAGATGGCTTCCTCGGGTGACTGATCGGCTAGATAAGGCCAGCGGACTGCGTCTGGTTAAGAGTCCAAGCACGCTGGTGCACCGGGTGGCCAAATCGTCCTACGGACCCATGAGTCCGCCCGTTCGCAGCGGCTCGAAGCGACGGAGGTGGAGCCGGTGGGATACGCCCGGGCGAACCGTCTACGCGTCGGATAGCGCTGCGACGGCATACATTGAGGCGCTGGCGTGGGCGCACGAGGAAGCCGTCGCTCATGACAGAGCCATTCGGAAGACGGCTGAACTGTTCGGGATTTCAGCCAAGAAGGCCCGAGCAATGGTCGAAGACGACTGGCTGAAGGCTGGGAACATGCAACCGGGGTGGTTACCAACGGTTTGGCGTGATGGCCGGAGGATCTACGAAATCACCTTTCCTGATGGCTGGTGGGTGGACGTGGCTAGCAGCGACACGTTGTCGACCGTCTCCGCAGCCCTCGAAGAAACACTCCTCAAGTGGGGTATCACCGGCACGTTGACGTTGTCGGAGTTGACGTCGAGCGACCGAAAGCTCACAACGCGCATTGCGACCTGGCTCCGAGAAGAAGTCACCCTGGACGACGGCTCGCAACCGCTCGGTATTCAGTTCCCCTCGAAGTACGGACGCTCGGGCGAGGCCGCCGGAACCTCGTGGGCGTACTGGATGCGGGCGGTCGACGCGGGACTGTCGAAAGAGCCCGCGGTAGTGGACAACGGCTTGCCGATCGAACTGTCCGATCCCGATTTCAAACACGCATTGCGGTTCCACCACATCGAATCTCGCTGAACCGCGCCGCGCGGGAAGCTACCGTTCGCCTTGCGCGACGGCTGCGTCCGACTACTCTCGCAGCAGGCCGCGCAGTGTCTGGATGGTGTCGGCGTCGGCCGGCGGCTTGTCGTCTCGGTAGCGCTTGACCCGCGCGAACCGCAGTGCGATGCCGCCCGGGTAGCGGCTCGAGCGCTGCACGCCGTCGATCGCGATCTCGACCACCGTCGTCGGCGCCACCCACACCGTGCCGGCTGTGCGCCGCACCTCGATCTGCGGGAAGTACTCGGTCTGCCACCGCAGCAGTTCGTCGGTGAGCCCCTTGAACGTCTTGCCGACCATCACGAAATCGCCCGGATCGCCGAACTCGCCCGTCGGGTCGAGTGCGCCGAGGTGGAGGTTCGAGAGCCAGCCCTGACGCCGGCCCGACCCCCACTCGCACGCGAGCACCACGAGATCGTAGGTGTGGACCGGCTTCACCTTGATCCAGCTCGAACCGCGACGCCCCGCCGCATAGGGCGAACCGATCGCCTTCACGACGACGCCCTCCTGACCGGCGGCGAGGGCGTCGCGCGAGACGCGCTCGGCCACCTCGGGGTCGGCGGTGACCTCTCCGGGGATGCGGTGGGCGCCGGCGACCCGCTCGAGTTCGGCCAGTCGTATCGCGAGGGGCTCGTCGAGCAGGTCGCGACCGTCGACGTGCAGCACGTCGAAGAACCACGGATGCAGCAACGTCTCGCGCGCCGCCTCCGCGCCGAAGCGCGACATCGTCTCCTGGAAGGGCCGCGGTGCGCCGTCCTCGTCGAGTGAGAGGGTCTCCCCGTCGAGGATGATGTCGTGCACGGGCAGGCGCCGCACGACGTCGACCACTTCGGGCACCCGGCGGGTGATGTCCGCGAGGTTGCGGGTGAAGACACGCACGTCGTCGCCGGCCCGATGAACCTGGATGCGCGCGCCGTCGAGCTTGTATTCGACCGACGCCTCGCCGGTCGTTGCGAGGGCAGCGGACGCGCTCGCCGCCGTCGCCGCGAGCATCGGGAGCACCGGCCGCCCCACCACGAGCCCGACGGCGTCGAGCTCCGCCGCGGTGCCGGTGAGCGCGAGGCGAGCGGTCTCGCCGAGGTCGCCGGAGAGCATCGCTGCGCGGCGCACCACGTCGCCCGGCCGGTCCGCAGCGCGCGCGATCGCGTCGGTCAGCACCCCTTCGAGCGCTCCCGTTCGCATCTCGCCCAGCAGCACCCGGCTCACGAAGTCCTGTTCGCGAGCGGTGGCGCGTGCGGTGAAGTCCCGGAGCTCCCGGCTGCGATCCGCGGCCGAACCGGCGCCGGAGGTCGTGGCGAGCCGGTCGAGGAACGCATCGAAGTCGGCGACGGTGAGGCTTGGGGCGTCGGCCGGGTCACCCATAGCGGAGGCGAGACCCCTCCAGCCGACACCCACGCGACCCCGCCGCGGCTTGCCGACGAGGAACCCGACGGCGGGCGCGATCTCGTCCGGCTCGAGCGCCGCGAGCAGGGTGGCGAGCGCATCCACCTTGGCCAGTCGCGACCGGGTGGATGCGACGGCATCAGCAGTGTTCACGAGCTCGTCGAGCAGCACGCCCCCAGTCTCGCACCAGGGTCCGACGAAACGCGCTCCGGATGCTTCCCGCGTGAGGGTAAACATTTCGGGCTACCCGGACCCCGGATCAGCGAATCGTCCGGGTGATGCATTGAAACGCATCTTCCCAAGCCACTCGGTTGAATTCTAGAGTCCTCGATATGTCCGCATCAGATGCCAGCTTCCCTCTGCCTCCGACCCCTGCCGACCAGCAGGACGCACCTGTCGCCGCGTGGAGTGAACCGGTTGAGTTGCGGACCTACGAACCGGGCACACCGGAACGCATGCCCGCCTTCCTCGAGACCAGGGTCTACCAGGGGTCATCCGGTCGCGTCTACCCGCTCCCGTTCATCGAATCGATCAGTCACGAGCCGCGACAGCGACTCTGGCAGGCGATCCACCTGGAGAACGAGTACGTGCGTCTGGCGATCCTCCCTGAGATCGGCGGACGCGTGCACATCGCGATCGACAAGCTCACCGGACTCGACTTCTTCTACCGGAACAACGCGATCAAGCCCGCGCTCGTCGGCCTCGCGGGTCCGTGGATCTCCGGAGGCATCGAATTCAACTGGCCGCAGCACCACCGGCCGGCGACCTTCCTCCCGATGGATTGGACGATCGAGCGCGAGCCCGACGGCTCCATCACCGTGTGGTGCTCCGACCACGACCCGTTCGCGCGGATGAAGGGGATGCACGGCATCCGGCTGCGCCCGGGCAGTTCGGTCATCGAGGCGCGCGTCCGGCTGTTCAACCGGACCGCCGTCACCCAGACCTTTCTGTGGTGGGCGAACGTCGCCGTGCGCGTGCACGACGACTACCAGTCGTTCTTCCCCTCGGACGTCCACGTCGTGGCCGATCACGCGAAACGCGCTATCACGGCCTTCCCGGCCGCCGATCGCGCCTACTACGGCATCGACTACCCGGCCCGCGCCGACCCGGACAGCGCCGAGTACAGCGGACCGGACGCCGACCGTCTCGACTGGTACCGGAACATCCCCGTGCCCACCTCGTACATGTGCGTCGCCAGCGAGGACGACTTCTTCGGAGGATACGACTACGCCTCCGAGCTCGGTTTCGCGCACGTCGCCGACCACCACATCGCCCCAGGGAAGAAGCAGTGGACGTGGGGCAACTCGCCGTTCGGCTGGGCGTGGGATGCGAACCTCAGCGACGGCGACGGAGCGTACGTCGAGCTGATGGCCGGCGTCTACACCGACAATCAGCCCGACTTCTCGTACCTGGCGCCGGGCGAGACGAAGACGTTCAGCCAGTACTGGTTCCCGTATCACGGCATCGGGCCCCTCAGCCAGGCGTCCACGGAGACCGCCCTCAGCCTCCGTGTCGCCGACGATGAGGCCGGCCGGTTCGCGAGCATCGGCGTCGCGATGACCTCACGCCGGTCCGCCGTCTCCGTTCGCCTGCTGGACGACGCGTCCGCGGTGATCTGGGAGACCGAGACCACGATCGAGCCCGGTCGTCCGCTCATCGAGCGCGTGCCCGTACCGGCCGACGGCGACGTCGAGCTGATCGTGAGCGATGCCTCAGGCGAGCTCGCCCGTGCATCCACCCGCTATCGCGACGCGGCGCCCGGCGAAGTCGAGACGGCGACGGAGCCGCCTCCGCCGTCGGACATCGAGTCGATCGAAGAGCTCTACCTGACCGGTGTGCATCTGGCTCAGTACCGTCACGCGACGCGCTCGCCGGAGCCGTACTGGCGCGAGGTCCTCCGCCGCGACCCCGGCGACTCGCGAACGAACGTCTCGCTCGCGTCGCTCTGTCTTGCATCCGGCCGGCTCGACGAGGCCGAGGCCCACCTCCGCACCGCACTGGCGCGCCAGACGCACCGCAACCCGAATCCGGCGGACGGCGAGGCCTCCTACCTGCTCGGCGTGGTGCTCGCGGCTCAGCGCAGGGACGCGGAAGCCGCCGACTCCTTCGCCAAGAGCATGTGGAACTTCGCCTGGCGGTCGCCGGCCGGCCTGCAGCTGGCGCGGATCGCAGCACGCGCCGGCCGGTGGCGGGAGGCGGCGGAACGCGCAGAGGCGGTGTCGCGCCTCGACGCCGATCAGCTCCAGGCGATCGCGATCCGGGTGATCGCCCTGCGGCAGCTCGGACGCGACGCCGAGGCCGCAGCCCTCCTCGACGGCGCGCGCACGATCGACCGGCTCGATGCGTGGCTCCGCGATCTCGCCGACGGCCGGGTGGACACCGACGCGGGCACGCTTCGGGATGTCGCGGAGGAGTACCGCGCCCTCGGCTTGGTCGACGACGCCCTGCGGACGCTCGACGCTGCGGCGCAGGCCGCGCGGTTCAGCCCGGTCGACGGCGCCGGCGATCCCCTTGCCCTCATCCAGTACGAGCGAGCCGAGATCCTGGAGAAGCGGGGAGAGACCGCCGCAGCCACCGACGCGCTGACCCTCGCGCGCACGGTCAGCGCTGACCGCTGCTTCGCATCCGGGCTCGACGACGCGCTGATGCTTCAGCGGCGGATCGCGCACACGGACGACGCGCGAGCCCACGCCCTCCTCGGGCACTGGCTCTACTTCCATCGCCGCTACGACGACGCGATCGCGCACCTTCGACGCGCGGACGAACTGGCTCCCGGCGATCCGGTGGTCTTGCGCGGACTCGGACTGGCCGCCTACAACGTGCAGCGCGATTCCGTTCGGGCCGTCGAGTCCTATGCGAAGGCGCTGGCCGCCGCTCCGGGCGACGCCAAACTGCTCTACGAAGCGGACCAGCTCGCCCGGCGGGTCGGTGTGCCTGCCGAGCTCAGAATCGCGGCTCTGGATGCCCATCCCGGCTCCGTCTCGACACGCGACGATCTCGCGCTCGCCTATGCGGAGCTCCTCGTCCTCGTCGGTCGCGAGGACGAAGCCATCCATTTCATGGGCGAACGTCGGTTCAGCCCGTGGGAGGGCGGCGAAGGCGAGACCGTGCGCGTCTGGTCGATGGCCCAGCGAGCGGTCGCGCGACGCGCCAGGGCCGAGAACCGTCCGCACGACGCAGTGAGCGCGCTCCGTGCGGCGATCGACGTGCCGGGCTTCCTCGGCGAGGCACGCCACCCGCTCGCGAACTTCTCCGACATCCTGCTCGAACTGGGTGATGCCGCCTGCGAGGCCGGCCTCGACGCGGAGGCGCACGACGCCTGGAGCTCCGCCGCGAGCAGTGGAGGCGACTTCACGACGATGCTGACCGTTCCGCATTCGCCGATGACGTATTACTCCATCGTGGCGGCGTCGCGACTCGGCGACGCCGAGCGCGCTGCGAGCCTCACGGACGGACTCCGGGAGTACGTCGAATCGAAACGGCACGAGCATCCGGTCATCGACTACTTCGCCACCTCGCTGCCGTCGATGCTGATCTTCTGGGACGACCTCGAGCAGGGGCACCGCGATCTGGTGACGGCGATGGACGCGCAGCTCGCGCTGCTGGCGGACGAGCCGGAGAAGGCGCGCGGTCTGCTCGAGCCGATCGCGGAACGCGATCCGGCGAACGCGCTGGCCCGCGAGCTGCTCGACGAGGCGGAGCCGGCCACCGTCACGCGATGACCTGACCGTCGAGCACCGCGATCAGCCCTTGTGCTGGTCGCGGTACTCGCGCGGCGTGACCCCGTGGATCTTCTTGAACTGCCGCGCGAAGTAGAACGAGTCCGGGTAGCCCACCTCGGCGGCGATCGCGGCGATCGTGGCCGACGTGACGTCGAGCAGCTCCCGGGCCCGCGCCATCCGGAGCAGGGTCTGGTACTGCAGCACCGGGTAGCCGACCTCGCGCTTGAAGAGCGCCGCGAAATGCGAGCTGCTCAGTGAGGCCATCGCGGCCAGCTCCGGCACCGTGATGCGGTCGACGATGTGTGTTCGGATGTACTCGACCGCGTGCTCGATGACATCGCCCGAATCGTCGGATCGTGCACGTTCGGCCGCCAGTCGGGTCAGGACATGCCAGGCCGCTCCCGACGCGGCCACCAGACTCGTGGTCGTCGAATCGCGCTCCATCCACTGCAGGACTTCGGACATGAGCGAGACCACGGGGTAGAGGTCCCTCGGCCGGCGGACAGGATTTCCGGCGGTGATCCCGGCCACGCGCAGGAACGGCTCGATCTCCGGACCCGACGCATGGAACCACCAGAGCGTCCACGGATCGACGGCGTCGGCGCCGTAGGCGTGGGGCTGACCAGGGGGCAGGATGACCACCTGGCCTTGCTGCACCGGGAATCGTCCCGCCTCGGTCTCGCACCACCCGGCCCCCTCGACGCACGCCATGACGACGACCTGGGCGATGGGGGCGATCCGCCGGCGCCCGTGCGACTCGGCCTCCGGGAAGTACCCGCAGTCGGTCACCACGAGGCGCGTCGTGCCCTCCTGATGCAGGAATTCACGCACGCGCGGGCGAGGGAGGACCAGCATTCGCTGGCCGGGGAATCCGTCGGGGATGAGCACCGCACGATTCTGACCCAGCGTCGTCGAATTGTCCAGATACACCGACGCTTTCTTCTACGCCGACGCAGGGAGCGGACATATCGTAGAGGTCGTTCAGCCGTAGGATCATCCTTCGGCCCCTGTCACAGCCCTCGCGAATCACATCACGAAATGGAGTCGAAGATGACCCGGAAAACCTCTCGATGGCTTGCCGCACTCGGCAGCACCATCGCAGCCACAGCCTTGCTCGCCGGGTGCGTCTCGACCGCCGGCACCGCCCAGCCCGTGAAGAGCGGCCCGGATGCGTCGGGACCGCTCGTTCTGCAGTCGCGCTTCACCGACGCGGAGAAGGGCGGCATCGAAGAGCTCGTCAACAACTTCAACGCGAAGGGCGAGGGGCAGGTCAAGCTCAACAGCATCCCGACCGCCACCTTCAACACGCAGCTTCCCTCGTACCTCACCTCGAAGAACCCGCCGGACGTCTACACCTGGTACGCCGGGCAGGCCACGCGTGACTTCGCCGACCAGAACCTCCTGCTCGACCTGTCGAGCGTGTGGGACAACCACAAGAAGGACTTCCCGGATGCTCTGCAGAAGCTGAGCCAGGACTCCAGTGGTAAGGAAGTGTTCGTCCCGACCGGGTATTACTGGTGGGGTGTGTACTACTTCAAGAGCGACTTCGCGAAGCTCGGCATCACGCCTCCGAAGACCTGGGACGAGTTCATGGCCGCGAGCGCCAAGATCAAGGCTCAGGGCGTCAAGCCGTTCACGATGGGGCTCAGCGACAACGCGTGGCTCGCGTCGGCTTGGTTCGACTACCTCGACCTCCGCATCAACGGCGGCGACTTCCACCTGCAGCTGCTCTCCGGCAAGAAGTCGTACGACAGCCCCGAGGTGAAGAAGGTGTTCGCAGCGTTCAAGCAGGTGCTCCCCTACGTCGACCCCGCCGTGCTGGGGCTCACGCAGAACCAGGCCATGAGCGACTTCACGCAGGGCAAGTCGGCGATGTACCTGCTCGGCGCCTGGGCTCAGCCGTCCGTGCCGGCGAACAAGCAGAGCGATCTCGCGTTCTTCCAGTTCCCGATCATCGACCCGTCCGTTCCTGTCGCCGAGGAGGCTCCCACCGACGGGTTCATCGCGAGCGTCAAGACGGACAAGCCGAACCTGACCAAGAAGTTCCTGGACTACGTCGCGAGCCCCGAGGCCCAGACGAAGCTCGCGAAGGGTCAGCAGGGCAGCGCGCTCCCCGCGAACGTGAACTCGACCCTGCAGCTCGACGCGCTCTCCTCGCAGGGGAAGAAGATGCTCGAGTCGGCGAAGCAGATCACCCAGTTCTACAACCGTGACGCCGGGGATGCCCAGCAGACGCCGGCCGACACGGCGCTGACCAGCTTCATCGCGCATCCGGAGAACCTCGACCAGATCCTGAAGGACTGGGACGCAGCCGCAAAGAAGGTCCGGGCGACTTCGTGACCACTGCTCCACTAGTACGCGGTCGGCGGCGGATCAAGGTCCCGCCGCCGATCGTGTTCGCCCTCGTGCTCGTCCCGTTCCTGATCGAAGCGGTCGGCGTCTTCTGGCCGGCCTTCCAGGGGGTCGCGCTGTCGTTCCTCCACTGGAACGGCATCGGCCCGGCCGAATCGGTCGGGGTTCAGAACTTCGTCGACCTGTTCAGCGACCCGATCTTCCTGACGGCGCTCAAGAACACGGCGATCTGGATCGTGCTCTTCGGCGGGATCTCCTTCGTCGCCGGGCTCGGCGTCGCGCTGCTGTTCCAGTCGGAGCGGCGCGGAGTCGGCGTGTACCGCACGGCGCTGTTCCTCCCCATCGTCTTCTCCCTCGTGGTCACGGCTCTGATCTGGGGTGCGTTCTTCCAGCCGAACGGCGTGCTCAACAACATCCTCGACGCCGTGGGGCTGCACAGCTGGACCCGCGTCTGGCTCGGCGACTCGAGCACGGCCCTCTACGCGGTCATCGTCGCCGCCCTCTGGCGCGAGATCGGCTACGTGATGGTGCTGTTCATCGCCGGCCTGAAGGCACTGGACCCGTCGGTCCAGGAGGCGGCCCGCGTCGACGGCGCGACGAAGTGGCAGCGTTTCCGGCTCGTCACTCTCCCGCAGCTGCGAAGCGTCAACCTCGTGGTGCTGTCGGTGCTGATCATCGACTCGCTCCGCTCGTTCGACATCGTCTGGGCGATGACGAAGGGCGGCCCGTACCACTCGACCGAGCTGCTCAGCACCTACATGTTCTCGACAGCGTTCGAAGGGCACGCGCTCGGCTACGCCTCCGCCATCGCCGTGGTCATCTTCGTGCTGGCGATCGCGGTGATCGTCTCGTACCTGGTGCGAGCGCTCTCCGAGGAGAAGGAATCATGACCACTGCCACCGCGACACGCACGGCCACCGCTTCGGCGCATCCGGTCGCACGCCGGCGCAGCCGCAGGCGCACGGCCGCCACCGTCGGCTTCCACGCCTCCGGGATCCTCATCTCGCTCGCGTGGTTCGCCCCGATCCTCGTCGTTGTCGTCACCTCGTTCCGCACGTTCGACGACGTGTCCGCCAACGGGATCGCGAGCCTCCCGCACACGTTCACGCTGCAGACCTACGTGCAGGCGTGGAACCAGGGCGGCCTGTTCCAGGCGCTGGTCAACAGCATGGTCGTCACGATCCCTACGGTGATCCTCTCGCTCCTGCTCTCGGCGGCCGCCGCTTTCGGCCTCAGCCGGTTCCGGATGCCCCTCCGCCGGACGATCCTCCTCGTGATGCTCGCCGGCAACCTCCTGCCGGTGCAGATGCTGCTGATCCCCATCTCCCGCATCACGCAGCAGATCAACATCTACGACACCCTCGGCGCGCTGATCGTCGTGCAGGTCGCCTTCGGGATCGGCTTCTACACCTTCGTGCTCTACGGCTTCATGCGCACGATCCCGCACGAGCTGCAGGAGGCGGCGACGCTCGACGGAGCAGGGACGATCCGCATCTTCGTGCAGCTGATCCTGCCGCTGACCCGTCCGGCCCTCGCGGCCCTGGGCGCGCTCTCGTTCACCTGGATCTTCAACGACCTGCTCTGGTCGATCACCCTCCTCCAGACCTCGGAGAAGCTGCCGATCACGGCGGCCGTGCTCTCGCTCCAGGGTCAGTACGTGTCGAGCTGGTCCGTCATCGCTGCGGCGACCGTCGTCGCCGCGATCCCGTCCACCATCGTCTTCCTCGTCTTCCAGCGCAGCTTCATCGGGGGCCTCGCCCTCGGATCGGTGAAATAGTCGACTATGCCCACTGCCAGCACCATCAGCCATCTCCGCGCCGGTGGAACGAGCGTCGTCGTCGTGACGGACGACCGTCTTCCGCGCATCCTGTACTGGGGCGACGACCTCGGAGACCTCGGAGCCGACGAGCTCGAGACGATCGCCCGCACGGCACTGCCGGCCGTCGGCGACAGCGCGGTCACGTATCCGCAGCCCGTCCCCGTGCTCGCGCAGGTCAGTGAGGGGTGGCTCGGCCGCCCCGGCCTGGTGGGCGACAGCGGCGGGCGGCGCTGGGCAGCGCGGTTCCGGATGCTCACCGCGCAGTCTGCGGACACCGACGCGGGTGCCCGTCTGGTGGTCGACGCCGTCGATGCCGAATACGAGCTCGCGCTTCGCATCGAGATCGAGGTGCTGGCCGCAAGCGGTCTGGTGCGGCAGCGGGCGACGCTGCGCAACGACGGGAGCGATCGCTTCCGGGTGGATGGGATCGAGCTCGCTCTTCCCGTTCCCCACGAGGCCGACGAGATCCTCGACCTGACCGGGCGCTGGTCGCTCGAGCGGGTGCCCCAGCGCCAGCCGTTCAACGTCGGCGAGTGGGTGCGATCCTCCCGGGGCGGCAAGCCCGGCCTCGAGCACACCCTTCTGCTCGCCGCCGGCCGCCAGGGGTTCGGGTTCCGCTCCGGGGCGGTCTGGGCCACGCACCTCGCGTGGAGCGGCAACCAGTCGCTGACCGCGGAGAGGACGCCGGCCGACACGCGCCGGCTCGCCGTCCGCGAGGGCCTCGCCTCCGGCGAGGTCGAGCTCGAACGTGGCGCCGAATACACGACGCCGTGGCAGTACGGCTCCTGGGGAGACGGACTCGACGAGCTCGCCTCCCGCTTCCACCGTCACCTGCGCGCTTCGCCGGCGCATCCGTCGACACCGCGGCCGGTCATCCTGAACACGTGGGAGGCGGTGTACTTCAAGCAGGATCTCGAGACGCTCGTGGCCCTCGCGGAGGAGGGCGCCGCGGTCGGCGCGGAGCGGTTCGTCGTCGACGACGGCTGGTTCCTCGGCCGGAGAGACGACACCAGTGCGCTCGGCGACTGGGACGTGGATCCGGAGATCTGGCCGACGGGACTCGAACCACTGGTTGCCCGGGTGCGCGAACTGGGGATGGACTTCGGTCTGTGGTTCGAGCCGGAGATGATCAACCTCGACTCGCGGCTGGCGCGCGAGCATCCGGAGTGGATCTTCGACGCCGGCCACGGCGCGGGGCTGCCCTCGCGCCACCAGCACGTGCTCGATCTCGGGCATCCGGAGGCGTACGACTACGTGCTCGGTCGGATGTCCGCGCTGATCGGCGAGCTCGGAATCGACTACATCAAGTGGGACCACAACCGCTACCTGCTCGACGCCGGCCACACCCCCGAGGGGCGTCCCGGGCTGCGCGAACAGACGCTCGCCGCCTACCGGCTGATGGCTGAGCTCGCCGCACGGCATCCGGGACTCGAGATCGAGTCGTGCGCCAGTGGTGGTGGCCGCATCGACCTCGGGGTCCTCGAGCACACGCAGCGCGTCTGGTCGAGCGACTGCAACGATCCGCACGAGCGGCTGGAGATCCAGCGCTGGACCGGTCTCGTCGTGCCGCCGGAACTGCAGGGGACCCACGTCGGCGCGGAGGAGTCGCACACCACGCACCGCGTGCACCCCCTGTCGTACCGTGCCGAGAAGGCCATCTGGGGGCACATGGGCGTCGAGCTGAACCTCCTGACCTCCGACGACGAGACCAAGGCCGAGCTCGCCTCGTGGATCGCCTTCCACAAGGAGCACCGCGGGCTGCTCCACAACGGCACGAGCGTCCACGCCGACACCGGCGACGACGCTGTTCGCCTCGAAGGGGTCGTCGGGGCCGACCTCCGCGACGCGCTGTATGCGTTCTCCCTGACGGAACGGCCACGAACCTGGCCGATCGGCCGGCTCGCACTGCCGGGGCTGGACGACGCCGTCTCCTACCGCGTCACCGCCGTCTTCCCCGGTGATAAGCCCCATGGTGCACAGCCGCCGTGGCTGGCGGACGGAGCCGTGCTCAGCGGGCGGGCCCTGCGCCTCGTCGGGCTGGAGATGCCCAGCCTGGACCCGGACCGATCGGTGCTCCTCAGCGTCCATGCCGCGTGAGCTGATCCGGCTCTCCGCCGAGATCGGCGGTCACGAGCTGCGTGCCGACATCTCGACGGTCGGCGCGAGCATCCAGGGCCTGTGGGTGGACGGGATGCCGCTCGTGCGCGGAAGCGGGATGGCGGAGCCGGCGATGACGTCCGGCGTCGTCCTGGTGCCATGGCCGAACCGGGTGCGGGACGCACAGTGGCCGCTCGACGGCAAGACGCAGCACCTCGAGGTCACCGAGCCGGCAGCGGGCAACGCGATCCACGGGCTGCTCGCAGACACGGAGTACTCCGTCGTGCGGTCGGACCGCGACAGGCTCGTCCTGACGGCGCGAGTCGAGCAGCCCCCGGGGTATCCGTTCGATCTCGAGACCGACGTGGAGTTCGCGCTCGTCGCATCCGGGATCGAGTGCCGGATCGAGGTTCGCAACCGCGGGGTGCGCGCGGCGCCTGTCGCGGTGGGAGTCCATCCGTACGTGCGGCTCGGAAGCGCATCGCCCGACGACCTGACGCTGGCCATTGAGGCGGCTCGGGCGCTCCCGCTCGGCGACGACAACTTCCCGCTGGCGTCGATCGACGTGCAGGGAACCCCCTTCGACCTCCGGGGCGGCGTGCCGCTGGCCTCCGCCCCACGCCACGCATGCTTCACCGGGCTGCGGGCCGAGGATGGGCGGGTGCGGCTCCGGATGCTCGGCCAGGACGCATCCGTCGAGGTCTGGGGCGACAGCCGGTTCCGCTGGGCGCAGCTCTACCTCACCGACGACTTCCCGGGACTCGCGCCGGGCGAGTTCGCGATCGCACTCGAGCCGATGACGGCGCCGCCGGACGCCCTGAACTCGGGGACCGACCTCCACTGGCTGGTGCCGGGCAGGCGCTGGCGCCGCACGTGGGGCATCTCGCTGTCTGCGGCCTAACGGAGCTGGTTGACATGGTTGACACGAACCGGCAAGAATGGTTGACGTAGTTGACATGAACGAGGTCTTCCATGAGCACCATCTCTCCCGAACGCCGCCCGGCCCGCGCTGCACGGCGCCTGGAGCAGGAGCACGCCGTCGACGAGATCACAGCCGCGATCCGCGCGAAGCTCCTCGAACGCGTTGATCGCGGCGAGGAACTGACGAGCCTCGGAGACGCGGAGGATGTCGCCGAGCAGATCGTCGACCGTCTTCCCGTCGCTGCCAGTCCCTGGGCCGAGCTGGTCGGTCCGGTCTACACCAGCGGGTCGCTGCAGCGTGAGCTGAACATGGGCCGGGCCGGGCTGTCGAAAGCGGTTGGAGACCTCCGCGCGCTCCGCCTGAAGACCGCGGATGGGCGGAACGTCTACCCCGCGTTCCAAGTGACCAACGGGGCACTCGTCGCGGGCATGCGCGAGGTGCTTACCGTGCTCCAGAGCGGGGTCGCCGACCCGTGGACCTGGGCACAATGGCTCAACGCCGCGCTCCCCGACCGATCGCGGGATGCGACAGGCGCCGACGTCTCCCGCCGCCGCAACATCGACCTCCTGATCGCGGGCGACGTCGACGGCGTCATTCAGGCCGCAGAGCGCACCGCCGCGAGCTGGGCCGCGTGACCGCAGTTCAGGGTCCACCGGATCGCAACATCAGCTACAGGGGGTTCCCCAAGAAGCCCATCGCCGCCGAGACGGAGCTGTACCGCGCACACAGCATCTCGCGGGAGGCATGGTGGTTCGACAACAGCGCATATGGTCGCTTCAACCTCCCTAGTCCCCGCGGTACCTGCTACGCCGCGTCCCGGGCTGAGACGGCGGTCCGGGAAAAGGTCCGCGACGAGGTCAGCTCCTCCGGTGTGGTCTCTCGCGCTCTCGCTGAGACCTTCATCGTCTCGATCGTGAGGGCCCCGATCGACTACAAATGTGCCGCCGTGAGCTCCACCGGCGCGGCACGCTTCAACGTCGTCCGCGCCCTGGTCACGATGGACGACTACGACGTTCCGCAGGAATGGGCGGAGACCTTCGAGGCGCACACCTTCGACGGGGTCTACTACGGCTCCGCCTACACGACCGGCGGGCCGAGCGCCCTGGCTCTTTTCGGTGACGAGGGAGACCCGGGCCCCCTCTTCACCGCCACCCAGCACATGACCGGCCCGCAAGCCTGCAAAGCGGCCGGGATGACCGTCGCCGGCCCGCCGTCGTTCGGCGCACTCACCGTCATCTGAGGTCGCCCAGGGAAGACGCGGAAGGGGGCCCCGGGGTGGCCGCCTGCCCCATCCGGTGCAGCCAT
>NZ_JBHVXB010000001.1:273587-585009 GCF_042881905.1 Leifsonia sp. NPDC058248
TTCCGGGGGGGGGGCTCCCCGGCCCCGCGCGGCGGGGGGGGGCCCCCACCCCCCGCGTTGTGGGGCCCCCGGCGCCCGCGGGGGGGGGGCCCGGGGGGGGGGCCGCGCCCCCCTTCCGGTGCTGCGATCAGCTGCAGCTGATCAGCGGATCCGCCCAGTCGGCGCGGTCGTTGTATCCGCCGTCTCCCGCGTCTCCGACGTGGAGCACGAGCTCACGGGCGGAGGTCAGGTCGACGTCGAACGGAACGGCCGTGCCGCGGCTGACCACGCCGCTGTCCCAGACCGTCTTGCCGTCGGCGACGATCGAGAACGTCGCCGTCCCGCCCTCGGGGCCGACGTTGTTGACGACGTCATCGATCCCGACGACACCGGTGAGCTTCGTGCACGCTCCTCCGATGTAGTACCGGATGTCCGACGGGCTCGCAACGCCGATACCCGTCGGATGCACGGTTCCCGCCACCGCAATCGGGTTCCCGCCGCCGACGCTCTGGTCGATCGTGGGCTCCATCCATCCGCTCGTGCCCGAGATCCACGGCTGGTGCGACAGCGGTTGGTCGGCGCCCGACGGCGGCGCCGGAGCGATCGTCACCTGGAGGGCCGGCGACTGCACCGTCACGGTGCCGTGGAGGCCGAGGAAGCGAACCGCGGCCGTGACCGACTGGCCTCCTGCAGCAGCGGACGCGGGCACGGTCACGACGAAGTCGAACCGCGCGGTGTGCCCCGGGTTGACGAGCAGGGGTGGCCGGCCTTGGGCCGACACAGCCCATCCGGACGGGACTGTCAGCGTGACATTCGGAGCCCCCGCCGGTGTGCTGCCGTCGTTCCGGACGGTCACACTCGTCGTGAGCTTCGCGCCGGCGGAGACGAGCGCGTTCGAGGTCGGAGCCACAGCGGCACCGTCGATCGCGGTGACGGTCGGTGCACCGGCGAGAACGCGCGGCGTCTGCGGCATGCCCTTCGACTTCGACACGACGACGAGCCCGACACCGTGCGCCGGGACCTCGGATCGCACGTTTCCGACGGCCTCGGTGACCGCGTGCGTCCAGGCATCCTTGACGGTGACACGGTCGGCCATGACGCCGACCGCCGCGGGCGTGGTCGCGATCTCCGCCGGAGCGTCGCCCCGGTTGACGAGGGCGACAGCGACGGATCCGTTCGCGAGCGGCTTGGCCCAGGTCTCTGTGGTGCCTGCGGCGCCGACCCGCACGGCCTGCTTACCCAGCGGGTCCTGGTCGATCGCGAGGACATCCGGGTTCTTCAGCGTGCTCAGCGTGGAGGCGGTGAGCGTGCGGGGGTCGCTTCCGATCACCAGGGGCGCTGCGGAGATCGACCACAGGGCCATCTGCGAGCGGAACTCCTCATCGGTCATCCCGAGCTGGGGACCGAGGTAGTCCGGGTCGTTCCAGTGGCCGGGGCCGGCCGCCTCCGGATGACGCGCGTTCGCGTCGAAGTTCCGGAGCACGTCGCTGTACTTGATCAGTCCGACGAAGCCGACATCCGTGTAGGTCCGCCACGACTGCGCGATCTGGGGCGCGAACGACCACGAGTTGGTGGACTGCTGCGATTCGGGGTAGTTGCCCCAGTCCGGTGAGGTCACCGGGTTGCACAGGTTGAAGATGATGGGCCGGCCGCTGCTGTTGTGCCGCAGCGCGTCGGCGAACTGGGTGTAGACGGTCTTCGGATCGAGTCCGGCCGTGATCCCGCACAGGAAGTCGACCTTGACCGCGTCGTACCCCCAGGAGGCGAACGTGTCGGCGTCGGTCTGGTAATGGCCGTAGCTTCCGAGGCCACAGCTCCCCGGAATGTACGGACCGGCGTCGGTGTAGATGCCGGCCTTCAGGCCCTTGGCGTGGATGGCTGCCGCCAGCGCGGCCATGCCCTCGGGGAAGCGGGTCGGGTCGCCCCGGAGGAGGCCGTCTGCGCCGCGTGGGTCGGAGGCCTGCCAGCCCCCGTCCAGCCAGACGATGTTGTAGCCGGCCTTCGCGAGCCCGCTCGAGACAAGATAGTCGGCCACGTCCAGCACTTTCGCGCTGGTGTAGTCGCCACCCAGGCCGAAATAGGTGTTCCACCCCTGGTACGGCGTCTGGCTGAGGGCCGGATCCGCCGTCGGTGTCGGCGTCTGCGCCTTCGCCGAAGCGGGCGACGCTTTCACCGGATCCGCCGCTGCAGGGGGCGCCATCGACACCGAGGTCCCCCCGACGACGAGGAGCGCGGCGACGCCCCAACTCACCAATTGCTTGACTGACATCGAACACTCCTGACTTCGTTGTCTTCCCACGAAAGGGGGTGGGAAATCGATCACCTCCATGAAACTGCGGGGCGGGGCGGCAGCGGTATGCAGGTCCGACGGAAAACCTGGACATACTGACGACCTCCCCGGATCGGGCGGCAATGCGGGTCCGGGGTTGCCCGCGGGCATCCCCGTCAGCGACACTGAACTGCTGGGGAGGTTCGCATGAGCCAGTCGGACGTGCAGCGGGTGTGGGACGAGATCGACAGCGCCCTCCGGGAGGAGAGCGGCCTGAAAGACCTGTGGGCTCAGAAGCCGGACTGGTACGGCCGGCTACTCACGGGGCTCGTGCTCGCGGCCGGTGACGACCCGATCTCGTACATCGACGCCGGAGTCCAGCAGGGAGCCGACGGGATGGCGTTCCGGGCGGTCATCTTCACCGAGCGTTCGGTGGTGCTCGGGACGGCCGACAGCCGTGCATCCGGCCCTCGCGTGAAACTCGAGACGCGGCTCTACGCCCGCCGGGGGCTCGCGTATCTCAACATCGCAGGCAGCGCCTCCGAGTACTCGACGAGTGCGGACGCCTGGCCGGGCAGGGTCACGGTGCATGCGGTCTTCGAGTCCGGCGTCGAAATGACGATGCCCGCCGGCGACATCACGTCTCCCGAGAAGCGCGCGCGGTTCCTCGAGCTGCTCGAGTCGTTGCGCGTCGACCTCCTCCGTTAGCCGTTAACGACCGCTGAGCTCTCCTGCCGCGAAGAGTGCGGCCGTGGAGGCGCTCAGCAGCGCAGGCCGGCGCCGCCGTGCGTCGACGGCGGCAAGACCCACCATCGACGCTGCGTGCGTGAGGTCGACCATGCCGCCCAACGGCCCCAGCCGGCCCCGGGTCGCCAGCGTCGCGACGCCCTGGACGACGTTCCGCGCCCCCAGAATCCGCAGCGCGATGAGCATCCGCTTGTCGGGAACGTCCTTGAGCACGGCGCCGGACAGGGTGCCGGGCATGGTCAGTTCGGCGAGCCCGTAGGCGATCCGCAGAAACTCCAGGAACATCAGCGGGCCGCTCGTCTCCACAGGGCCGCCGTGCCGATGAGGGCCGTCGCGGCGGCGCTGCCGAGTGCGAGGAACGACGCGCCGTGGTGTTCGGAGAACCACGATTGCGTGCTCCGGGCGAGCGAACGGTCGCCGAAGATGCCCCGGAAGCCGAGGTCCTCCTTCTCGTCGGCCGGCTCCCACAGGTTCGCGGGCTGATCCTCCGGACGCTTCTGGTCGGTCTGCTGTGCCGAGAATCCGGTCTTCGCCAGGTAGCGGTCGAGCAGGCCGGGCACCACGGAATTGACGATCATCGTCGCGACCGTGCTCGCACCGACCCAGTACTCACGCCGCTGCGGATGCGCGGCCGCCCAGACGATGGCACGCGCGGCCACCTCGGGCTGGTAGATCGGGGGGACGGGCTGCGCCTGGTGCGGCAGCCGGGAGAGCACCCAGGTGAACTGGGTCGTGTTGAGCGCCGGCATCTGGACCATGGTGGTGCGGATGGCGCTCTTCTCGTGCAGGAGCTCGCAGCGGAGGGACTCGTTGAACCCCTGGATCGCGTGCTTTGCTCCGCAATACGCGCTCTGCAGCGGGATGCCGCGGTACGCGAGCGCGGAACCGACCTGGACGATCGTTCCCCGGCCGCGGGTGCGCATCCGTTTCAGTGCGGACATGGTGCCGTACACATAGCCGAGGTAGGTCACCTCGGTCGCCCGTTTGAACTCGGCCGCCGTCACGTCTTCGAACGTCGCGAACACCGACGAGAACGCCACGTTGACCCAGACATCGATCGGCCCCAGCTCGTCTTCGACCGCCTGGGCCGCGGCCTCGACCGCCTCGGCGTCCGCGACGTCCACGCTGACCGTCATCGCCCGCCCGCCTGCCGCCTCGACCTCGCGGGCGGCGCCGTCGAGTCCGGCTCGTCCGCGCGCCAGCAGGGCGACCTGTGCGCCCTGCCGCGCGAATTCGATGGCGGCCGCCCTCCCGATGCCTCCGCTGGCGCCCGTCACGACCACCGTCTTGTCCCGAAGTCCGTCCATCCTGGCTCCCATCGTCGATCGGGCGCGCCGTGCTGCGCGACCGTGCGCGACGGTACGCCTCAGCGGCCGTCCTGTGTACGGGTCGAGCATCCGGATGCCGGCTGCCGCTTCGATCTCAGCCCGGGCCCGGACGTACCCTCAAGGGTGACCGAATCCACGCCCGCCCTGCCCAAGCAGGTTCGGCGGCTCCGAACGGCCGGGATCGGCCTGGAAGTCGTCACACTCGCGTGGAACGTCGTCGGTGTGGTGCTGATCGCCGTCCTCGCTGTCCAGAGCGCATCCGTCGCACTGGCGGGCTTCGGGTTGGACAGTCTCATCGAGATCGGAGCGAGCGTCGTGGTCATCTGGGAGCTGACCGGCTCGGGAGCGGAGGCCCGGCAGCGCTTCGCCCTGCGGCTGATCGGCTGGGCGTTCGTCGCTCTGGGCGCCTACCTGTTCGTGCAGTCGATCGTGGCGCTGGCGGTCGGGCACCGTGCGACGCCGGGGGTCGGCGGAGTCTGGTGGACCGCGGCGACGGCGGCCGTGATGTTCGCGCTCGCTTTCGGCAAGTGGCGCGTGGGGCGCGCGCTCGACAATCCCGTGCTGACGACCGAGGGCCGGGTGACCCTGATCGACGGGATCCTCGCGTGCGCCGTGCTCGCCGGTCTCGTCCTCGATCTGGCTTTCGGCTGGTGGTGGGCCGACCCGCTCGCCGGTCTGGTGATCGTCTTCTACGCGAACCGCGAAGCCGTCCAGATCTTCCGAGGCTGACGGATGCTCCGCTGAGCGTCATCCGGCGCTGGATGCCTTTCAATCGGTCGCACCCGGTACTAACGTCGCCTGTGTCAACCCGGGAGGAACAAGACCATGAGCATCATCGACGACGCGCTGAGCGCCAATGCGACCATCGCCACCGATCGCGATCCCGACCGCGAGAAGCCGCCGGCCCCTCGAATCGCGATCGTCACCTGCGCGGATCCCCGGCTCAGCGACATCGTCCGGATGCTCGGACTGGACGACGCCGATGTCGACATGATCAGGAACGTCGGCACCGTCATCGACGACGATTCGATCCGGTCCCTGGTCATCTCGACGCAGGTTCTGGGCACCAGGGAGATCATGATCATCAACCACAACGGCTGTGGGCTTACCACGTTCACCGACGACGAGCTGGAGGACCGGCTCCGCACGGAGACCGGGATGTCTCCGATCGCGCCGGCCAGGTTCTACAGCTTCACCGACGCCGAGCAGAACACGAGGAAGCAGCTTCAGAAGGCCCGGTCGCATCCGTGGATCTCTGCGGATGTGCCGATCAGGGGGTTCGTTTACGACCTGGCCTCTCGCCGGCTGAGCGAGGTGCTCCCGCTCGAGGCGACCCACTCCGACCCGTCGCACTAGCGGGGGCGTCGAAATGCCGAGTCAGGCGATGGGGGATGTGATGGGGGTGTTGCGTGACCGGCAGCACTCCAGCGCCGCCGGCGCTCCTGTGCCCGTCGCCGAGGCGCGCGCGGGCTTCACCCCGGCCGGCTTCGTTCACCCGCTGCCCGACGATGTGCTGGTGAGCGAGGTGTCTGCCGGCGGGGTGCCGGCGCACTGGCTCGATGCCCCAGGGGTGGACGCCGAAAGGGTGCTCCTCTTCGTGCACGGCGGCGGCTATCAGTTCGGGTCGCTGCGAAGCGACGGTGAGCTGGCTGCCCGGCTGGGACGGGCCGCCGGGATGCGGGTGCTGTTTCCCGAGTATCGATTGGCGCCTGAGCATCCGTTTCCTGCCGCCATCGTCGACGTGCTGGCCGTGTGGCAGTGGCTCCGCGTCGATCAACACGTACGCGCGCGCTCGCTGGCGGTGGCCGGCGACTCGGCAGGCGGAGGACTCACCGTCGCGCTGCTCGTGGCAACGCGCGATGCCGGGGACGAATTGCCCGCAGCCGCCGTGCTGATGTCCCCGACGGTGGACCTGACCAGTTCGGGCACGTCCATGACCGAGCGCGTCGATCAGGATCCGATCTCGACCCCGGCGCTGCTGCGCCAGTTGGCCTCCGACTACCTGGCCGGCGCCGACCCGAGAACGCCCCTTGCGTCGCCGTTGTTCGCACCGCTTTCCGGTCTGCCGCCGCTGCTCGTGCAGGTGGGGACAGCCGACCTCCTTCTCAGCGATGCGGAACGCCTGGCACAGGCGGCGATCGAGGCGGGGGTCGATGTGCGGCTGGAGATCGGCGACGGCCTCCCGCACGTGTACCAGTTGATGCTCGGCACTCCGGAGGCGGAGGAGGCGACAGAGAGGATCGCGGCGTTCCTTCGGGACCGAGTCCGCTGACCGGCGGCGCCGACGGTTGCGGCCTAGTCGGGCGCTCGCCGGGGGAGTGAGACGACGGCGAGGTACAGTTCGGCGGACTGGCGCGGATCGGACAGGCTCCTGAGGGTCAGTGTCTCGAGCCGCCGCAGACGGTTGCGCACCGTGTTGGGGTGCACGAACATCGTCCGGGCGGTCTCCGCCACCGAGCCGCCCGTGCCGAACCAGGTGCGCACGCTGTCGAGGATCGTCTCCTGTTCGGGTTCGGGAAGTTCGAGGACCTTCTCGAGCACGATCGTTGCGAGTTCGGACGCCACATCGGGCGCACCGGCAGCCATCGTCTGGATCGCGGAGTCGGAGAAGAACCTCACGTGACCGTCGTCCGCCGCGGCGAGCGAGGTGCGCGCAAGCCGGACGGCCTGCGGGGTGTGGCCGAAGTCCTGGGTGACCGGGCTGATCCCTGCTCGCACCTGATACTGCTGCAGGGTTTTCCGCAGGGACCGGATCTGTGCCTCGTTGCAGGACACGATGCCGAGCTCGACGTCGGACCGCAGCAGCCAGGCAGACTCGATGTCTTCGTCCCGCAGCCGTCGGTCGATGCGCGGGGTCGGAACGTGGCCGCCTCCTTGCGCCTCGACCGCGACGACGACATAGGGCCGCTGGCGGGGGAGTCCGAGCCGGTCGACGGCCTGCCAGAGCGTGGCGTTCGGCTGGTCGTGTCCGCTCAGCACGGTGTCGATGAGTGCGTAGCGTTCGCGCTCACCGTTGACGAGGCGGACCTCTTCTTCTTCGCGGTACCCGGCGCTCATGAGGCTGAAGAACTCGTCGCTCATCGACCACACCTGTCCGGCAACGGTCACGAGCTCGGCGTCGGATGCCGTCCCGGAGGATTGCGCGTGGTCGACGATCTCACCCCAGATGAACTCGCAGCCCACCCGGATCGCGTCGAGGACGTCGGAGAGCGGGAAGTTCGCTTGCGCACGGGACGCCCCGATCGCCCGAATAGTCGTGTCGCGTTCGGGATCGGGCCCGCCCAGCGTGGAGATGAAGCCAACGTGCGCGGTGCAGGAGTCGAGGAGTTCCTGATCGGTGACCGGCGACGGCTGGCGGTAGCCAGGGACGCGTTGCGCGACGGATGCGGCCAGCCGAGCCGGAAGGTCGGTGGCGGTGCCGAGCAACGTGGCGGTCAGTCGCCGCAGGAGTTCGGGCTGGGATTCACTCATGGGTCGTCCATCCGGAGCGATCGTGAACGGGTGAGTGGGCGTGCACCGAAACAGTGCACGCCCACCCGCCCGGTCGACTACCCCTGCTGGCCCTGGAGCCGGTCGGCCTCATCGCGGGCGTATGCGGCGTCCAGGATGGCGTACTCCGCTTCCTGCAGTGCGTAGGTCGCGAAGTCGACGGCGTCTTCCGCGTCGAGTTCGGCGTCTTCCGCTGAGCGCTCCGCCTTCTTCGCGGCACGCGCCGCGCGCTTCTTGGCGATGTCGTCCTGGAGCGAGTCGAAGCCGTCGGAGACGGACTTCTGCATTGCCGCCCACGAGGCGGAGAAGTCGTCGGCGTCGGCGTTCATCTGGTCGCCGATCTTGACCTTCGTCGCATCGAGCGACTTCTTGGCTTCCGCACGCTTGGCGCTGATCTTCTCGGCTGTGTCCTGGTTGAACGAGTTCACCGAGTCTTCGACCGACTTGGCCTGCTTCGAGAGGGTTGCGAGGTGATCCGAGAGTGCCATGGTCTTGCCTTTCGTTTCTTGTGGTGTGGTTCGGGGTCTGCGGGTGGTGAAGGGTCAGTTGGTGGTCTGGGTGAGGTGGCGGATGGTGAAGGCGGCGCTGATCTCGGCGATGCCGCGGAAGATGGCGAGGACGCTGACGTAGGTGACGAGGACGAGGACGCTGGAGGAGAAGGAGGAGGAGGCGAGGAAGCCGAGGATGAGTTCGGCGATGCCGGAGAGCAGCTGCAGCCACCAGATGGGGCTGATGGCGATGCTGAAGAGGCTGGAGATGATGTCGTAGGTGCCGATGAAGACGAAGTAGAGGCCGATGACGAGGGCGAGGGATTCGAAGGTGGCGCCGGGGTTGACGAAGGCGATGATCGCGGCGATGACGAGGAGGATGGCGAAGATGGTGTGCCAGACGCGCCAGCCGCCGGGGGTGATCACGGCGCGGAAGACCTCGTTGCCGGCGGAGAGGAGGAGGAGGATGCCGAACACGATAGAGATGACGTAGACGGTGGAGGTGTCGAAGCGGAGGACGACGAAACCGATCACGATCCAGGCGATGCCCACGATGGCCAGGATCCACCAGGAGCTGCCGATCTTCTGGGCGGCAGTGGCGAGGGGGCTGGGGGCGGAAATGCTCATACTGAAAAGGCTCCGATCACAGGGGGGTTAAAGGTGACAGAACCGATATTGGCTGCCCCCTGGCCGGGGGGCAATGGAATCGTTAACACGATCCGGTGCCTCAAAATGTACGCCCGAACAACCGGCCTTGAACAGGTGGAACGGCCAGGTGCTCAGACCGCGGCCAGTTGCAACTCGGTGAGCTCTGCTCGGTCGGAATCGTCCAGCGACACGGTGGCGGATCCGAGGTTCTCCTCGAGGTGATCCACCGAGCGGGTGCCCGGGATGAGGAGGACGTGGGGACCGAGCTCCAGCAGCCAGGCCAGCGCGACCTGCGCTGGAGTCGCGCCCCGTTCCCGGGCGATGCGCTGCACGGTCGGATGGGCCAGTATGCGGTCACGATCCGATCGCGGCCACCCCAGCGGGCAGTAGGGCACGAAGGCGATGCCGCGCTCGGCTGTCAGCTCGAGCACGTCGAGCGATTCGCGGTTCACGAGGCTGAACGAGTTCTGGACGCAGACGATCGGCGTGAGCTCGAGGGCGCGCTCGAGTTGTGCGGCGCTGACATTGCTCAGGCCGATCCCGCCGATCAGACCGTCGTCGCGCGCTTCGATCATCGCCGCCACCTGGTCGTCGAACCGGGTGTCCGGCGCGGCAGTGGGGTCGGGCATCCGCAGATTCACTGCCGCCAGGTGGTCGACGCCGATCGTGCGCAGGTTGTCCTCGATGCCCGCGCGGAGTTCGCCGGGCTCGTCGTAGGGGAGGATCTCGCCTGCGGAGCCGCGTCGAACGGCGACCTTGCTCACGATCGCGATCTCGTCGCGGATCGGGGTCAGGGCCTCGCGAATGAGTTCGTTGACGACGACCGGGCCGTAGTACTGAGCGGTGTCGATATGGTCGACACCCAGTTCGACAGCGGTGCGGAGCACCCTGATGGCCTCGGGGCGATCCGCGGGCGGTCCGAAGACGCCGGGACCCGTGAGCTGCATCGCACCATAGCCGACCCGGGCGACAGCGCGTGATCCGAGGGGGAACCGTGAATTCTCGATCATTGAATTTCTCCTTCAGGCGTTCGCCATATGGTTGCTTGCCGAAGCAAGCGATACTGTGTGCTCATGCGTGATTTCACGGAGGATGAGGACCGACTCTGGCGTACCCTGATGCGCCTCAATGGGGCGCTCCCTCGGCTCCTCGACGACGATCTCCGCGGCTCGGGGCTGACGCTCTCGGAGTTCGCCGTACTGCTGGTCCTGTCCGACGCCGAGCACGGACGGCTCCGGATGGGGGACCTCGCCACCGCGTCGGGCCTGTCGCCGTCGAGGACGACGAGGGTGGTCTCCGAGTTGGAGCGTCGGGGGCTCGCCGGCAGGGCCAAGAGCGACCTCGACGCTCGAAGCGCCGTCGCGACGGTGACGCCGCAGGGACGGAACGCGGTCCGCAAGGCCTACCCGATCCAGGTGGACCGCGCCCGGCGGTTGCTGTTCGACCAGCTCGATCCTGCCCAGGTCACGGCCGCCTCGGAGATGCTCGAGCCGTTCCTGAGTCGTGTTCTGCAGTCGAGCCGCCCCGCGTGATCATGGATGGACTTGGGAGCCCGCGCCGCGATCGAGCCGCATCGACTGCATGATCATGAAGGTGGTCGTGTAGGTCAGTTCCTTCACGTCGGCAGACGCGAGCACGCCCGTGTAAGCGGCGATCACCGGTTCCGCAGCGGCCGCTGTCACGGCGTCGAGGTATCCCCTCACTCCCGCCCAGGCGTTCTCGCCGTAGGTGACGAAGTACGGTGTGGGGTCGACGGAGCCGAGGGCGGTCTGCGCACTGGCGATGATGTCCGCGATGTAGCGCTGGTGCAGTTCGATGTCGGCACGTGTGCCGAGCCTCCCCAGGTGACCGCCGATGTAGTGGGTCCAGGGATACTCCAGTGCTTTCGCGGCCGAGTCGATGTAGCCCGGGGCGTCCTCCGTCAGGTTGAGGTTGTAGATCGGCACCCAGCCGGGGTTCACGATGTCGACGAGCATCAACGCATCATGATCGGGGAAGTGGATGAAGATGTTGTCCGGGGAGTGGTTCGGTCCGTGAAAGCGGAGCTCCGCCCGCTCGCCGCCGACCTCCAGTGTGAGCTGGTCGGCGAACGTGATCTCGGGCGCGGGTCGAGCCGGGTCATCGTCCCGCAGGAGCAGGCGGCGCGTGTCCTCGTGACCGATGCGGACCACGTCGTCTCCGAACAGGCTCGACGCGCCCGCATGGTCGGCATGGTGGTGCGAGTAGACGAGGTGTGTCACCTTGTTGGTCGTGCCTTCTGAGGCTGTGACCTCGTCGACCGCCCGCTGAAGGTTGTGGCCGATCGTGGGCGGCGCGTCGAACAGCACGACGCCTTCTGCGGTGGCGAGGAATGCCGACAGGTAGGTGCCGTCTGTGACCCAGAACAGGTTGCGCTGCACTCGGCCGACGTAGTAGCCGTGCTCGTTGAGTGCCGGACCGAGGGCCGATGCGGGCACCGGTGCGTAGGTCGGCAACACCAGCTCGGGGGATGGTTCGTTGGACATGATGCTCCCTTCTCAGCAGTGGAATCGGGCATCTGATCCGGATGCTCGCTGATACCGTCGAGGCTACTCCGATTTATTTGCGGGCGCAAGCAAATAAAATGTCCTCAGACGGTTGCCGCGGGGCCGATCGCCTCGACGAGCTGAACGATCGTGGGGAGGCCGGCGACTCCATCCGCCGTGAAGTAGATCCGGCACGCGAGCTCCGAGGCGCCGCCCTGGCTCGGGAACAGGTCTTCGCCGTCGAGCATGATCGTCGGGGAGCCCACGAAGTGGACTTCGGCGGCTTCGTCCGCGCTCGTGATCAGGCGGAACGTCACCGGTGTCGTCGCGTCTCCGAGTTGAGCGAGGGCCGCCCGCACGTTGGAGCCGGCCGCCTCCCAATTCGTGCAGTCCTCGATATGCAGCACTTCGATCCTCATGAGCGTCTGACGATGGCGAGGAGTTCGTCGACCGCGGGCGTGCGTGGCGCCGTGCCGCTCCGCCAGACGGCGGTGAGCGGTCGAAGGATGCGCAGCCCGCGCAATCTCACTTTGGCGAGCGTCCCGTCGGCGAGCTGTTCGCGAACGGCCAGGATGCTCAGCACGGCCGGAGACCGCCCGGACGACACCGTCGCGCGGATCGCCGCGGTGGTCGACAGCTCGATCGCGGGGTCGACGGGGGGATGCCCGGCGTTCGTCATCGCCTGCTCGTAGGCGAGCCGGGTTCCCGACCCTCGCTCGCGCGCGATCAGCGGCACGGCGGCGAGCTCCTCGACCGTCACGCCCGACCGCCTTCGGACCCACGGGTGGTCGACCCCCACCACGATGACGAGCTCGTCGGTGGCGAACGACTCGTGCGCGAGGTCGTCCGGGATCTCGGGCGTCTCGATGAACCCCACGTCGGCGGAGCCGGATCGGACCAGCTCGGCGACGTTCACGCTGTTCGCTGCGATGAGTTCGATCTTGGCGGCCTCGTTCTCCGCCCTGAGCGCCAGCAACCAGCGCGGAGCGAGATGCTCGGCGATGGTCATGCTGGCGGCGACCCGGATGCTCGTCCCAGCCGTCGCGCGGAGTGAACGCGTGACCGAGGCGAACCGATCGGCCTCGTCGAGCAGCGGCGTCGCCCATTCCGCCACGAGTGCGCCCGCGTCGGTGAGCCGCGTTCCCTGGGGTGTGCGGCGGAGGAGCGCGACGCCGAGCCGCGACTCGAGCGCGGTCATCCGGGAGGAGACGGCCTGCTGCGACACCGCGCTCTCGCGGGCCACCGCGGACAGGCTGCCCGTCGCCGCGACGCGCACGAGCAGGCGAAGGCTCTCGAGGTCGAGCGGGCGCTCCACGTCACCTCCTGGTACAAGCGACAGTTGTGACCCCACAACCGTATCCCTCTCGCGCGCTCCGAGCACTGTTGCGACGATCGAAGACATGAACGCGACCACAGTCCCGACCGCCCGCCCGCCTGCGCGGCGGTTCTTCGTGCGCGAGCTCTCGCATCCGGGGCTTGCGGTGTCGAACATCACGCCCAACTGGTTCGCCTCGGTGATGGGCACCGGCATCGTCGCCAACGCGGCCGCGACCCTGCCGCTGGTGGCGCCCATCCTGCACGTTCCCGCAATGCTGATCTGGATGCTCGCCGCGCTGCTGCTCGTGGGCCTGCTGGTCGCGACCGCAGCGCACTGGATCCGGTATCCGCAGACCGCGCGCTCGCACCACACGAACCCGGTGATGGCGCACTTCTACGGTGCGCCGCCGATGGCCATGCTGACCGTCGGCGCCGGAACGCTGCTCCTCGGGCAGAACGTCATCGGCCTGCCGGCTGCGGTGATGGTGGATGCCGCGCTCTGGGTCGCAGGGACCGCGCTCGGTCTGCTCAGCGCGGTCGCCGTCCCGTACCTCACCTTCACGAAGCTCGCGACATCGGACGATTCGGCCTTCGGCGGCTGGCTGATGCCCGTGGTCCCACCGATGGTCTCCGCGGCGACCGGTGCGCTGCTCATCCCGTTCGTGCCCGCAGGGCAGGCGCGCCTGACTCTGATGCTCGCCTGCTACGCGATGTTCGGGCTGAGCCTGCTGGCCTCCCTGATCGTGATCACGTTGATCTGGGGCCGCCTCGCCCGCTACAAGGTCGGGGCCGCCGCCGCGGTGCCGACGCTGTGGATCGTGCTCGGGCCGCTCGGGCAGTCGATCACCGCGGCCAACCTGCTCGGCGGCAACGCCCACCTCGTCGTGCCCGGTCCGTGGGCGGAGGCCCTGCAGCTCTTCGGCGTGATCTTCGGCGTCCCGGTGCTCGGGTTCGCGCTGCTCTGGGCGGCGCTCGCAACGGCGATCACCATCCGCACGGCGCGGGAGAGGCTGCCGTTCTCGCTGACGTGGTGGTCGTTCACCTTCCCGATCGGAACCTGCGTGACCGGCATCACCGGACTCGCCCTCCACACGGGTTCGGTCGTCCTCCAAGTGTTCGCGGTGGCCGCCTTCGTGGTTCTCGTGGGCGCGTGGGCGACGGTTGCGATCCGCACCTTCCACGGCAGCGTCATCCGGGGCGGTCTGCTCGCCCCCGCGGCCTGAGCCGCGGGTCAGGTTCCGGCCGCAACCGAACGCCGGAACCGTGCCGGGGTCGATCCGGCTTCCCTCCGGAAGGCCCGGGCGAAAGCCGACTCCGACGCGTAGCCGACTTCGGCGGCGACACCGGCGACCGTTCGTGAGGAGAACACTGCACAGCGACGAGAGGATCGCTGCGGTTCCTTCCCCCTCCTGGGCGGCCGCAGGAACTCATCAACACCGTCGCCCTGGCGATCCGGCAGAACGTCACCGCGACCGAACTCCGCAACGCCATCTACACCCACCCCAGCTCCACCGAGGCGTTCAACGAGGTGTTCGGCAAGATCGTGAGCTGAGCCGGGTTGTCGCAGGTCAGAGGCTGTCGGGGTCCAGGTTCAGTTTCGTCGACGTGTACAGGTACTGGTTGCCGCCGTCGCCCGGCAGGTCCGGGTTCAGCCAGATGAGGTCTTCGACCGAGATCCCGAACCTCTGGGCGACGATCGTCGTGGTGTCGCCTTGGGCGACGAGGTAACCCCTCGGTGCGCCGCCGGCGGTTCTCGAGGTAACCGATCCGGCGGCGAACTGCCGGGCGCCGCTGTCGACCGGGTGCACGTTCGACTGCCGGACCGGGACCGACCAGTGCACGGTGTCGACGGCGAGCACCTTGTTCGGCCCGAGCTCCACCGGGACGCCGTCGGCAGAGGCCACCGACGAGTATGTCACGAGGGTGCTCAGATACGACGGCTGGCCGAGGTCGAGGGATGCCGACGACGCCGGAGCGGTCGACCGGGTCGGGCCGCCCAGTGGATGATCGCCGATGCCGTGGTAGGTCAGCCCGTCACCCACTCTCGGTGGGATGTCGATGAGCGTGACGGACACCGGCACGGGCACGGTCGATGTGAAATGGGAGTACTCGGCGGTGTACGTGTTGTCGCCGTCGGCGATCATCCGGTAGTGGAAGTGGATGCTGCCCTTCGGTGAGGCGACATCGCCCTCGGCCACGACAGTGCCCTTCGGGACCGACGTGATGGTCGGGATCGGGGTGGGCGTGATCACCGGCGTCGGTGTCGCCGAGCCGATGGCGACGCCGGGTCTGATGGCCGACGGCGTCGGGGATGGGGTCGGGGTGGCGTGCCGAGTGCGTGCCGGCGAGGGGTGGCCGGCGCCGCCGAAGAGCGCGCAGCCGGTGAGGACGGCGAGGACCGTGACCGCGACTCCGGCGGCGGCCACCAGCCGGTGCCTGTGCGTGAGTTGCCCGTTATGACCGACGTTTCCCGCCACTGGCCCACCTTTCCCCCGCCCGAGCATACAACACGGTCTACCGCGATCCCGGCAGAAGATTCCCCTCCTTGACGTCGCCGACTCCGGTGCGGCAGGATCGCGACGGGCCCGCGGATCGCCGCGCCCACTTGGGGGGAAGATGAGACGCGCAACAGTCGGTATCACGCTGACTCTGACGGTCCTGGCGCTGGCCGGATGCTCGGCGACCGGGTCCACCGCGCTCGAGCCGTCTGTCACGCCGGTGCGCTACACGATCCCGAGCAGTTCGAACCGGCCGCCCGACCCGGTGAGACACCCGCCGCCGACGGCTCGGTGACACCCCAGGATGCGCCGCTCGCGCAGCTGTGGGCGCTCGTGGACTCGAGTCTGCGCGATGCCGGGGGCTATGCCGACAGCACCCGTGGGGCAGGCGTGATCCCGGCGGACATCCACGACTTCGGCTCGGCCATCCAAACCCGCTGCGTGCCGAAGCGCACGCCACCCGAACGCGCTGAGCTGACCTCGCTCTGGAACGCGATCGCAGCGGAAGCCAAGACGGCGGGAGCCGACCTGACCCCGGCCGTGCGGGCCTACTTCGCCCGCGCATCCGCCCTCTGCATGTGACGGACCGCGCCGAGCCACACGTCGATGAAGAGCGCGACCGGATCGATGCGAGCAGCCAGTAGCCGTAGCGACTGTGGGGCGCCGCGGACCCGTCGGTGGGTGCGTTGCTCACTTCAGCGGCGGGCAGGCCTTCGCCACTGCAGCCGCCTTGTCGGGGTCGGCGATGCCGCCGGCGGTGGGGAACCAGTTCTGATGCGGCCACTTCGCGATGAAGTCGGCGCGTGAAGGTGCCGGCGGAACGACGATTCCGTTCGCCTCGTAGCACGGCACCAGGAACCTGGTGAAGTAGTCGTACGACCAGCCGAGCTGCTGAGGAGTCAGCGGAGAATTGGGCCTGCCCGGGTGTCCGACCGAGCAGACATATAGTCCGATCGCCTCGTGCTCGTCGTCGGCCTCGGCTCCCACGGAGGTCGGCCTGTCGCCCTTTTCGGCGCCAGCGGGGTAGCCATATCCGAACGGCACCCCCTGCTCGGTGTAGCAGCCTTTGAGAACGTCCATTGCGGTCGCCGGGCTGGTGTACCCCTCGAACGTCACCTGTGGTCGAACGGCTGACGGGTACTGAAGCAGGACTTGCTGCCAGGCCTGGTCAGCGTCTTGCTGCCGGAGCTGTTCCGTCCGGGCAGGGGTCTGAGGTGCGGGAGCAGGTGACGGCCCGAGGTCCGGCATCGGAACCGTGACGGCGAGCTGTGTCGGGGTCGGCGTGGGTTTCACCGCCGCGGCGGTGGACGACGAGCATCCAGCCAGCGCCAACAACGCCGCAAGCCCCCCGATGCACATCCCCCACCGCCCCCGCGTCTGTCGACTGACAGCTGCCCCCATCGCTCCCCCTTCGCTGTCGCAAACATACCACAGGGTCTGTTCTTATCGTCTAGCGTGACTTGGCGCTTGAGGCGACGAGCGCCCAGAGGCGTTCGACATCGTCATTCAGGGTCTCGAGCCGTCCCAATTCGTGACCGATCATGTACGCGCCGAAGAAACCTTGGACGGCGACAGTCGCGACATCTCGTGAATGCGTGGCCGGATCCAGGTCTCCGTCTTCGATTCCTTGCTGAACGAAGCCGGCGATCAACTCGATCCATCTGTCATACGGGTTCTCTTCGACGGCTGGAGGCAGAACCGTCTGAGAAAGTCGCATCGCCGCTCGCACTCTCACGTCAGTCACGAATTGCTGACCGACGCGTCTGGTGATCTCCGTCGCGGCGTCGATTCCGCGTAACCCGGTGCTGGTCACCTCGGCGATGAGCACCGGCCAGTTCGTATACTTCCCGGCCACGAGCTCGGCAGCGAGATCGAGCTTCGATGCGAAATGAAAGTAGACGGCACCTTTCGACAGGCGGGTTCGCGCGATGATCCGATCCAGACGGGCAGCGTCGAAACCGACCTCGTCGAACTCAGCTGCGGCAGCATCGAGGATGACCCGACGGGTTTCCTCTGCTCGTTCTTGCCTGGCCAAACCCATCACCTCTTCCCACTATCCGCACTCAGCAAGATACCGTTCGGCCGCGACTCCCGAACTGCACCGCGGCGACCGGGCCCGTGCGGCGTAGAGTGACACCATCGATTGGTTCGTCAGCGCCTGTCGTCCGGGAGACCCGGATCGGACGGACGAGGAGAAGCGGCCACACACCGGCAGATTGCGTTCGCGCGGCCGAGCTCCCACCCTCGGAAGCACTACGTTGCCGTCATTCGGCACGACGCGGCCGCTGTCGCGTCCTGGACGGGATGCTTCCGCCACCGCTGAACCCACGCCCGAGGAGGCGTTCCCCATGCTCAAAGAAGCGCACGCAGTGCTGCCCGCATCCGATCTCAAACGCGCACAGGACTTCTATCACAATGCTCTCGGATTCGATCCGGATGCCGAAGAGAACGGCAACCTCATCTATCGCCTGAACGCCGGCTCGTCTTTCGAGATCTACGAGACGACCAATGCCGGAACCGCGCAGAACACCCAGATGTGTTTTCTCAGCGACGCGTTCGACAGCGACATGGCGCAGTTGCGCGGCCGTGGCGTCACATTCGAGGACTACGACTTCCCCGGTTTGAAGACCGAGAACGGAGTGGCCACCCTCGGCGGCAGCAAGGCCGCGTGGTTCAAGGACACCGAAGGCAACTTCATCTGCCTGACCGAAGCGATGTAGCATCCGGGCCGGTCACGGCAGTGCGCTCTTCTCTTTCGATGGTCGCCCGGGGGAGGCGAATGCACGAGAGCCTGCGCAGTCGTGCGCCCACTATCGAACGGTTGATTCAAGGAGACTGAAATGACTATGACCTCACGCGGCGCCGTCGACGCGCCGTTCGCACAGCTTGCAGCCGAGTTGAGCGGGAGCCTGACGACACCCGATCATCCGGACTTCGACACGGCCCGTGCCGTGTACAACGCCATGATCGATAAGCGGCCGGCCGCGATCGCCCAATGCCAGGACGTCGCCGATGTGATCGCGTGCGTTCGCTTCGGACGCGAGCACGGCCTGGACATCTCGGTGCGGGGCGGCGGACACAATGCCGGCGGGCTCGGGATCTGGGACGATGCCCTCGTCATCGATCTCTCATCGTTGCGCACCATCACGGTCGATCCTCAGGCGCACACGGTCCGCGTCGATGGGGGATGCACGTGGGCTGAAGTCGACGCGGCGACCGTCGCGTACGGGATGGCCACCCCTTCGGGGATCATCTCCTCGACGGGGGTCGGCGGACTGACGCTCGGCGGCGGAATCGGCTACCTCGCGCGTCGCTTCGGCCTCACCGTCGACAACCTCCTCGCTGCCGACGTGGTCCTCGCCGACGGAACCCTCGTGGTCGCGAGCGACACCGACAACAGCGACCTGTTCTGGGCTCTGCGCGGCGGTGGCGGTAACTTCGGGGTCGTTACGTCATTCACGTTCCGCTGCCACGACATCGGCGACAATGGCACGATCATCGGTGGACCGGTGCTCTACGACTTCGCCGACACCGCCGAGGTGATGCGCTGGTACCGGGAGTTGCTGCCATCCCTCCCGGAGGAGCTGAACGGCTGGCTCGGGCTGCTCACCATCCCGCCGGGGCCGCCGTTCCCCGAAGAGCTGTGGGGCCGGAAGTCGTGCGCGATCATCTGGTGCTATACAGGCTCGCCGGATCGCGCCGATGAGCTGCTCGGGCCGATCACCGGCTACGGGTCGCCGTTGCTCGTCGGTCTCCAGCCCATGCCGTACAACATGCTGCAGGGCGCGTTCGACGCCATCTACCCCTCCGGGTTGCAGTGGTATTGGCGGGCCGACTTCTTCAACGAGATCACCGACGCGGCGATCGACGTGCACGTCAAGTACGGCGCACAATTGCCGACCGAGCAATCCTCGATGCACCTGTACCCCATCGACGGCGCCGTGAGCCGGGTTCCCGAGGACGCCACCGCGTTCGCCTACCGCGACGGCGGCTGGGCCGGTGTCATCGTCGGCGTCGATCCCGACCCGGACAACGCGGAACTCATCTCGACGTGGACCCGCGACTACTGGGAAGAATTGCACCCCACGTCGGCCGGCGGCGGCTACATCAACTTCTTGATGGACGAGGGCGCCGACCGGGTCAAAGCGTCGTACCGTGGCAACTATGAGCGGCTCGCGAGGGTGAAGGCTCAGTACGACCCCGATAACATCTTCCACATCAACCAGAACATCCCGCCGGCGTAGGGGCCGGCCTCCGAAGGGGAGAATCCATGGCGCAGTACCTGGTCCTGATCTATGCACCGAACCCCGCCGACAGCGATACCCTCTCCGCCGAGGAGCGCGACGCGCACGGCCGGTACGCGGATGAGCTCATCGAGTCGGGCGCCATGGTCGCCGCGTTCGCGCTGCATCCGGTCGCCACGGCGGCCACCTCGATCCGCGGGGATGGAATCACTGACGGTCCCTTCGTCGACACCAAGGACACCGTGTCGGGCGTCTACGTGATCGAGGCCTCCGATCCGGATGCTGCGCTGGAGGTCGCGCGACGCAACCCGATCACGCAGCAGGGCGGTGGCGTCGAGGTGCGCCCCGTCGAGTCGAGCTTCATCGTCGACCGGGCGGTTTACTCGCCGCCTCAATCCTGAGACGACCGACACGGCCGATGCTGGGCTGGCCTTGAAAGTGGGACCGGAACGTTATTGATGGTCCGATGCACGCGTCTAACCATGCATGGGGAGTGCCGGCCGAAGTCCCTCGGCACAGTCAACTCCCCCGTGTAGGAGTTCGCGGATGGTCGTCAATCCCAGCCTTCAGGTGGTCGCCGAAAACGCTTGTCCACGCTGCGGCTCCTTCGCCGCGTTCCCAGCAATCATCGCCGCGCGTGCCGGTCCCCAATTCGTACTCATCTGCGGCAATTGCGGAATCGACCGCCCGTACTACTACCGAGCACGGACTATCGGCAGCTTGCGGTAGTACCCGTGGGCGCTCCGCGGCCGTCGCCGCCGCTGTCGGGCGGCTGTCAGGGGTGTTCCCCCGGTTTGCGCAGACTGAGGGTCGTTGCCGCACCAGTGGAGTCGTCGAGAACGAATTCCTGTGCATCCCGTCAGTGACTTGCCGCTGTATCCCACGTTACAAACGTCCCCGGAATCGGTCCTTAAGGTGTGGGCACCGGAAAGCGAAGAGCTCGATGCTTCACGAAACGATCGCAGCGGCGAGGTGGGAGAAGATGTCAGAAACAATCGGACGCGTGTCAGCTGAGCAGGTCCGGCGAGCCTCGAACACGCTCCGGCGGGTAATCGTCGGCGAATACATCGCGAAGCTTCCCGAGCAGCTCTCCATTCACCAGACCGGCTACCTGTTGCAGGCATCGGACCACGAAATCCTCAAGCTCATCTTCCGCGGACACATCATCGCCCGAAGGAGCAGGGATGGGATCGTCATCGTTCCGGCGGATAACGCTGACCTGCTCATGGCTACGTCATTGCTCAGGCTGCCGCTGCCGGAACCGGCTGACCTTTCGGACCCCGTCTGGGTCGAACTGGCCCTGACCCGCCGCGCCTGTAAGGAGTTGAACCGCCGGGCTGCACACCACCAGGTCACGCCGTCCGAGCTGGTCGAAGGCATGTTGGGTCGTGACTGATTGCCGATCAGTCACCTTCCCATCAGTGCCGATAAATCGTTTCACGCCTTCTCGATGTCTATATCGTCGGCATGCTTGATCGGGGGTTCAGACCTCGAGCTTTCCGGGCGGCTTTCAGTCGGTCCCAAAGGGGATCGTGTGACGGGATGGAGGATCGATTGAGCGAACTGTGGGAGCAAGCCGTGGCTTTGGGCGAGGCCAGACATCAGGTCGTCATGGTCCTCCTGGCCGGCACCCTTGCGGATCCGAAGAGCATTGGGGAACTCGAAGTCTTCACCGCGGTTGACGAAGTCAACAGGTTCGTCGATGGGATAGACCGCACGAATTCTGCGGCGATATCCAAGGCTCTCGACATACTCAACCGCAAGCTGATGCAACTTCATCGTGAGGCGCGAACTGATCGCGTCTATCGATCAGGCACTCCGGCGCGGAAGGTCAGCGACCCTTGAGCCCGGCTGGAACCGGCGGTGGACCGGTTGTGCTGACGGTAGTGCGCGGGATGGTTTCTCCGAACTCGTGGGTGTAGCGGCGTGATTTCGGCCGCCATCCGTTGTCTGAGCTATGAAGCGGGTCGCACAGGCTGAGCCGGCCCGAAGCCACGAATGGAGAAGCCACATGAAGAAGTTGACAACGGGTCTCGTAGCTGCGGGATGCGGCCTGATCCTGCTGATCGGAACGTCCGGTTCGCTTGCGCTATGGAACGACGCCGCGAACGTCGACGCCGGCAACATCGACTCCGGTGTTCTGACGATCGCCGAGACCGGGGGTGCCTGGACGCAACCCATCCAACAATGGGTTCCTGGCGATTCGGACACGTACACCGCCCAGGTGTCGATCGTTGCGCAGGGCGACAACCTGCATTCGCAGGTGACCATCGACCCCGCCTCCATCACCGGTGATCCCGAGTTGCTGGCAGCGCTCCAGATCGGCCTCAGCTTCGGGACTGTCACAGGTGGCACCCTGACGCCCGTCGCCGGACAGCCGAACGTGTACGACGTCTCACCGACCGATCCGAACTCGGCCACCCCGATCACCGCTCCCGTGACGGTAACTGCGACGTTCCCGCCGGATTCGGTCACCGGCACCGTAGCGCAAGGCCAGACCGTTCAACTCGGCGGAATGCAATTCGTCCTTCAGCAGGTCACCCCCTGATCCCCTGGCTATCACAGTGAGCCACCTGCCGGTGTCATTCTCGCTGAACGGGGGCCGCGGCAATGAGGAACCGCCGCGGCCCTCCAGGAGCGGGATCGTGCGCGTCATCCTCACGCTCACGGTTGCGCTCGGCTCGGTTCTGGCCCTGACCGACACGAGTCTCGCTCTCTGGAACGTCTCAGCCCCGATCGCCTCTACAACGGTCGTGTCAGGCACTCTGGCCGCAACCGTCGCGGAGGGAGCCGTGCCACCTCGATCTCGCGGTCGGGGTCTGTCCGGGGCATCATTCGAACACGATATATCGTGAGTCTGGGAGGTTGCGCGACTGGATGGTGGGCGGGTATCCGATGCGGGTCTCCACAGCATCAGCACTCGGATCGAGGAGACACGCGCTAGTTCCGTCCCGCCATTACGCCGCCATCGGCATTCCAGATGGCGCCGGTCACCCATCCTGCCGATTCGGAGAGGAGAACAGCCACGACGGTGGCGATATCGTCGGGCGTTCCAACCCTGCCGATGGGGTGGAAGGAGTCGAAGCCTGTTATCGCTGCATCCACCTCATCTTTGGGAATGAATCCCTCGTAGATCGGGGTACGCACTACCGCAGGGGCAACGGCGTTCACCCGAATTCTGTGGGCGGCGAGTTCCATCGAGAGGTGCTGAGTCAGCGAGTGGAGGCCCGCCTTCGCCATGGAATATGCGGAAGACGGGGTGGCAGCTATAGCCTGATGTGCCCACATGGACCCAATGTTGACGATGGAGCCGCCGTTGCCGGCCGCGATCATATTAGTGACGATCGTCTGCGTGATGAAATAGGTGGCCCGGTTGAGTCCGAGGTAGCGATCGTAGTCGGACTCAGTGTGGTCAAGGAACTTCTGGGGCGCGAAGACTCCGGCTGAGTTCACGAGAAGTGTCGTATCAGCGTGCTCGGTGGTCAGTTCTTCCCGGAGGCGGGTGACAGCTTCGGGGTCAGAGAGATCGGCGGAGATTCCTTCAACCGATCCGTGTTGACTCAACGCGTCGACGGCAGCGGCGGTTTTCTGCGTATCGCGTCCGACGATCACAACTTCACCCCCGCCCTTCACTACTCGCTCGGCCGTGGCGTATCCCATCCCGCTTGTGCCGCCGACGACGACGAGCTTCTTTCCTGCAAATTCCATGGTGGACATAGTTGTGCCTATCTGTTTGGTGGTCGATGTTCACGGGGGAGACCCCGGAGCATGAAGGTGGATCGTTGGTTCAGGCCTTCAGGCCTTCAGGCGGGAGAGCCCGTCGGTGACCACACGGTCGAAGAACGTGATGTCACATTTGCGGGCCTCGGTGCGACTGCAGCGCTCGCCTCGACTACCGGGGAGATCGAGTACTACGGAAGACGTAGTGTCGTCTGGCGTCCACCCGGTGATTTGCTGGTAGCCATCAGGGGCTACACCGGCGGCATGTACAGCTGGCGCTGTGACCATCACTCCATCAGTGATAACCAGGGCAGCGGCTACGCCAGCGGCACCGATTCGACGCCTTCGATGTCGAATCGGCGGGGCCGTCGTGCTGGAATCCCGCCCTCGTTGAACGTGAATCATAGGTAGTTACTCCCGAGAGGCTCGTGCGAAGGCTCCGAGTATGCCTCCCACTATGAAGACCCAACATTCCGGATGCCATAACGCCGGTTCCTGAAGAAGGCGTGCAACGTAGGGCGGGGAGCTGGGGGTCCTCGAAGGAAGTGAAATTGTCGAGTCCAGCGTCGAGTGGGAGAGAGTGGACGAGGACGACTGGGAGCCGATCGTGACGCTCACCGTTGGGTCTGGCTGTTTCAGCTGCGAGTAGGGCGGCGGTCCCCCGGATTCAGTGCCAGGGTTGCGAAGTAGTCCGCGGCAGATTCGACACAGTCCGGCGCACGCTGGAACCCGCCGCCCGACGTGGTCAGTCAGCGTCTGCTGACTTCGCAGCACGGCGGGTTTGCCACCATTGCCAGAAACTGGCCAGCTGCCGCTTCGTGAATGCCGCAAGTCGCTTGGCCCATGTGAACTGATCGCGAGGCCGAGGAAGACGATGAGCCAGCCCGGTCCGGGCAGCGGCACGAGCAGCAGGCCGAGCATTGCGATCGCGCCGCCGAGCACTGCAACTCGTTCGCCGCCCCGGATCTCGCGGTCGGGGTCTGTCCGGGGCATCATTCGAACACGATGTATCGTGAGTCTGGGAGGTTCGCGTGGACTGCGCTTCCGCGGCTGCGGAGCTCTGGGAGACCTCGACTCCTGCGATAATCTCAGACATGAAGTACTCACCTTCGGGTGTCGGCGGGGTGCACTCGGATGAATCGTCCGACTTCCACACTGCCGATGCGCGACCGGTCGACGCCACCTCGGCCAGGTCATGAACCACCCGTATGAGGACACCCGCGCGCAAGCTCGAGTGACCGGCAGCGGCAGCCACGTGGTCGCGATCCTGGTGTACGACGGGGTCAAGCTGCTCGACGTCGCCGGCCCCGCCGACGTCTTCGCGGAGGCCAACCTGCTCGGCGCCGACTATCGGGTGGTCCTGCTGTCCCCGACCGGCGCAGACGTCACCACCTCGGTCGGCATCCGGATCGCAGTGGACGGCGGTCCGGACTTCCGACCGGAGCCGCGCACCTTCCTCATCGCCGGTGGTGACATCTATCCGCGAACCGCAGTGCCACGAGACCTCATCGATACGGTAGCCGCCGTCGCGCCGGGCGCCCGGCGGGTCGCCTCGATCTGTACGGGAGCGTTCATCCTGGCCGCCGCCGGCCTTCTCGACGGCAAACGCGCCACCACGCACTGGAAGGTCGCTCACACCCTGGCCTCGAAATACCCGGACACGCACGTCGAGCCGGATGCGATCTTCGTCCGCGACGGCTCCGTCTACACCTCGGCAGGGGTGAGCGCCGGCATCGATCTCGCCCTCGCGCTCGTCGAAGAGGACCACGGGCCCGACCTCACCCGGGAGGTTGCGCGCGCGCTCGTCGTCTACCTCCAGCGGTCGGGCGGCCAGTCGCAGTTCTCGGCGCCCCTGCAGGGTTCAGCACCGCGTACGCCCGCGCTACGGCACGTCGTCGATCTCGTCACGGCCGATCCCACGGCACGCCACTCCCTCGCAGACCTCGCAGAGTCCTTGAACCTCAGCCCACGGCATCTCACGCGTCTGTTCCGCGACGAGCTGTCGACGACACCTGCCCACTATGTCGAATCGATCCGGCTCGACATCGCCAAGGCGTTCTTGGACCAGGGCTACACGGCCACCCAGTCGGCGGATCGCGCAGGATTCCCCAGCTACGAGAGTCTGCGCAGGGTCTTCGCGCGCGAGCTGGGCATGACACCGGCTGCCTTCCAGCGTCGCTTCCGCACGGCACGGCGGGTGGAGCTGGAAGGCCGGGCTAGCTGACGAGCACGATCGTCTTGCCCGGCGCGGGCTTCGGGAGTGCGCCACTCGCGTAGGCCGCCCGACCGTCGGACAGCGGGAACGTCTGAGCGATCGCCGCCTCGATCTGCCCGGCGGCGAGAAGGCCGGCCAGCTCCTCCAGCCGTGCGCGATCCACGCGCACGACGAAGAAGCTCGCGGTCACACCGTATTCGTCGGCCAGTTCCCGGCTCGGGGGCTCCTGGAGCGCGACCACTCGACCGCCCGGGCGGACCGAGGCGTACAGCCATTCCGGCAGGTCGGCGCCCACGGCGTCGATCGCAGCGTCGAAGGCCCCTCGGTTGCGCGCATCCGATTCGGAACCGGCCACGATGACGTGGTCGGCGCCGAGGCGCCTCGCGCGATCCTCAGCAGCCACCGACGTCACCGTCACCGTGACCTCGGCGCCCAGCCGGTGCGCGAACTGCGTGAGGAAGGCCCCGACCCCGCCGGTTCCGCCTCTGATCAGGATGCGCTGACCGGCGGTCACGTTCAGCTGGTCGTTCAACGCCTCCCAAGCCGTCAAGGCAGGCAGGGCGGCGGCGGCCGCTTCAGCGTCCGAGACGGTCGGCCCTTTGCGGGCGACGAATTCTTCCGGGACGACGACGAACTCAGCCGCGGCGCCGTTGCGATTGAACGGCACGAGCCCGAATACCGCGTCGCCGACGGCCAGATCGGTCACCCCCGGGCCGACCTCGACGACCACGCCCGCGAACTCGTGCGACGGGATCACCGGCGTTCGGTCGGCGCCGTCGGATTCCCAGGTCTCGGGCCACGTCAGTTCGGCGAACGTGATGGAGGCTGCCCGAACGGCGACACAGATCTCCCCCGCGCCGGGCACCGGTCGAGGTGCTTCCTCGTACACGAGCTGCTCATACCCACCGCGTCGGTGAGCTCGAAGCGCCATCATCGTGCGGCGCGCATCCGAGGTCGTCTGCTCAGCATCCACTGTCGTTCCTCCATCTGCCTGGTCCACGTCGCCGGAGCTGAGAACTCCGGCTCGTGCCTCATGCACCCCATTCTTGCGGCGCGGGCGCGCTCGTGCAGCGCTGATCCGGTCGCGAACCACGCGGATCCGGACACCGGTTCGCTCCTCGTGTTGTAGTGAACCGCGGCCTCCGACGCCGACGCAACCCGCGGCGAGTCACCGCGGCGCGGGGACCCGGTTCTCGGCGACGCTGTTGCCGCCGTCGACCGAGATCACCTGCCCGGTGACGTAGGAGGAGCCGGGCGAGGCCAGCCAGGCGATCGCGGAGGCCACCTCGTCGGCCGTTCCGCTGCGTCGCATTGGCACCAGGTACCCTTCCTCGGCTTCGCTCGCGAGTTGGGAGCCGGTTGCGATCCATCCGGGTGCGACAGCGTTCGCTGTGATCCCGTTGCCCGCTTCGTCGACGGCGAGCGCCCGGGTCAGCCCGACGACTCCGGCTTTCGCGGCGGCGTACGCCACGTCGGCTCGGGCGGCCATCACCGCTCCCGTGATGCTGGACACGTTGACGATGCGGCCCCAGTGCGCGGCACGCATCGCGGGGATGACCAGACGGGTCAGCAGAAAGGTGGACGTCAGGTTGATGTCGAGGCTCTTCGTCCAGTCCGCGAGCCCGCTCGTGACGTCGCCCGACGGCATGCCCGGATCGGTCACGCTCACCATTCCCGCGTTGTTCACGAGGATCGCGGGCTCAAGAGACGCCGCGTCGAGCTCGTTGCCGAGCCGCTGGACGGCGTTCTCGGTGTCCAGCCGCGCGACGAAGGATGTCGCGTCGATGCCGGCACGCCGGAGCTCGGCCGCCCGTTCGTGGATGCGCTCCGTCGTGGCCGTGATGGCGACGCGCGCACCCATGCTCCCGAGTGCGCGCGCAGCGGCCATCCCGATTCCCGTCGCGCTGCCGGCGCCACTGACGAGCGCGAGCCGGCCCCGGAGGTCGAGCGCTGAAGGAGGCTGGTCGCCGGCAACGTTGGTCATACCGGTCACGTTAGCTTCCGGACCCGGGCTACGCGCCTCAGTGGCGGCCGGTGTGCAGCGCGTCCAGCGCCGCCACGTCCTCCGGCGCCAGCTCGAAGTCGACGTCGGCGTTCTCGACGATGCGGGTCGGCGTGGTCGACTTGGGCAGCGGCAGAACGTCCTTCTGCAGCAGGTACCGGATGCTCACCTGCGCCACCGACTTGCCGTACTTCTCAGCGATGGCCGCGATGTCGCGGTTGCCGAGCAGGCGACCCGTGGCGAGCGGCGAATAGCCTTCGACGAGGATGTCGCGGTCGTGGCAGTACGCGGTCGTCTCAGGCTGCGTGCTGCCGACGAACCAGCGGATCTGGTTCGCGTGGGGAACGACGCTCGTCGCTGCGGTCAGCGACTCCAGGTCGTCCACCTCGAAGTTGCTGACGCCGATGGAGCGTGTGCGGCCGGCCTGGTAGAGCTCTTCGAACACCTTCCAGACTTCGATGTTTCCGGCGCGGTGGTCGCTGCCGATCGCGTTCCAGGGCCAGGGCGCGTGGATGAGGTAGAGGTCGATCGTCCCGAGGTCCAAAGCAGCTGTGGACCGTTCGAACGCGTGGTGCGCGCCCGCCGCATCCTTGACCTCGGCCGGGCATTTGGTCGTGATGAAGATCTCGTCGCGCGGGATGCCGCTGTCGCGGACGGCACGGCCGACGCTCGCCTCATTGCCGTAGGCGCGCGCCGTGTCGATGTGCCGGTAGCCGGCGTCGAGCGCCGCGCGCACCGAGTCATAGGTCACAGGACCGTCGGGGATCTGCCAGGTGCCGAAGCCGATTTTCGGGATCCTGACGTCGTTGGAGAGCGTGAACGTGTCGGTCAGCGCGGGCATTGGGGTGTTCCTCTCGAGATGTGCGGTGCCGGTCATGCTAGCCCTTGCGCCTGCAGAGCGTCGGCGTCGGTCCCGAGGAATTCGGAGATCCAGCGGGCGCTCTGCTTCGGGATGCGCTGCTGCGTCTCGTAGTCGACGTACACGATCCCGAATCTGCGCGAGTAGCCCCAGGCCCATTCGAAGTTGTCCATCAGCGTCCACAGGAAGTACCCCTGGAGGGGCAGCCCGAGCCGGATCGCCTCACGCGCGGCTTCGAAGTGCAGCCGGAGGTAGTCGACTCGTTCCGTGTCGACGATCTCCCCGTTCAGGTCGACGTGATCCTCATACGCCGCCCCGTTCTCCGTGATGTAGAGCGGGAGCTCCGGCGCGAGCTCGTTCGCCATGCGCAGCACGTCCGTCAGGCCATCCGGATGGATCTCCCAGCCCATCTGCGTCACGGGAGCACCGGTCGTGACGAACTGCACCTGCTCGCTGCCGGGATACGCGCTCGGCGTCGCACCGGAGTCGTCGCCGGCGGCCACCGTGTGGCGGCTGTAGTAGTTGATGCCGAGGAAGTCGATCGGCGCGGAGATCAGCCGCAGATCCTCCTCGGTGGCGTGCTCGGCGAACCAGGAGGTCTCCCCGAGGTCGTCGAGCACGTCGGCCGGATAGCTGCCGCGCAGCACCGGGTCCAGGAAGAGGCGGTTGCTCAATCCGTCGATCCGGCGCGCCGCGTCACGGTCGGCGTCCGAATCGCTCGCGGGCCTCACCGAGTACAGGTTGAGGGTCGTGCCCACCCGCGCTTCGGGCATCCCGGAACGAAGCGCCTCCAGCGCGAGGCCGTGGCCGAGGAGCAGGTGGTGGGCGGCGTGAGACGACCGGGAGCCGAGCGTGCGGCCGGGCGCGTGGTGGCCGCTGGCGTAGCCGAGGAACGAGGAGCACCAGGGTTCGTTGAGGGTGATCCAGTCCGTGACGAGGTCGCCGAGTCGATCGCTCACGCGTGCGGCGTAGTCGGCGAAACGGAGGGCGGTGTCGCGTTCGAGCCAGCCGCCGCGATCTTCGAGCGCCTGCGGCAGATCCCAGTGGTAGAGCGTCGCCCAGGGTGTGATGCCGCGCTCGAGGAGCGATTCGGCCAGTCTCCGGTAGAAGTCGATGCCGTCCAGGTTCGGTGCTCCTGTCCCGTCGGCCTGGATGCGCGGCCAGGCGATCGAGAACCGGTAGGCGTCGAATCCGAGATCGGCCATCAGCGCGACGTCCTCCGCTGCCCGGTGGTAGTGGTCGTCGGCCACATCGCCGGTGCTGCCGTCGGCGATGGCGCCCGGCACTCGGGCGAACGTGTCCCAGATGCTGTCGCCGCGGCCGTCCTCGCGGGTCGCTCCCTCGATCTGATAGGAGGCCGTGGCGGCGCCGATGACGAAGCCGTGCGGAAGGTCGCTTCGACGCATGGTCAGTTCTCCTTGGACGGGGCGAGCCAATCCCCGTCGCCGTTCTCGTGGATGGAGATGAGGATGTTGTCGCGCTTGATGCCGAGGGCTGCGAGGCGTTCCACGATCAGTTCGGCGCCGCGTTGCTTGATCTCGGGGGAGTAGCCGTTGTAGGCGAGGATGCTGATGAAGACGATATCCGTGCGATCCGCATCCGGGAAGGTCCGGCTGTAGAACAGGTCGCCTTGCTCGTGCAGCTGGAAGATCTGGAACAGGTCGTCGGCGGGCATCCCCCAGCCGTCGACCAGGGAGGAGTGGATCGCGGCGCTCAGCTGCGGCCGGAGCCCGGCCAGCGGCGAGTGCATGTCGATTCGGACGAGTGGCATATGGACCTCGATTTCGAAGGTGGGTGCGTGGTCGGATGCTCAGCGCGCGGACTGCGCGTCGAGCCAGTGCTCAGGTTCTGGGACGAGCTCCTCGAGCTCGTCCCAGAACCGGTCGGGCCGGTCGAGCGTGGCAGCCTCCAGCGTCGGCTGGATGCGCGCAGGACGGCTGATCCCGACGATGGTGCTGGCGATCCGCGGATCGCGGGTCGAGAACCGGATGGCGGCAGTCGCCAATGTGGTGTCCCAGCGCCGGCAGACCTCCCGCATCCGGGCGATGGAGTGCAGCGTCTCCGGCGATGCGCGCCGATAGCCGTAGGTCGTCGAGCGCCCGCTCTCGTCGGCGAGGATGCCGCCGCCGAGCACGGCCGCATTGACGATGCCGACGCCGAGTTCGGCGGCGCGCTCGAGAAGAGGGCCGGCGCTGCGGTCGACGAGCGTCCACCGGTTGTGGACGAGCAGCACCTCGAACACGCCGAGGTCGAGGTAGCGGCGCATCTCATGGACATCGCCTCCGGCGAGTCCGAGGTGCCCGATCTCGCCTCGCTCCTTCGCCTCGACCAGAGCTTCGACCGCGCCGCCCCGTGCCGTCATGGCCTCGAAGTCGTGGAACTCCGGGTCGTGCAGGTGCACGAGGGGGAGCGGTGCGATGCCCAGTCTGTTGCGGCTCTCGGCGAGCGACCGGCGCACGCGCTCGCCGCTGTAGTCGTCGGCGTGGGCATCCACTTTGGTGATCACCGTCACGTCGGCGGGCAGGCCGCCGAACTCGCCGATCGCGCGGCCGATCCGCTCCTCGCTGCGACCGTCCGAGTAGCCGTTGGAGGTGTCGATCGTGCGGATGCCGCTACGCAGCACCTCGCCGACCAGTGCGATCGCGTCGGCCTCCGCGACCTCGTACCCGAAGTTCTCCGGCATGCTGCCGAGGGGTGCGCCGCCGAGTGTCACGGTGCTCACCTCGATTCCCGTCGCGCCGAGCGGGCGAAGCGACGACGCGCCGGTCACGGCTTCGCGATCAGGTAGTGCAGGCCGTCGGGGTCCGCATAGACCTCACGGCCGAGTGCGGTGCCGATCGCGGCCCCCGGAGCTGTCGTGCCGTGGAACTCGACCGCGACGAAGCCCGTCGCGTCGAGCTGCGGCGCGCGCTGCTCCTTGTCGGCGAGGCCGTACGTGAACACTTCGAGCGAGCTGTCGCCTGAACGGAGGAAGTTGATCTCGAACCCGCGGTCGTCGCTCGGCTGGTGGATCCCGGACATGAGCACGTAGCCGAGCTCGGCGAAGTGCGCCTTGGTCGCATCCAGGTCGTCGACCGTTGTGGCGACGTGGTCGAAGCGCGGCCTGTCGGGTGTGCCGAGCGCCCAGTCCTGGTCGACCGCGGCGCGATCGTAGACCTCGTGGTACTGGAGCGGACCCTCGACGAGTTCGAGGAGCGTGCCGTCCGGGTCGTAGAAGAACGTGATCCGCACATCCCCCTCGGCGTGAATCGGCTCCAGGTGGAACGGCACGTGCGCCTCGTGCAGCGCTGCCACCCGGGCGTCGAGATCGCCGACCTTGAAGCCGACGTGGCGGAAGCCGCGCTGGAGGTCGTCCCCGATCCAGGTCGACTCCGCAGGCGAGTCGATGCGGGTGAGCAGCAGGCGGGCGGTCACGAGGTCCAGCTCGGCCCGGTTCTCGCCGGAGTCGAGGACGACCGCGTCGAGATGACGTCGGTAGAACTGCACGGATCGCTCGATGTCATGCACATTCAGGAGGACGGATTCGATGGCCAAGGGGAGGGTCCTTTCTACGTTGAAGCGGCACCCAACAGTCGGAGCGCGTCACCATTGCCGACTATCTCAACATGCGCAACTAAGTGACTGGCCCTGTGAATGTGGGAGATCAGCGCCCACTATAGCCACAAAGAACAACTTTATGACAAAAAGGTTTTAACTCTTGCTTGGATGCGGTCACCCTGGGTATGCTCGCCCCGAACGAGCGCCACAACCCGACCGGCCGACGGTCACATCGAAAGCGTTCGCAGTCGTCGCTCGTTCACCGATCAGCACAACGAGGTGGAGGAATCACATGATGCGTAAGCGGTTCGCAATCGCAGCGGCGGTGGCTGCTGCCGCCGCCCTGGCGATCACAGGCTGCACCGGCCCTTCCGGCGGCGAGAGCTCAGACGTCAAGCCGGCCAAGTCCGGGGCGGTCACCTGGTGGGGCTACACGCCTGACACGCCGGTGGCCGAGCACTACATCGCCGAATTCAACAAGCAATACCCCGACATCAAGGTCACCTACAAGAACTTCGAGAACGTCGACTATCGGAACACGATCACACCGGCACTCGATTCGGGCAAAGGACCGGACGTGTTCGATCTGTCGCCAGCGGGCGGCTCCCCGGACACCTGGGGCCCGTACGCGCTCGACCTGACGTCCCTTGCGAAGGACACTCTCGGTTCGGGGTGGGAGGACAAGATCGGCGGCAGCTACGTCAAGCAGCTGACGAGCTCCGACGGTCGATTCGTGTCGCTCCCGCTCGGCGGGATGTCGGCCGGGTTCCTCTGGTACAACAAGGACATCCTCGACAAGGCGGGAGCCGAGGTTCCGACCGACTACACGTCGTGGGTCGACACCTGCAAGAAGGTCACGGCCATCGGCAAGACGTGCTTCACGATGGGCGCCGGCGGAAAAGACACCTTCCCGACCGAGATGTACCACTCGATCGCCAACACGGTCGAGCCGGACTACTTCATCAAGGCGGCGACCGGCAAGGCGAAATGGAACGACGCCACCGGCGTGAAGGTGCTGGAGATCATCAAGAAGATGAAGGCCGACGGCATCATCGCCTCCAACGCCCTCGACGGGCCGCAGTACCCCCTCGCGAACAACCAGTTCATGAAGGGCGACGCGGCGATGGTCCAGATGGGCTTCTGGTACACGCAATACGCGGGGGCCGAATCCTGCAAGACCTCAATGGAGGCGGCGGGAGTCAGCAACCCGACGTGCTTCGTTCAGCTGCCGGCCCAGTTCCCGGATGTCGCCGGAGCGGGGAACAAGTCCACCTACTTCGGTGAGGCGGACTACGGCCTGGCGATCAACTCGGGGTCGAAGAACATCGGACCTGCGAAGACCTTCGTCGCGTGGATGACCTTGAACGACAAGGGGCAGCAGAACGTCGCCAACGCGCTCGACCTGCTGCCGACGCTCAAGGGCGTGGCTCCGGACTGGTCGTCGATCAAGCTCGTCGACGACTCGGTTCAGCGCCCCGCGATCGAGGCGCTGATCAAGGACAGCGCCGACACGACCGAGACCCGGCAGTGGCAGACCACGGAGAAGTCGCTCGACGCCATCGTGGTCGCCATTCAGCAGGTGCTCGACCCGTCGGTGAACAAGTCGCTCCAGAGCATCGCCGACGACCAGCAGGCCGCCTCCGTGGCCAGCACCGTCGGCACGAAGTAGCCGCACAACCAACAGGAAACGGATCGACGTACTGATCATGATCGATACCGATCGCATCGTCGGATCCGACCGACCGACACCTGCTCTGCAGGGAGGCGGGCGCCCCAACCGGCGCGCTCGCCTCCTGCCGGGCGGGTTCCGCTGGATCCTTCCGGCGTTCGTCATCTCGGTCGGTCTGATCTACTACAGCATCATCTACTCGGGGTACCTCTCGTTCTTCGATTGGCCAGGTGGCCGGGCTCTCATGACCCCGGTCGGACTGGGCAACTACATCACCGCCCTGCAGGACCCTGTTCTCTGGACGTCTCTGCGGAACACGCTCATCTACTTCGTGGTCGTGTTCGTCATCCAGGTCGCAGGCGGCACGCTGTTCGCGGCGGCGATGCACTCGAAGGTGCGCTTCGCGAACGTCTACAAAGTCCTCGTCGTCATCCCCGTCGTGGTCGCGCCTGCCACCCTCGCGCCGGCGCACATCGAGGTCTGGCAGAGCGACGGGACCATCAACCACATCCTCGGCTGGTTCGGCCTGTCGGGGCTCGAGCAGTCATGGATCGGCCAGTCGACGACCTCGTTGCTGGTCGTGACGCTGGTCGGCTGCTGGGGTGCGATCGGCTACGGCTTCATCCTTCTCTACGCGGGCATGTCGCAGATCGATCCGGAACTGATCGAAGCGGGTCGCCTGGACGGCGCCGGCAACTTCCGCGTGCTGTTCTCGATCGTGCTCCCGACCCTGCGGCCGATCATCGTGTCGCTCGCCATCCTCAACTTCATCACCGCGCTCAAACTCTTCGACAATCCGTGGCTGATCACGCAAGGCGGACCGGCGCACTCGTCCGAATTCCTCGGCACCATGATCTACGCCGAGACCGCCAGCACCGACAGGAACCTCGGATACGCCTCCGCGCTCTCGATACTCGTCCTGGTGATCGCCGTCGCGGTGTCCATCGGCATGCAGCTGAGAGGCCGTGAGCGCGTGAAACTCACCAAGCGCCGTCGCAAGGAGACCGCCGATGTTTGAAACCAGGTCCCGCCGTTCCCGGATGCTCCTGCAGCTCGTGCTCACGGTCGCGGTGGTCCCCTTCGTGGTGCCGCTCATCGCGATGCTGCAGACGAGCTTCGAGGGCGCTGGGTGGGGAAACTATCTCGCTGTCGTCCAGGTGCCCGGATTCCCGAAGTTCTTCCTGAACACCATCGTCATCGCGGGGGCATCCATCGTCATCGTCTACCTCGCGACGCTGATGGCGTCCTTCGCCTTCTCGAAGCTGCGCGTGCGAGGCAAGGAGGTCTACTTCTGGCTGATGATGGCGGCGTTGACGCTCCCCGAGGTCGTGCTCATCGCGCCCCTCTACACCACGGCGGTTCGGCTGGGACTGCTCGGCACCTACTGGTCCGTGATCCTTCCGATCGCGGCTTTGCAGATCCCTTTCACCGTGCTCATCGCGCGCGGCTATGTGGACGGCATCCCCGACGCCGTGTTCGAGGCCGCCCGGATCGACGGTGCCAACACCTGGCGGATCTTCTGGTCCATCCTGGTGCCCCTCTCGCGCCCGATCGCGGTCGCGCTGATGGTCCTCGTGCTCATCTACGCCTGGAATTCGTATCTGCTTCCGAAGGTCTTCCTCATCGACGACGGGATGGGCGTGGTGACGCAGCTGCCCGAGTTCTTCAGGAGGCAGTACAACGACGACACGCCGAAGATCCTCGCGGCATCGGTGATCACCGCGATCCCGACGATCATCGCCTACATCGCTCTTCAGCGGCAGTTCGAGCGCGGCATGGCAGCAGGGGCGATCAAGTGACTCGCAGGCCCGCACTCGTGGGGCGGTACGTCGATCAGGCAGACTGCACTACTGGGGTTCGCACAACGGGTGAACGGGAGGAGGCCGGCCGATGACAGATCCGAGTGCATCGATCGGTCTCGTGATCCGGCACGGGCGCGACGACGACCCGGTCGCCGACGCCGTCGTGCGGGCCATCGCCAGCCCGCTGCTGGCCGCCGGCATGCGGTTCGTCACCCGATCCGTCACGGACGAAGAGGCGGAGCTGGGGACGTATCGTCTCTGGGCGAGGGCGGGGGGTATCGCCGGTGTCGTTCTGCTCGGCGTCGGGGAGCAGGATGCCCGCATCCGCCTCCTCCGTCAGATCGAGATGCCTTTCGTGGCTCTCGCACCGGCCTCCATCGAGGTCGACTACCCAGCGGTGACGGTGGATGCGACGGCCGCCTCGACCGCCTTGACGGCGTTCCTCGACACGCACCATTCGAGTCGCTGCGTCTACGTGACCGGGCAGCAGCATCCGGAACCGTTCGGTGGCGACGCCGTTGCGGGCGACCGGGCGATCGAGGTCGTGCAGACCGACGACGTTGTGGGAGAGTCCGTGCGGATCGGCGTCAGCGCGTCGGAGGACGCGCCGCTGACCCTCGTTCTGGACAGCGATCACGACGCGGACCTAATACTCGGGGCGCTCGAGGAGCGCGGTGTCCGGGTGCCGGAAGCCGTCGCCCTGATCTGTTGGAGCGACTCACTGGTCTGCCAGAGCGCGAGCCGTCCGATCACCGCGATCGACCGTCGCGGACGCGAGATCGGGACCGAGCTCGGGCTGGCTGCCATCGCCGCGATCCACGGCGAGCCGTTCGGCTCGGTGGCCGCGCCCGCACCTGTGGTCGTCATCCGGGAGACGACATGACCGCGCAACGGCGGCTGGGGCCGTCGTCAGCCAACACCCGGAGCGTCGTGCTCGACATGGTCCGCTCCGGCGGCACGGTCACTCGAACCGAACTGGCGGAGAGATCCGGCCTGACCCCCACCTCGATCACCCGGATCGTCAAGTCGCTGCTCGAAGACGGACTCGTCGTCGAGACCGGGTTCAGCGAGTCCACGGGCGGCAAGCGCAGCAGCCTGCTCGAACTCAACACGACCGGGCGCTTCGCGGTGGGGGTCTCTCTCGACGCGGGCAGGCTGACCTACGTCGTCACGGATCTCGCGGGCAGCGTCATCGGCCGGCTCGTCTCGCCCGGAATCGAACAGGCGGGCCCGAGCGACGACGTCGTTCGCATTTCCCGCGAGCTCGGCCAGCTGCTCGTGCAGCTCGAGATCACCCTGGAGTCCGTCGTCGGAGTCGGCGTAGCCGGTGCCGGCCTCGACCTGGGCGCCGGCGCCGAACGCTTGTCGCTGACCGCCACCGAGTGGGAGTCCTTCGCGCTCAACAAAGCACTCGAGCCGCGCATCGGGCTCCCCGTCGTCAGGGACAACGATGCCGCCTGCGCTGCCCTCGGCCAGTACTGGGCGGGCCGGATTCCGGCGACCCAGGACTTCGCGACGCTCTACATGTCGAACGGTTTCGGACTCGGCCTGATGGTCGGCGGAAGCATCGCCCGCGGTGCATCGTCGAACGTCGGGGAGATCGGGCACCTGGTCGTCGACATCGATGGCCCGGAGTGCTGGTGCGGGGCACGGGGATGCCTCGAGATACTGGCCGCTCCGCGAGCGGTCGTCGCCGCTGCACTCGAGGACGGCGAACTCGCCGATCAGCTCGGGCTCTCAGGGGACCCGCACCGGTTCCGTGCCGACTTCGAGGCGATCGCGCGGGCCGCAGCCCAAGGCGAGGCACGCTGTTGCGCATTGATCCAGCGCTCTGCCCGATATGTGGCGGCCGCCGTTCTCTCGATCGTCAACGTGCTGGATCTCGACCGGCTCGTGCTGGCCGGCCCGGGCTTCGCCGACGCCGGCGCGATCTACGTGCGCGAGATCCGGGAGCAGGTGGCCCGCTACGCGCGGACGCGCACCATCCACCCCGTCATCGTCGAGCTGGCCGATCCGGGTCTGGATGCGGCCGCAGGCGGCGCGGCGACGCTCGCGCTGCAGCACGCGCTCACTCCGCACGCGGCCTGGTCGGGACCCAGCTTCCGAGTATCCGGGATGATGGAGTCATGAGAATGAGCGAGATCACTGCCCCGGACACCGCGGCCGCCCGCGCTGCGCTCGAGATCGCGACGGCGTATCACACGCCCTCGCTCCTGAACCACGTGCAGCGGTCCTGGCTGTGGGCGGTCGGGTTCGCGCAGGTCCGAGACCTCGAGCCTGATCATGAGTTGCTCTACGTCGCCGCGCTCCTCCACGATCTCGGCATCGTGCGCGAGTTCGACAACCACACGCTCGCGTATGAGGATGCGGGCGGGCACGTCGCGATCGCGCTCACTGCGGGCGCCGGCTGGCCGGCCGAGCGCCGCGTGCGCGTCCACGACGTGATCGTGCGGCACAACTGGCCCGAGGTCGATCCGGCGTTCGACACCGAAGGGCACCTGCTCGAGATCGCCACCGCCCTCGACATCGCCGGCGCGCGGCCGGACGAGCTCCCGCTCGCCTTCCGGCGTGAGGTCCTCGACCGGTATCCGCGGCGAGAGCTGGCCGCCGAGTTCACGCTCTGCGTGACGGATCAGGCCGCCCGGAAACCAGACACGTCCGCACGGCGCCTGGTCGACGGCGGGGTGGCGCGCAAGCTGCGGGAGAACCCGCTTGAAGGACTGACCGAAGGCTCAGAGTGACCTGCGCCGGGCGACCGCGCCGAGGGCTCTGCGTGCGCGCCGTCACGCCCGCCACGGAGTGAGCCGCGGCCACCAGCCCGGGACGTTGCGCCGATAGTCGAGGTACTGCTCGCCATAGGTGTCGGTGAGGGTCGGCTCCTCGTAGCCCTTCACGAACGCGACGACCGCGACCAGAACGATCACGGCGTAGAGCACGAGCCACCAGCTGCCGAAGAGCAGCGCCTGACCGAGGATGATCGTGAGTACGGCGAGGTACATCGGGTTGCGCACGAAGCGGTAGACCCCCGTAACGACGAGCGTCTCGGTCGGTGCGACCGGCGCGGGCGTTCCGCGGTGCAGGGCGAACAAGGCAAAGGCGTGCAGGAGGAAGGCCACCCCCGCAGAGATCGCGATCCAGGCGATCGGAACGACGACCCAGGCCGCCCCGCCCCAGTCGTACCACCGCCAGCCGGAGATGAGCCACGGAACGAGCCCGGCGACGACCCCGGGCGCGAGTACGAGGAAGACGATCGTCCCGATCCATGCGCGTGCGAGTGAGGCTGCCTGGACCATGCGCGTCAGGCTAGCCCGAATCCTCCGGCCGTGGGGCGAATCGCAGGCCGCTTCCGGAAGGGTCCTTGGCCGCCGCTGCCGTCAGGAAGATCTCCGAGCTCCTCGAGGAATGCCGTGATGTCGATCGGCTGAGTAGGCGGTAGCTCCAGGGCCGCTGGGTCGATCGTGGCCATGTGCATGCCTTTCGAAGTGGTGGGCGTGGATGGGCACGCGCGATCAACCGCCGGCGAGTCTGACCTTCGCGAGAGCCGCGAGAACGGTCGCACGGTACTTCTCGTTCGCACCGCCGACCTGTTTGAAAAGGTCCGCGTCGTGTTTCGGCACGGACGCTTGACGTTTCCATTCAGCCTCGTAGAGTGCGTCGCGGTAGCCGGATGAAGCCTGACAAGCGACGTCCTTCAATGCGAGGTCGCGTTCGTCCTGGCTGACGGTCGAGCCGTCGAGGTTCGTCGCGAAGTGGTCCGCGACGGGCGGTGACGGCATCCGGGCAGGCGAGTCGGCCAGGGGCATGTGCGAGAACGTGCCCATGCACTCTTGCCACTTATGAGTGGCCGCGACGACAGTTCCGTCGTTTTGCGCAGCTTCGTAAGCGGAGTTGCTGAGCGCCACTGCTTCCTGGCTCGCCTGCCACCAGGAGGGCAGCGGAATCCCCCTACGGACCTTCTGCGTGCAAACAGTGAGTGCGTGGTCTTCCGCATCGCTGATCGAGCTTGCGTTCAGCTCCTGGGTTGCCAGCTGACCCGGATCGTTCGTCGGCGCAGGGTGGTATCCGCGCTGCTGGGCGATCGCCGCGGTCAACGGCCGTGACACTGTAACGTCGCCGGCTCGATTGGCCGCTGCTTCGATGTCGCGCTTGGGAACGTCCCAGGTGTAGCCGGCCGCGGCCATGCAAGGAATCGTCAAGCGGTTCTCGACGTAGTCCGACATCACCGTGCTTACGCCGATGTAGCGGTCGAGCGGCATCACCCACGCATCCACGTTCTTTCGGGGGAGGTTCGGCGTCGGCCCGGTCGCCCACGCCGGGAGGCCGGCGAGCGCTACTCCGGCGACAGCGAGCACGGCAACGCCGGCTGTGATCACTTTGGCTATTCCCTCTCGGCTCATCCGCCGGCCCTCCGGGTCGGGGTGGCTCGGATCGGTTGTCGTCACTGGGGTCTCCTAGCTGACTCTGCGCGGGCGGTGATGAGGCCGTTCTCGTACACGTAGATGACGTTGTGCACCCGGCTCCGGAGGTTGAGTTTGTTGAGCACGGAACGCACGTGCGACTTGACCGTGGCCTCGCTCAGGTGTGCTCCGGCCGCGATCTGCGAATTGGTCTGGCCGTCGGCGACAGCCAGCATGACTTCGTGCTCTCGAGGACTCAGCCGGTCATGAAGCACGTCCTGCGATCGAGCGAACTCGGCTGAGCCGAACTCACGGACAAGCCCGATCGCCGCGACATCGCTCACGGTCGGCTGCCCGCCGTGGGTGGCTCGAACGGTGGCGAGCACGTCCGCAGGAGTGGCGTCTTTGGTGAGGAAGGCGGAAGCACCGGCCCGCAGGGCGGTATAGACGGCTTCGTCCCGCTGGATCGTGGTCAGCACGATCACCCGCGGAGTCTCCGCCGACCCGCGGCCGGCGAGGATGAGCCTGGTGGCCTCGATGCCGTTGAGAACGGGCATCCGCAAATCCATCAGCACGATATCGGGGCGAACCCGCTCGACCAGCGTGAGGGCCTCCTCACCGTTCGCCGCGGTCCCGACGCAGACGAGATCGGTCTGGGCCTCGATGAGCATCAGCATGCCGGACGTGAAGAGCGGCTGGTCGTCGACGATGGCGACCCGGATGCGGTCGGCGCTCATCCCTCGTGCCCCGTGCCCGAAGTCGTCAGCGCACGCGCCTGGGCGGGAATCGAGGCGGACACGATGAATTCGTTCTCTGCCGACCGCGAGGTCGTGAGCCATCCGCCCGCCAGTCTGGCGCGCTCCTTCATTCCGTGGATCCCGACCCCAGCACCCAGGGCAACTGCAGACGGATCGGACAGAGCCCGACGGACCGACGACACGGACACGTGCAGGTCCTTCTCTTCCCAGGTCAGGGCCACGCGCACTGCTACCCCGGCGCCACCGTACTTGAGTGCGTTCGTCAGGCTCTCCTGGACGATCCGGTAGACAGCGAGTTCGTGGGATGGCGTCAGCTGCCCCGATCCCTGGATGTCGAGGACGGCATCCATCCCGACGGTGCGCATGTGGCTGACGAGCCCCGCAAGGTCGGCGATCGTTGCGCGCGGCTCGACCGCCTCGTCGTCGTTCTGGATGCGCTCGACCAGCCCGCGGACGTCGAGCAGAGCTTCTCGTCCAACCTCCGCGATCGCCTCAACGGACTCGGTCAGAACGCCGGGACGAACCGGCGCGAGGGCGACAGCGCCCTGCGCCTGCGAGACGATGATCGCCAGAGAATGGGCGAGGGCGTCGTGAACGTCGCGTGCGATCCGTGCGCGATCCTGGGCGAGCCGCAACTCCAGGTCGGTCTGTTCATACCGGATCTCCGACTCGCGGAGCTCGACCGCCACCTCGCGTCGGGTGACGAACTCACGCAGCGCCATTCCGACAGCCCACGCGGCCGTGAAGATGCCGAATGCCGCGAGGGCGACCAGAATCGCGACACTGCGCAGCGATGCTCCCGGACCCTGATCGAGCGGGTTCGGTGACAGCGGTGCGATCAACGCCAGCGCCATCAGTATCGAGGCGGCCGCCCCGGCCGGTAGTGCGAGATAGCGGGTGACCTTTGTGCCCCGGAACCCGGCGAAGAACGCGACGATCGCGGCCGCCAGGTAGGCCGCCCACGTGGTGTTGCTGGGTGCTGCCGCAAGCCCCGCGCTCTGCAACGCCGTCACCGCGACGATCATGGACAGGGAGAGCAGAGGCATCCAGGTCGCGAGCCCGATCGCGAGCGCGAACAGTGCGAAGACCGCGGTATTCGCAGCCAGCTCCGAACGCGCCCACTCTCCGGCTACCCAGAGCACGAAATAGCCGATCGCCACCGCCGGGGCGAGCCAGGAGCGGCCCAGCCGCGTCAACTCCGTCATATCGTCACGGTAGGGGACGGTACCCACCTGGCAGTGCCTGCGCATGCCGAATTCATCCGAAGGGATGAGTCGAGAATGACGCGAACCGGGTGCGTCGGGCGGCGTCGCCGGCCCTGACCGCCCGAGTTCAGCCGCTTCCGGAGGGGTCCTTGATCGCCGCTGCCGTCAGGAAGATCTCCGCGGCGTCGATGCCGTCATCCGCCGAGCGCCGCAGATCCCGGTCGAACACGCGCCGCACCGAGTTGCCGGCGAGATCCTCCAAACGGGCATCGATGCGGAGCCTCCAGTCGCCGCTACGCGCGGTGGGCATGAAAACCCACACCCGGGCATCCGGATCGAGTGAGGCGTGGCCGGGCACCGGATGCCCGCGCCGGTCGACCACGCGAAGGCAACGCTGCACGAGGGCACGGTCGAGCGGCCGGTCGAAACGAACGACCAGCGGGTCCAGCTGTTCTTCCGGCCACTGCACGTCCCACCGGGTCGGATCGACGCGTGATCGCACCGGTGCCCCGACGCGATAGGTGCGACGCCCGCCGGCGAGCAGGGGAGCTCCCTCGGCGTCGCGAAGGCCGGGATCGACGACGAGGGTGATCGTGCTGCCCTCGCGAAGCGGGGCTCCCGCCTGCACGTGAGGCTGAAGGCCTCGCTTGATCCGGCCGGGCTCCACCAGGACGGTGAGCCGGCGCCGGCGCCGATCCCAGAGCTCCGGGGTCTCCAAGAGTGTTCCGGGCATGACGGCGCCGGCCTCGTCGAGCAGCTGAACGTGGCCCGTGGCCGACCCTTCTTCCATGACGGACGAGAACGTCACCGAAAAGCGCAGCAGATTCGCCGGCACCCATTCGGTTCCCGGGTCGATCGTCTCGACGACGGTGCGCGGGGCCAGCTCGGCTTCAGGGACGCTCACTCTCGTCAGTTCGCGCCATCCCTCCTGCTCGTCCCGTCGCCCGACGACCGCGTACCCGGTTCCCGGCACGGCGGCGAATCGAGGCGTGAATCGCGCCACGTCTCCGGATCGTTCCCAGGTTCCGGCCGTTGTGACAAGGTTCGCCCCGAGACCGAGCGCGCCGACGGGAACGAGCGCGAGCGCATCCGGAAGCCCGGGACCGCGCACGAGAGCGGTCCCGTCGCGCCATTCCGCCTGAATGCCCGTCAGAGCTCGTCCGCGCGGAAGGTGCGAAGGCGGGTGTCGTCCCCGTCGTGTTGAACGACCACGATGCTTCCCCGGTCGAGGTTCGCCATCCACGTGACACCGGCGTGCGGGAGGCTCTCGCGCGGAATCCCGAGAGACGAATCGGGCTCAGACGCGGGCACCGACAGCGGATCCTGTCCGGCGACCGCCGCGGCCGGGATCTTCAGCAGGGGATGCCGGGTGTTGGAGACGAGCAGGAACTCCTCCCCGTCGCGGTCGTACGAGACCAGGCTGAACGGCTGGTTCATGGGGCCGAGCTCGGCGACCGTACGCCCGCGCACCAGACCCTCCCCGCGCAACTGGTCGAGCGAGAACTGCACCACCGGGGTGCACGTATAGGTGGCGAGGATGCTCGAACCACCGTCGAACGAGGTGAGGGCGCGAATCGGCGACTGCGTCTCGTATTTGCCGTGATCGACGTGGAAGATCTCGACCGACGTCCCGGTCGCCGAGCCGTCGAAGGGGTACGCGACCTGGCGCAGACGGGAGCTGAACTCCTCGTTGCTGAGGCCCGCGACGAACAGCGAGCCGTCGACCCATGCGAGGCCGGTGATCGTCGAACGCTGCACCGGAACCATCGCGATGTTCAGCGTCACACCGTGGATCTCCCTCGGCTGCGACGTCGACTCATTGCCGTCGAGCCAGTGGTCCATGCGCTCATCGTCGGCTGCAGGGGCATCGTCGAGCTCGAAGGAGGTGACCGGCAGGTCGTCGAGTTCGACGATGCTCAGCTCACCGTCCGTGCCCGCGCGCACGACCACCGGGCCCGCCTCCGGTCCGCGACCGCGAGCGATCGACAGGTAAACCGCATGCGAGGTCGGATGCACGGCCATGCCCCGAATGACCGCATCATCGCGCTCGACCCCGAGCAGTGAAGCGACCTTCGCTCCGAGCTGGTCGACGCGCACCTCGGCCGCCTCGCCCGCCGGCTCTTCCTCCGGAAGCTCGAACGCGAAGATGGTGGCGCGAGAGACATCGGCGACGAATAGCACCGCAGTGCCGTCGACGGAGATATCAGGGGCGAAGAGGGCGGGTCCTGCAGAGAGCAGTGTCGAAGTGGCGGTGGACGGCATATTCGGTCTCCTGACTGGGGCGGCGCCGAGGCGGCATTCATCGCCCGATTTCAGAATACGCAGCACGCTGAGAACAAGCTGGGCGACCTGGCGACGGTCCGTGTCGAGACACGGGGCTCGGCTACGTCTACCCATTGATCGCGCCAGTCAGGCACGATTGGTCACGAGACAGGGAAGAGAAGAATCATGAAATACCTCCTGATGATGCAGGTCGACCGCGAGGTGCTGGATGCGCTCAGCGCCGAGCAGATGGACGCGATCGGAGCCGGCCATGGTGAGTTCATGGACGCGATCACGGCGTCGGGTGAGTTCATCCTGACCCAGGCGCTGGGCGACCCTTCGGTGAGCACCGTGGTCCGCAGCGCAGGCGGCGTGCCGCAGGTGCACGATGGGCCGTTCCTCGAAGCGAAGGAGTTTCTCGGCGGCTTCTACCTCGTCGACGTCGACTCGAAGGAACGCGCGCTCGAGCTGGCCACGCTCATCCCCGACGCGAAGATCGACGGCCTGGCGATCGAAGTGCGTCCGGTCGCGTTCGAGAAGGCGGCGGATTTCTGAACGAAATGACATCCATCGAGGGCCTGCTGCGGGAATTCGCGCCGCAGGTCCTCGGTCGTCTCGTGCACCGCTACCGACAGTTCGACATCGCTGAAGACGCGGTCCAGGATGCACTGGTCAAAGCCACGACCCTGTGGGCGGAGCAGGGCGTTCCCGACAACCCCTCTGCGTGGCTCTACACCGTGGCCTCCAATCGTCTGGTCGACATCATCCGCAGCGAGGTCGCGCGTCGCGGCCGGGAACGGGACTACGCCGTCGCCGTCATCGACCCGACCGAATGGGTCGACGAACCGAGCGACGCCGACGACGACGACGACACGCTCGACCTGCTGTTCCTGTGCTGTCACGAGTCGCTGTCCGTCTCGTCGCAGATCGCTTTGACGCTTCGAGCTCTCGGAGGCCTCACCACCGCCGAGGTCGCCCGGGCGTATCTCGTGCCGGAGGCCACCATGGCGCAACGCATCAGCCGGGCGAAGCAGACGATCAAGGCGGCGGGGGCGGAGTTCGGCCAGGTCGCCCCGGCCCAACGGCACGAGCGGCTCGACGCCGTCAGGCGCGTGCTCTACCTGATGTTCAACGAGGGGTATGCGGCGACGGCCGGCGACGAGCTGACTCGAGTGGACCTGTCGACCGAGGCGATCCGGCTCGCCAGACAGCTGGTGCGCATCGTGCCCGATGACGGCGAGACCGTCGGCCTCCTCAGCCTGATGCTCCTGACCGACGCGCGCCGACCGGCGAGGACGACACCCGCCGGGGACCTCGTTCCGCTCGAGGAGCAGGACCGCGCCGTCTGGAACCAAGCCGCGATCGCCGAGGGCACGCAGTTGCTGGTGGCGGCACTCAAGACGTCGACCGTGGGGCCATACCTGATCCAGGCGGCGATCGCGGCCATCCACGACGAATCAGCCTCGACGGAGACCACGGACTGGGAGGAGATCCTGCACCTGTACAGCCTCCTCGACCACATGGTGTCGAACCCGATGGTGAAACTGAATCGAGCGATCGCGGTGGGGATGGTCGAGGGGGCGCCGTCCGCCCTTCGCCTGCTCGATCAGTTGCAGGCCGACCCCGCTATCGGCGGCCACTACCGGCTGACGACTGTTCGGGCGCACCTGCTCGAGATGGCCGGCGACGAAGCCGCAGCGCGCGACGCCTACCGAGCTGCCGCTCGCGCCACGCTCAGTTCGCCTGAGAAGCGTTACCTCCTCCGGCGCGCGACTCGTCTCTGACCGGGCTCCATTCCCACTCGGTGCGGGAGCGGAGTCTGCCCACTTTGGGGGGTAGACCGGGCTGGTCGCCAGCGGCTACGGTCTCCACGTGAGGAATGCTCAGTGAACGACCGGATGCCCGCGACTCGGCCGCACCCTGTCGGGGCGCCCACTTCGCCACGCCGGACCCGGCAAGGGCGGGAGCTCCCGGCGATCAGGAGCCACTCGATCGCTTCACCAGAGGTCGGGTCCCAGCGCCTGTCTCACATCGACGGGCTCCGGGCGATCGCCGTCGCCGCGGTCGTGTTGTACCACTTCGGGATTCCCGGGGTGCAGAACGGTTTCCTCGGGGTGGATGTGTTCTTCGTGGTGAGCGGGTACGTCATCAGCCGATCGCTCACGACGGCGCACGCGCACCACCGAGGCGGTCTGCGGAGCTGGTTGCTCGGGTTCTACGCTCGGCGCGTCTGGAGAATCGCGCCGGCACTCCTCGTCATGATCGCCGTCGTCGGCAGCATGTTCGCGCTCTTCGAGCCCCGGGGGTATACATCTGCGCCGATTCTCTGGACGGGCATCGGCGCGTCGGTCGGGGTGTCGAACCTGGTACTGCTCGGGAGTGAGCAGGGAGACTATTTCGGGTCGACCACGCGCTTCAATCCGTTTCTGCACACGTGGTCGCTTGGTGTCGAGGAACAGTTCTATCTGATCTTCCCCTTGCTGCTCTGGCTGCTGCTCAGCGCCGGCTCCCTGGTCACGCATCGTCGCGCACGACTGCCGATCATGGTGCTCGCGATTGCTTCACTCGCGCTCGCAGCCTGGCTCTGGCGAACGGATCCGGGCGGGTCGTTCTACCTTCTGCCGACTCGCTTCTGGGAGCTTGCGGCGGGCGCGCTCGCCTTTCAGGCTGCGAGGTGGGCAGACACGCGCATTCGCCGCCCCGTTCCGCGCGTACTTCTCGGCTGGCTCGGGATGGCGATGCTTGTGGCGTCGATGGTGGGAGTCGGAGGTGCCGACAGTCCTTTCCCGTCGGCACTGCTTCCGGTCGCCGGCACCGTGCTTCTGATCTGGCTCGCGCCCGCCGAGCGTGCGGGATGGGCCGCCTCGGGGCGATGGCTGCGCACCCCGCCGATGACGTGGCTCGGACGGGTCTCCTATTCGCTGTACCTGTGGCACTGGCCGGTCATCGTCATCTGGCTGTGGGTGTTCGGGTCCCGCGGGCCGGTCGACATCCTGCTTGCGATCATTGCGGCCGTCGCCCTTGCAGCGCTGTCGTACTACTGCGTCGAACGTCCCGTGCTCCGCAGCCGTCTGCCACACGCGCCGCTGAGGCGGACGCAGTGGTTGCTCGGCGGGGGCGCAATTCTGATGACGCTTTCCCTCGTGTTCGTCATCGGATGGCAACATGACGGCTTCTCGCGGGCGTCGCCGGTATCGCTTTCGGTGACGAAGCAATCCGGTTGGGCGAATGACCGGATGCCCGACGAGCCCACGCAGACGGCGGCCGGCGTTGCCGGTGCGGCACGACTGATCGACATCGGCGACTCGCATGCGAGCGCCTACACGGCGATGGTGACGCGAGCCGCGAAAGAGAACGGGCTCGCGCTCACGGTCGCAAGCCATTCGGGGTGCGGTTTCACCCTGCTCGCGCCCGTTCCGACGGACGGGAGCTGCCGCGCGACGTGGAAGGCGATCGACTCCGCACAGCGCGGCGACGTGGCGTTGTTCATCGGGCTGCGCGCCCCTCGCATCGCCGACTCCGGCGAGTTGGAGCCCGAATACACCAGTGAGAGCGTGGCCAATGTCGCCGCGCGGACGAAGGCCCTTGCTCAATTCCAGCCCATCGCCCAGCGATTGAGCGCTCGGGGAGTGAGCGTCATGGTCAACAGCCCGGAGCCGTTGTTCGCACGTTCCCCGTACTTGTGTGCGGACTGGTGGTTCAGCGCCAACACCGGATGCGCGTTGCCGGCCACGATGTCACGTTCGAGTGAATTGAAGCGGTCGGAGCCTGCGAACAAGAACATCGACGCACTCGTGGGAGCCATCCCCTCGGTGGTGGTCTGGAACGCCTTCGACGCTCTTTGCCCTCCTTCTCAGGACACCTGCAGCCAATACGACGCTCAAGGGCACGTGCTGTTCGTCGACACCGACCACGTCTCGGGCTGGGGAAACGCTGCCGCGCTGCCGAGCTTCCGTGAGGCGCTCGATCGCGCGCTCGACCGCTCGCAGACGGGACCGTCACCCGTCGCCGCTCCGTAGTCGTTCGGCGTGACAATGGCGGTATACTGCCGATCAACGCGATAAGAGGCAATACACCGACAGGAGAGACGATGGCACGACGACCACACACGTTCTCCCGCGCGACCAGGGATGTGCTCGATATCCTCGGATCACAGATCGCGGCAGCCCGGCGTGAGAGCCGATGGACAGCCAATGAGCTCGCCAGTCGCGCCGGGATCAGCCCGAAAACCCTCAGGGACATCGAACGCGGTGCACCGACAGTGTCCATCGGCTCCGTCTTCGAGGTCGCCGTCCTCCTCCGCATACCGCTCTACACGGACGACGACGACGCCCGGGCCGACCTCCGCTCGCTCGCACGGAATCGCCTCGCCCTTCTCGGCCAGCGCGTCCGACCACGCCAGGAGACCGTCGATGACGATTTCTGAGACAACCCAGCCCACCACCGCATACGTGTGGGTCTGGCTCCCAGAAGCTACCGAACCTGTCGTCGCCGGCCGCCTCGACCTCACCGACCGAGGCGTCTACGCCTTCACCTACGGGCGGAACTATTCGACGCACCCCGGCCGAATCCCGCTCTACCTTCCCGAGCTCCCGCTCGTCACTGGGAGGCAAGATCCGCCGACGGGATTCGACATCGCCGGCGCCCTCTCTGACGCCGGGCCGGACTCCTGGGGCCGACGAGTCGTGCTCGCCAAGCACCTCGGCCACCTCGATCGTGACAGTAATGTCGACGACCTCAACCGGATCACGTACTTCCTCGAGTCCGGCTCTGATCGCATCGGCGCACTCGACTTCCAGACGTCAGCGACGACGTACGAGCCCCGCCTCGCCGATCATGCCGCGACACTCGACGAACTCGCCGAAGCCGCTGAAAGGATCCAGCAGGGTATCCCCCTCTCCCACGCCCTCGAGCAGGCGCTCCTCCGTGGCACTTCTATCGGCGGGGCCCGCCCCAAGGCTCTCATTGATGACAATGGCCGACAGCTGATCGCCAAGTTCTCGTCCACCAACGATGTCTTCCCGATGGTGAAGGCAGAAGCGGTGGCGATGGACCTGGCTCGTCGAGCCGGCGTCAATGCCGCCCAGAGCAGAGTGGCCACCGCTGCGGGAAAGGATGTCCTTCTCGTCGAACGGTTCGACCGCACCCCTGCAGGCGGTCGCCGTCTCATGATCAGCGCACTCACGATCCTGGAACGGCCCGAGATTCTCGCCCATCGGGCCACCTACTCCGAACTCGCGGAAGAGATTCGGAAGCGTTTCACCGACCACGAGCAGACACAGCGGGAACTCTTCACCCGCATCGTCGTCAACATCGCCGTCGGTAACACCGACGACCACCTGCGGAACCATGCCGCGTTCTGGGACGGAACCGACCTCACGCTCACGCCCGCCTACGACATCGCGCCCCAGCCACGGTCAACGCCCGAGACGAACCAGGCGATCGGGATCAGCCGGCCCGACCAGCGCGAGTCTCTCCTCGCCAACGCACGAGCAGCCGCACCCGATTTCCAGCTGACATCGAATGACGCCGACGAGATCATCGATCACGTCGTCGACACGATACGCAGCGAATGGGACAAGGCTGCCGACGAAGCGCGACTCACCGCGCTTGAGAAGAACCAGCTCTGGGGGCGTCAGATCCTGAACGAGTACATCTTCAGCTAGTCGCGAAGCGCGCCCCCGCACCCTACGTGTGACGGGGGAACCCCAGGTTGATGCCGCCGTGGCTCGGGTCGAGCCAGCGTGAGGTGACTGCCTTCTCGCGGGTGAAGAAGTCGACGCCGTGCGGGCCGTACGCCTTGGCGTCGCCGAAGAGGGAGTCCTTCCAACCGCCGAACGAGTGGTAGGCGACCGGCACCGGGATGGGCACGTTGATCCCGATCATCCCGACCTGCACCTCGCGCTGGAACCGGCGTGCGGCGCCGCCGTCGTTCGTGAAGATCGCGGTGCCATTGCCGTAGCGGCTGGCGTTGATGATGCCGAGACCCTCGTCGTAGCCCGAAACCCGCACGACCGAGAGCACCGGCCCGAAGATCTCGTCGATGTAGACCCGCGAGCCCGTCGATACGTTGTCGATGAGGGTCGGGCCGAGCCAGAAACCTTCGGCCGCCCCATCGGGCACGACATCGCGCCCGTCGACGACGACCGTGGCCCCGTCCGCTGCGGCGATGTCGATGTAGCCCGCCACCTTGTCGCGGTGCGCCTCGGTGATCAGGGGCCCCATGTCGCAGGAGCGGCGCCCGTCTCCGGTGGTCAGCCCGGCCATCCGCGTCGTGATCTTCGAGACCAGTTCGTCCGCGATCGTGTCGACCGCCAGCACCACGCTGATGGCCATGCACCGCTCGCCGGCCGAACCGAACCCCGCGTTCACGGCCGAGTCCGCGACCAGGTCGAGGTCGGCATCCGGAAGCACCAGCATGTGGTTCTTCGCCCCGCCGAGCGCCTGCACGCGCTTGCCGGCCCGGGTCGCGGTCTCGTACACGTAACGCGCGATCGGGGTCGAGCCGACGAACGAGATCGACTGCACGTCCGGGTGGGTGAGCAGTGCGTCCACGGACTCCTTGTCGCCGTGCACGACGTTGAGCACGCCGTCGGGCAGCCCGGCCTCCTGCATCAGCTTCGCCAGCCAGATGGATGCCGACGGGTCCTTCTCGCTCGGCTTCAGCACGACCGTGTTGCCGGCCGCGATCGCGATCGGGAAGAACCACATCGGCACCATCGCCGGAAAGTTGAACGGGCTGATGACGCCGACGACCCCGAGCGGCTGGCGCAGCGAGTAGACGTCGACCCCGGTCGACACGTTCTCCGAGTACTCGCCCTTCGCCAGTTGCGCGATCCCGGCCGCGAAATCGACGACTTCGAGCCCGCGCGCGATCTCACCGAGCGCATCCGACAGGACTTTGCCGTGTTCGGAGGTGAGGATCTGCGCGAGCTCCTCCTTGCGGGCGTTCAGCAGCTCGCGAAAAGCGAAGATGACGCTCGATCGCCTGGCCCACGACGTGCCGCCCCACTCGCCGAACGCCGCGAGAGCGGAGGCGACGGCCGTGTCGACGTCGGCCGCGCTGCCGAGCCGCACCTCCTTCGTCGAGGTGCCGAGCGCCGGGTCGTAGACCGGTTGCGTCCGGGTGGAGACGCCCGCGTCTTCGCGGCCGCCGATCCAGTGATTGATGATGTCGGTCATGGCTCGACCCTTTCGATGGAAGTGAGCACTTCGTCGTACGCGGCCATCGCCTGGCCGACCTCGTCGGCGGTCACGACGCACGGCGGCACGACATGGATGCGGTTGTCCTGGATGAACGGGATCACGCCGCGTTCGAGCAGCCCGGCTTTGATGCGCCCCATCGTCGCCGCGGTCACCGGTTCGCGGGTCTCGCGATCGGCGACGAGCTCGATCGCCCAGAACACCCCTTCACCGCGCACCTCGCCGACGAGCGGATGTGCGGACGCGAGGTCGGCGAGGGCCGGCCCGATCGCCTCCGCCCCGATCTGCGCGGCGTGGGTGACGATCCCCTCGTTCTCCATCGCATCCAGCGCCGCGACGATCGAGGCCATCGCGAGCGGATGCCCGCTGTATGTGAGCCCGCCGGGGAAGACCCGCTCGTCGAAGTCGCTCGCGATCGCATCCGGGATCACCACACCCCCGACCGGGACATACCCCGAGTTCACCCCTTTGGCGAAGGTGATGAGGTCGGGACGGATGTCGTACCCGTCGAACGCGAACCACCGGCCGGTGCGACCGAAACCGGCCATCACCTCGTCGAGGATGACCAGGATGCCGTGCTGGTCGGCGAGCGCCCGCACTCCGGCGAGGTAACCGGGCGGCGGCACGAGGATGCCCGCAGTGCCCGGGACCGTCTCGAGCACGATGGCCGCGATCGACGCCGGCCCTTCGCTCTCGATCACCCGGCGCAGGTGGGTGAGCGCGCGCTCGGATTCCTGCTCGGGCGTCTGGGCCCAGAACTCGCTGCGGTAGAGGTATGGGCCGAAGAAGTGGACGTGACCACGCGCGAACTCGTTCGGCACGCGACGCCAGTCGCCGGTCGCGACGATGGCCGCACCGGTGTTGCCGTGGTAGGAGCGATACGTCGAGAGCACCTTGTCGCGCCCGGTGTGGAGGCGGGCCATCCGGATGGCGTTCTCGTTCGCATCCGCGCCGCCGTTGGTGAAGAACACTTTGTTGAAGCCGTCGGGCGCGTGCGAGACGATGCGTTTCGCCGCCTCGCCGCGGGTCAGGTTCACCGTGGCGGGTGCGATGGTGGTCAGGATCTCGGCCTGCTCGCGGATCGCGGCGACGACGGCCGGATGCTGGTGGCCGATGTTCACGTTGACGAGCTGGCTGGCGAAGTCCAGGTAGCGGCGTCCGTCGAAATCCCAGACCGTGGTGCCGCTTCCGCCCGCGATCGCGAGCCCGGTGAACGGGCCCTGCGCCGACCAGGAGTGGAATACGTGGGCACGGTCGAGCTGCTGCGCGCGGTCTCCGTCTGCGGGGTCGAGGGGTGTCGGATCGAGGGGTGCGTTCATGGTCGGCCTTCAGCCTTTCGCTCTGACGTGCTCGGTGAGCGCCGGGATGACCGTCTCGCCGTAGACGCGGAGGGTCTCCTCCTTGTTGTCGTGCTGCAGGTAGCCGGCGAACTGGTCGACGCCGAGCTCGGCGAGTTGTTTCAGTTTCGCGATGTGGTCGTCCGCGGTGCCGAGCACGCAGAACCGGTCGACGATCTCGTCGGGCACGAACTGGGTGTGGGTGTTGCCGGCCCGGCCGTGCTCGTTGTAGTCGTAGCCGTCGCGTCCGGCGATGTAGTCCGTCAGCGCTTTCGGCACCGCCCCACCGGTTCCGTACTTGGCGACGATGTCCGCGACATGGTTTCCGACCATCCCGCCGAACCAGCGGCACTGCTCGCGCATGTGCTCCCAGTCGTCGCCGATGTACATCGGGGCCGCGACACAGAATTTGATCGACTGCGGGTCGCGTCCGGCGCGCTCGGCGGCCTGTCGGACTGTGCCGATCATCCACTCGGCGATGTCGACATCGGCGAGCTGCAGGATGAAGCCGTCGCCGACCTCACCGGTCAGCTTCAGGGCGAGCGGTCCGTAGGCCGCGACCCAGAGCTCCAGCTCGGATCCCGTGCTCCACGGGAACTGCAGCGTCGACCCTTTGTAGTCGACCGACCGGCTGTTGCCGAGTTCGCGGATGACGTGGATCGCCTCGCGCAGTTCGGCCAGCGTCGTCGGCGCGCCGTTGATCACGCGCACCGCCGAATCGCCGCGCCCGATGCCGACGACCGTGCGGTTGCCGTACATCTCGTTCAGGGTGGCGAACACGGATGCGGTCACGGTCCAGTCGCGGGTCGCCGGGTTGGTCACCATCGGCCCGACCGTGATGCGCCGGGTCTCGGCGAGGATCTGGCTGTAGATCACGTACGGCTCTTCCCAGAGCAGGTGCGAGTCGAAGGTCCACACATGGCTGAACCCGTACTGCTCGGCGAGTCTGGCCAGGTGGATCGTGCGCGAGGCGGGCGGATTGGTCTGGAGTACTGCGCCGAAGTCCATCGCGTGCCCCTATTCGTCTTCGCTCATCAGGCCAGGTACTGCGACAGGCCGCGCTTGAGGAAGCGCCCGTCGCCCTTCGCTCCGAGGTACTGGTTGTCGTCGACGACGACCTTTCCGCGGCTCAGCACCGTGTCGACATGTCCGTCGATCTCGAACCCTTCCCATGCTGAATAGTCCATGTTCATATGGTGCGTCTTGCCGGCGCCGATGCCGATGCTGGTGTGACCGTTTGGGTCGTAGAGCACGATGTCGGCGTCGGCCCCGGGCTGGATGACGCCCTTCTGACCGTAGAGTCCGAACATCCGGGCCGGGGTCGTGCTCGTGAGCTCCACCCATCGTTCGAGCGTCAGTTCACCCGTGACCACGCCTTGGTACATCAGGTCCATCCGGTGCTCGATCGAGCCGATGCCGTTCGGGATCTTGCGGAAGTCGCCGAGGCCGAGCTCCTTCTGATCCTTCATGCAGAAGGGGCAGTGGTCGGTCGACACCATCTGCAGGTCGTTGGTGCGCAGCGCCTGCCACATCGAGTCCTGGTGGCCTTCCTCGCGGGAGCGCAGCGGCGTGGAACAGACCCATTTCGCGCCCTCGAAGTGACCCCATTCCGGGCTCGAAGCGCCGAGCTGGTCTTCGAGCGACAGGTACAGGTATTGCGGGCAGGTCTCGCCGTAGACGTTCTGGCCCTTGTCACGGGCCCAGGCGACCTGCTCCACCGCCTGCTTCGCGCTGACGTGCACGATGTACAGGGGAGCGCCGGTGAGGTTCGCGAGCATGATCGCCCGGTGGGTCGCCTCCTCCTCCATCTGCCAGGCGCGCGCGATGCCGTGGTAGTAGGGGTCGGTCTTGCCCTGCTCGACGAGCTGGGCGGCGAGCACGTCGATGGCCGGTCCGTTCTCGGCGTGCATCATCGTGAGCATCCCGGTGTCGCGCGAGACCTGCATCGCCTTCAGGATCTGGGCGTCGTCCGAGTAGAAGACGCCGGGGTAGGCCATGAACAGCTTGAAACTGGTGATGCCCTCGTCGGGTAGCGACCGGAGGGCTGCGAGCGAGTCCTCTGTCACGTCGCCGACGATCTGGTGGAAGCCGTAGTCGATCGCGCAGTTGCCGGCGGCCTTCTCGTGCCATTTTGCGAGGCCGTCCTGGATGCGCGTGCCGTACGTCTGCACGGCGAAGTCGATGACCGACGTGGTGCCGCCCCACGCGGCAGCCCGGGTGCCGGACTCGAAGGTGTCGCTCGCCTCCGTGCCGCCGAACGGCAGCTCGAAATGGGTGTGGGCGTCGATGCCGCCCGGGATGACGTACCGGCCGGTGGCGTCGATCACGCGGTCGACGGCTGCCGCGAGCTCCGTTCCGAGCAGCACGGAACCCGGCTGCAGTACGGCAGCGATCGTCTCGCCGTCGATGAGCACGTCGGCGAGGCCGCGACCGGTGGCCGAGACCACGGTGCCGCCGGTGATGAGGGTGGTGGTCATGGAGCTCTCCTTCGCGGTTTCAGGGCTTCGGGATGGACGTGTAGGAGTCGGGGCGGCGGTCGCGGTAGAACTGCCAGGCGTTGCGCACCTCTCGTACCAGGTCGAGGTCGAGGTCTCGGATGACGACCTCCTCGTGCTCGCCGCTTCCGTACCCTCCGATGACGTTTCCCTGCGGGTCGGCGAACTGGCTCATGCCGTAGAAGGTGACGGCGAGGTCGCCGTACTCGTTGTCCTCTCTGCCCACCCGGTTCGGGGCGGCGACGAAGTAGCCGTTGGCGGCCGCGGCCGCCGGCTGCTCGAGCTCCCAGAGGCGGTTCGACAGGCCGGGCTTCGTCGCGTTCGGATTGAAGACGATCTCGGCACCGTTCAGACCCAGCTCCCGCCAGCCTTCGGGAAAGTGCCGGTCGTAGCAGATGTAGACGCCGATGGGGCCAACCGCGGTCTTGAACACCGGGTAGCCGAGGTTGCCGGGGCGGAAGTAGAACTTCTCCCAGAACTTGTCGAGGTTCGGCAGGTGGTGTTTGCGGTACTTGCCGAGGATCGTGCCGTCGGCGTCGACGACGACGGCGGTGTTGTAGTAGACCCCCGGCATGTCCTCTTCGTAGATGGGGAGCACCATGACGAGCTTCAGCTCTTTCGCGAGCGCGGCGAACCGCTGGACGATCGGGCCGTCGGCCGGTTCTGCGTAGTCGTAGTACTTCGCATCCTCGGTGATGCCGAAGTACGGCCCGTAGAAGAGTTCCTGAAAGCAGATCACCTGCGCGCCGTCTGCGGCGGCATCCCGTGCGAACTTCTCGTGCTTGGCGAGCATCGACTCTTTGTCGCCCGTCCACGTCGTCTGGGTGATTGCTGCTCGAACGATTGCCATGTGCTGCCTCCGGGAGGGTTGGAACACTTCGCTGATGTTCTCTATGACTACTGCCTCGGACCCGCGAAGGCAATGGTGGGCGTATGCGAAATCGAGCAACGCATTCGACACATTCGAGAGGTACCCTGACGCAATGGATCGCGGGCAGCTCGCAGGGGATCTCCAGACCGCGATCGATCGCGCCCTCGGCGGCGAGCGGCTCACGGTCGATGAGGCCGAGACCCTGGTGGGCGCGACCGGTGCCGACCTCGAGCGGCTGCTCGACGCATCCGCCCGCCTTCGCGACGAGGGGCTGGCCCGAGCGGGCCGCCCGGGCGTGATCACCTTCTCGAAGAAGGTGTTCCTGCCGATCACGACACTGTGTCGCGATCGCTGTCACTACTGCATCTTCGTCGACACCCCCGGGAAGCTCGCGATCAAGGGCAAGCCGCCCTACATGTCGCCCGACCAGATTCTCGACGTCGCCCGGCTCGGCGCCTCGATGGGCTGCAAGGAGGCCCTGTTCACGCTCGGCGACCGGCCGGAGGATCGGTGGCCCTCCGCGCGGGCCTGGCTCGACGAGCACGGCTACGAGTCGACGCTGCACTACGTGCGGGAGATGGCGCAGCTCGTGCTCCACGAGACGGGACTGCTCCCGCACCTGAACCCGGGTGTGATGACGGCCGAGGAGTTGGCCTGGCTCCGCCCGGTCGCCCCGTCTATGGGGATGATGCTCGAGACGACCTCGCACCGGCTCTGGGCCGAGAAGGGCGAGGTGCATTTCGGCTCGCCCGACAAGGATCCGGCGGTGCGGCTGCAGGTGCTCGAGGACGCCGGTCGGGCGCGTGTGCCGCTGACGACGGGCATCCTGGTCGGCATCGGCGAGACGGCCCGCGAACGCGCGGAGTCCTTGGTCGCGCTGCGCGACATCCAGGACCGCTTCGGTCACCTCCAGGAGGTGATCGTGCAGAACTTCCGTTCCAAGCCGGCGACCGCGATGCAGAACGACGACGACCTCGGCGTGCGCGAGTACGCGGCGACCGTGGCGGCCGCGCGTCTCGTGATGGGGGCGGATGCGCGCATCCAGGTGCCGCCTAACCTTTCGGATGCGAGCGAGCTCGGCCTGCTCCTGCGCGCCGGAGCCGACGACTGGGGCGGCGTGAGCCCGCTCACCGCCGACCACGTGAACCCGGAACGGCCGTGGCCGCAGATCGTCGAGCTCGCCGAGCTCACCCAGCTTGAGGGCTTCCGGCTGACCGAGCGGCTCACGGTGCATCCGCCGTACATCCGGGACGCCGGCCAGTGGATCGACCCCGCCGTGCGTGCGTATGTCGACGCCCTCGTCGACCAGTCGAGCATGCTCGCCGACGAAGGCGCTCGTGCGACAGCGCGGGATGCCCAGGACGGGTGGTCGTCGCGGGCGCGGTCGGTCGCCCTCCACACCTCGCCTGTGCGGTCGGCGCTCTCCCGCGCGGCATCGTCTCCCGCCGCCCTCAGCGATCGCGACTACGCGGAACTGATGGAGGCCGAGGACGACGACCTCGAGTCCCTCGCCGGACTCGCCAACGACCTGCGTCGCTACACGGTGGGCGAGGCGATCAGCTTCGTCGTCAACCGCAACGTGACTTCGACCAACCTGAGCTCGACCGACCCCGGCCACGCGCCGGACCCCGCGGCCCTCACCTTCGACACGCTGGCCGAAATCGTCGACGACGCGTGGGCGCTCGGCGCGACCGAGCTGTGCGTGCAAGGCGTGATCCCGGATGCTCTTCCCGCCGACTCGTACCTGCGATTGGCCCGCGTCGTGAAAGCCATCCGGCCAGAGCTGCACCTGCACGCGTTCCGCCCGGCGGACATCGCCGACGGCGCCGCACGGCTCGGTCTCGACGACGCCGACTACCTCGCGGCCCTCCGCGAGGCGGGCGTCGACACCGTGCCGGGCACAGGCGTCAAGATCCTCGACGATGCCGTACGTCTGCGGGTCGCGCCCGGCGACCTCCCCGTCGACCGCTGGACCTCGATCGTCACCGCCGCGCACCGGGCAGGGTTCCGGTCGACCTCGGTCATGGTCTACGGCAACGGCGAATCCGCCGCCGACCGGGTCGGGCACCTGCGGCGGCTGGTCGAGGTCCAGAGTTCGACCGGCGGCTTCACCGAGTTCGTGCCGATGCCGGCGATCGGCCACGCCGGCCCCGCGGGCAGGGAGTCCGATGACCACCGCCGCGTCCACGCGGTCGCCCGCCTCATGCTCCACGGGCACATCGACCACATCCAGGCGCCGTGGACACGGCTCGGGTTCGCGGAGGCCGCGCTGATGCTGCAGAGCGGGGCGGATGACCTCGGTGGCACACTCTTCGACGGCCGCGTCCTGCCCGAAGCCGGAGTCGAGCACGGGCACGAACTGCTGCCGTCCGATGTCGAACGGATCGCCCGCTCGCTCTCCCGACCCGTGCGCCAGCGCACCACGACCTACGGCGATCCGACGGACGAGCGCAAGCGCGTGGCCCGCTCATGACCGAACTCGATGTCGCGATCGTCGGCGCGGGGTTCGCAGGTCTCGGCCTCGGCATCCGGCTGAAGCGCCAGGGCGTGAGCTCGTTCCTGATCTTCGAGCGCGCGAACGCGGTCGGCGGCACCTGGCGCGACAACACCTACCCCGGAGTCGCCTGCGACGTGCCCTCGCACCTGTACTCGTGGTCGTTCCGACCGAACCCGCGATGGTCGTCGTTCTTCTCCGAGGGCGCGGAGATCCGCGACTACCTCGTCGCCGGCGCCGACGAGGAGGGGCTCGGCGATCACCTGAGGCTCGGCACGGATGTCGACGCCATGAGCTGGGACGAGTCGCGTTCGCGCTGGCTGCTCCACACCAGCCGCGGAGAGTTCACCGCCCGGGCGCTCGTACTCGCTTGCGGCCGCCTGACCGAACCCCGCATCCCGGACGCCCCGGGGCTCGACACCTTCCGGGGTCCGCTGTTCCATTCGGCCCGCTGGGATCATGACGCCGACCTGCGCGGCAAGCGCGTCGCGGTGGTCGGGTCGGGGGCCTCGGCCATCCAGCTCGTCCCGCGGCTGGCGGAGATCGCAGGCGAGTTGGTGGTGCTGCAACGGAGCGCGCCCTACGTCATCCCACGGGAAGAGCACCAGTACACCGAAGCCGAGCAGGCACAGTTCGAGCGCGACCCCGAGGAACAGGACCGGCTCAGGTCGACGCTGTTCTGGAGCGCCGAGGAGGCCTACGCCCAGCGCGCGGGCCTGCCGGCGGCGGTCGAGGCCGCTCGCACACGCGCGCTCGATCACCTCGCGTCGCAGGTGCCCGACCCCGAGCTGCGCGCGAAACTCACACCGCACTACGAGATCGGCTGCAAGCGCGTGCTCATCTCGAACGAGTACTACCCGGCGCTGACCCGCCCGACGGTTGTGGTCGAACCGTCGGCGCTCGAAGGGGTCGACGGCAACACGCTCATCACCGCCAACGGTGCGCGGCACGAGGTCGATGCCGTGATCTTCGCCACCGGGTTCCATGCGGCCCAGCAGCCGTATGCCCGCATCGTCCGGGGCGTCGGCGGCGAACTGCTGGCCCGGCACTGGGCCGGGGGCATGACCGCCTACGCGTCGACGGTCGTCAGCGGCTTCCCCAACCTGTTCGTCGTCAACGGCCCCAACGCCGGGCTCGGCCACAACTCGGCGATCTACATGATCGAGACGCAGCTCGACTACATCCTCGGCGCGCTCGATCACCTCGAAGCCGACGCCGACCTCGTGCTCGACGTCAGTCGCCGAGCCGAAGTCGAGTACACCGCACTGATCGACGAGCTGGCCGCCTCGACCGTCTGGATGACCGGCGGCTGTGAGAGCTGGTACCGCGACAGCCGCACCGGCAGGCTCACCCTGCTCTGGCCGGGTTACGCGCACACGTTCCGTGAGCGCAACGGCGCGTTCTCGTTGACCCCGTATGCGCCGAGCCCGAGCCCGAGCCCGTTCTCGCCCACCCCGCTGATCATCACCTGAGGAGTACCACCGTGCCCATTCCCCTGCGCTTCGGCTACAAGGCCTCCGCCGAACAGTTCGGCCCCGGCGACCTGCTGCGCTACGGAGTGCTGGCCGAGAAGGCCGGCTTCGACTCGGTGTTCGTCTCCGACCACTTCCAGCCGTTCGTCCACGAGGGCGGTCACGCGCCCGCCGCCATCCCGTGGCTGGGCGCTCTCGGGGCGAGCACGGAGCGCATCCTGATCGGCACCTCCGTGCTGACGCCGACGTTCCGCTACCATCCGGCGGTCGTCGCGCAGGCCTTCGCTACACTCGGGTCGCTGTTCCCAGGCCGGGTCGTTCTCGGAGTCGGGACGGGCGAGGCCCTCAACGAGGTCGTTCTCGGCATGGAATGGCCCGAGGTGAAGGAACGCTTCGCTCGCCTCAAAGAAGCAGTCACTCTGATCGAGAAGCTGTGGACCGAAGACGGCGTGACGTTCGCGGGCGAGTTCTACCGAACCGACAACGCGACGATCTACGACAAGCCCGACGTCGCGGTGCCGATCTACATCGGAGCATCCGGGCCTGCCGCGACCCGGCTCGCCGGCCGGATCGCGGCCGGCTACATCACCACGTCGGGCAAGGAGCGAACCCTCTACACCGAGACACTCCTGCCTGCGCTCGAGGACGGCATCGGGAAGGCCGGTCGCACCCGGGACGACGTCGACACGCTCATCGAGGTGAAGGTCTCGTTCGATCGCGACCCCGAACGCGCGCTCCAGGACACTCGCCACTGGGCGCCGCTCGCGCTCACGCCCGACGAGAAGATGAGCGTCGACGATCCCCGCGAGATGCAACGCCTGGCCGATGCGCTGCCGATCGAGCGGATCGCCTCGCGCTGGATCGTCGGCGCCGACCCCGACGAGCACGTCGAACGCATCGAGGAGTACATCGACCTCGGCTTCCGCCATCTCGTGTTCCACGGTGCGGGCCCCGACCAGGAACGGTTCATCGAGCTCTACGGCGCGGAGATCCTGCCGCGCCTGCGCGAGCGGCACGGCTCGGAGCTCGCCCGATGACGGGGATCACCGTGCTGGCCGGCGGGGTCGGCGGCGCCCGCTTCACGCGTGGGCTGCTCGCGCACCTCGCCGCGGAGTACCCCGCTGCAGACGGGAAGGGCTCCGCGGTGCCGGTCACCGTGGTCGTCAACACCGGAGACGACATGTGGCTGACCGGCCTGCGCATCTGTCCCGACCTCGACACCGTCATGTACACGCTCGGCGGGGGCATCGCCGAAGAACAGGGGTGGGGCCGCGCCGACGAGACGCGCCGCGCGTCCGGTGAGATCTCGGCCTACGGCGCCGGCTGGGACTGGTTCACCCTCGGCGACCTCGACCTCGGCACCCACATCGTGCGCACCGACCTGCTCCGCTCCGGTCGGACGCTCAGCGAGGCCACGGAGCTCCTCGCGCGACGGTGGCGCCCGGGCGCCCGGCTGCTTCCGATGAGCGACGACCCCGTCGAGACGAACGTGCGGCTCGCGGCCGACGTCGACGAGCATCGGGCCGGCGACCTCATCCATTTCGAGGAGTGGTGGGTGCGTTACCGCGCTCAAGCCGCGGCCACCGAGTTCGTACAGATCGGTCTGGGGCAGGCGCAGGCCGCCCCCGGCGTGCTGGAGGCGATCCGGGACGCCGACGTCGTCATCATCCCGCCGTCGAATCCGGTCGTCTCGGTCGGCACGATCCTCGCCGTCCCGGGGGTGCGCGAGGCGCTGCGCGACACCGACGCACGGGTGGTCGGGGTGTCACCGATCATCGGCGGCAACGTGGTGCGCGGAATGGCCGACCGATGCCTCGAGATCGTCGGGGTCAGGTCGACCGCCCTCGGTGTCGGCCTCTTCTACGGCTCGCGGGCCGACCACGGCATCCTCGATGCGTGGCTCGTCGACGAGACGGATGCCGGGCTCGTCCCCGACCTCGAAGCGGCCGGGATCCGCGCCTCAGCCCACCCGCTCTGGATGCACGACGTCGCGGCGACCGCCGCGATCGCCGCCCACGCGCTCCACGCCGCCCACGCGCTCCATACTGTCCACCACCCCGGAGGAACCCCATGACCGAACGCCCCGTACGCATCGGCGTCCAGCTCGCGCCGCAGCATGCGACGTACGCCCAGCTTCGCGACACCGTTGCCGCCATCGAAGACCTCGGTGTCGACATCGCCTTCAACTGGGACCACTTCTTCCCGTTGTCAGGCGACCCGGACGGCGCCCACTTCGAATGCTGGACGATGCTGGCCGCCTGGGCCGAGCAGACCAGCCGGATCCAGATCGGCGCCCTCGTCACCTGCAACTCGTACCGGAACCCCGATCTGCTGGCCGACATGGCCCGGACGGTCGACCACATCAGCGCGCGCGGCGGCGACGCCGGGCGGCTCATCCTCGGCATCGGGGCCGGCTGGAAGGAACTCGACTACGTCGAATACGGATACCCGTTCGGCACGCCGGGCACGCGGCTCGACGCGCTGGCCGAGGCGCTTCCGCGGATCGAAACGCGGTGGGCGACCCTGAATCCGGCGCCGACGCGCTCCATCCCCGTGCTCATCGGCGGCGGAGGCGAGAAGAAGACGCTGCGGATCGTCGCCCGGCACGCCGACATCTGGCACAGTTTCAGCGATGTCGAGACCCTGGAGCGCAAGCTGGCCGTGCTTCAGGAGTGGTGTCACCGTGTCGATCGCGACATGTCCGAGATCGAGATCTCCACCGGCGTGCGTCGCACCCACGACGGCACGATCGGTTCGCTCGAGCCCATCGAGGCGCAACATGCGCTCGGCGCGCGCCTCTTCACGCTGGGGATCAGCGGGCTCGACCTCGACCTGCGCCAGGCGCGTGAGCTGGTCGCGTGGCGGGATCGGATGAACGCGGCCTGACCCGCTGCTCCAGTACGGCCCGCGTCGCCGCGCCGACGCCGAGCAGCCGTGCCCGCTCGAGGTCGTCGGCGTCGTCGATGTCGAGCCGCAGCGACGACTCGGCAGGCACCGCCAGGGGGAGGTAGCCGGCGGCCGTGTGTGCGGCGCACGACCCGATGCCGAACCGCGTGGGTGCGTGGGCGCCCGGTGTGAACGCCACCATCGTGGTTCCGGAACCCTCGCGGTCGGGAACGAACGCGAGCTGCGCGCCGGTCGTCGCGGCCGCTTCGGCCAGTGCGAAAGCCTCGGCGAGGTCGGCCGGGCGCAGCGCGGCGAGGTCGCCGGTGATGGCTGCGGTGTCGACATCGGGGGCGTCCGCGCGGGCGAGGGCGAGACCGGATGCGACAGCCGCGTTGATTCCGCCGCCCGGGTCGGCGATCACCCGCGTCTCCGAGCCGAGGAGTGCGGCGAGACCCGGCTGGTTCGAGACCACGATCACGCTCGTCACGGCGGGCACTCGACTCACCGCGCTGACGGTGTCGACCAGGAACGCGAGCGCGATCGCGGCCCGCTCGCCGTCGTCCAGCGACCCGGAAAGCCGGCTCTTCGCATCCGCCGCCCCTTTGAACGGCACGACCATCGCCCAGCGCCTCACCCGGACACCTGTCCAGCCTCGGAGGCCCGCCCCGCTTCGAAGCCGCGTGCGTAACCTTCGGCGAGCGCCTCATCCGTGCCCAGCCGGAACATATCGGTGGGGCCGGTGCGCACGAGCGATCTCGCGCCGGGGGCGTCGAGGTCGGTGACGAATCGACCGAGCCCCCGCACCACGGCGACCGGAAGCCCGCTCGACTTGCCTTTCACGAGGTCGGCCAGCGCGGCGATCTCGTCGGCGACGACCGGCTGGGTCACGCCGAGAGGCCGGCCGTGAGCATCCGTCGACCCCCGCAGGTCGTCTGTCACCAGCACACCCGCCGCACCGATCGCGACATCGGTCTGGCCGATGCGCCAGGCCCGTCCGAGCGTGTCGGTCACGATCACGCCCAGGTCGACACCGAACCGTTCCCGCAGGGCCAGGCAGAGCGCGCATGCCGAGGCATCCGGATCGAGCGGCAGCAGCAGCACCGTCCCCTCGGGCGTGTTGCTGGCATCCACCCCGGCTGCGGCGCCGACGATGCCGAGGCGGTTCTCGACGATGCGGATGACGTGGTCGCCGGCGACACGGCTCGCCACGACGCGCACCGTCTCATCCGTGATCGCCTGCTCACGGTCATCCGCCCGCATGAAGCGGCCCTCGGCCTTCGAGACGATCTTGCTGGTCACGACGACGATGTCACCGGCCTGCGGCTGCTCGTCGGGTGCGGCTGCGGCGAGCACGTCACCGATGAGCAGGGTCAGGTCGTCGCCAGCGGTGACCTCCGGGATGCCCGCCACCGCCCACGCCGAAAGTCGCGCCGTCATCATGGCCCAACTGTAGAACGGCCGGGGCCCTTCAGAGCGCCAGCCCCTTCACTGCAGGCAGAATTCGGTCCCCTCGGCATCTCGCACATCCGGTTGCGCTGCCGACGCTCGTGGCGATAGCGCGTGAAGAAGATGCGCCGATGGTTCGGGGACCGTTGAGCGGTCAGTCGAGTTCATCGAAGTCGATGGTGCCCATCACCTGGCCGAGCTCCGGTTCCTGGGACAAGTCGAGCGGCGTCAGAGTGCGCGCCGCGCCCTTCTGATTGATGAGAAGCTCGTCACTGATGTCGCTGAGGATCGTCGGCGCGTCCACGGTCGCCCACTGCACCCCGTCGAGCCGCTCTCGGTGGACGCGACCGGCCAGAAGAGCTTCCCCGCGCTTCTTTCCGAATGCATCCGTACTGTTCGCGCGGACGGCGATGATGCGGACGCTCCTCAGCGATGGGGCGACTGCGAACGCCTCCTTAATGGTGACGAGCGTGTACCCAGCGGCGACGACGTTGTAGAAGGCGTCATGTTCCTTCTTCGACATCTTTTTCAAGCTGAGATTCCCCGCCGGCGTCAACGTCGGGTAGCGCTCGGGAACTGAGTCCTCATCGGGGAGAAGTACAACAAGACTGGCTTCGCCGTCGCTGACCCCGAGCGGCGCGGCAGACGCTTCGTTGTCTTCGAACGCGCTTGCCAACTGCTGGAGAACGACGTCCGGGTCGTTCGCCAGCAGTTTTGCCCACTGTTCGTTGAGTTCTTCCTGGTAGCCGTCGTACTTCTGGCGAAGCTGGGCCGTCTCCCATTCGATACGGGCATCGGCGTCGGAAGCGGCCTTCGCTTTGGCCGCCTTCCGGCCGGCGCGATCGAAGAAAGGCAACCCTTTCACCGCCGCTGCAGCGAATTGCCGACGAATCGTAGCCGCATCCGCCGGCGGCGGGGGCGGACACAACGGCTTCACCGCGGGAGCGAAGGATTCCTGGTGGATCTTGGTGATCGCGTCGATCGCTTCACGAAGGCGTTCAGCTTCGTGCGATTTGGCTGCCTGGGCGAGAGTCATCGTGGTGCGCGACGTTGACTTGGCGGTGGTGCGACGCGAAGTCGTACCGCCTCCCACATTTGTGTAGTAGGTGAATGGACCCGCGCCTGTGGAGACGCCGGTCCCGCCACCGCCGATATGGATGCGTGCCGCGCGGGGTCCGATGCTGGTGCGCACGCCGCGGGAGGACGCGCGGACACGGATGCCGGGTGCGATGCGGACGGAGAAGCCCATGTTCTCAATTCCTTACTTGTAGAACGTTGCGACACCGCCGTGATGCGAGCAGGCCCCTTGGTGGTGTGCGGCAAATGACAAGGTGCCGTCGTTGCAGAGCGCTGTGGCGCCGTTGCCGGGCGACACCGGCGGGGCAGGCGCGGGCGCAGGTGCTGGAGCCGGCGCGGGTGCTGGTGCGGGTGCCGGAGCCGGCGCTGGTGCTGGTGCTGGTGCGGGTGCTGGAGCCGGCGCTGGTGCTGGTGCGGGTGCGGGTGCTGGAGCTGGCGCAACCGTCGGTGTCGGTGTCGGCGCGGCCGGCGCGAACTTCGACGATTCCGCCATCTGCCCGCTGCAGCTTCCGAGAACGTTCGCCATCGCGTCGTGCTCCGCCTGAGTCACCCACAAGCCATAGGTTGCTTTCACGGAGATCTGGCGAGCAACGTATTCGCACCGGAACGACTTGATCGGAGGCAACCAGGTCGCGGCGTCGCCGGACGACTTCTGTTCGTTCGAGTGCGCGTCGACAGCGATCAGGTTCAAGGGGTCGTTGGCGAAGCTGATCCGTTGCGCCTGCGTCAGTTGCTGACCGCCGGTCACCCACGCGTTCTCGAGGGGGACGATGTGGTCGATCTGCACGAGCGCGGATGTCTTGCTGCCGCGCAGGAAATCGATGGTCTGTCCGGTGTACTCGTCGTCGAGCGTGCCGGAAGTGATCCTGCAGGCGCCCTGCTTGACGGTGTCGGTCAGGTCGCGCGCGAGGATGTCATTCCTCGTGTCGCACGAGTTGTGGTCGACGTCGAGCCAGGCGGCACCGAAGTCAACAGTCCGCGCATAACCGGTGGCGGCGGCCTTGCCCTTGACGGAGAGGGTGGCGAGCACGTCGACTGCTGCCGCCGTAGTCGTGCTGTCGTTGGCGATGACAACAGACGGGCCACTGTCTGAGGCGACAACAGTGGATGGATCGAGCGGCTCATCCGTATCGCTGGGTGTCGGCGATGGTGTCGGTGTTCTGGTCGGTGGTTCGGAATGGATGATCGCGGTAGCGTTCTCCGCCGGCGTCGGATGGCCAGCCGAGTACACACCGGTGCCGATAATCAGGAGGACAAGTGCGCCGGCGGCAATCCCGCCAGCGATCGGCCGGGACGTGGGCAGGCGCGCCCAGCTGCGTCGCCGCGTGATCAGGGTGTACACAGCGGTGACCCCGGCGACAAGAGCGATCATGATGAGGACGGAGCCGATGCCGCCGGATACGGCTGAGAGTATGAGGAGGAGAAGGAGCGCCCCGCCGATCCATGTGCTGATCGGAATCTTTCGCCGAACCTTCGACGGCGTAGCGGCCGATGCCGACGGCGCTGTCGCAGGTGGTGCGACCTGCGTGCTCCACGCCTTCCCATCCCACCAGCGCATCTCGGCGGTGTTCTCTGGGTTCGGGTACCAGCCTGCGGGAGGCAGAGGAAGGTTGCTGCTCATGTGAGTCTTTCTCGGGATGGGTGAGAGCAGACTATCGAGCAGTAACCCGGGCACAACCCAATAAGCCCTCACACTGGGGGTGGGGAGGGAGCCTTCCCTTTTCGCCCCTCGTCGTCGATGCGGGAGATCGCTGGCACACTGACTTGGCCGGCGAACACGAGATTGCCACGATCACTTCTCGCGCTTGGACTCGTCCACGATCCGCTTCGTGAACTCGTCGGTGATCCGCGTCGTCTCGGCCTTCTTCTCGCCCACGTTCTCGACGGTCGCGCCCTCCCACTCGGTGGCCAGTCGACGCTCGAGATCGTGGATCTGGGCTCGGATCGCTTCGTTCGTCTGCTCGTTCGCGGTGCGGACCAGGCGCGCCGCGCTGTCGATGATCCGCCGCTCCAGCAGCACCACGATTCCCACCAGCAGCAGCGTGGTTCCGACGTTGGCCATCACGCCGGCGAGGTAACCCCGGCCCGCAGACGCCGGTACCACCAACCACCCGACCAGGATGGCGGCGAGGCCCAGGAGGATGCAGGCGATGAACCAGCCCCAGCGGATGCGGACGCGGGTCGGTGTCGGCGTTTCGCTCATGCCGCCAGCGTAGACAGTCGCCTCCGTTCGGCGCTTGATCCGATGACCTCGGCTGCCTACGCTCGTTGTGAGCGGGCGTCGCTGATGTCCGGTCACCATCCGATCGGAAGGTGCGTCATGGACCTCGAAGAAGTCCTCGGAAAAGTCGCGGAACTCAGCCGCGAGGAGCTTCATATCGTGCGCAAGCGGGCCGAGGAGAAGACGCCTGCGCGCGATCACGGTCAGGATTTCCACGACATGCAGGATCGGGCCCGGCGACTCGACGAGTACGCGACCCACCTCCGCAAGCTGCACGACGACACGTTCCAGGACGGCTGGCGCGACAAGCAATAGCTAGGCGTGGTCGTTCTCCTTTTGGGAGGTCGGCACGGGTTGTCGCTGGGTGGCGGCCCAGCTGGCCAGCAGCTTGAGGGCATCCTCAGAAGGCGTTCCGGGGTCTGCGGTGTAGACGTTTACGCGCAGGCCGGGGTCGCCGGGGAGCTCGAGCGCTTCGAACGCCAGATCGAGGTCGCCGACGATGGGGTGGTGGATGCGCTTGCGTCCGGTGCGGTGGTAACGCACGTCGTGGCGGGCCCAGCGGACGCGGAATTCCTCGCTGCGCGTGCTGAGCTCGCCGACGAGGTCGGTGAGGTCCTTGTCGTAGGGATTCCTGCCCGCAGCCGAGCGCAGGATGGCGACGATGTCGTCGGCGGCCTGTTCCCAGTTCGAGTAGAAGGCGCGGGCCTTCGGGTTGAGGAACGTGAAGCGGGAGTTGTTCGGAGGCTGAACTGTCTCCGCCATCAGGTCGAGGTAGAGGGCGCGGCCGAGCTCGTTGACGGCCAGGACGTCGCCACGGTCGTTGCGCACCCAGGCCGGCGCCGTGACGATCGCGTCGATCACGCGTTGCAGGCTGGGACGGACGGTCTTCGGGCTGCGCTTGCGTCGCACGCGCGGCGCGACGCCGGCGGCGCGGGCGAGATCGTAGAGATGCGAGGTCTCGGCGCCGTCCAGTTGCAGCGCTCGGGCGAGCGCCTCCAGGACGCCGTCGGATGCACCGGAGAGGTTTCCCCGTTCGAGACGCGTGTAGTAGTCGACGCTCATCCCGGCGAGCATCGCGACCTCCTCGCGACGCAGGCCCTTCACCCGGCGATTGCCGCCATACGCGGGGAGGCCGGCCTGCTCCGGGGTGATCCTTGCGCGGCGGGAGGTGAGGAACTCCCGCACCTCATCGGTGTGGGCCATGTCGACGACCCTACGCCGCGGCCCGACGCCGAGGGAGGCACTGACGTGCCCTCCCTTCTTCGCGCATCGGCCCGTAGCGTGGATGGCATGGTCATGGAACTCACACTCAACAACGGCATCACGATGCCCGCCCTCGGACTCGGCGTCTTCCAGTCCCCGCCCGAAGAGACCACCGCCGCCGTGCAGGCAGCCCTCGCCACCGGCTACCGCCACATCGACACCGCCGCCGCCTATGGCAACGAGCGCGAGGTGGGTGAAGGCATCCGACGATCCGGCCTCGACCGCGACGATGTGTTCATCGAGACCAAGGTGTGGGTGTCCGACTACGGCTACGACGAGACCCTCCACGCCTGGGAGAAGGCGACCGGCAAGCTCGGCGTCGACCAGCTCGACCTGCTCATCCTGCACCAGCCGGCCCCCGACCGATTCGACAAGACGATCGCCGCCTACAAAGCGCTCGAAACGCTCCTCGCCGACGGCCGGGTCCGCTCGATCGGCGTCAGCAACTTCATGCCCCACCACCTAGAACGGCTGCTCGCCGAGACCGACGTCGTGCCCGCCGTCAACCAGGTCGAGCTGCACCCCTACTTCAGCCAGCCGGAGGTGCGGGCCGCCGACGCAGCGAACGGCATCCTCACCCAGGCCTGGTCGCCGATCGGCGGGATCACCTTCTACCCCGGCTGGGGCGACGACCGCAGGAGCGTGATGCAGGATGCCACGATCGCCTCGATCGCGCAGGACCACGGCAAGACCCCGGCGCAGGTGATGCTGCGCTGGCACCTGCAGCAGGGCCGCTCCGCCATCCCGAAGTCGGTCAACCCCTCACGCATCGCCGAGAACTTCGCTGTCTTCGACTTCGAACTGACTGCCGATGAACTCGGCCGTATCGACGCCCTCGACACGGGTGTGCGCAGCGGCCCCGACCCCGACGTGCCTCGCGTCGACCGGTTCTCGATGGTCATTCCCGAAGCCTGATCCGAAAGCCTGATCCGAAAGAAGGAACAACGAATGGAATACCGCTCACTGGGCCGCACCGGCGTGCAGGTCAGCCCCCTCTGCCTCGGAGCGATGATGTTCGGCCCGTGGGGCAATGACGATCGCGCCGACAGCATCCGGATCATCCACCGCGCGCTCGATGCGGGCATCAATTTCGTCGACACCGCGGACGTCTACTCCCGTGGTGTCTCCGAGGAGATCGTGGGGGAGGCACTTCAGGGCCGTCGCGACGACGTGTTCCTCGCCACGAAGTTCTTCATGCCGATGAGCGACGACCCGAACCAGCGCGGAGGCTCCCGTCGCTGGATCATGCGCGAGGTGGAGAACTCGCTGCGCCGCCTGAACACCGACTACCTCGACCTCTACCAGGTGCACCGGCCGAGCCCCGACACGGATGTGGAGGAGACGCTCAGCGCACTCACCGACCTGGTCCGGCAGGGGAAGGTGCGCTACCTCGGCTCCTCGTCGTACTCGGGCTCCCAGATCGTCGAAGCGCAATGGGCGTCACGAGACCGTAATCTGGAACGGTTCGTCACCGAACAGCCGCCGTACTCGATCCTCGTGCGCGGAATCGAAGAGGACGTGCTCCCGACCATCCAGCGGCACGGGATGGGATCGCTCACCTACAGCCCACTGGGTGGCGGATGGCTGTCGGGTCGCTGGCGCAAGGGTGCGGCATCCGCGCCCGCCTCATCCGCTCGACCCGGCGCCCGCTTCGACATGAGCAGCCCCGCCAACCAGCGCAAGCTCGACATCGTCGAGGAGCTCGCGCTGCTCGCCGAGCAGGCAGGCTTCACCCTCATCGAGCTTGCGATCGCATTCGTCATCAACCACCCGGCCGTGACCGCGGCGATCGTCGGACCGCGCACGATGGAGCAACTCGAGTCGTATCTCGCGGCACCGGAGGTCGTGCTGACCGCCGACGTGCTCGACCGGATCGATGAGCTCGTGGCACCCGGGGTGACGATCAACCCGGATGACAACAGCTACGGCGCTGCGGAGTTGACCCCGGATGCACGCCGCCGGCACTGACCCGTCGGAACCGGCGGCTCGTCACATCATCAGGCCGCCGGGCCTGCACCGGCTGTCGAGTCGGCCCGAGAGCTGGGCCGACTCCGAGGGGAACACGGTCGTCGACGCGGCGGTCACCGACCGATTGCGCCTCCTGAGAATTCCTCCGGCGTGGACGCACGTCTGGGCCTCACCGGATCCCACTAGCCCGATACAGGCGACCGGCGTCGACTCCCGTGGCCGCACCCAGTACCGCTACTCCGCCGAAGCGGCGGTTGCGGCCTCCCAGGACAAGTTCGACCACCTGCTCCAGTTCGCGGCGTCCCTTCCCCACCTGCGGCAACAGGTGAACGCGGATCTCGGCGCGGTGCCGCTCGCATCGACGGAGGAGCTTGAACCCAGGCGGGTCACTGCGGCCGTCATCCGGCTGCTGGACCGTGGGCTCTTCCGCGTCGGAAACGAGAGGTACGCCCGCGACAACCACACCTACGGACTCACCACCCTGCGACGCAACCAGGTCTCCGTCGCGGGCGACACTGCCACGTTCGACTTCATCGGCAAGGAGCACATCGGGCATCACCTGGTCGTCACGGATTCCGGCGCGGCAGCCGTGGTCACCGAACTCCTGGAACAGGAGGCCGATCCGGAGATCCCGGTGTTCGCCACGGCCGATCCGCCACTCTGGCGTCGAATCGACAGCGTGACGGTCAACTCCTACATCCACTCCCACGGCGCCGTCACTGCGAGCGCGAAGACTTTTCGCACGTGGGGCGCCACCGTCGTCGCAGCCGCTGTCGTCGCCGGCGCCGCGTTCCACGATGTCGCTACGACCCGGCGAAGCCCTGATCTCGTTCCGTACGATGCCGCCGCCCACCTGCTCGGCGACACGCGCGCGGTGGCACGGCGATCGTATGTGCACCCCCAGGCGGTCCAGGCGGGCCGTTCGGAGAAAGTCGCGGTAGCCGTGGGTATCGCGACGTCCGAGTCCGACTCGGATGACGTGCGTGACATCTTCCACGACCATCGGGTCCAAGCTGCCGTGCTCGACTTCTTGATCTCGAATGCGCGAGCGGGGGAGTCGTCATGACCGGTCCGGATGCCGGTGCCGACGCATCCGCTGTCGCGACGGTTGCACGCGAACTGTTCGGCTGGACCGAACCGCGCGCGGGCCAGGAGCGAGAAGGGTATGGACGCGATCCGGGTCCCGAGACGAACCTGATCAGGGCCGTCAGGCGGCGGCGTGCACGCTGAGGCGGCCGCCGTCGACGTCGAGCACCGTGCCGTGCACGAACGCGGCGTCGTCGGAGGCGAGATAGACGGCTGCGGCGGCGATCGCGTCCGGATGCCCCGCTACACCGGCAGGCGATCCGGCCATCAGCGCCTCGCCGGGGAACACCGCGTCGGGACCGATCTCCGGCGGTCGGATCACGCCCGGCGAGATCGCGTTCACCCGTACTCCCCTGGCGCCGAATTCGGCCGCCCACGCCCGCGTGAGCGTCTCGATCGCTCCCTTCGACGCGCTGTACAGCGGGCTGGAGGCAACGCCCCGCGTAGTGATCCACGAGCCGAGGTTGATCACAGTGCCGCCGCCGGCGGCGATCATAGACGGCGCGACCGCCTGCATCAGGAAGAAGGGCGCCTTCACATTGACGCCGAAGATCCGGTCGAAGAGGTCGCCGTCCGCCGACAGGGTCGTGTGCGGCGGGTACACGCCCGCGTTATTGACGAGGATGTCGAGTCGCCCGCCAAGCAGAGTGAGCGCCCGCTCCGCCACCTCCCGGCTCTGCTCGGGCGAACCGTCGAGTTCGGCCTGCGCGAAGTCCGCCCGTCCGCCGGACTCTCGGATCTCCCGCACGACCTCTTCGCCCCTGCCCGAGTCGCGCCCGGACACGATCACATGCGCCCCCTCGACGGCGAGCGCGGTCGCGATTGCCCGGCCGATGTTGCTGGTGGAGCCCGTCACGAGCGCCGTTCTGCCATTCAGTCTGTGCGTCATGGCGGCGACTCTACGGATCCATTTCTGGACCGGCAAGTCCAAAATCGGAGTAGACTCACCGAGTGGCACTTACACGGAAGGGCGCGGCGACCCGAGCGCGGATCATCGACGGCGCGGCAGCGTATCTGCGCGAGATCGAGTTCTCCGCGATGACCCTCGACGACGTGCGCGCGGCCACACGCACGAGCAAGGGGCAGTTGTTCCACTACTTTCCCGGCGGGAAGGACGAGCTCTTCCTGGAGGTCATGCGCCACGAAGCCGATCGTGTCCTCTCCGACCAGCAGCCCTATCTGGGTGAACTCACATCGTGGGCGGCGTGGCAGCGCTGGCGGGAGGTCCTCGTCGCCCGCTACCGCGCCCAGGGAGCGCACTGCCCCCTGAACTCGCTCGTCGGCCAGCTCGACACCACCCCCGGAGCCGGCGATGTCACCCGCGCGCTGCTCTCGCGGTGGCAGGGTCACCTCGCAGCGGGCATCCGGGCGATGCAGGACGCCGGCCGGATGCGGACCGACCGGCCGGCCGACCAGCTCGCGGCAGCACTCCTGGCCGGCATCCAGGGCGGGGTCGTCACCATGTGGTCGACCGGGACCACCGAGCACCTGGAGGCGGCGCTCGACGTGCTGTTCGACAGCATGCGCGCGCCGCACCCCGTCATGGTGTGACGAACAGCCCGAGATCGGGCCAGATTGAGAACCCCCGGCAGCGCCTGAAGGCTTACCGGGGGTTCGCCGCGGAGGGGTCTCCGTCCTCGTCATACTCCGCCGCTGGATTATTCTGCGCAAGGGGTCATGGAGCCCTTCGCGTAATGCTCCTCCAGGGTCGTGGGATCGTCAGTCGAAATGGACACGAAGTTCGTTCTCGTCGAAATCGGAGTCCTCGTCGAGCGGCAACATCTGTCGCGGGCCGAGAGCGAGGATCAAGCGTTCGTATCGCTCGACGAATCCGTCGTCTTCGAGTTCGTCGTCGCCCTCCTCGGCGGTGGCGAGGAGTTGACTTGCCGGCCCGACGAGCAGGAGGGCATCATCCCTCGTGCCGGAAGGTGTCAGGGACGGTACTCGAATTTCCTCCGCTGTCGCCCGTTTCGCGAGCGCTTGCGCGTACCGCAACACGACGTCGGCGATCGCGTCGCCGGTAAGCAGCGAGCCGCCGGCATAGTGGATCCGTTTCACTGTCTTCCTGCGCTTTCCATCCGTTTCCTCTGGTCCAAGCTGTGGGCGCCACCGTCCGTGCCGATGGCCGGCTCAGCGGTAATGATGAGGCCCGTCGGTCCGTCTGCAGAAGCGTAGAGTTCCTCGAGCCAGTGAGTGTTGATGGCTGGCACGCGGGACCCGTCGAAATGAAACATCAGCGGGATGGAGGGGTGCACCCACACTGTTGTACGCCCGCCCCCGGTATCACGCGAGTCGCGCCACGACATCGCGAAGGGCTGTTCGCGCTTCAAACGGTTGATCGCGACAACCTGCAGATGTGTCAGAAGCCGATCATCGATGTCGATCTCGCTGGCACCATAGATGAGCTTTCCCATTCTCTCCTCCCACGAAAGCTCAGGCAGCCACAAGAGTGCTGGCTCGCCTGCCGCAGCGTCAGGGACACACCGTCACTCCTGCCCATCCAAGAGCAGCCCTCAGCAATTCGTTCTGCCTTGATTGCGACGGGTGCGTCAGGCGGAGACGGCCTTCCGACCGTCCTCCGACACTGACCCGACGGCGATCCTTCGCGGCTTCGCCCGTTCCGCGATCGGGATGACTACGCTGAGGACGCCGTTGTCATAACTGGCGCTGATGCCCTCCGAGTTCACGTCGTCACCGATCGAGAACTGCCGCATGTACGACCCGAACGGACGCTCCTGGGCGAGCCACCGGGCGTTCGCGCGATTAGCAGCCGACCGCTGCGCGCGAATGGTCAGCAGGTGCCCGTCGACGTCCACGTCGACCGATCCAGGGTCTACTCCCGGAAGGTCGGCATTCAGAACGTATTGGTCACCCTCCCGGAACAGCTCCACGGGCATGATCCGCGGCTGCCTGCTGGTGTCGAAGACGCTCTGGGCGATCCGATCCAACTGGCTGAAAGGATCAAATGACATCGACATGGTGAGAATCTCCTTTCTCTTGGCGGCCCTCACGCCGCCCCTGGGCTTATCGCATTCGGGCAAGTACGAGGGCGCAGCGGAGGGGAACGAATCATCGACCGAGTTCGATGAGACCAGACTCGTCGGGCTGGAGACCGCCGATCGCGGTTCCCGAATCGTGCGCCGCGGAGCGAAGGCTGCGGCGACACGACGCGGGTCGACTTCACGGCGCTGTAGAACCCGGCGACCATCGCCTCGAACTCGAGGTCGACCCAACCCTGGTCGGAATAGACGATGTCGGCGAACATCTCCGCCGTTCGATCATCGGCGCCTGTAGCCACTGTCCACCACCTCCCCGCGGCTCTGCTACAGATAACCTGAGTCATTGGCTGCATATTTTGTACATCAACTGTTGACATGGATCAAGGGCTTTGAGCAAACTTCAAGAGTGGTTCAACGGTCCGAGGACACCCCCCTCTACAGCATTGCCGTCGCCGCCGACCTTGCGGGCTTACCGCAAGCGACGCTTCGGCTTTACGAACGCAAAGGACTGATTCGACCTGCCCGCACCGACGGCGGAACGCGCCGCTACAGCGAGGATGACCTTGCTCGAATCCGACAGGTCGCTGCTCTCCAGGGCGACGGCGTGAATCTCGCAGGGATCGGAATGGTTCTGAACCTGCAAGGGGAGAACGAGGTACTCCGTCGCGAAATCGCAGACGCTGCCGCTGATGGGGAGTCCAGCCGGCGCGAGTGACTGCCGCACGGTCAGGGCGTCAGCATGACCTTGACGCACCCATCTTGCTTACCGCGGAAGAGGTCGTACATCCGGGGTGCCTCTTCCAGGCTCACTTTGTGGGTGACGAGATCCTCCGTTCCTAGCGGATCAGCCGGGTCCTCCACGAGCGGGAGGACGTCGCCCCGCCAGGTCTGCACGTTGCACTGTCCCATGCGCAGCGTCACGTGCTTGTCGAACAAGTTCATGAACGGCACCGGGTCGGCGACACCGGCGTAGACGCCGCTCAGCGAGACGGTGCCGCCCCGCCTTACGGCATCGAAGGCGAGCATCATCGCCGCGAGACGATCGAAGCCCACCGTCGTCATCAGCTTCTTGGCCATGGCGTCGGGCAGGAGTCCGACAGCGGACTGTGCGACAGCGGTGGTCGGGTTGCCGTGGGCTTCCATTCCGACGGCGTCGACGACCGCATCCGGGCCGCGGCCATCCGTGGCCTCACGCAGCCAGGCGGCGGCGTCGTCGCTGAGGTCGAACGTGTCGACGCCGTGTCGTTCAGCCATCGCGCGCCGTTCGGGCACCGGATCGACCGCCACCACTCGGTGACCCAGGTGCACACCGATCCGGCTGACGAACTGTCCGACCGGCCCCAAGCCGATCACACCGAGAACGCCGCCAGCGGGGAGCTGCGCGTACTGCACGCCCTGCCACGCAGTGGGAAGGATGTCGCTGAGGAACAGGTAGCGCTCGTCGGGCAACTCCTTGCCGACTTTCAGTGCGTTGAAGTCCGCCATCGGCACCCGGAGCCGCTCGGCTTGACCCCCCGGAACGGAGCCGTAGAGCTCGGTGTACCCGTAGAGGCTCGCGCCGGTGCCGTGTTCGCGATTCTGCGTCGTCTCGCACTGCGTGGTTAATCCGAGCCTGCACATGTAGCAGTCGCCGCAGGCGATCACGAACGGGATGACCACCCGATCACCGACGTTGAGAGAGCGGACGGCCCCTCCGATCTCTTCGACGATGCCCATCGGTTCGTGGCCCAGGATGTCCCCCTTGGACAGGAACGGCCCGAGCACGTCGTACAGGTGCAGATCCGATCCGCAGATCGCAGTGGAGGTGATTCTCACGATCACATCCGTCGGCTTCTCGATCACCGGATCCGGGACATCCTGGACTTCGACCCGCTTCGTTGCCTGCCAGGTCAGGGCTCTCATAGGATCGGCCGCCCGCCGGTCACCGCGATGCGGGCGCCCGAAATGTAGCTGCCCTCATCCGAGGCCAGCAGGACGTATGCGGCAGCGAGCTCGGCCGGCTGCCCGGCTCGCCCGAGCGGCGTGTCATCGCCGAAGTTGGCAACCTTCTCAATCGGCATGGTCGATGGGATGAGCGGCGTCCAGATCGGGCCGGGTGCGACACTGTTGGCACGGATGCCCCGGTCGCCGAGCAGTTGCGCAAGAGAGGCTGTCATGTTGGCGATCGCCGCCTTGGTCGCCGCATACGGCATGAGGGTCGGCGACGGCGAGTCGGAATTCACGGACGACGAGCCGATGATCGACGAACCCGGTCCCATGTGCGGCAGCGATGCCTTGATCAGGTGGAAGAAGGCCGAGATGTTGGTGGCCACCGTGTGATCCCATTCCTCGTCTGAGATCTCTTCGATCGTGTCGTGACTCATCTGGTAGGCCGCGTTACTGACGAGCACGTCCAAGCGGCCGAACTCGGCGACCGTTCGCGCCACAACCTCCCGGCAATGCGCAGGATCGGCCAAGTCCCCCCGAATCAGGACCGCGTTGCGGCCCGCTTCCCGCACCCACTTGGCGGTGTCCTCGGCATCGGCATCCTCGTCGAGGTAGCTGATCGCCACGTCGGCGCCCTCGCGCGCATACGCGATCGCGACCGCCTTGCCGATGCCACTGTCCGCTCCGGTGATCAACGCTGTCTTGCCGGCGAGCTTTCCGGACCCTCGATAGCTGACCTCACCGTGATCGGGACGCGGATCCATCGCGTCGGTCGAACCCGGCGGTTGCTGCTGCTGTTCAGGAAACCCCATGTCGGTTCTCCGTTCAAGGTCGTCGCGTGGCGACTCCTGCCGCCTTTGCATGAGCATCCACTGCCCGCCGGAGGAAGACACCCCATTGACCGCACGGGTTCGAAGGGTTAGCGGCACGGCTTCACCATCGAGGTTCCCGGGCGCAGACGTTGGTCAATTTCTCCACCCATCTCGCCGCGCTGTCAATCGGTTAGCGATTCGGAACTTTCGGGGTTGTGTGCAGCTGACAGGGCACGGAGCCCAGCCTTCCGCGGAGCAGTCGATCGGCGGAAGTCGAATGCAAGAGAAGGGCACCCAGATGTCAGACACATCAACATTTTCCGGCGGCAGCGACCCCGGTGCCGGTGGCGTGAGCACGGCGAGCGTGGCGCGGGATCAGGCGGCGCACGTCGCCGAGACGGCACAGGAGTCGGGACAGCACGTCATCGATGTCGCGAAGGACGAAGCGGCGAACGTCACAGAGGAGGCGAAGGTCCAGGCTCAGCACCTGTTCGCGCAGGCGCAGGCCAGTCTGCGCGACCAGGCCGCCCAGCAGCAGGAACGAGTCGCATCCGGTCTCCACTCGGTCAGCGACGAGCTGTCGCAGATGGCTGCAGCGTCGGAGTCGCGCGGGGTGGGAAGTGAGCTCGCGCGTGCGGCGTCGGAGCGGGCATCCGGAATCGCCGCCTGGCTCGACCACCGCGACCCGGGTTCGCTCCTGGGCGAGGTGAAGTCATACGCGCGACGCAACCCCGGAACGTTCATCGCCGCCGCCGCCGTGGCAGGAGTGCTCGCCGGCCGGCTGACCCGATCGGTCGCGGGCGGAGCGCCTGCAGCGGATGGACCGACCCAGAAGCAGCCGGATGCCGGCCAGTCGGCCGCGGACCCCTTCTCCGCCGAGACGCGTGAGAGGGCGCCGATGAGGCCACCGACCGCTCGGGTCATTCCTGCCGACGACGGCGACGACACAAGCTACGGTGGCCGGCTATGACTGATCAGCCGACCCCGTCGGAGGCCAAAGCGGCGTCGACGTCGCTCGGCGATCTCCTCGGTGAGGTGACCCGCGATCTGTCGACGTTGATCCGGCAGGAGATCGAGCTGGCGAAGGCCGAGCTCAAACAGTCCGCAACACGTGCCGGGAAGGGAGCGGGACTGCTCGGAGGCGCGGGTTACGCCGGACTGATGGTGCTGTTCTTCTTGTCGGTCGGCCTCTGGTGGGGACTCGGCTATCTGGTCGGTAACGCCTGGTCGGCCGTGATCGTCGCCGTCATCTGGGCGATCATCGGCCTCGTCCTGTACGTGGTCGGCCGAAAGCTACTCGAATCCGTCAAAGGTGTTCCTCAGACCGTGGAGACGGTCAAGGAGATGCCAGAAACACTGAAACGTAATGGAGAGAACCGATGAGTGACGACCCCGACGTGATCCGCGCCGATATCGAAGAGACCCGCCGCGAACTGAGCGGCGACGTAGACGCGTTGGCCGACAAGGTCACACCGTCGAAGATCGCCCACCGCCAGAGCGAGAAGGTGAAGGCCGCTGTCCGCTCCGTCACCGACCGCGTGATGGGTGCTGCCGACTCCGGCAAAGGAGCGGCCGGATCCGTCGGCGACTCGGTCTCCGACGCCGGCCGGGCTGTCGTCGACAAAGCGCAGGGCAACCCGCTCGCCGTAGGCCTCATCGCCTTCGGCGTCGGCTGGCTCGCCGCCTCGCTGATCCCGGCCAGCGAGAAGGAGCGAGAGATCGCCGCAAACGTCAAAGACGCCGCGGAACCTCTCATCCACGAGGCGGCAGCGGCCGCCAAACAGGTCGCCGACAACCTCAAGGAGCCGGCCAAGGATGCGCTCAATTCGGTGGCGGACACGGCGAAAGATGCTGTCGGAACCGTGAAAGACGAAGCGACCGACTCCGCCCAGACGGTGGCCGACGAGGCGAACGAAGCTCGTCACGTCATTGGTGAGAACAACCCATAACCCTTACCCCGGGGCGCGAATCGCACGAGCGCACAGACATCGCGGTTCGCGCCCCGGCTCAGCCTGGAGCAAGACGGCACCGGTTCTCAACCTTCGCAGCTGAGCGAGCCCCGCAGAACTCGGAAGCCGGGAGTCGCCACCGGCGCCCACGCCGACACCTTCGAGACGCGCCCTGCGGTCCGGGGCTGACCCTGGGATCGTCAGCGTCCCGAGTTGCTCATAGGTGCCTGACGCAGCTGATGAACGCAGTAGGCATTCGTCGACTGCTTGGCAGCCTCAGATCGTTGATTTCGCGCCCCATCAGGAAAAACCGAAACCCTCGCACTGAGGTGCTGTCCCCGCACAGAAGAGGCCGAGAGCTTAGTGATAGCCGGCGTCTCCGCGGTCTGGAAGCAATGCACCGGGCGTGTCCGTCGGCACGGAACCCCGGCATCAGTAGTGTCCTGCCATGAGCCGTTTCCGACGTAAGCCTGCACTGCGAGAAGTCGATCCGGCCGGAATCGCTCGCCGGTCGGCGGAAGCCGCAGCAGGGGTGATTCAGACTGTCTACGGCCACACCGTGACGTACGAGCTCGACGATCTAGTGTTCGTTGACCAAGCGCTCTCAGATGTGGCCGCGAGTGGGGACCAAGAGAGCAAGGCTCAAACGATTCAAGCGTTCGGCTGCCTCCTCGGTGAGATCCTGGTTCGCCAAGATGGCGGGCGGTGGATCGCGTTCGACGCAGAGAACGCGTCCGTTTTCGGGGTGGCAGTCGGCGTCGAATTGCCCAACGGTCGCCAGACCAACCCGATCGGCGCAGCATTCAGGCGAGTGACCGGCGGCGCGGAAAGGTCGGTCCTTCGCTTTCGCGATGGAGTGCTCGGACCTCTCGACGGCGACAACGTGAGGGAACGGAACTAGCGGAAGCGTCGAAGGCTGCAACTGGTCCACAGTAGCCTGAGACAAGTCGTAGATAGCGTGAGAATTCACAGCGGTTTGTCGTTTCGCATCCGACCCGAGACCGGTTCTCATCCGTGAGACTAAGTGAACGCGGGAGACGTTGATTTTCGACCGGGTCTGGTTCTCTCAATCGGAGTGAGACCTTTACCGCGCCGGCATACAGAAAGGGCGGAGGAGTCTTTTGACTCCTCCGCCCTTTCGATTGGTCAGTGGATCTGGTTGAGAATCCGGTGTTCTGGCGGACATTCGGTGCATCCCTTTGACTTCCGTCGGTTGGGAACGCTCTGGGTGGTGACATGTTTTGCGGCAAGGCATCTCCAAATGAAGTGGCCGTTGCCGGGGAAGATTTCGTCGGGTTCTTTAGGCCCGTTGAGGTAGGGATGAAATTCTTTGACGAGGACGGGCTCCTGACTTGCGAGGTCGGTGACGCCTGGGACCAGTTCTCGGCGGGAGCAGACTTTGCAGCCGGCGCCGGCGGTGCGCCGTTCTATTCGCATTTGGTACGAGTGGCCGATCGAGCACAGCCACATCGCGTCTTCTCCCGATCCGTGCGAGAAGTGCTCGGGGCGGCGTCCGTCGTTCTTGGCGAAGTCCCATTCGGCCGCGATGGCGGGGTGGGTGATTGTGATGTTCTGTCCTCGGGAAGCGTTGAGTTCTTTAAGGCATTCGGGGCATCGGTCCAGCTGGACCCGCTTGCAGACACGCATCCGGTAGGTGTGGCCGGTGGCACATTTCCATTGGGCTTTGTAGTCGCTCCCGGCGGACAACGCCGTGGCCGGTCGTGACTGGGGGTAGGCGACGAGTTCGTCGACGAGCGGCGGGTGGGTTGTGGACAGGTCTGTGATGCCCGCCTGGATGCGGCCCCAGCAGTAGGGGCAGTTCATGTGAGCGGCGGTTCGGTTGGACGCGGTCGCCCAGTACCGGTGTCCTGCTCGCGGGCATCGCCAGCAGAGCTGTTGGTGGGAGGCGGGAGTGATGTCAGCACCGGTGAGGCCGCGATTTAGGTCGGGGTCCAATTCCGCCGCGATCGCCGGCGCAACGGTCGCGAGATCGTTGTAGCCCGGAGCGAGGACTGATCCGAGGCAAACGGTGCATGCAGGCGCTTTGGTCACCTCGCCGGTTGCTTTTCGGGCGAGGGTGTCGAACTGATGCCCGTTGTCGCAGATACAGAAAGCCCGTTTGCGTGCGCCAGGCCTTGGATGCTCGGGCGCGGGCGGGGTGCGGCCGTCGTCGATGTGCGACTGGATCACCGACAGGGTGGTGTCGCCACTGGCGACGAGATAGTTCTCGAATGGTTCCAGGTCACCGCGTCCCAGCCCCGCCGTGTATTCGTCGGCGACGGATGTGCGGACGACGAAGTCGTGAATCAGGGCCGGGCAGTACAGGGAGCTCGTCAGAATGCTGTGCCGGAGCGCCCAGAATGACGGGCGCAGATAGATCCAGAGCGCCCGTGTCACCTCGTCAGTTCGGTGAGCACTGGTTGCCCCGAGGAGATAGGCGTGCAGCACATCGAACGAGCGCGAGAATGTGTGCGTCGGGTCGAAGAATGACCGCTGGAAGTCTTGGCTGGCGATTGTGGCGATGACGTGAACCACGGTCGGGAAGACATCACATTCGGGCTGGCCCAGGCCACCGGTTGCAGCTCCGATGAGGCTGTCCCGGACCAGCGCGTACAGCCGAGGGTCGAGCTGGTTCGAGCGGCGAAGCCGGGCGAAGGTTCGTGCGGCCGCGATGTGCTCGTCCCCGATCGTGTGCTGGCCGCCCGGTGAGGTCAGAAGTCCGATCCAACGCTGATGCCGGATACAGACAAGGTCGTCGAAGTGGCGGACCTGGCGAACGTCGGCGCCGTGTGCGCAGAGCGTGCACATCCACCGTTCGGGGAGGACGGACGTGCAGGTCGCGCACTCGAACCCTTCGGAATAGTGGCTTGCGGGCTCGCCACTATTTCGAAGGAACTGGGTACGGCCGGCAGTCTTCGCTTTCAGGATCGCGCGCCAGACGTCCGCCTTGTCCGACTTCTTCAGCGACGGCGATGCCTGCCGGACGAGGTAGCGGCGGTGTTCCAGCGTTTCGTAGTTGGCTGGGAGCATACGATTCGTGTAGCTCTCGATCGTCTCCCGGTGCAGGGGGCGGAGGACGGTTCGGTAGGGGCGGGGGAGGTAGCCGTTCATGCGAGGAGTCCTTCGAGGATGTTTTCGGCGCTGAGCGGGTTGGCGTTTTTTCGCAGCCGCTGGGCGCGCGCGGTTTCAGCGGCGAGGTCGAGGCGCTGTATGTCGAGGAGCTCTTGGGTGAGTGCCTCGTTGGTGACGGTCGGGTTGCTGATGGCTTCGATTGCTCCTCCAGTGAGTAGGCGCCCGAGACTGCCGATGGACCCGTTGGTGCGCTCGAACAGGTAGTCGCCGAGCTGGGTTAGCGTGCCGGTCTCGTGGTGGCGGAGCGGCAGGCACTGTTCGAAGCTGCTGATCAGCCCATTCCAAGTGCGTCGGTCGCTGTCGCGGGAGGGGTTGAACCGGTGCATCGGCAGCATCGCGAACCTGCCGCCGATCTGCTGTGAGCGCTCGCCCGAGAGCATCTTCTGGATGTTGATGCCGGCGTAGAGGAACGTTGCCGCGAGGTCGTTGTGCAGGTTCTTCAGAACGTCTTGAGACTCTCCGTTGCCAGCGGTGCGGGCGGCGAGGTTGTGGAGTTCGTCGATGACCACGAGTTGGGTGCCAGCGGCATTGAGGGTGTCGACGACGCGGTTGCGGATGCTGACCATCGTTTCCGATGGAGTGACCGTCAGGCCGAAGAAGTCGGCAAAGGTACGCATCAGGAGTTTGCCGGTGGAGCCGGCAGGGACTTCGATGTAGACGACCGGCACGTGACCGTGCTTGCGGAAGTCCGGGAATTGGTTGCGGTAGTCCTTGTGGACGTGGCGCATCAGGGTTTTGCAGATCGTTGTCTTGCCGAGGGTGGAGTCGCCGCTGATCAGCAGGCCGGAGTGTCCGGAGTTGCGTCCGATGTTCTCGGCGAAGCACTGGGTCAGCATCAGCTTTGCTCGGTTGTACTGCGGGGTGCCGAGGACGATGCCACCGGAGAGGTAGAGGATTCGTGCGCGGTCGTGTCGGGCGCGCTCCAAGTCGCTGAGCTTCGTGTAGGCGCGGTCAGTGAGCATGGCGGGGCGTTCGATCGATGATTCGAGGTACTTCTCGAGGTCCTCGCGGTGGTGCAGGGCGGTGGGGCGGTCGGTGTTGTGGAACTGGATCATGGTCTTACTCGTTTCCGTCGATGACGTACACGGTGTCCGTGTCGTCGGGGTGGGTGGGGGTGTCGAAATTGGTGGTGGGCTTCTGTACGAGCTCGCGGTGCAGCGGAGATCCGCTGATCGCAGCGCCGATGACGGCGACGGTCTCGCGGTCCCCAAGCTCGGCGGGTTCGATGACGGAGGTGCTGTCGAAGGCCGGGTGGAGCATGACTTCCATGTCGCGGAGCTGGCATTCGATCCATCCGCCTGCGGGGTTGCGAACCCAGGCGTAGAACGGGTTGTACGGGTCGACTTTTACTTCGTGTTTGCCCTTCTTCTTTGTGAGGTTGGACTTCGTGTTGCGCAGCGGGTTGAGGTCGATGGAGTCGTATGTCCGGTACTTGTCCTGAACGCCGGTGGCGCCGATCACTCGGTAGATGGTGGGCAGCATGTCGATGTAGTCGTCGCGGGTGAGTGTGACTTCCAGGTGGCTGCTGACCTGCTTGCTGGCCAGGAACATCTGGTACGGGCTGAGAACGACCTCGGGGTGCATTTTGTCGCGCAGTCCGCTGTGCGGGCGGTGGTTCCAGACCTTGAGAAGCCAGTCATCGAAGAGTTCGTGCAGTGCGAAGATGTCGATGACGCCGTCTTCCTCTTCGACTTTGTAGCCGCGGAACTCGGGGGACCGTCCGGTGTATCCGGCGAGGTGCTGGACGAAGAGGGTGTTGATCGACCCGAAGTTGCGCTCGACGAGGGGTTTGCTGGTGGGGGTGTGCGGGGCGCTGAAGCGGACGTCGATGTGGTGCTTCTCCAACGCGGCGATGAACGCGTCGGAGATGTAGTCCTTGCCGTTGTCCATCACGATCGTGCGCGGGTGGATGTACGGCCGGGTCTCCTCATATTTGGTGCGTTCGTCCTGGCTCAGCAGCGTGATCTGCGGGTTCGCTCGCTGGACGGCCTCGCGAAACGCGGTCTTGTCCGGCCGGTTCTGCGGAGGCGTCAATGCTTGACCGAGGAGAGCTACGTGATCGACTGCCTTCGTGGCCGTCAGCCGAAGGGTGAATGCCACGACAACGCGGGTGGCGCGATCCATCAGCACGGTCAGGATGGGGCGCGTGTACAGGCCCAACGGAGTACGCACGAGCACGTCGAGTGTGGTGGAGTCGACCTGCAGTTCGCTGCCCGGAAGCAGGTCGACCCGCTTGGCGTAGGGCGGTGTAGGCCGGTTTGCGAGCGACTGTCGGGTCTTCGCGCTACCGGTGGTGTGCTTGCCGACGGTCAGAAGGTCGATGTACCGGTACATCGTCGCGGTCGAAGGAAGTGCGGGCGCCTCTGACCCGAACCGCGTGCGCAGAAGTACCCCGGTCTCGTTGATCAGTCGCTGCTTGGTTCCGGTAGACCGCTTCACCTGGTCCTCGATCACCCAGCAGAGCGCGTCCTTGATGTCGGGATGGATGTTGTCGAGCGGTCCTGCCTTCGGCAGGGTGCGGTGGTCAATGAGCGCGGAAGCTCCGCCCTCGCGATACGCCTTGATGTCGCGCATAAGTTTCGCTCGTGAAGCACGCTGGCCCTTCGCGTTCAGCTCGTTCACCTTTGCTTCGATCCGCTTGTTCTGTGTTGTGGTCTCGAGGTCGTACTCGAGTCGGGGCGACTCGGCGCGGTTCGGGTTGATGCCGGTCAAGATCTCCTGGATGTGGTCGGCCATCGTGGTGGCCCGTTTCCGCTGCTTCGCCGGCAGCTGCTCGAAGAATCGGATCGACGGGGAGAAGCTCTTAGGTAACCCGACGACGTTCTGGCTGAGGGCGGCGATGTGCATGTCGCGGTAGTTACCATCGGCGGCGCGAAGCCGGATGACACTGCCAGACTGTTCGACGAATTGGTAGGTTCCGTCGGTGAGTTCGATCGGTTCGTTGACGCTGAGGGTGCTCATTTTGCGGTCCTTTCGATGAGGGTGTTGTCGGTGAGGTGGTGGGTGAGGTCGAGCGTCAGGAGACCGGCCCAGATCAGGTGGAACAGGGCCGACCTGCCGTGTGCCAAATCCGTCATGCCGAGCGTGGCTGCGGCCACGCCCAGCGGCATCGGATTCTGCAGCGCACCGAAGAGCCGCTCGGCGGCAGCTTGTCCAGGGTGGTAGCCGGGATGCCGAAACGCGGCCAGCCAAGACAAATTGATGTCAACCTGGCGGGGAAGCTCGGGGTGGACTTCATACCCCCAACCCACCACTTCGCACAGGCGTCTGGTCTTCTCGAACTGCTCGGCATACTTCTCGATAAGCCGGAGCGGTTTGACGTCGTAGAGCACCTGCCGGTGATCGGAGTGAAGGGCAAGGAAGTCTGGCGTGTGCTCGCTGCCGTCGGCGAACAGGATCGTCGCCGGCTGGGCGGCGATCGCGACGATGTCCTCGCTCATGTCCAGCCAGCGCATGACTGCTGCTTCCAGCAGTGACTCGTGCCACACGTGGTGGCCTGTTGCGGAGAAGTAGTAAAAGCCCTGAACGTTCTTCTGGCGCGGGTAGCGCTTGCCCTTGCGGATCGGGGCGGCCAGGTAAATCTCTTCGTCGAGCAGAAGCGGCGTCGCGAACTCGGCGCGCGCTTGTGCCCGCTCGACGTTCGGGATCCAGCTCACCTCGGCGGGAAGCACCTTGGCCCGGTCAACGGTGGTGGTCAGAGTTGATGCGTACATATGGGAGTGGTCCTGTGTCTCGAATGTTGGGGAAAAGCTGTTCACAAAAGGGGTGTGAACGGGCGCCGTTTCAAATACCGAGCATTCGGGCTAAAAGCCCGAAGGCGGTACAGTGGGCTTATGTCAGACCCTCGTTATCGGCCCTGCGACTGGGTTCTCGTGCCTCGCGACTTCGGCGAACAGGAGGACCCTCGGTGGGAGAAACGCCCCGAGAAGGCGGGCGACCGGGCGCGGTATGACGCGTCGGTGCTGCAACACATGGTGGCGCTGCGTGTCCGCTATCGGACCGAGCGGGCGTCGATGAACTGGAAGGCGGTCGCCTTCGCCAGCGGCATCTCCTACGACCGGCTAGTTCGGGTGCTTCACGGTCAAGTGGTGATGCGCCTTGAGGACGTCGCCCGCTTGGAGGAGGTACTCGGTCCCGTCCTCCACATTGACCGCGTCTCCGTCCGCGGATACCGCAAAGGGCGGGCCGAGCGGGTGGGGACGGTTTGGCCAGAAGCAGCAGGTCGATAACAAGTCAGGTCCCCGTGTGATGGGTCCCGATTGTGCTCCGCGGCCGTCTCCGTACCGCTAATCTCCGGGCTGTCGTTGGGGCTCATCATTTGTCCGAACTGCGTGCGGAGAAAGCCTGCGGCTGGACGCCAGTGATCATGACGATGACGGTAGTGGTACGGGTTGTGAACGCAACTCGCTTGGGGTCGCCGAGCGGTTCCAGGCGGAAGATAGCGGGTCTGCCAACCTCGAGTTGCTGGATTGAAAGGATCTTGATCGGCTTGTAGTCGCGGCGCAGGTCGCTGGGTTCGGGAAAGTCTGCTTCCTGTGGGGGCAGGAGACCGGGCATCCGGGTGAGGAACATCGTCGCGAGATCGATCTGATAAATCGTTCCGCTCGCGGTGTAAACCTCGATCGCCCGTGATGCCGGCAGCTGCTCGCGGGTCGCACCGGAAGCCATCAGGAGGCTCAGGCGGAGCGTTGATTCGAGTTCGCCGACCCGATCAAGCGGTACGAAGAACTCTTTCAGCACCTGAACAAGCGAAGACACTGTTCCGTCGCCGTGATTAGCCGCTATGACCGTCTGTTCGCCATGGCGTACGACGCCAAGCGTCACGACGTTCTCGGTTCCTTCGCGAGCGATCCACGCCAGTCGATGAAAGTCGGGGTCGTCGCCGGTGGCGGCGAACTTGACGCGGGGATGAGCGTCGATTACGTCAAGCGCCTCCCGCCAGGACGCAAGGAGACGCGGCGCCTCGTCGCCTGCACTGTAGGTGACCTCGACGGGTTCGCTCGGCCCTGTCATGACTGCTCCTCCGGTTGAGCACCGGCCGGTCCGCGCTTGCTCCGGCCGGTGTATCTCACGACGGTAATCCCGCGCCGGAAGCCGATGTTCCCGCGCCGGCATACACCTTCAATTCGAGCGGCGGGATGCCGCGCATAGGGGTCCGACACTGCACCGTGCCGTGTCGGAAAGGTCACCGTGCGCCCTCGACTTCGCGCCCTCCACACCGAACATCGCCGACTTGCTGAAGGGGATCTTTCCGAACTCTCCGACGACGAGCGACGGTCGGTCCTTCACTACCTGATCGATCACGCCCTGCTCACCGGCACCGACATACCGTCACATGCCGGACGCCGCGATCGAGCCTGGATGCTCCGCCTTCACCAAGTGGAACAGCACCTCGCCGAAACCGGAGAGCTCCCCCACGAAAACACCCGACTGCCCCGTGGCGCGCGCCGAAAGGCCCGTCAAACCGGGGCCGAGTGGCTCCGTCACCAACGACGCGCAGCAACACGAGATCTCCATTCCGGCTACCAACGGCGCCGACTTGAGACATTGCCCGGGTTCCGTTGGCAACCCCTCGCGGACAGATGGATCGACACCCTCCGCGCGTACGCCGCATTCGTGGAAACCCATCGACGGTCCCCGGCTTATCGAAGCATCGACCCCGCCGAGCGAGCCCTCGCCGGATGGGCGGCGAAACAACGCCACGCCCGCCGTCATGGTCGGCTCAGCCCCGCCCGCGAAGCCGCACTAGAACGAATCCCCATCTGGGCATGGGGCTCGCTCAGCGAATCGGAGGAACCCTAAGACGAAGCACGGCTCACCCAAGTCGTGCAATCATCCGCTCACTAGAAATGCGAGAGGTGGTCCGTGACCCGTGAGCGACGAAGCGTGCAAAGCCGCCGACGAAACAGCCGAGTACCTTTCTCGCGCTCGCGAGATGGTCGACGAGTTCGCGAACGATTACCCAGAGGTGACGGTCTACCCCTGCACGATGACCTTCGTCGCCTACACGGAAGAGCCGGCAGTCGCGTTCCTCATCTGGATCCGAGAGTTCACACACGGGGCAGCGGCCCTCGAACTGAACCCGACCGGCACCGCCGAGGAAATGCGTGCCGACCTCATCCGGTCGATGCACGCAGCGCGCGTCGGTCTGAAGAACCTCTGGTTCGACACCCACGAAGACGACAACGCACGACTACAAGCCAAAGTATTCGCCGTTGCGGACGAGCTCACCGTGGCTCTCAACTCCGCCCACTACGGCGCACCAAGCGGAACGCTCACACTCACCGAGGGGGCCGACCAACACATAGCCGAACTCACGATCTCGATCTTCGTCGCCGACGAATCGTACGACATCGAGGAGTCCGTCGATCTCCGGGCATCTGCCGCCGACGCTGTGGCCGAGTTGATTGGTCGCCTCGACGAGCGCCGGCAGCGCCTGGTCGAGGCAGCGGCGCAGAGTTCGTCCAGCGACCCGAGCACACCAGCATGAGTAGCGACGAACCGATGGACGTGCCAGCGTGGTTGCGGAACCAACCCATCGGCACCGTTTTTGCCCATGCGAGCCCGGGCCACATGCCAGACAGCTGGGTAAAGGAGGAACGCGGCTATCGGCGCACCTACGACTGGGTCCGGTTCAAGGCCGAAGACTTCAAATGGCACCACGTTGAGCCCACCGCCCCGATCGAAGGATCAATCACCGAAGAAGAAGCCGACGGGCTAGGAGAACGCGCCCGGCTCCTCTCTCCGCATCTGGCTGCCCTACTGCTGGACCCCGAACTCGCAAGCGGAGGATCGACGACAATTGTCCGCTCCCGGAAACCCCCGAACGATGGCGCGACTCTAGGACAGGGAGGCCAAGGAGCCGTAGATGACTGACGAATCACACGAGTATCGGACGCCAGGGGTGAGTTGGGGTTGGCGGCAGCTTGCCCGGTACCTCCTTGAGGACGTGATTCGGCAGCTGCCGGCAGACAAGTACGCGATCCATTTGGGCACACTCTTCATCAGACGTGACGTGGAACCCGTCATTGCCGTGGTCGGCGCAGGCATGCCGGACTTTCGTAAAGCGATCACTGTTATCGAATTCGACATGGAGCAGTACACCCACGACGAGAACGTGGAGCGGATCATCGACGCGCTGCAACGATGGCGACAACGTCACGTCGACGCGGAGGGCTGACGTTGCTGCAGAGCGACCCCCCAGCTCCATGCACGCTCTCGATGGAGTTCAGTGCATCCGCGTTCCGCTCCCAGTCAGCTCGGCAGACCCCACGTTGAGAGCCTCTTCGCGTCGGCTAGTCGTGGCGGCCTCGCAGCCGGCACCGGAGCCGAAGACCAAGCTTGAACGCATGCGCCGGTGGACGCCCACACCGCTGCACCTGCAAGCGGAGCGTGCTGAGACTTTATCGCTGCGGCTCCGCGACCGGTTCTCGTTTCCCTCTAACAACCCAACCGCGGAGACCGATCCAAGCGCCTTCGCCTCCAAGCTGATCGGTTTGACTCGGCTTGTTAGCGCTCCACACGCCGTCTTGACCGCGCTGGACGCCGAGCCCTGGCGCGAAGTGTGACGTCTTAGCGACCCCACCTTCGTGTGCGCCTCATATCCCGGCCGGTTGTGGTCAGGTAACGTCCAAGCATGGGATTCGGCGCGACGAAAGCGCAGCAGCAAACAGCAGTCGGCGAAGGACTTGCGCTCGGAGCGATCATGCTCGAGTTGGAGGGGGTGAACGGGAACAAGGGCACTCTCGAACTCGACTTCAGACGAGCCTGGCGCGACTGGAAGTACGCAGAGCTCTTCCCCGCGGTGAAGGCGGACTTCACACGCGACGACGTGCTCCGCATCATGCACGACTCGTCGAGGCGCCGAGGGCCAGTCGTCGCGCACTGGGAAGGATCATGGCCGTTTGTCCCCGTCCTTCGCGTTGAGCAGTGGACTGCGGACGAGGTCGCAGAAAGCATCGATGCGCCTGTGCCGGCGCAGGCATGGGCCGACCTTGTTCGAAATTGGCTCTCGCCGTCGATCCTAGGTTGAAATTCCAGGAACGGGTCCGCGAGCTCGTTGCTGCTCGCGGGCAGTGAGGACCACCAGCTCTCACCGAGGGTAACGATGCGTACTGCGAGCGGCGTGTCCGCGTCTATCGGGAGTCCATGGTCGAGTGGTGTGCACGCGTATGTGTGAGCAGAGTGTTCTCGAGCGTTTTGGGCTTTAGGGCGCTCTATTGGATTCGGATACAGCTGGCTGACGCCTTTGCGCGGGGTGGCCCTTGGCACGCCCTCACCGCGGCAGTCAGGCCACCGAGCCGTTCGCGCTAGGAGTCTTCATCCTTTCGATCGCGCGCCTAGCAGTGGCTAATTCGGTGCGGCTAGGGTATCGCCGCTCTTGCGTGGCAGATCATCACGCAGGCGAGGTGCGCATCGAATGCGCCACGTTCGCGCGTACCTGGCTCAAGTAGTCCGGTACGCTCTGACCGAGTTGCCGCGGCAACAGAATGGACAATGGAGTGCCATCACCTCAGTTGAAGTCGCTCAGGCTTGTTAGCTACAAGGGATTTCAGGACCACGCCATCACGTTTCGTGCATCGAACATTCTTGTTGGGGCCAACAATGCCGGGAAGTCAACGGCTCTCGGCGCTCTGAGATTGATTGTTGCGATGCTGCCCCAGGCGAGGCGGATCAATCCCGACACCGCAGGTAGCCTAGAAGGACGCACACATCGCGGATGGGCGGTCACTCGCGCCGCGGTTGAGGCCGCGGGCTTCTCGGCAGAAAATCTCCGGCACGATTTTCGTCCGGCCGAGACAAGAATCGAAGTTACGACGAACGCGGGTGTTCGGCTTGTGGCATCCTGGCCAGAATTAGACGATCCAGATGAGCCGGCGCCCAACGGCGTTTTCTTCGTTTTCGCGCCTGACGGTTCGTCCTTGACGCCGCGGGGCGCGGCCCGTGACCTCACGCCGAACGTGGCGATGTTGCCGAGCTTGACACCTCTCGACGATCGCGAATCCGCTGTCACCGCGGAAACCTTGAGGCGCCATGCCTCGGGACGACGATCCAGCAGATACTTTCGCAATGTTCTCTGGCAATTGTCGGAGGATCAGTGGATCGACTTCACATCCTTTGTTTACGAGCGGACCCCAGAACTCACCAATCTGGACATTCGTCGCGACTACGGGAACCGCGACAACGACTTCGACCTCTTCTACGCCGAACCCGATACTGGTCATGAGCGCGAGATTGGATGGGCCGGCGACGGAATCCAAATTTGGATCCAGATCCTTTATCACCTGTGGCAACAGAAGAACGCTGACGTGATCTTGTTGGATGAACCCGAAGTCTTCTTGCACCCAGATCTCCAACGTCGCCTTGCGAGGACACTGTTTGACGGTTCGTCGCAAGTGATCCTGGCCACTCACAGTATCGAGATGCTCGCGGAGAGCGAGCCAGGAAGCGCCGTCTGGGTGGATCGGTCGCGGCGCAATTCTCAACGCCCCAGGTCGGACGGGTCCCTTGGGCAGATGGGTCGCCGCCTCGGGAGCGGCTTCGAGCTGGGGATCGGTCGGGCGTTGCGAAGCAGTGCCGTTCTTTTTGTTGAGGGTGACGATGCCCCGGTGCTTGCGCACCTAGCGCGGCGCGCGGGCAAACTCGTTGTAGCAAATGCCGACGCATACGCGACAGTGCCCCTCGGTGGCTTCAGTCGCAACTGGCGAGCCGCGGCGTTCGCGGAAACCATGCAAGCCCTGGGCACGTCAGTCGGAACATTCGTGATACTCGATAGCGACCTTCGCGCGCCCGAAGTCATCGAGACGGAGGTCGCTAGCCTCCGCACCGCCGGGTCTGAAGTACACGTGTGGCGTAGGCGCGAGCTCGAAAACTACCTACTCGTTGCCGCTGCAATCGCACGAGCCTCCGGGCTGCCGGCGCGGGCCGCTAGTGACCTGCTTGCTGACACCCTCGAGGAGCATCGCGAAGAGGCTCTCATTGCACTCGAGGCACAACGCCTTTCAGAGCGTGGCCCGCTCGCCGAGCGCACGGTCCTCGAGCGAGCGAAAGCTGAGTTCACAGCGCGATGGGCAACAGCCGACGGTCCCGAAGGACTCGTCGATGCCAAGTCTGTTATCCGCTCACTCAATTCGCATCTGCAGCGCCGCAAGGCGAACACGCTGAACGTCCACCGCCTAGCAAAACATCTCACCCGGAGTGATATGGCAGAGGAACTTACGACTGTTATTGACGAATTAGCGGAGTTTGTTCTGCGAAACGGCGGCCGCGATCTGGGCCGGCGCCCTGCGGGCAATTAGCTTCGACAATCACAAACGACTGCGTAACTGCCATATGGCTTCAGTACGAAGACGCCATTCCTCCGGGACTAGAAGTAGTTGTCGCCACCGACAAACGGTGCCTGGACCCAACAAGACACGTTGGACGCGCCCCCTGACTCCTGACCCCTGATGAACATGCGCAAGTCGTCCGCGCCCCGGGTTCACCTCGCGATTTGCCGGTCAAGACCTCAGGAAGTCCCCTGACGGCCAGATCTCGATTGCGACCTGTGCAAGGTTGGAGGCGCGAATGTCAATGTGGGTCTCGTCCCAAACGTCGGCGGTGGCGATCGGAAAATTGATCACGAGAGTGTTTTGTTTTGCAAACTCGTCCTTCTTCGACAACCACGGGCCATTCGACAAATGGCCGTTGAAAGACCCGGTGACGAGCGTCAGATTGCCCAAATGGTTTACCGCGCGGCCGCGCTCCTCGCTTGCAGTAAGCCAGGCGACGTCACTCTCGTCGTTCGCCACAAGCTGCCCGTGCAGAACTATAGGCCAGTTTTCTTCCCAAGATTGCGGCATCACATGCTCGATCTGGAGGTTTGAATAGTCGATACTCGCGTCCGGTTGGTGAGGATCGTTGGTGCGAAGGTGTGCATCGATGGCCGATAACAGCAGCGCTATTCTGGGCTGGCCGATTACGCCGTAGTAGCGATTGTGGCGGAATCCATCAACGACTTCTCTGTCGGTGGGCCACGTAAGAGCACCCCGTTGCAAGGAATCGACAACGGCGTCCGCGATGTCGGCGCCAGTCTCGAGGGCGGACTTGGCCGCGCTGAGCACGCGAGCCAGATACGTTCCATACCCGCGTGTCTGAAGTCCGAGGAATGCTCGTCGCAGAGCCCAGGATTCGATTGCACGCACGGCGCGTATATGGTCAGGGAGACTCAGCGTCGCGGCAGGCACGGTACGCAGCCAAGCAAGCAATGGGACGACTGTCGCAAGTTCGAGCCTCTGAATCCTCTCGTATGCCGTCCGGAGGCCATCTTCCGCGACAACAGCATGTGAGTAGATCGCCTCGTAGGCGTCTGAGTACGCCGTAAGTTTCCGCAGCACCGCTTCGGTGCTTGGTCCGTCGTTGAGGTACGCACGTGCTTTTGCGTATAGGTGACCTACGCTCGCCTCTTTACCGGTCTCGGCAGTGAGCCAAACCGAGAGCAGAACATCTCGGCGACCACGTTGCGCATGGCCTCGGCCGACCTCTTCCTTCCACCATGCGCCATCGAAATGTGCCCAATACTTTTCATAAAGGGTCTCGACATCATCGGCAGCCAACTCGCCTCGGAGAAAGAGGAGGTTCTTCACCAGATCGATGGCAGACAGGGGCGTTTGCCTGCCGTTCAGCACCTCAAAAATGACCTGGGCGTCGTCGTTGTCCTCAAGGTCGATAACAACGAGTTTGAAGAGCGTTGACAGCGCATCGGCAAGCGCGTTCATTCGCTCAGGCTGGATCTCCCCACCTTCAGAAACGTACTCGCGTGTGCTCGCAGCGAAGTATGCGCGGGCCTCGAGGTATAGATGATCGTCAGTTGCATAGTCGGGCACGATGTCTTCGGCCGCTGTCGGCCACACCATTCGATCGTTGCGACGTGGCCACAGCTTGTACTTCTCTTCGGGCTTCCCGACCCCGACGAGGTACGGCTTGTTGTAGAGCATGTCGCGGAGTTGATGCTGCTTGGCGGACTCCTCCGCGGTGAGTACATCAAGCACGCCGCGAACCAGTAGCTGTGTCGTGGTTAGACGTTTGAGTATGTCAACTTAACTCAGGACCGCCGGGGCAATCTAAGCGGGACCCACCTCGGTCAGGCGTTCTGGAGTTGGTTCATGGTGTGGGCGAGGCGGTAGGAGTCAGTGCCGGTCTCGATGATGGTGCTGTTGAAGGTGAGCCTGTCAACGATCGCGGCGCAGAGCCGGGGGTCGGTGAAGGTCTTGGTCCAGCCGGAGAAGGACTCGTTGGAGGCGATCGCGATGGAGTTCTTCTCCTCGCGCTCGGTGAGGACCTGGAAGAGCAGCTCGGCGCCGCGGCGATCGAGTTCCATGTAGCCGAGCTCGTCGATGATGAGCAGATCGACGCGGCCGTAACGGGCGATCGTGCGAGCCAGCTGCTTCTCGTCGGCGGCCTCGACGAGCTCGTTCACGAGCCTGGTGGCGAGCGTGTATTTGACCCGGTAGCCCTTCTCGGCGGCGGCAGTGCCGAGCCCGATCAGGAGGTGGGACTTCCCGGTGCCGGAGTCGCCGATCAGGCAGAGCGGTTGGCTCTTGCGGATCCACTCGCCGGTGGCGAGCTGGTTGATGGTGGCCGGGTTGATGTTGGGGTTCGCGTCGTAGTCGAAATCGCCCAACCACTTGTCTCTCGGGAACCCGGCGGCCGAGACGCGGCGGACGGACGAGCGGCGGTCGCGGTCATCGCACTCTGCCATCAGCAGCTCCGCGAGGAACCCCTGGTAGGACAGCTGCTCCTTCTCGGCGACCTTGACCGCCTCGTCGACGACGGCGCGGATCGTGGGCAGGCGTAGCCGGCGGCAGGCTTGATCGACGGCCGCGGTCGCGGCTTCCTCGGTCAGCCCGCGACGACGTCGGAGAGTGGTGGTGACGGTGGTGGTGGTGACGGGGCTCATGTGCCGGTGTCTTCCTTCTGATTGGATGCTGCGGGGAACTGGGGTGTGCGGCGGGTCAGGAGTTCGTCGTAGCCGGCGACCGTCGGCAGTGGACGTTTGTCCGGTGGCAGGCCGGCGATCACTGCGGTCGGGTCGGCAAGCCGGCGTTGGGTGAGGCTGACAACGCGGGGGTGGGTCTGAGCGGATTGTCCGTCCTGTTGCTCAGCGTCGGTGGGAAAGCGAACGCGATGACGGCTTGCGTCAGACCCACTGGCTTCGTGGCGGCGCGCTTCGACTGCGACAACGTCGGCGGTGACAGCGCCAACTGTCAACGCGGCTCGGAGACCGTGCACGACGTCTGCTGTGGCCATTGTCCGGTGGAGCAGGAGCACGTCGATCAGTTCTCGTGTGGCGGCGGAGTCGCCATCGGTCTTGCGTGCGGCAGCCCAGAATGCTTCATGCGCGGCGGTGAAGGCCCCGGTTTCCCGGGCGTGAGCCAACGCCGTTGAGCCGGGCAACGCGCCCGGTTTCAGCTTCAGCACCTCGAGGTAGTGGTCCAGGTTCACGGATTCCCCGCCACGGGCGACGACCCGTTCGTGCCGGGCGACTTCGGTCCGACCATCGAAAACGACGACCTCGGCCGCCCGTAACGACACCCGAACCTGTCGACCGATCAGATGAGCGGGGACGGAGTACTTGGCCTGCCGGACCGTGATCAGACTTGATCTCGACACTCGCGGGTTCAGAACCAGGCCAGGGTCGAACTGTTCTTGCGGGACCGGAGCGAGCAGCGGCTGCTCAAAAGCAAAGTCTTGGCCGACCGTGTGGACGCGGTCATTCACTCGACGAGCACTGTCGGCCTCGTCCCAAGCACGGAACCGTTCGTTGAGCTCTGCCAGCGAATCCGCTCTGGGCATCGGAGACAGGCGATTGCGTCGGAACCGGCCCACCTCGCCCTCGACCCCGCCCTTTTCATGGGCGCCCGCGATTCCGGGTTCGCAATAGAACGCGTCGAAGCCGTAGTGCGAGCGGAACAGCACCCATCGGGCGTTCTCCTCACGCTGCCGGCCGAAGACGACTTTGGTGACCGCCGACGTCAAGTTGTCGTAGCGGATGTGCCTGGTCGGGACCCCGCCGATCGTGTCGAACGCATCGATGTGGCCCTGAAGGAACGCCTCTTGCGACTGCGTCGAGTAGATCCGGTGGACGGCCTTGCCGGAGTTCGAGAGCCGGAACACGAACATGTGGCACTTCGTCTTCACCCCGCCGAGAATGATCCACACGTCACCGAAATCAACCTCGGCCTCCGCGCCTGGCGCGTGGCCTTGCGGAATGAAGGCATCCACCCGGCGGTGGCCGGACTCGATCTCGATCTCGACCCGGCGGACGCGAACATAATCGCGAACCGTCGAATACGACAGCTGCGCCCCGTGTTCCTCGATCAGGCGAGCGAACACGCGCTTTGCGGTATGCCGTTGCTTCTTCGGCGCCGTCAGGTCCTCGACCAACATTGCGTCGATCGCGGCCTTGCAACCATCCAGACGAGGCGCGCTTCGCACGCGTGGCTTCTTCGCCGGTGGCATCGCTGACTCCAACGCCAACCGCACCGTGGTTCGCCCGACCCGATACTTCCGGGACAACGCTCGGATCCCCAGCCCCTCGACCCGCGCGTCACGCCGGATCTGTGCGAACAATTCCATTCTCGGCCTCATCGTTGCCCTTCGCCGCTGGCAACAAAACCACCAGACAAACAACGATGAGACGGGCACCGATCACAACGTCGCGGCCACTCCGACAAACCGCAGGTGGGTCCCGCTTAGATTGCCCCGGTGGGTCCCGCCAACGCTGCCATAGTCAGACGTTGTTGACCATCGATGACCGATCGCAATGTGATTCCACCCGTCGGCGATAGGACGGGCGCTACCACAATCGCTCCAAGGAAATGGGGCGAAACCAGCGCTTCTTTCGCCAGCAGCGCGGAACCGGCTTCGCCGCTTGAGCGAACATCAAGCAGGCGATCTGCCGTCGCGGCGAGATCCTCAAAGAGGAGCTCCCACTGGCCTTCGCGGGTCCATTCATAGTCCCGCTGAAAAGTAGGGATCAAATAGCGCCGGTCAGGCAGCAGGATCTGACTCAAGGGGTAGGTGTTTGCTTGCACGCGTCGACCATATCGGGAGCGAGCAGCGCTGGCATTGCGAGAAACACTGTCACTCCCGTCGTCGGGCGCGCTCTCGCCGACGAGGAGCGAGCGGACCGTGTCGGGCTTCCAGCGAGCGCGCCGGTCGGCGTACCAGGATCCTCGCTGCTCATCAGGCAGCCATCGCACGGAGGCTGGGCGCGCCACATTACTTAACAGCGTCTGCCGGCAGGTACTGAATCACCTGGTCCGGAGGCTCAAAACACGCGGCTACTCGGGCGCTCCGCGGTAGCGACCGATTGGGTTGCGAGGAGGGCTGCGGCGGTCGGCACAAACGCCGGACGGATGGAGCGTCAGGGCATGATGCATTTGACGTGTCGGCGGACTGGCGGGCCGACTTCAAGGCGTACGTGGCAGCAAGCGCGGCGACGATCACGCTGGCGTAGTGTTCGGCAATGGGGTCCATCGACGAATACGACACCGCTCACGGGACGAGGTATCGCGCACGGTACCGCTCACCCGATCGCAAACAGCGAGACCGGCGAGGATTCCTGACCGAGGACGAGGCACGCCTATTTCTTGCGCTGGTCGAGGTTCGAAGAGTGCGCGGCGACCTGCGTGACGGAGCGTCCGCTTCCGTCACGATTGGGACACTCGGTCGTATTTGGCTGAAGAATCAAATCCAGCTAAAGCCCTCAAGCCTGCACTCGCTTGAGATCAGCTGGCGGGTCTTTGTCGAACCCGTGTTCGGAAACACTCCGGTCGGACTCGTCCGTCACACTGACGTCCAAACGTGGGTGGCACGATTGTCGACGAAGAAGGCTGCAGGCACTGTGATACGCGCTCACGGAATTCTGGTCGGCATCATGGACGTGGCGGTTCGGGACCGCCGAATCGCTGACAACACCGCACGAGAGATCCACCTTCCCAGACGCGTACCCAAGCCTCGCGTCTATTTGACCCACGCCCAGGTCGAAATGCTCGCAGTCGAGGCGGCAGCGCATGGGACGCTAATCCGGCTGTTCGCTTTCACCGGGCTGCGGTGGGGTGAGGCGGTCGGGTTGCGGGTCAAGAACGTCGACGTGAACCGCCGCCGCATTCGTGTTGCCGAGAATGCTGTCTATGTGGGCGGCAAAATAATCGTGGGTACTCCAAAGAGTCACGCCGTAAGAAGCGTGGCATTCCCGCCGTCACTTTCGGCGCCATTGGAAGTCCAATTCGCGGACAAGGCGCCCGAGATGTTGTTGTTTGGGGACGGAGTCAACCACCTTCGGCCGTCGACAATCAGGAACGGATGGTTGACCCGCGCCGTCGAACGCTGCCAACGGAAGGACGAGACGTTCCCGCGAGTGACGATTCACGACCTCAGGCATACCGCCGCGTCGTTGGCGATCTCTGCGGGTGCCAATGTGAAAGTCGTTCAACGGATGCTCGGGCACGCATCGGCCGCAATGACCTTGGACTCGTACGCGGGTCTGTTTGACGATGACCTCGACTCGGTTGCGCTGGCATTAGATCGAGCCAGAGCGGACGCCTCCGCTTCACCGCGGCTACTTTCAACCTCGAGCATCCCGGTAAACTCGGGGAGCCAGCCTCTGTAGCTCAACGGAAGAGCAGTTCCGTCCTAAGGAAACGGTTGGGGGTTCGAATCCCTCCAGGGGCACCCTAGAACGCTTGCTAGAACCGAAGGCCAAGTCCGGCCGGCCTTTGTCTGTCCTCCACGGCTCCCCTAGCGATCGCGTCGGTGGTTTCGAGCGACGGGCGAAGTTCCGTCTCTGATCTGAGTGTTGCCCATTGCTGCTGCACGTGGGATGTAGAGCGTGCCGTCTCGGTGAGCTTGGAGTCCACGAGGTCAATATCTATGACCCAGATGCGAACAAAATCGCCTGGTTTGACGCCCTCCGTATCGCGTCGTAGCGATGCGGTAAATGTCGTGGGGATCGCTGAGAAACTTGAGCCATCCGCGGATGTACTCAGCCCCCACGCTGATGGCATCGGTGACCGCGGAAGTATGGTGGAGATCTGGGCTCGTTCACGTTCGATTGCTCGGATGCGCTCGCGCGCATTCGAAGCGGCGAGCCCAACGTCGGCGGCCAAATCCGCGAGGTTGTCCGCCTTCGCAGACAGCCGGTCCAGGCGCTTCTACCTAGATTGAATGATCGTGACGGCGCGGCCATCTGGATCGATGAGCTGGATGTGCATGCCCCGTTCCTTGGTTTCGCGCGTGTTCTGACCGATTCGCTTGGCGCAGGCACCTAGGTCATCGACGGACAGGGTGATTCGAGCATCCGGCAAGCTGAGCGTATCGGAGTCCTGACCGGCCTCGAACCGTACCTCGTCTGTCAACCACGCGCTGCGTCCGTCACGCTCGAGGGTCACCCCGAGGATGTCCTCGTAGAAGGCGGAGGTAATTTGAAGGTCGCCGACCGTCAGCGAGATGAAGACATTCAAGCCCCCGCTCGACGCATCCGACCGTATGGCACTCTTGCGTTCGGCAGCATTCAACTTGGACACCGGGGAACCGGCACTTTGAGGCGCCGAGTGCTCTTTTAGCCGACTATTTCGTCGCAGCCGGTCAACAATGACGGACTGACCGTCCTCGAGGCCAAGTCGAAAGCGCGTGACATCGGGTGATTCGGAGATTGCCGACGCGCCAAGGACGAGATAAGCCCGTCCATCGACAAAAATTCCAGCATCCGTGCCTTGGTCGAGTTCGCGGTACAAAGATGTTGAGGAGATTCTCCCAACGGGTGGCAGCATCGGAACCCCTTCAACCAAAGCCGAAGCGACGCGGGCTATGTAGGGCGCGTCCTGCACATCGCGGAGGCGCCCAAGCCAATGGGCGCCGTGGACGGCGCCTAACAGGGCCCCAGTCATCGATGCCAACGTGTCTGTGTCCGCGCCGTGCTCGAAGGCAGCTTGAAGCAATCCGCTAATGGGGCGTGTGCCTGCACGACTCGCGAGATAGATTGCCGCGGCTGCTGACGCCGTTCCGGACCCTGAGTACTTCCCAATCGCGCCCAGGTCGCTAAGGGTCGCGGTGACGTTCGACATACTGCCCTGACGCAGCGAACGTCGCGCCGTCGCCAGGAGGGCGTACATCTCGGCGTTGACGCGGTTCCACTTCTCGACGTAGCTCGCCCGGTTGTCGGGACGGACCCACTCCTGCGGGACAAAGGAAAGTATCGCGCGGCCATCAATGAGTCCAGCCTCCGCTGCGTGCAGGAAGGATTCGGGTTCGACGACGGATTCGGTCTTAAGCGCGAACGCAAGCGCAGTTCCAAAGCACATCGCACCAATTAAGGCGCGCGGATGTCCGTGGGTGGTGATTCCGTCGCGCACAATCCGCTCGAGGAGCTGCTCCAAAGAGAGACCTCGCGCTGCCGCCCAAATGACATGCGGTCCGATACGCATGGCGACACCATTCGCACCGGCTTCAAAATACGACTGCGTATCGCCAGACCGACTTCCGTGCCACGGTGCGACTTTGCCGCCCCACGAGTTCGCGGCGCTCAACACGGCTCGTCCGCCGCCGCGCTGGTACGTCGGCCAGGCCGGAAGTTCGACCGAGGTGAAGTACCGTTCCCAATCATCGGACACCAGACAGCTGCGCGCGACGGCGAACATGAGCTGCGTGTCGTCGCTATAGGCGCCAGCTTCCACCGTCTCTTGGTATCGGGCATACCGAGAACCGCTGTTGCGCTGCCACGAACTGAATTCAGGGTCGGGGCGGCGGGCGAGGCGTGCCCGTTTGCCCCCAACCAGTCCACCGCGATCTTCCTGAGGCCAGCCCAGGGCGTCGCCGGCTGCAGCGGCAAGCAACAGCGCGTGCGCTCGCTCCTGAAGGCCACCTGCCACGGCTATGCTCCGATCCTGTTTGTGTCTGTCCACGGTCCCTCAAGAGGAATCGATCTGCCCGTCGTGACGGCCGATATGACCCTATCTCGCCGGAAGAGACCCGACGAGGTAAACCAGGGCAGCCCGAGGTCGTCGATCCCAAGGTGTTGGAGTCGGCCACGATCTCGTTGCAGACTGGCGCGATCAGGGACAACGATGCCAGTCACCGCCGACAGGGGAATGGGCGAGGGGATCAAAACCTCCGCCTGAACGTCGGTGGGTGAACTCGGGTTGTGGCTTCGCCCCCGAGGGCGTGAGAACACCGTACTGGCGAACATTTCGTTGAAGGCGTTAGCGCCGGGAGCGAGGTACCGACCGGATCCTTTTGCGGCGTTGACCGGAGAGAAGAGAACGCCGGGACGGGCGGCTTGTATGGGATCGATCAGAAGGATGACCCAGTCGGAGTAGTTGATCGTCGCAGGCCGGCCTGACGCGAGGAAGAAGTAGTACATGTTCGGATACTCGACACTGCAGCACACGTGCCCGAGGTGGCCGTCATATCGGTCCTCGTCCGTGAGCTCATAGGAAGCGTTGCGGCGATCGAGTTCGGCTGTGGAGAGGATCTCCCCAGTGCGGAGGATGCGTCGCAGGTTCCGGCTGTTGGTGAAGTGCGTCAGCCGCGTTATGCCCCGCTCTCGCAGACAGCGTTCGATTTCGGAACCGGCGGTCATGCGGTGATCCCTGAGTTAAGCCATAGCCCACTCGACGGCGAGGGAAGTACGGCGGTGAACTCCTCCGTGTACGTTGCAAGGAGCTCGTCGCGGGCGCGGGTAATACCAACGTACAAAAGGCGAGCGTCACGCTCCATTGCCTCATCTGTACCGAACGCGTCCACCGCTTTCGGCTCAGGATGGGCGGACGCATTCAGGCCGGGCATGATGATGGCATCGAACTCAAGGCCCTTCGCCGAATAGTAGGTGCCGACATATATGCCCGGCTTGTCGGACCAGGGGCTGTCTTCTTTTAGCCCACGCACGTTGGCGATGCCCGACGCGTACCATCGGGCTTCGTGCCAGGTTGGGGCCAGGATCGCGACTCGGCTCGTTGCGCCAAGCTGCTGCGCTTGCACGCGGATCGCGTCTCGTTCAGCTTGCACGTCCGACGCTCGAAAGAGGGTCGGCGGGGTTCCGGCGGCGGTCGGCCTCGTGGGTACTACCAAGTCAGCTGAGTCCGAGAAATGAGGCAACGCTGAGGTGCCGATGGCCAAGTTGGCGATACCGACGCTGTTGCGAAAGTTCTCCTTAAACTCCTCGGCTCTGCGCACGCGTAGGCCACAACTGGCATACGACGTTCGCTGACCGTACAGCTGCTGCGCATAGTCCGCGAAAAGCGTGACGCTGCCCTCGCGGTCTGCCATCTGCACGAGGGACCTAATCGCCTCGGGCGGAAGATCTTGCGCCTCGTCGATGACGATATGACGATAGAGCGGCTCCTCGTCGTCGTCAGCCAATTCCGCGAGCACCGCAGACGGAAGCTCCCACCAGTCGTATCTGTAGCCAGCAATCGCCCGTCGCGCGAGGTATTCATTGCGAATGTCCCACAGGAGTCGCCGCTGGCGCGGCTGCAGCGGCGCAAGCCGCCCGCGTCGCTCCGCGCCCAGGTACGCGTCTCGGTCCGCGAAACCGTGACCCGAGATCCAGTCGAACTCATCCAGGAAGAATTGCAGGGGGCGGTCCAACAGCGTGCTTGAGGCGCCGCTGGAAGCAACGTGTTCGATGGCGCGACGCGCCGCAACATCGCGCGCGTGACCGTCGATGACGACGTTATAGCCAAAACGGCCGCGACGGTGCAGATACCCCCTTGCTACTCGGTGGTAGTTGCGAATATCCACGCCTGCCGAGGCACTACCGACAAGATGCGTGAGGTACGAGACGAGCGCGGTGTTATAAGTGACGAGAAGCGTCCGCCCGGCGTGTTCGTATTGTTCGTCGGCTAAGTACACCGCCCGGTGCACCGCCATGAGCGTTTTTCCAGATCCGGCTGTACCGAGCACGACCTGGTCACGATCTGCGTCGAGGTAGATCACATCTTCTTGGAGATCATTCGGCGTGGGCAGCGTATGTCTCAGCTGGTCAATTGGCACGCCGACGCACCCCCTATAAGGACATCCGATCCAAAGTAGCCGCACCGCGCTTCGCGGCAACACCCTCCCGTTCAGGGGCCCATAATCACGTTGACGATCGGCTCACGTGGGACCGACCAAGCGGTCTCCGAGAAAGGCTTCAAGAGCCCTCCTGTCCGACTTCAGGCGGGAGGGCTCCTGGTTGTTGAGTTGAAGCTAGGCCGCGTCCTCCACGTCCCCTGGAGCCTCGAGTTCAGCGAACTTGGTCTGCATCGTCAGGTTGCCCTTCGTCAGCTTCTTGATGCTGAGGGCCGACGCCTTGTCGTTGGCCAGGCGGAGGTTGTTCTCCGATCCGAGCAGGCTCTCCTTGATCTTCTGGAGGCGATCGATGGTGGTGTCGATGCCCTTGATGGCGTCGTCGAACTTGCGCTTAGCAAGGTCGTAGTTCCGGCCGAACGCCGCCCGGAAGTCATCAAGTTCCGCCTCGAAGTTGGTGATGTCGACGTTCTGCTTCTTCACCTGCTCGAGCTCGGCTTTGACGAGGATGGTGTCCTGCGCGGCGTTGCGGAGCAACGCGATGATGGCGAGGAAGAACTGCGGGCGGACGACGAACATCTTCGGGTAGAGGTGCGACATGTCGGTGATGCCTGTGTACAGTTCGGAATCCTCCTCGAGCATCGAGACGAGCACTGCATACTCGCAGCCCTTGTCGTTCCGGTCCTTGTCGAGCTTGGCCAGGAAGTCGATGTTCTTCTTCTTGCTCGATGAGGCGTCGGCCTCGTTCTTCATTTCGAACATGATCGAGATGTACTCGACGTTGTCGCTTAAGTCGCGGAAGACATAGTCCCCCTTGGTTCCACCCGATGCATCATTGTCCTTGCCGAACTCTGCGTTGGGAAAAGCGAGGGACCGCGCGCGGTTGAACTCGTTTTCGCAGTGAAGTTCGAGAGTCTCCCCGAGCAACTTGACGGAGAGCTTCGCCTTCATATCCTTGAGTCGTTCGATGAGCTCATCCTTCAGGGCGAGTTCCTTCGTGTGCGTCTCGCGCAGTGCGGCGTCCTTGACCTTCTGCTCTGCCGCACGCAGGGCGAGCTGGTTCTCGGCATCGCCGACCTGCTTCTCCGCGACCGAAACCGCCTTCGTGATAGCAAGCTCCTGAGTAGCGGCCGCCATCTCAAGTTCGCCCTTAAGGCGCTCGATGAGAGCGTCCTGCTCTGCGGCAGTCTTCTGCGCCACCTGGGTGACCTTCGTCGCTGCGAGCTCTTTGGCCGTATCCGCATTGATGAGTTCGGTCTTGAGCCGCTCGATTTCCGCGTCCTTTTCAGCAGCAGCCTGCTGTGCTCGCTGCGCGACCTTCGCCTCCGCGAGTTCGATTTCCGTCTGCTTCGCCTTATCTGCCTCAGCCAGGCGGGCGTGCAAATCGCTTTCGAACTCCGCCGTACGGATCTGCTGCGCGATGTCCGCGTATTCCGCCTCATCGATAGTGAATGCCGTCCCGCAGTGGGGGCACTTGATCTCCTTTGCCTTCATGTTGACCTCCGGTTTCGTGTGAGTGGGCCGCTGTGGCAGCCCGGCGGACTCACTGCGGCGACGACTGCTGCCGTCGGTGCAACCTTGGGGCCATAATGGCCGACTCTGCAATCAATTGCCTGATAACCCCTCTTATCAGAAACAACCATTGCCTGAAGTCGCACTCTGCCAATACGTTTGCTCCATGTCCACGACCACACCCCTACTTATCGACCTGGCCGGCGTCGCCCGGCTGGCCGGTGTGCGGCGACCGGTGGCATCCGTCTGGCGGGCGCGATTTGCGTCCACGGACGATCCGTTTCCCGGCGTCGTCGAGAAGCGGGGTGGTCGCGCCCTCTTCGACGCCACGTCGGTAGCGCAATGGCTGGCGCGCACCGATCACGGCAACAATCAAGAGGCTGTCGCCGACGCCGCGGCAGCCGCTGCGCCCAGCGACTTCGACTTCTCCAACTCGGCGCACGTCGCAGGAGTCGATGCGCTGCTCGCCCTGCGCGCCGGGTCTGGGAGACCATTCGGTGATGCGTCGATCGACGAACTCGCGCGCCGGGCTGTACTCATCGACCCTGACGACGAGTGTCTGGCAACGGAGGTGTCGACCAGTCGCGAATCTTGGCCGATGTGGGCGGACCTGCTGACTGACGCAGCGTATTCGCCGACGGGTGCATCGCAACTTCTGGAACGGCGACATCGGGCGACACAGCCCTCCGCGGGATCTGCCGGTCCGCTGACAGCCGATGCAGAAGCCCTTCTGGTGGCGCTGGGCCGCGCGCTCAGTGCCGGACGTCGTCCCGAACTAGTCGCAAACGCCGGGGTCGCCCCGTCGCTCATTTCCGAGCTCGTCGCAGAGCTTGGCGACGACATTGAGGTTTCATCCTCATCCGACGGGCGCGGCATCCGCCGGCGCCTCCTCTGTGACGGGGTCCTAGTGCCGATCAGTCATGACGCTTCGGACACGCCTCGGCTGTGCATCAAGCGCCTCCCGTCAGGCAGCGTAGTGTCCACGACCGAAATCTTGCATGCTGTCGACGAAGTAGCGCTCGAGATGCGAGATGACGACCGCGCGATCGTTATTGCTCCAGCTGCCGCGCTGGTCAGTCCGGTCGCACTGTCCGACGCTCTGACTCGCACAGATGTGCTGCGATCGGGACGGGTACGGGCGATCGTGAAGCTCCCCGCCGGGCTTGTCACCTCGGCCCCACGCGAGCCACTCGCTCTCTGGATCCTCGGGCGCGAGGCCGACGACATCCCAGTGGCAGACCGCTTCACGGCAGTCGCGGACCTTACCGACGTCAGGCTCACGCCCGCCACGAGGATCGATCTCACAAACGATGTTCTCGCAGCGCTCGGAAGCGGCGGAGATGTGCGTTCTCACGCGTTCAGGTTCGCGCGGCTAATGCGCACCACTGCTTTGCAGGCCACCAGAGAGTCACTTGTGAGCAGCGCGACCGCGCCCTCAGCACCCACGCGATCAGCAAAGGATCTCCCGGCTCTCCTCGATCACGCGATCGTGAACCTCGGCCAAGACGCACCTCAGGCTCGACCAGCCGCCGGGCCGGCCCCCACCATGCCGCCAGCACGCGTGGAAGAGCTCCTAGAGATGCGGCACCTCCGAATCCTCGCGGGCACCCGAGTCGAATCTGAAGAGCTCTCCGAATCCGGCCTCGTCGTCGTCGCGGCGGAAGACCTCGACGCGCCAGCGAGGATCGGCAGTCGCCGCATTGACCCCTTAGCGTTCGCGGCTGGGCACCCCTCGGCCCGACTCACTGTTGCAGGGGATGTCGTATTCCGCACCGCACCGACGGCCAAGGCATGGGTTGATCCTGACGGCTCGAAGATCGTGGCCTATCCTGCCAGAGTGCTGCGGATCGACGGGTCGAACCCCGGCGGCCTCGTCTTGGAACTCGTCGTCGCCGACATCAATCGGTCGATCGGCGGGCCCTCCTCCTGGCGACGCTGGAGACTCCGACGGCTGGCAGCTTCGGTAGCTGGACCGCTTCGCGAAGCCCTGTCCGACCTAACAACCCGCCGGGAGGCTCTGGTGCGTCGCATCGCGGCTCTCGACTCCTATACCGAATTGCTCACCGACGCCGTTGTCGCCGGTGCGGTGACATTGCCCCACCACGCTGCTGATGCGGCACCCGAAAACTGAAGGACACTATGTCTCGCACTACTGCAGTCCCGCAGGTTCCATCCACGATGAAGGAGCTGAAGGACACTCTCTGGAAGGCCGCCGACAAACTGCGCGGCTCGATGGATGCCTCTCAGTACAAGGACGTGATCCTCGGTCTTGTCTTCCTGAAGTACGTGTCGGACGCATTCGACGAGCGCCGGGGCCAGGTCCGGGCTGAACTGGCCGCCGACGGTTACGACGAGGATCAGATCTCCGAACTCATCGACGACCCGGACGAGTACACCGGTCGTGGCGTCTTCTGGGTGCCGGCTGACGCCCGATGGTCGTTTCTTGCCGAGCACGCGAAGGGGACCGGGCCGTCGCTCATCGCGCCCGAAAAGTCGATCGGACTCCTCATCGACGAGGCGATGGACGCAGTGATGCAGACCAACCCGCAATTGACGGGAACCCTGCCTCGCATCTTCAACCGCGACAACGTCGATCAGCGCAGACTGGGCGAGCTGCTCGACCTGCTCAACTCCGCCCGCTTCGCCGGACAGGGCAAGGCTGGATCATCCGGCCGGCGCGCCCGGGACCTTTTGGGCGAGGTGTACGAGTACTTCCTCGAGAAGTTCGCGGCCGCCGAGGGCAAGCGGGGCGGCGAGTTCTACACTCCGGCGAGCGTGGTCCGCGTTCTCGTCGAGGTGCTCCAGCCCGACCACGGACGCGTCTACGATCCGTGCTGCGGATCGGGCGGTATGTTCGTGCAAGCAGAGAAGTTCATCGACGCCCACCACGGCGAGGGGGCGGACATTTCTGTCTATGGGCAAGAGCTCAACGAGCGAACCTGGCGAATGGCGAAAATGAACCTTGCCATTCACGGGCTGTCCGGCAACCTCGGCTCACGGTGGGGCGACACCTTCGCGCGTGACCTGCATCCAGAGTTGCAGGCGGACTTCGTCATGGCGAACCCTCCGTTCAACATCAAGGACTGGGCACGCAGCGAGTCCGACCCCCGATGGAAGTACGGAGTGCCGCCCGCGGGCAACGCGAACTACGCGTGGATCCAACACATTCTGTCGAAGCTCGCGCCTGGGGGTCAGGCCGGTGTGGTGATGGCGAACGGCTCGATGTCGTCGAACTCGGGCGGCGAGGGTCAAATCCGCGCCGAAATCGTCGAGGCCGACCTCGTCTCATGCATGGTCGCGCTGCCCACCCAGCTATTCAGGTCGACGGGTATTCCCGTGTGCGTGTGGTTCTTCACTAAGGACAAGGGGAAGCGCGCCGGGGAGGTGCTCTTCATTGACGCCCGCAATCTGGGCTACATGGTCGACCGCGCCGAGCGGGCTCTCTCGGACGAGGACATCACGAAGATCGCGGGTACCTATCACGCGTGGCTGAGCGACTCAGATATTGACGGTTACGAGGACGTTCCCGGCTTCTGCCGCTCTGAAACGCTAGTGGGCATTAAGGCCGCGGAGTACGTGCTCACTCCCGGGCGGTATGTCGGCGCCGCCGAGCCAGTCGACAGTGGTGAGCCGATCCAGGACCGTCTTATAAGGCTGCGTCAAGAGCTAGAAGCCCAATTCGCGGAGTCAGCGCGGCTCGCCGAAGAAGTAGGCGCGCAATTGGACAGGATCTCATGGTCCAGCAACTGACCCTGGGGGCTCTTCAGCGCGACGGTGTCATGGCTTTTGGCGACGGGTACCGCACGAAGCAATCGGAATTCGGCGTTGCAGGGTTTCGAGTCATTCGTGCGGCCGATGTCAGAGAGGGAGAGGTGCTCTTCACCAGCGAGGATCTGATTCGTCCCGAGTTTGAACGGCAGATCGGCGCGAAAGCAGTAAGGGAAGGCGACGTCGTGCTAACGACGAAAGGCACAGTCGGGCGCGTTGCGCTCGTGCGTGAGCTGATTGGCAAAGCAGCATACTCGCCCCAGCTCTGCTGGTTCCGAGTTGCTGATTTCACCGTCCTGGACCCGAGCTACCTGCTTGCATGGCTTAGATCCTCCGAGTTCAAACTTCAGGCTTCTCATATGCAAGCGAACAGCGACATGGCACCGTACATCAGCTTGAGCGACCTGCGATCGACGCGAATATCGCTGCCCGCATTAGAAGTTCAGCGGTCGATCGGGCACGTTCTGCTCGCATTCGATAACAAGATGGCGGCTAATGCACGGGAAAATCGAAAGCTGGCGGAGTTTCGCGACTCACTCTTGCCCGAGTTGATGTCAGGGCGCATTAGGGTTAGCGACATTCAGGAAGGGGTCACGAACATGACGTCCGACATCTCTCGAGGTCCCTATGCCTGAGTGGCGCAAGTGTGCGTTGCGAGAACTTGGGGAGATATTCGATGGGCCGCACGCCACGCCGGCGCGTAAGCGTACAGGCCCATACTTCCTAAACATTGCGAGCCTTTCAAATGGTCGGTTGGATCTCGCCGCTTCGGATCACGTCGATGAAGACGACTTTGCGAGATGGACGCGGCGAGTCCGGCCGCGCGCTGGAGACCTGTTGTTTTCATATGAGACACGCCTGGGCGAGGCAGCTCTCATGCCTAAGGATGTTGAAGCGTGCCTCGGTCGGCGGATGGCCCTAATTCGTCCTAACCGCGAGTTCGTTGATCCACGCTTCCTGCTGTACGCCTATCTCAGTCCTTATTTCCAAAACGTCATCGAGCAGAACACCGTTCACGGCGCGACAGTCAACCGGATACCCCTGAACCGGATGGGTTCGTGGGAGATCCCCCTGCCCGAGCTGTCAGAGCAGAAGGCGATCGCCGAGGTGCTGGGCGCGCTCGACGACAAGATCGTGGCTAACGACGTTGTTGCGGCGTCGACCGCTCAGCTGAATCGCGCCGAGTACCGTGCCGCGCTGAGGGCCGGCGGCTCATCGACGACTATCGGAGATGCCGTAGTGCTGCTGACCCGCGGCATTACCCCCAGGTACGTGCCGGACGGCGCGGGTGTGCTCGTTATCAACCAGAAATGCGTTAGGGACCAACGTGTTCTGACAGAACCTGCGCGGTGGACCGATGTCGCAAGGGTGAAGCCGGAGAAGCTGCTTCAAAGTGATGACATTTTGGTCAACTCGACTGGCCAAGGCACGTTGGGTCGGGTGGCTCGTTGGGTCCAGGGGGACAGCGCCACCGTCGACTCCCATGTCACAATCCTTCGCCCCGACGACTCCAAGTGGGACAGAACGATCATCGGCCAGGCGATTCTCGATCGCCAGACGGAGATCGAGGCTTTGGGCGAGGGCAGCACAGGTCAGACCGAGCTGAGCCGTGTCGACCTGGGCCAAGTAAGAATCAGCCTTCCTGACGCAGGAGCATCTCGCCGGCTCGGCGAACGACTGCGCGCGGTAGACGCTCTGGGAAGCGCCGCCTTGCAGGAGAATCGCACCCTCGCCGCCACCCGAGACGCCCTCCTACCGTCACTGATGTCAGGCACGCTACATGTCCGCGGCGCTGAGGCGCTCGCCTCCACGGCTGGCGCTTGACCGACACCGCAACGAAGCACCGAACGAGAAATGGGACGATCCAGAAATGACGACAGCGCCAGACGAGCCCGCCGACGACGCGCCCGAGATCGATGACCGCCCGTTCATCGAAGCGAACTCGCAAGCGAAGTCCAAGTACGGCCGATTCAACCTCGCGTTGATCGGCGGGACGGGCGTGGGAAAATCTTCACTCGTCAACGCCGTGTTCGGGCGCGACCTCGCGAAGGTCGGCATGGGGCTCCCCGTCACCGAGGGCGTGAACTACTACCACGACGAATCGCTCGGTATCTGGGACATCGAGGGCTTCGAGATCGGGTCCGCGATGACCCCGGCTGAGGCGCTCAGAAAGAACCTCAAGACCATCGCCGGCCATCCCCCGGTCGAGCAGATTTCGGTCGTCTGGTATTGCGTGGCGTCTAAAGCCCACCGCCTGACTCGAGCGGATATTGACATGATCCGCGAGCTCGAAGCCAAAGGCTTGCCCGTCGTCCTCGTCCTCACCAAGGTCGACTGGGACACTCCCTTCCCGGGACGGCGGACAGTACCGAAGTCGGTCGAACAATTCCGGAGCTGGCTCGAGAACCCGGACGACAACGGCCAGCCGATCGACATCCCTTTCCAGCGCGTCATTCTGACCTCGACCCAGGACAAGAACGGGAAGGGTAAGGGGCACGGCCTCGGTGAGCTCGTCACGGAAACCCTCGCCCTCTCGCCGGAGAACGAGAAGGATGCCTTTCGCATCGCACAGCGGCTCAACCTCCCCTGGAAGCGTGAGATGGCTCGCCCGATCATCGCGGCAGCCGCAACCGCGGCGGCCGCAGCAGCCGCAGTCCCCGTTCCTGTCGCGGATGCGGCGATTCTGGCGCCGATCCAGTTGACGATGATGGGACGGATCGCGGCCATCTACGACCTCGAACTAAAGACCATGCTGTCGGCAGGAGCTCTCGCACAGCTCGGCGCGCAGATCACCGGGCAGGCGCTGGCTCGCAGCTTCCTCAAGCTGATCCCCGGTGCGGGCAGCGTCATCGGCGCCGGTGTTGCCTTCGCGCTCACTGCCGCCACCGGGGAGGGGTGGCTGCGGCTCTGCGAACAGGTCCACACCGGCAAACTCGATCTCGACAAGATCAGTGACTCCTGGAGTCAGTACGCTCCTAGTTTCCTGGAGGTTCTCCGCAAGATGGCACAGCCGGGTATGGCGAAACGATGACCGGCGGCATCTCCGAAGCCGACTGGGAACGGGCAGCGCTCGACACGCTTGCCGAGCCACTCCTCTGGGAGCCGAAGCGCGGCGAGGCGATCGCCCCTGGGACAGGCGAGCGGGAAACCTGGGACGAACTGTTGATTCGTCCACGGCTGCTAGACGCGATGCGCCGTCTGAACCCGGAAGTGCCGATCCCGTACTTGCAGCAGGCTGTCGCAGAAGTCGCCGCACCCAGGTCGCTTGATGCCATTACCGAGAACCATCGAATCCACGAGTACCTGGTCGGAGGCTATCCGCTCAGCTACATCGACAGTGACGGCATCGAACAGAATCCGCGCGTCCGGTTGCTCGGCGCGCCCGACCAGAACGACTGGTTCGCCGTCAATCAGGTCACGATCCGGCAGGCCGATCTGCACCGCCGGTTCGACGTCGTGCTTTACGTCAACGGAATGCCCTTAAGCATCGTCGAGTTGAAGAAGGCGGGCTCGGCATCCACCGGCGTCGGTGCAGCACACGCGCAGCTTCAGACCTACCTGAGGGAATTCCCCAGTGCGTTCCGCTTCTGCGTCTTCACGCTCGCAAGCGACGGGATCGACGCCAAGTACGGCACGCCTTTCACACCGCTCAACCACTTCGCGCCCTGGAACGTCGATGACGACGGAACCCCTCTCCAGCAGCCGCGAATCGAAGAAAACGTAGAGGTGCTCCCGCTCGACGACGCGCTCAACGGCCTCTATAACCAGGAGCGATTCCTCCAGCTCGTCCGCAACTTCACCGCCTTCGACGAGGGCTCCGAGGGGCTCGTCAAGCGCATCGCCAAGCCACACCAATACTTCGCTGTGACGAAGGCCGTCGGCAGTACTATCCAAGCGGTCGAGACCAATGGGAAGGCCGGCGTGGTGTGGCACACGCAAGGCTCCGGCAAGTCGATGGAGATGGAGCTCTACGCGAATCTGGTCGCGCGGCATCCGAAGCTCAAGAACCCGACGGTGGTCGTAGTTACAGATCGGAACGAACTCGACGGCCAGCTCTTCCAGGGCTTCGACCGTAGCGTCCTGCTCGCCGAGAAACCGGTTCAGGTGCGGGAGCGCACACAACTGCGCGTCGAACTCAGCCAGCGAGTAACGGGTGGGATCTACTTCACGACACTCCAGAAGTTCGGCCTGACCGAGGTGGAGAAGAAGTCCGGTACACGGCACCCTCTCCTCACAGACCGCCGCAATGTCATCGTCATCGTCGACGAAGCGCACCGCAGCCACTACGACGATCTCGATGGTTACGCCCGCCACCTGAGCGACGCACTCCCGAATGCAACCCTGATCGCGTTCACGGGCACGCCGATCTCGTTTGCCGAGCGCGATACCCAGGCCGTCTTCGGGGACTACATCGACATCTACGACCTGACCCGAGCTGTCGAGGACGGCGCAACAGTTCCCGTGTATTTCGAGCCGAGACTCATCAGAGTGTCTTTCGGTGAGGGCACGAACGAGGAAGACATCGATCGCGCAGCTGACGAGTACACCCTCGGGCTCGACGACACCGAGCGCGCACGGATCGAGGCATCCGTCGCCGTCGTCAACGCCGTCTACGGATCGCCGGAGCGCATCGAGACCCTAGCGCATGACCTCGTCACCCACTGGGAAGAGCGCCGCGCCCGCATGGTGCCCTTCATCGGATCGCCGGGCAAAGCCCTCATCGTCGGCGGCACGCGTGAGATCTGCGCGCGCTTGTACTCTGCGATCGTCGCCCTGAGGCCTGAATGGCACTCGGATGCCATCGACGGTGGAAAGATCAAAGTCGTCTATTCAGGTTCGGCGACCGACCAGCCGCCCGTCAGCGATCACGTCCGCCGAGACTCTGCGAACGCAGCGATCAAGGACCGCCTCAAAGACGCATCCGACGAACTCGAACTGGTCATCGTCAAGGACATGATGCTCACCGGCTTCGACGCGCCGCCGCTGCATACCCTCTACCTCGACCGTCCACTCAAGGGTGCGTTGCTCATGCAGACTCTCGCACGTGTGAATCGTACCTTCGAGGGCAAAGAGGACGGCCTGCTTGTCGCTTACGCCCCGCTTGCCGACAACCTTGCCAAAGCCCTAGCCGAGTACACGGTTGAAGATCAAGCGAACCGACCGATCGGCCGAAACGTCGACGAAGCAGTCGCGATCGCCACCGAACTCGTCGCACAGATTCGCGACATGCTGACAGGCTGCGACTGGCGAGCTCTGCTTCGACGCGGCGGCCCGCGGGCGATGCTCGCAGCCGCGACGACGGCAACGAACTACCTCCGCGACGCGGCCAACCCGCTCAACGACCCCGAGCTGGGAGTCGCACGCCTCGCGAGTCGTTATCGCGCGACGAGCAGCAAACTTGCTCGCGCATGGGCCCTGAGCTCGGGCCGCGCGGGGCTTTCGGAGCTGCACGATGAAATCGCCTTCTATGAAGAGGTGCGCGTGTGGATGGCGAAATTCGACGCGATGGAGAGGCAGGCTCGCGACGAGCCTGTCTCAGAGGAGATCGAGCGTCTATTGACCGGCCTGGTCGCCGAAGCGATGTCCACGGGCGAGGTGCTGGACATTTATGAAGCCGCCGGCCTGCCGCGACTCTCACTCGACGATCTCGGCCCGGACTTCCTCGAGAAGGCGCAGTCAGCGCCGAACGCGCATCTCGCGATCGAGGCTCTTCGCAAGTCCCTCGTTGACGCTGGGTCAACCGCCATGCGCGGGAACGTCGTCCGCGAGAGGGTGTTCTCGGAGCGTATCGCCGAGATCATGAAGCGGTACACGAATCAACAGCTCACAGCGGCAGAAGTGATCGCGGAGCTGGTCGAGCTCGCGAAAGAGGTCGCTGCAGAGGCGTCCCGCGGCGCCCTCTTCTCGCCCCCTCTCTCCAGCGACGAGCTTGCGTTCTACGATGCTGTTGCGCAGAACGAATCGGCGGCCACTGTGCAGGGCGAAGATGTTCTGGCCCAGATTGCCCGCGAGCTCGTAGCGGTCATGCGACGCGATGTGCGCACCGACTGGACCGTTCGGGATGATGTGCGCGCGAAGCTGCGGTCGTCGATCAAACGGCTGCTCGTCAAGTACAAGTACCCGCCGGATAAGCAGCCAGAAGCAATCAAGCTGGTCATGGAGCAGATGGAATCGATGGCGCCGCGATATGCCGATGATCGGCGCTTGGACGCTTGATGCCTCGGTAGCTCTGAGGCGCCGACTACAGCAACTTCGCTGAAACTTCAGCCCAGCCTCAACGGGGGGGGCGATCGCCCAGCAAGGGATGATGACCGGATCGGGCTTGTGACTGCGCTCGGCGTCAGGGTCGGGCACGGTGACCGAACATAGGTGTTCGCGGCCGGGGCGCAGCACTGCAGGTGGTCCCAAGTAAGGCGAGAAAAGTCTCACAATGCTTGAGAAACGACACGGTTTGCCGCGAAGCGACTGGAGCGAGTGACGGGAATCGAACCCGCGCTATCAGCTTGGGAAGCTGAAGTTCTGCCATTGAACTACACTCGCGTATCGCCCGAAGGCGTTGCCAACATCTTAGCGAAAGCCCGCGCGCTTTTCAGACGGGTCAGACCCGGGTCAGACCCGGGCCGAGCATCCACCTCACGGATCGTGCCGCGGCTCGTGGCTGATGAGGCCGACCGTGTTGCCTTCGCTGTCCTCGATGAACGCCATCCACTCGTCCGTTCCCGCCGGGCCGAGCGTGTCGTCCGTGTGGCTGAAGATCACGTGCGGCTCCCCGACCACCGGCACTCCCGCGGCCCGCAGCCGTTCGAGCGTGGACTGCACGTTATCGACCTGCAGGTAGATCAGCGCAGACGGGGCATCGCGCTCGAGGAGGAGGCGCGAGATCCCGACGTTGAAGAACAGCAGCCCCGGCGGGTCGAATCGCGCAGCGGGCGCGCCCCCGAGCAGCATCTCGTAGAACGCGGCCGCGCGGTCGAGGTCGTCCGCATGCTGTGCCACCTGAAGGATCTCCACGCGCGCCTCCTGACGTCTGCGCCCAGTATCCAGCGTCGGCGTCCGCCACGCCAGGCCCCGGATGCTCGCGCAGCAGCCATTCTCAGCGCCCACCAGCCCCGATAGGCTGATGCCGTGCTTCTCTCTGATCGCGATATCAAGTCCGAACTCGGCACGGGCCGTATCGCCCTCGAACCGTACGATCCGGCGATGATCCAGCCGTCGAGCATCGATGTGCGGCTGGACCGCTACTTCCGGCTGTTCGACAATCACAAGTACCCGTTCATCGATCCGGCCGAAGACCAGCCCGAGCTGACCCGCCTGGTCGAGGTCGACCCGAACCAGCCGTTCATCCTGCACCCCGGCGAGTTCGTGCTCGGCTCCACCTTCGAGTCGGTCTCGCTGCCCGACGACATCGCCGCTCGGCTCGAGGGCAAGAGTTCGCTCGGCCGGCTCGGGCTCCTCACGCACTCGACCGCCGGCTTCATCGACCCCGGATTCTCGGGCCACGTCACCCTCGAGCTGAGCAACGTCGCCACCCTGCCGATCAAGCTGTGGCCGGGCATGAAGATCGGCCAGATGTGCTTCTTCCGGCTCACCTCGGCGGCCGAGAAGCCGTACGGGTCCAGCGAGTACAGCTCCCGCTACCAGGGCCAGCGCGGCCCGACCGCCTCGCGTTCCTACCTCAACTTCCACCGCACCGATGTCTCGACGACAGAAGCGGGGCGTCCCGTCAGCTGACCGGCGCCAAGCCATCTGCGCCCACCCACCTGCGCCCACCGCCGCGCGCCGCCGAGCCACCCACTCACCGAGCAAGCGACAACCTGGAGGCCAGAGCAATGAGCGAGAGCAGCAACGAGACGTTCGCACGGGCGCTGATCGCGTCGGGCCCCGCCCTGGTGCGAGCCCAGCGAATGCACCTGTTCGGCCAGTTGGTCGGCACCTGGAAGGCGGAGTGCCGGCTCCTCGACGAGGAGTCCGGGGCGTGGTCCGAGTTCTCCTACGACTGGACCTTCGCCTACACCATCGGGGGACGAGCGGTTCAGGATGTGCTGGTCGCGCCCAGTGCATCCGACCCCGCGGTTCTGGAGACCAAAGGCAGCACCGTTCGCGTGTACGACCCCGTGATCGGCGCCTGGCGCGTCAACTGGTTCGGCGCGGTCGCCAACGACTTCTGCACGCTTGTCGCGACCGGCCACCGCGACGGGATCCGTCAGGACGGCACGCAGACCGACGGCCGCCCGATCCGCTGGAACTTCAGCGGGATCTCTGAGAACTCTTTCATGTGGGACGGCTGGGTCTCCGACGACGAGGGCAAAACCTGGTGGCTGGAGCAGCACATGGACGCCGTCCGCGTCAGCGAATGATCCGGCTCGCCCTGCTGGCGCCGGGGTCGCCATGCCGGTGCCGGCATACGCGATCGCTAGTTATCCACAATCAATTACACAGGTGGAAAATATGAGTTCCGCTCACAGCTGATCTGAAGCTTCGAGCGAACGGTCCGCGTACAGGGCGGGAAGCTGCAATGTCAGCCACGGGCTGAACGCCCACGGGGTCGCGTCGACGGCGGCGAGCAGGGTGCGGGCATCCACCCACTCCCATTCGACGACCTCGGATGCGGCCGGCGTGAGCTCGCCCGACACGGTCGCGGTGTAGACGGGGCAGATCTCGTTCTCGACGATGCCGCCGGCGTCGACTGCCCGGTAGCGGAAGTCGGGGAGCACGACGGTGAGGTTGTCGATGGTGGCGCCCAGCTCATCCTGCGCCCGCCGCGCCACGGCATCCTCCATCGCCTCGCCCGGCCCAGGATGCCCGCAGAACGAGTTCGTCCAGACGCCCGGCCACGTCCGCTTCCCGAGCGCGCGCCGCGTGACCAGGATGCGCCCGTCGCCGTCGAACAGGTGGCACGAGAAGGCCAGGTGCAGCGGGGTGTCCGCCGTGTGCACGGTGGCCTTGTCGGCCACGCCGACGGGGGTGCCGTCGTCGGCGAGCAGGACGACCTCTTCGCGGGTTGCGGTCATGCGTCCATTCTCGCCGATGCAGGCGTGCCGAAGGGCGCTCCGGATGCTCGCGCGAAACAAGAATCCCGGCCGCGACCCGAAGAGATTCGGGTCGGGGCCGGGATTCTGCGTGGGCGCAACCCCGCGGGTTCGGCGGATCAGGCTTCGGGGCCGGCGTCCGCGTCGCTCTCGGGTGCGTCCTCGCCCGTTTCGGCGGAAGGGGAGCTGCCCTGCTGAGCCGACGACGCGTCCTGGGTGGAGCCCGCACGCTTCGACGGGTCCCAGCCGAGGTTGCGGGCCATGGCCTCGAGGGTCGCCATAGTGGTGGCGTAGTCCTCGGCGCTGATCCCGTCGGCGACGGAGCTGCGAAGCCTCCGGATGCGCTCGAAGGCGCCGTCGTGGGCGGCACGTCCTTCCGGCGTGAGCTCGGCGACACCGTCGGTGATGGTCACCCAGCCGCGCTCGGCGAACGCGTCGAGGATGGATTCCACACGTCCGGCGCGTTTCCCGCCGTGGTGGGTACGACCGTGGTGGTCGTGCTCGGCCTGGTCGTGCTGGCCGTGCCCCGCGTGCTCGTGCGGACTGTGGCTATCACCGTGCCCATACCCGGAGTGGTCGTGGTGGTGGTGGTCGTGGTCGTGGTCGTGGTCGGCCGGGCCGAAGCCGCGCCACTCGCCGCGCCCGTCGCCGCGCAAGAAGCGCGAGGCGCGCATTCCGGCATAGAAGGCGTGCTGCTCCTCGGCGGAGGCGAAGGGCGCGAAGCCCCGCTCGCCGCCGGGCCGGAATCCGGGGCCGGCATGGTCACGGCGATGTTCGGCGAAGTACGCTGCGCGCTCCTCGTCGGTGGCGAACCCGCGGCCATACCCGCGCCAGGAGCCGCGCCCATAGCCTCGCCCGGAACCACGCTCGAATCCGTAGCCGAATCCGCGCCCGGAATCGGGACCACCGCGCTCGCCGCGTGCGCGGCCGTGCCCGGGGTGGCGACGGGGAGGCAGCGCGGCCCGGATGTCCTCGGCGGTGGCTGGGCCGTCGGCGAGGGTGTGCAGAATGCGCCAGCTTCCGCGGCGCAGGCCGAGCTCGGTGAGCTCGTCGCGCATCGAAGCGCGAAGGTTGTGCTCGATCACGCCGAACCAGTAGGCGGGCGGCGTGCTGTGAGTGTCTGTGGTGGTGTTCATCAGAGAACCCCTTTCTATTGCATGTACTGTTACAACCAAATGTATGATTACATACATGGAAATGGACGGTCAAGCCCGTGAAGAAAACTCACAGCCTGCGGAGGTCGTAGCTCTCATCGAGCAGTCCCTGGTGGCTGTTCGCCACGACCAGTGGCGCCACCGGCTCCAGCACCGCGGCGAACACGGCGGAGGTCCCGGCGGCCACGCCGCGCCCGGCGGCTTCGGCGGACCCTTCGGCGGCGCATCCTGGGGCGGGGCCCCCTTCGGTCCGGGGGGACCGGGTGGGCGGGCCGGCTACGGAGGTCGCGGTCGCGGCTGGCACGGCCACGACGGCCACGACCATGACGGTCACACCGGTCACGACCACAACGGCCACGCCGACCACGAGGGCCAAGCCGATCCCGGCCCCGACGCGGGCGCCGTCGACAGCCACTCCAACGCACGCGACGCCGCAGGCCCGGGCCCTCGAGGACGCCGCGGCCGCCCCGACGGCTCACTCGGACGAGCGGCCCGCTTCCGGATGCTCGACGCACTCGAGGCCGCCGAGAAGGCCGGCACCGAGCTGTCGATCAGCGCGATCGCCGACGCGGTCGGTGTGGATCAGCCGCGAGCGAGCCGCCTCGTCCAGGAGGGTGTCGAACGTGGCCTCGTGCGCCGAGTGACCGACCCCACGGATGCCCGGCGCAGCATCATCCAGCTCACCAACGCGGGCCGCTCCCAGATCACCGAGGTGCGCACCCACCGTCGCTCGGCTGTCGAGGAGGCGATCGCCGGATTCACCCCGGACGAGGCCCGCACCTTCGCCGACCTCTTCGACCGCTTCGTCCGAGCCTGGCCCCGCGACTAGCCGGTCGTGCGACTGCCGCAACGAGCGCTGCCCGACCGAACAGCCCGGATCAACCCGGATCAACCCGGCCAAGTCCCGCCCTACCGCGCCCGCGTCTCCACCCGCGCTTGCGACTGCGCGCGCACCGGAATGAGCAGCGCCAGCCCGATCGCGAGCACGATCACGATGCCCAGGATGCCCCAGAACTGAGCTCCGCCCACGGCCACGAAGGTCGCGAACAGCAGAGGAGCGAGAAAGCTCACCGCGCGCCCGGTGGTGGCGTAGAGGCCGAAGACCTCGCCTTCGCGCCCGGTCGGCGTGATCCGTGCCAGGAAGGTGCGGCTCGCCGATTGGGCCGGGCCGACGAACAGGCAGAGCACGAGGCCGCCGATCCAGAACGCCGTCGCACCCAGGTCGTGGGCGAAGAAGACGGCGAGGCCCGCGATGATCAGGCCGATCAGCGACGTCACGATCACCGGCTTGGGTCCGAACCGGTCGTCGAACCGTCCCGAGATGAGGGTGCTCACACCCGCCACCACGTTGGCCGCGATCGCGAAGATGATCACATCGCCGCTCGAGAAGCAGAACGTCCCCGCGGCGAGGATCCCGCCGAACGTGAAGACCCCGACGAGACCGTCGCGGAAGAACGCGCTGGCGACCAGGAAGAGCACGGTGTTCCGGCTCTCCTTCCAGAGGCGTGCGATGTCCCGGACGAGTGCGGGATACGACGCGAAGAAGCCGACGCGCACGGCACGATCGGCCTTCGGGATCTCCGGCACGCTGAACAGCACCGGAAGCGAGAACACCAGTGTCCACGCGGCCGCGATCAGAGTGACGATCCGGATGTTCAGACCATCGTCTTCCGGAACGTGCAGGAGGCCGCCGTCGCCGGACACCAAGCCGAAGTACACGATAAGCAGAAGGACGATCCCGCCCAAGTAGCCGGCGCCCCACCCGAACCCGCTGACCTTGCCGACGGTCCTCGGCGTGGACACCTGAACCAGCATCGCGTTGTAGTTCACGGACGCGATCTCGTAGAACACGGTTCCCACCGAGACCAGGATCACCCCGAGGAGGAAGTAGCCCGGCTCCCCTTTGACGAAGAACATCAGCGCCGTCATCAGAACGACGACCCCGGTGTTGATCCCGAGCCAGAACTTGCGCCGCCCCGACCCGTCGGTGCGTCGCCCCAGCACGGGCGCGATCAGTGCGACGACGATACCCGCGATGGCGAGACCCAGACCGAGCCCGCTCGAGAGGGGGGCCGCCGTCGCAGCCGTCTTGCAGGCAGCGGTCGGATCCGTGGTCAACTGCATCGAGGGGTCGACGAAGTAGCTGCTCGTCAGGTACACCGTGAACACGAACGTGGTGATCACGGCGTTGAAAGCAGCGCCGCCCCAGTCCCACAGCGCCCAGGCGACGACGCGGCCGGTGGGGATGATGCGCTCCGTGCTGGAGTCGACGAAGAGGGGGCTCGCGGCGGTGAGCAGAGCATCCGTGTTCGCGGCGCCGGACGGCTGCTTTCCGCGCTCGGCGTCGCTGCCGCCCCCGGTCGGGTCGTTGGTCATGAGCACACAGTATCGAGCGTCGGTTGACTTCGCGGGATGCTCGCCCTAACCGAACACCTCCGCCACGAGCTCGCCGAAGAGCTCGTCCGCATCGCAGTCGAAACCTCGCCGCACGAACCAGTCGCACACGTTCACGCAGTCCCGTTGCAGGAAGTCCAGTCCGCCCGGATTGCTGACGACCTCGACCACCTGCGGCAGGTCGATCACCACAACTCGGCCGTGATGCACCAGGAGGTTGTAGGGGGAGAGGTCTCCGTGCGCCAGCCCGGCCCGCGCCAGGGCGCGCATGATGTCGGTGACCTGGGTGAAGCATCCGGCCAGCTCGTCGCCGTCGAGGCGGACCTGTGCGAGCCGGGGTGCGGCGGTGCTGCCGTCGCCGACGAACTCCATGAGGAGTTCGGTGCCGGTGACCTGCACCGGATACGGCACGGGCAGACCGAGACCGTAGAGGCGGCTGAGGGTCTCGAATTCGGCGTAGGCCCAGCGGCCGGCCGCCACCTGGCGTCCGTAGGCGGAGCCGCGCGCGACGGCTCGCGTGTCGCGCGTGTTCCGCATCCGGCGACCCTCCTGGTAGCGCGCGGAACGGTGGAAGTCGCTGGTGGCGGCATCCCTGTACCGTTTGGCGGCGAGCAGCACGCTCTGCCCCGGGTCGTCGGGGACGGAGCGTTCGATGAGGTGAACGTCGGCCTCTTTGCCGGTCTTGACGATGCCGAGCTCGGTGTCGACGGCGCCGGCTGAGGTGACCAGCCAGGCGGGCCACGGATGCGGTCCGCGCTCGCTCGGCATCGTGGCCGGCCAGGTGCTCCAGCGCTGGCCGTCGCCGGGTTCGTAGGTCGAGAAGGTGGGTACAGCGAACGACGAGTCGTCGAAAGTCACGGTGGTGAGCTCCAGGGTTGGAGGCCACCGAACGTCAGATGTTCGCGGTGGCCTCGAAGAAGTGAGGGCCGGATGCGGTCACAGCAGTCGCAGTCATGGTGTCACGCATCCTCTCCGCCCTGGGCTCGGGAGTCGATCTCCCCGCAGAACCTCCCCAGGCTAGCGCCTGCCGGCCTTCGACTCAACGGTCGAGACGAACCGGCCGGGGGCGAGTCAGATCGCGATCGGGATGCCGTCGGTGGGCCCGGCGCCGCGCACCTGGTGGTGCAGCTTCTCCATCGTCACGTCGAGATCGTTGGCCGTGTCGGCCGCCGCGGTCAGGTCGCGGAGGATGCCGGCGGGGACGTCGCCGTCGTACTTGTAGTAGATCTTGTGCTCGAGGCTGGCCCAGAAGTCCATCGCGACCGTGCGGAGCTGGATCTCGACCGGCACGAGCACGCTGCCCTCGCTGAGGAAGACCGGGATCTCGACGATCGCGTGCAGGCTCTTGTAGCCGTTCGGCTTGGGCGCGGCGATGTAGTCCTTCACCCGGAGCACGTGCACGTCCTCCTGCGCGGTGAGCAGGTCGAACACGTGGTAGACATCGGACACGAAGCTGCAGACGATGCGCACGCCCGCGATGTCGGTGATGGATTCGCGGATCGCGTCGTACGACGGCTCGCACTGTTTGCGCACGATCTTCTGCTCGATGCTCTCGGCCGACTTCAGGCGACTGGAGATGTGCTCGATCGGGTTGTACTCGTGCAGTTCGGAGAACTCTTCGCGCAGGATCGAGACCTTCGTCGTGACCTCGTCGATGCCGAACTTGTACGGCATGATGAACCGCGCGAAGCTCTCCCGGAAGGCCCTCATCTCGCCGAGGGTCGTCGGGTCGATCTGCTGCAGGGCGATGATCGCCCGCTCGGACAGGAGGGGTTCGCTGGGTTCGGTCGGCGAAAGCTCGAAAGTCACGTTTTCGACCGTAGCGAAGGCGCTTGTGCGCTCGGTGTGAAGTCGCGACGCCGTCCCGCACAGGGAATGAAAGCCCTCTTCTCAAAGTTGAGTCAAGTGTGCTCAAGTTTCAGCTTCTCGTCTTGACAAGGCGAAAGGGCGGATGTAACACTTGAGCCATCGAGACTCAAGTCTTGATCACTGACTTTCAGAGCGACAACCAGCAACACAAAGGAGAGAAAGCACATATGTCACGTGCAGTAGGAATCGACCTCGGAACCACCAACTCGGTCGTCTCGGTCCTCGAAGGTGGCGAGCCCACCGTCATCGCGAACGCCGAAGGCTTCCGCACGACCCCGTCGGTCGTGGCCTTCACCAAAGACGGCGAGGTTCTCGTCGGAGAGACCGCCAAGCGCCAGGCCGTCACCAACGTCGACCGCACCATCGCCTCCGTCAAGCGCCACATGGGCACCGACTGGAAGGTCGAGATCGACGGCAAGAAGTACACGCCGCAGGAGATCTCGGCGCGCATCCTGGCCAAGCTGAAGCGCGACGCCGAGCAGTACCTCGGCGACACGGTGACGGATGCTGTGATCACCGTTCCGGCGTACTTCAACGACGCCGAGCGCCAGGCCACCAAGGAGGCCGGTGAGATCGCGGGCCTCAACGTGCTCCGCATCATCAACGAGCCCACCGCCGCGGCTCTCGCCTACGGCCTCGACAAGGGCAAGGAGGACGAGCTCATCCTGGTCTTCGACCTCGGTGGCGGAACCTTCGACGTCTCCCTCCTCGAGGTGGGCAAGGACGACGACTTCTCGACCATCCAGGTGCGTTCGACCGCCGGCGACAACCGCCTCGGCGGCGACGACTGGGACCAGCGCATCGTCGAGTGGCTCATCAAGAAGTTCAAGGAGACCACGGGCGTCGACGTCTCGAAGGACAAGATCGCCCTCCAGCGTCTGAAGGAAGCCGCTGAGCAGGCCAAGAAGGAGCTGTCGTCGAGCATGTCGACGAGCATCCAGCTGCCGTACCTCTCGCTCACCGAGAACGGGCCGGCCAACCTCGACGAGACGCTGACCCGCGCCCAGTTCGAGCAGATGACCAGCGACCTCCTCGACCGCACCAAGAAGCCGTTCCAGGACGTCATCCGCGAGGCCGGCATCAAGGTGTCCGACATCGCGCACGTCGTGCTCGTCGGCGGCTCCACCCGGATGCCCGCCGTGAGCGAGCTCGTGAAGCAGGAGACCGGCGGCAAGGAGCCCAACAAGGGCGTGAACCCGGATGAGGTCGTCGCCGTGGGCGCCGCCCTGCAGGCCGGTGTCCTCAAGGGCGAGCGCAAGGATGTGCTTCTCATCGACGTCACCCCGTTGAGCCTCGGAATCGAGACCAAGGGCGGCATCATGACCAAGCTCATCGACCGCAACACGGCCATCCCGACCAAGCGGAGCGAGACCTTCACCACGGCCGACGACAACCAGCCGTCCGTCGCGATCCAGGTCTTCCAGGGCGAGCGCGAGTTCACCCGCGACAACAAGCCGCTGGGCACCTTCGAGCTCACCGGTATCGCTCCGGCGCCGCGCGGAATCCCGCAGGTCGAGGTCACCTTCGACATCGACGCCAACGGCATCGTCCACGTGTCCGCCAAGGACAAGGGCACCGGCAAGGAGCAGTCGATGACGATCACCGGCGGCTCGTCGCTGCCGAAGGACGACATCGAGCGCATGGTGCGTGAGGCCGAGGAGCACGCCGCCGAGGACAAGAAGCGTCGTGAGACCGCCGAGACCCGCAACACGGCCGAGCAGCTCGCCTACTCGATCGAGAAGCTGATCAAGGACAACGAGGACAAGCTCCCCGAAGACGTCAAGAACGAGGTCCAGGGCGATGTCGACGCGCTCAAGTCCGCTCTCGCCGGAGACGACGAGGACGCGGTGAAGACCGCCTACGACAAGCTCAACGCGAGCCAGCAGAAGCTGGGCGAGGCGATCTACTCGTCGAGTCAGGCCGACGCGGCCGCCGGCGAGCAGGCGCCCGCCGGCGACCAGCCCGCGGGTGAGTCCTCCTCCGACGACGAGGACGTCATCGACGCCGAGGTCGTCGAAGACGAGGAGAAGAAGTAACGATGTCGGACCAGAACCCCAACGGGCAGGACTCGAACGAGCCTGAGAACGAGGAGCCGATCGTCCGCGACAAGCGGCGGATCGACCCCGAGACCGGAAAGGTTCGGGAGCCGGCCGACGCAGGGGCCGGGTCGGAGGGCGACACCTCCGACGCCGACCTCTCCCACGAGGAGCTCGTGGACGTCGGACCGGCCGGGGGCGACGAGTTCGAGTCTCTGCTGAGCGACGATGAGCTGGATGTGCTGAGCGGCCAGGCGACGGCCGACCAGGTGGCTGCCGAACGGCTCGCCGACCTCCAGCGGGTCACCGCCGAGTACGCGAACTATCGCAAGCGCACCGAAGCCAACCGTGAGATCGAGCGCGAGCGCGCGATCGGCGACACCGTCAAGGGTCTCCTTCCGGTGCTCGACGACGTGGACCGCGCCGAGAAGCACGGCGACCTCGAGGAGGGCAGCGCGTTCGCGACCATCGCGGCCAAGCTGCGTCTCACGGTCGAGCGTCTCGGCCTGAAGCCGTACGGCGCTCCGGGCGACCTGTTCGACCCGCAGATCCACGAGGCGATCTTCCAGCAGCCGAGCCCCGACGTGACGGTCGACACCGTCGCCGACGTGGTCGAGACGGGCTATCAGCTCGGCTCGACGACCGTCCGCGTGGCGAAGGTCGTCGTGGCGGTCCCCGCCTAGACAGTTCGAAACCGGCCGGGGAGCGACAGGATGCCCATCCTGCCGCTCCCCGGCCTCGACAGTGCAGACTGACAGAATCAGACTTTAGGAAGGAGGCGCCGTGGCAAGCCAGGACTGGTTCGACAAGGACTTCTACAAGGTCCTTGGTGTCTCCAAAGACGTCACCCCGGCAGAACTCAAGAAGGTCTACCGCAAGCTCGCGCGCAAGTACCACCCCGACTCCAACCCCGGGGACGCGGCGGCGGAGGCCAAGTTCAAAGAGATCAGCGAAGCCCATTCGGTGCTGAGCGACCCGGAGCAACGCAAGGAGTACGACCAGATCCGCGCGATGGGCTCCGGCGCCCGCTTCACCGCCCCCGGCTCGGCCGGGCAGGGCGGCTTCGACGACGTGTTCGGCGGAATGTTCGGCCAAGGCGGCGGGCAGCGCGGCTACACGTACCAGCAGGGCGGCAACTTCGACGACGTGTTCGGCGGCATCTTCGGCAACGGAGGCTTCGGTTCGTCGAGCGGCGGCTTCCGCGGCTACGGCGGCCCGACCCGCGGACGCGACGTGACCGCCCACACCACCATCGACTTCATCACCGCGACGCGTGGCGAGACCATCACGCTGCAGGCGGCCGACGGCAAACCGATCAAGGTCAAGATCCCGGCCGGCGTCGCCGACGGACAGAAGATCAAGCTCCGCGGCAAAGGCCAGCCCAGCCCCGACGGAGGCGAAGCCGGGGACATCGTGCTCTCCGTCGCTGTGCGCAAGCATCCGGTGTTCGAGCGCGACGGCCTCAACCTGCGGGTGACCGTGCCGGTCACCTTCGCCGAGGCCGCACTCGGGGCCACCATCGAGGTGCCCACTCTGGGCGGCGACCCGGTGAAGCTGCGCGTGGCGCCCGGAACGCCGAGCGGCCGGGTGCTGCGCGTCAAGGGCCGGGGCGTCCAGACCGCGAAGGGCACCGGCGACCTTCTCGCCGTCGTGCAGATCGCGGTGCCGTCCCACCTCACGACGGATGCCGAGGATGCGCTCAAAGCGTTCGCCGACAAGCTTCCCGACGAGAACCCGCGCGACGACCTGCTGGCCAAGGCTCGAGGATAGCGATGGACGAAAACAGCCAGGTCTTCGTGATCTCGATCGCTGCGGAGCTCGCGGGGATGCACCCCCAGACGCTCCGGCAGTACGACCGGCTCGGCCTCGTCAGCCCCACCCGCACCCAGGGCAAGTCGCGCCGGTACTCGATGCGCGACGTCGCCAAGCTGCAGGAGATCGCGCGACTCGGTGGCGAGGGGGTGAGCCTGGAGGGCATCCGGCGCATCATCGAGCTGGAAGACCAGGTCGGAGAGCTCAGGAAGCGCGTGCACGACCTCGAGAGCGCGCTCGCCGATGAGCTGCTCAACCGCCCCGGCAGCCGCGTGTTCGCGGCCGGCTCGGAGGGCGAGGTCATCTCGCTCCGCGCCGGCACCCGCGTGCGCCGCAGCAACCAGGTCGTCGTCTGGCGTCCGCTCGGCCGCTGACCCGCCGGAGCCTGCGCTCGACGGCGCCGGCCTGCGCATTCGCTTCGCCGTGCATCCGGGGCCGCGTTCGTCACACCCCGACGGGGAACAGCCGGCGTGGGTAGGCTTAGCGCGGTGAATCGCGGCCTCATGAGGGCGGCGCTTCCCACCAACACGGAATTCCTACAAGGAAGGTGGCGATGAAGGCGCTGTTCAAGAGCGAGGCCGGACCGGGTCTCGAACTGGTCGAAGTCCCCGAACCCGAGATCGGTCCCGAAGACGTGAAGATTCGCGTGCTGCGCACCGGAATCTGCGGAACCGACCTCCACATCCAGCGCTGGGACGACTGGGCGGCGTCGGCTGTGAAGGCCCCGCTGATCCCCGGCCACGAATTCTTCGGCGAAGTCGTCGAGGTCGGACCCCTGGTGCATGACGTCGCCGTCGGCGATCAGGTCTCCGGCGAAGGGCACATCGTCTGCGGCACGTGCCGCAACTGCCGCGCGGGACGCCGTCAGATGTGCATCCGGACCCAAGGAGTCGGCGTGCAGCGCAACGGTGCGTTCGCCGAATACCTGACGCTGCCCGCCACGAACGTCTGGGTGCACCACAGCGCCATCGAGCCCGAGGTCGGCGCGCTGTTCGACCCGCTCGGCAACGCGGTGCACACGGCACTCGCCTTCCCGGTGGTCGGCGAAGACGTGCTGGTCACCGGATGCGGCCCGATCGGTCTCATGGCCATAGCTGTCGCCCGCCACGTGGGCGCGCGATTCATCGTCGGCACGGACATCAGCGCGTCCCGGCTCACGCTCGCCGAGGGGATGGGCGCCGACTACACGGTCGACGTGTCGAGGGCGCCCATCCGGTCGGCGCAGGACGCGCTCGCGATGCGCGAAGGCTTCGACGTCGGGTTCGAGATGAGCGGGGCGCCCGGCGCGCTGCCGCAGATGATCGAGAACATGAACCACGGCGGTCGCATCGCGATGCTCGGCCTGCCGTCGTCGCAGATCGCCGTGGACTGGGGCATCGTCGTCACCCACATGCTCACCCTCAAAGGCATCTACGGCCGCGAGATGTTCGAGACCTGGAACGCGATGGGCGCGATGCTGCAGACCAGTGAAGTGCTGCGCACCGCGATCGCCTCGATCGTCTCCGACCGGTTCGCCGCGCGCGACTGGGAGGACGGGTTCGCCGCGGCGGCCGCCGGCGGCGGAGGCAAGGTCATCCTCGACTGGACGGAGCTCTGATGTACGGAACGTTTCGCGACCACGTCGCGGGTCAGCTGGCCGAGATCGAGGAGGCCGGTCTCACCAAGCACGAGCGCAGCATCCGAGGCCCGCAGTCGGCCCTGATCACGGCCGACGGCGCCGAGGTGCTCAACTTCTGCGCCAACAACTACCTCGGCCTCGCCGACCATCCGGCGCTCCGGGATGCCGCCAAGCGGGCCCTCGACGACTGGGGCTACGGTCTCGCGAGCGTGCGCTTCATCTGCGGGACCCAGGAGCAGCACCTCGAGCTGGAACGCCGGGTGTCGCAGTTCCTCGGAACCGAGGCGACCATCCTGTTCTCGTCGTGCTTCGACGCCAACGGCGGCGTCTTCGAGACGCTGTTCTCGGCCGAGGACGCGATCATCTCCGACGAGCTCAACCACGCGTCGATCATCGACGGCATCCGGTTGTCGAAGGCGCAGCGGTTCCGGTACAAGAACCGCGACATGGCCGACCTGCGGGCGCAGCTCGAGGCGGCCGCGGATGCCCGTCACACGGTCATCGTGACCGACGGCGTCTTCTCGATGGACGGCTACATCGCGCCGCTCCGCGAGATCTGCGACCTGGCCGACGAATTCGGCGCACTGGTGTTCGTGGACGACTCGCACGCGGTCGGCTTCGTCGGTGAGCACGGGCGCGGGACGCCGGAGTTCTGCGGCGTCGGAGACCGCGTGGACATCTACACCGGCACGTTCGGCAAGGCGCTGGGCGGAGCATCCGGTGGCTACGTGTCGTCCCGGCAGGAGATCGTGGACCTGCTGCGTCAGCGGTCCCGACCGTACCTGTTCTCGAACACGCTCGCGCCGTCGATCGTGGCCGGCACGCTCGCGGCGCTCGACCTGCTCGAGCAGTCGGACGGCCTGCGGTCGCAGCTGGTGGCGAATGCGGCGCTGTTCCGTTCGCTGATGACGGAGGCGGGCTTCGAGCTGCTGCCGGGTGAGCATCCGATCGTGCCGGTGATGTTCGGGGATGCGGCCCTGACGGCGCGGATCGCGGGCGAGATGCAGAAGCGCGGCGTGTACGTGACGGCGTTCTCGTTCCCGGTGGTCCCGCGGGGGCGGGCGCGCATCCGGGTGCAGCTGTCGGCGGCGCACACCGACGCGGAGATCCGGCAGTGCGTCGACGCGTTCGTCGGCGCGCGCGACGCCGTCGCCGCCGCCCAAGCCTAGAGTCCGCCCGCCCGTCCCCCCTCCCGCCCCGAGGGTCGCCCCGCCCTCGAGTCCTGAGTTGCTGGGTCGAACAGCGCGTTTTCGACCCAGCAACTCAGGACTCGATTGCGGGCGCTGCGCGACCGGACCCATCGAGTTCACAGTCTGAACGGGATAACGTGGCGACAGCCGAGAGAGAGGGCCGTCGCATGCTGGTCGACAACGCCGTATACGTCGACGGACGGCGTACCGCCGATCCCACCTCACTGGAGGATACGTACGAGGCGGTCCGCGACCGCAACGGCTTCGCCTGGATCGGCCTCTACCGGCCGACGGAGAGCGAGATCGGGGCGGTCGCAACGGAGTTCGACCTGCCGAAGCTGGCGGTCGACGACGCCTTGAGCGGGCACCAGCGCGCCAAGATCGAGAAGTATTCGGGCACGACGTTCGTCGTGCTGCGTCCCGCCCGCTACATCGAAGAGACCGAGAAGGTCGAGTTCGGCGAGTTGCACGTGTTCCTCGGCGACCAGTTCGTCATCACCGTGCGGCATGCCGAGAAGCCCGACCTCGGCGCTGTCCGCCGGCGCATGGAGGCGGAGCCCGAACTGCTCGGCCACGGCCCGATCGCAGCGCTGTACGGGATCCTCGACCAGGTCGTCGACGAGTACGCGCCGGTCGTGGCGGGCCTCGAGAACGACATCGACGAGATCGAGGACCAGCTCTTCAACGGCGATCAGTCCGTCTCGCGGCGCATCTACGAGCTCTCGAACGAGGTGATGATGTTCCAGCGTGCGGTGGCGCCGCTCGACGAGGTGCTCCAGAACCTGCGCGAACATCTCGAGGCCAAGGGCGCCGACCTCTCGCTGCGCGAGCAGTTCCGGGATGTGCACGATCACGTCATCCGGGTCACCGAGCGCGCCGACGGGTTCCGCCAGATCCTGCAGAACGCGCTGACCGTGCACACCGCGCTCGTGGGCCAGCGGCAGAACGACGAGGTCAAGAAGATCTCGGCGTGGGCGGCCATCCTGTTCACTCCGACCCTGGTCGGGACGGTGTACGGCATGAACTTCGTGAACATCCCCGAGCTGCGCTGGCAGTACGGCTACCCGTTCGCGATCGCGCTGATGGTGGCGATGGGCTTCGGCCTCTACTGGGCGTTCAAGCGCAAGGGCTGGCTCTAGGCGTGGCGCTCGCCGTTTGCCAGTAGATGCTGCCAACCCGGGCGTGTTGGCGACCACTACTGGCAAATGACGGCGGCGCGAGCGCGGGCGGCGGCGCGAGGCGGCGGCAGCGTGCGGCGGCGCGCGCCTCAGGCTCCCGGATGAACGAGCTGTCGCACCTCGACGGGCGAGTACCGCGCCTCGACGAAGCGCCCCGCGATCTCGACCGCACGGTCGACCGTGGCGCAGTCGACCACGTAGAACCCGCCGACCCACTCCTTCGACTCGCTGAAGGGGCCGTCGACCGCCTTCACACGGTGCGGCGTCCCGCGATCGGCCCGCACGACGACGGCCGTCTGGGGGCTGAGCTCGTTGGAGTCCAGCAGTTCGCCCGACTTCCGGAGCTCGGTCTGCAGGTCGGCGTGGGCGCGCGACCACTCCGCGACGATCGCCGGGTCGGCATCCGGACCCTCGATGGCGGACTCGAACTCGGCGTTGTTGTAGATCAGTATCTCGAATCGCATGGAACTCTCCTGTCGTTGGTGGGTGACACGAGGACGTCGAACGGCTGAGGCCCAGATCGACATTCTGCGCCCACACCCGCCCGACGCGCCGGGTCGGACGCTGCGCGCGGCGTCTGGTAGGAAGGGAGCGTGTCAGGTTTCGCGTTCGAAGAGTTGCGGCGCTGGCCCGACGTCGAAGCCCCGAACCTGTTCGCGTCCGACGCGGCCGACCGGCTCCTCCTCGACACCGCCGCCGGGCCTACCGCGGACGAGCCCACCACCGCCGCGCTCGCCCTCCCCACGCCGGCCGACGGCGGACTGGTCGTCATCGGCGACTCCTACGGCGCCCTCACGCTGGCCGCGGCCGCACAGGGCGCCCGCGGCATCCGGGTGCATCAGGATGCTCTGACCGGCTCCCGCGCCCTCGCCGCCAACGCCGTCGCCCTCGGTCTCGAGACGGCCTTCGTCGACCTCCCCCTCGACACGTCCCTCGTCGCGGGCGCCCGGTTGGTGCTCCTCCGCCTGCCCCGCAGCCTGGACGCGCTCGCCGAGGTCGCCGCGCTGATCGCCCGGCACGCGCATCCGGAGGTCACCGTCTTCGCCGGCGGAATGGTGAAACACCTGACCCCCGCCATGAACGACGTCCTCGGTCAGGTGTTCGGCTCGGTGCGGGCGTCCCTCGCCCGGCAGAAGGCGCGCGTGCTCACGGCGACGGATGCCCTCCCCGACGCGGCGGCCGCGCTCGAGCCCTGGCCCCGGCGGACGTTCGACGACGACCTCGGCCTCTGGGTGTGCGCGCACGGCGCCGCCTTCGCCGGCACGACCGTCGACATCGGCACGCGGTTTCTGCTCACCGTGCTCGACCAGGCGATCCCGGATGCTCGAACGGGGATCGACCTCGGCTGCGGCACCGGGGTGATCGCGTCCACGATGGCGATGCGGCGGCCGGGCATCCGGATGCTCGCCACCGACCAGTCGGCTGCGGCGGTCGCCTCGACGCGGGCGACCGCCGACGCGAACGGGGTGGGCGATCGCGTCACGGTCGTGCGCGACGACGCCCTCGCATCGCAGCCGGACGGGACCGCCGACCTCATCGTCCTCAACCCGCCGTTCCACATCGGCGCCGCCGTTCACACAAACATCGCGCACCGGATGTTCGCCGACGCCGGCCGCGTGCTCGCCCCGGGCGGCGAGCTCTGGACCGTGTGGAACTCCCACCTCGGCTACCGGTCCGCCCTCGAGCGAGCCGTCGGCCCCACCCGGCAGATCGCCCGCAACGCCAAGTTCACCGTCACCGCCTCACGCCGCCCCTGATCCTGCGCCCGCCGACCCGCCGACCCGCCGGCCCGCCGACCCGCCGACCCGCCGACCCGCCGGCCCGCCGACCCGCCGACCCGCCGGCCCGCCGGCCAGCCGGCCCGCCGACCCGCCGGCCAGCTGAGCACGCTCAGCGCACTGTCGCGTCCAGCACATACGTCTGGTGCGGCTCGCCACTCAGCGGATGCGGGAACAGCTCGCCGTGGGCTCGCCAGCCACGCGCCTCGTAGAGTGCGACGGCCGCGCGATTGCTGGCGAGCACGTGGAGCACGAGCACCGGATGCCCGCCCGATCGCGTCTCCTGGGTGAGCACGTCGAGCAGTCGTGAGCCGGCGTGGCGGCCTTGCGCCCCGGGGCGCACCGCGAGGAGCGCGAGGTAGGCCGCGTCCGCGGGATCGCCGGACGCTCCGGTGCCGGGCACAGTGACCAGACCGAAGCCGACGATGCCGTCTCCCGAGCGGGCGACCACGAATGACGTCGCCGGGTGGGAGAACTTGGCACGGCACCGCTCAGCAGCTCCGGTGGGCGCCGGATGCTCGTCCCGAGACTCGATCGCGCTGATCCAGAGCGCCACGCACTGGTCGACGTCGCCGGGTCGTCCCGGCCCGATCACGACCGGATCCCCCACCAGCACGTCGTCGCCGCGCGACTCCGGAGCGCTTCCCGCACGCACGTCAGTACTGCTCGCGGAACCCGCCGATGAGCGTCACGACGTTGCCGTCGGGGTCCTCGAAGGAGCAGAGCCGCACGCCCTTGTCGGCCTGGAGGATCTCGCCGGCCTCGATGCCGCGCGCTTCGATTCCGCGCACCTGCTGTTCGAGGTCGTCGACCGCGAGGTTGAGCTGCGACAGTCCCGTGCGCTCGGGGTCGGAGGTCACCTGCACCCAGCCGTTGCCCGTCACCCGCCACTCGACGAGGAGGCCCGGCATCAGGATGTTCGTCGGCTCCGCATCGAAGAACCGCTCGTACCAGCGGCGACTGGTCTCGACGTCGGAGACGGCGACCACGGCGAGCACGTGATTCACGGAAAGTGCCATGCCCGCAACGCTCGCGCCTGCGCGTGCAGAAGTCAAGGACCGCTGGCGTCGGGGCGAGCATCCGGTGGCTTCGGTTTTCGTTGTGATCTGGAACAATCGCGGGTGCTTTAGAGGGCGATTGTTACAATCCGCAACTGAATCCGTTCATCTCAACTTGTATTGGCGTTTGGTCGCTGCTAGGTTCTGCGTGGACATCCAACGACGGATTACGCAGGGAGAGCAATGACGCGCACCAATTCCGCTGAGCAGCAGTCGCGCTCGGTCGAGGCAACCGGCGGGGCGAAGCCCCACGAGCACAAGCTGCGGGCCAACGGTGTGAGCGCCGCCGGTTCCATCGTGATGGCGGTGGCGGGAAGCGCCCCGGCGTACTCGATCGCCGCGACGACCGCGACCCTGGTGGGCACGGCGGCACTCGGCGCTCCAGGCGCCCTGCTCTGGTCGGCCATCCCGATGCTCGGAATCGCGTGGGCGTTCCTCTACCTGGGTCGCGCCGATGTGAACGCGGGCGCCTCGTATTCGTGGGTCGCCCGTGCTCTGCACCCGGTGCTCGGATTCCTCTCCGGCTGGGCCCTGGTGGTCTCGGCGACGATCTTCATGGTCGCCGGAGCGCTCCCCGCGGGCGCGATGACGGTCACCCTGTTCAGCCCGAAGGACGCGGACAACGTGCCGCTCATCACGGCCGTCGGCGCCGTGTGGTTCCTGGTGATGGCGGCCTGTGTGCTCTTCGGGGTGCACGTCACGGCCCGCGCCCAGTGGATCATGTCGGTCATCGAGGTGGGCATTCTCGTCGTGTTCGCGGCCGTGGCGCTCGGCCGGGCGGCGACGACCGACCACGCCGGCCCGTCGTTCTCGTGGGACTGGCTCGGTTTCAGCCACCTGTCCGGTGCGGGCGTCTTCGTCTCCGCCGCGCTCATCGCGGCCTTCTACTACTGGGGCTGGGACGTGAGCGCGAACCTCAACGAAGAGACGAAGGACGGCCACAAGAGGGCGGGCTCCGCCGGCATCATCGGCGTCGTCATCGTCTTCCTGCTCTTCGAGGTCTTCACGATCGCGACGCTCGTGCTGCTTCCCACGAAGACCATCGACGGCAACAGCGCCAACATCCTGTCGATCCTCGGTGAGGTGGTGTGGCCGGGAGTCGGCGGCAAGATCCTGGTCGTCGCCGTCGCGCTCTCGACCATCGCTACGCTCGAGACGACGCTCATCCAGGTGACCCGCACCCTGTTCTCCATGGGACGCGACCACACCATCCCGGCCGCGTTCGGCCGCATCCACCCGAAGTGGCGCACCCCGGCCTTCGCCACCCTCATCGTCGTGGGCGTCTCGATGATCCTCTTCATCGGATCGAACTTCCTCGGGAGCGTCGGGGACATCATGAACAACGCGATCCTGTCGATCGGCCTCCAGATCGCCTTCTACTACACGCTCGCCGGCGTCGCGGTCGTGGTCGCCTACCGGCGCGTGCTGTTCCGGTCGGTGAAGAACTTCGTGCTCATCGGCCTGTGGCCGGCTGCGGGCGCCGTCTTCATGGCGTGGATCTTCATCGCCTCCATCCCGGGCAACGACCCGATCGTCAACATCCTCGGCATCGGTCTGATCGTTCTCGGGATCATCCCGATGCTGCTCTTCTGGCGCAAGGCCCGGGGCTACTACACGCGGCGCCCGCTCGAACTGCCCGACGAACTGGATGCGAAGGCTCCGGCGCACGTCGACGACGGCCCGATCGGCTGACCCGGCGGCCGTTGCGCCGCGTCGCCGATTCAGAGGATTCGGCGGCGCGGCGCAGCCCATTCACGGGCCCTGGTCAGACTCGGCCGATAGCTTGGCTACATCTGAGGGTGAACGCCCGACACCGCGGCTGGGAAGTCGAATCGACAGAACGGCGCGCAATGTCCGCACCCGCTCCTACCCTCGGTCCGATTCGCAGAACCGCTCCCCGGATCTCCACGCAGCCCACCGGTACGGCCAGCTACTCGCGCCTGCTGAATACGGTCCGCGACCAGGGTCTGCTGCGCCGCACACCGCTCTTCTACGCGCTGCTGTTCGCCGGGCTCGTGGTGGCGCTCGCCGCCGGGATCGCCGGAATGGTGCTGCTCGGCGACAGCTGGTTCCAGCTGCTCGTCGCCGCGGCGCTCGGCATCATCTTCACCCAGTTCGCGTTCCTCGGACATGAGGCGTCGCACCGGCAGATCGCCGCATCCGGGCCGGTCAACGACCGCATCGGCCGGCTGCTCTCCACCCTCGTGGTCGGCATCAGCTACTCGTGGTGGATGACCAAGCACACCCGCCACCACGCCAACCCGAACACTGTGGGCAAAGACCCGGACATCGAGGTCGATACGATCTCGTTTCTCGAAGAGGACGCCGCGAAGCGCACCGGCATCATGGCGAAGATCACCGAACGCCAGGGCTACCTCTTCTTCCCGTTGCTGATGTTCGAGGGCATCAACCTGCACGGCCGCTCGATCGGAACCCTGTTCGGCAAGGGCAAGATCGACGGCCGCGCCAAAGAGCTCACCTTCCTCGCCGTGCGGTTCACCGTCTACCTCGGCCTCGTCTTCTGGCTGCTGCCGTTCGGGATGGCCGTCGCCTTCCTCGGGGTGCAGCTCGCCGTCTTCGGTGTGTACATGGGCGCATCCTTCGCGCCCAACCACAAGGGCATGCCGATCATCGAGCCCGGCATCAAGGTCGACTTCCTGAGCCGCCAGGTGCTCACCTCGCGCAACATCGAGGGCACCGGCACCACGGCGTTCATGGGCGGCCTGAACTACCAGGTCGAGCACCACCTGTTCCCCAACATGCCCCGCCCGCACCTGCGCAAGGCCGCGGCGATCGTGCGCGAGCACTGCGCGACCGAGAACATCACCTACACCCAGACCACGCTGATGCGGTCGTATGCGATCGTCATCGCCTACCTCAACCGCGTCGGGCTCGCCGCCCGCGACCCGTTCGACTGCCCCGCGGCGGCCGCGCTGCGCTGACGTCGATGCGTGCGACGCACTCTCCCCGGCATGCGCTGCGACGCGCGCGCCCGGTCGGAGTGGTCGCCTTGCTCATCTACCCGCGCCGGACGGGCGACGATGTCACCGTCACGATCCAGGCCGACCCGCGCGAGCTGCCGAGGAGGCTCGCGCTCGAGAACGCGCTCGACGACGACCTCGAGCTCTTCGTGCTCTACGACGACTCCGGATGCTCGGCGAGCGCATTCCGTCCGACCGCTAGCTATCCCGTCCCGATGCGCGTTCTATGGGTTTCGGAATGGGAGGTGCCCGTGCGAGTGCTTTCAGGAGCGGAACGGGAGCTCCGCGTCCGCGTGACCGGAGGCGACGTCCTGGGCGTGCGCGAGGGTGCGATCTCCGCGTGGCGGGGCATCCCGTATGCCGCACCTCCGACGGGCCCGCGACGTTTCCGTGCGCCTGGCCCCGTCGTGCCGTGGGTCGGAACCCGCGACGCGTCGCGCTTCGGGAGCATCGCCCCGCAGACTCTGCGGCGACGGCTGCGGGGCGCTCCCCCCGAGGTCGCCTCCGACGAGGACTGCCTCACGGTGAACGTGCAGTCGCCCTCGGAGGTCACGACTCCGCTGCCGGTGCTGGTGTTCATCCACGGCGGCGGCTACAGCTCGGGCTCGTCGCAGGAGTTCTCGGGGCGGGGGGAGAGTTTCGTCACCGGTGGGCGTGCGGTCTATGTGAGCTTCAACTACCGTCTGGGCCCGTTCGGCTATCTGGACTTCAGCCGCTATTCGACGCCGGAACGACCGTTCGAGAGCAATCTGGGCCTCCGCGACCAGGTCGCCCTGCTGGCCTGGGTGCGCGACAACATCGAGTGGTTCGGTGGCGACCCCCGCAACGTCACGGTGTTCGGCGAGTCGGCCGGCGGCAACGCCGTGATCACGCTGATGGCCACGCCGGCGGCGCGGGGCCTGTTCGCCCGGGCGATCGCCCAGAGCGCTCCGCCCTCGGCCATCTACGAACGCGAGCTCACCTCCGCCTGGGCCGGGGAGTTCGTCGACATCCTCCGCCGGGTGACCGCGAGCAGGGTTGCTGACAGCCGGATGGGCGCCGCGATCGCCGGGGCCGCCCCGCCGCGCTCGCCGTACTCGCCGTACTCGCCGCACCCGCCCGAGGACATCGGCGTCGTGCTCGCGGAAGCCGACGTCTCCGATCTGCTCGCCGCCGGGCTGGAACTGCAGACCCGCACGCCCGACGCCTATCCCGGCCGCTTCTGTCTCGCCCCGGTCATCGACGGCGACTACCTCCCGAGGCACCCCCTCGCGGCCATCCGTGAAGGACACGCCCACCGCGTGCCGCTCATCATCGGGACCAACGACCGCGAGGGGTCGATCTTCCGCGGCCGGGTCGACATCCTTCCCCGCTCGGCGGCCCGGATCGCAGCGATGTTCGCGACCGCCCCGGTATGGTCGCACGACCGGATGCGGGAGGCGTATCCGGGGCTTCCGTCGCGACGGCCGGCGGCCGATTTCAGCGGGGACTACGGCTTCTGGTATCCGAGCGTCGTGGTCGCCGACCTGCACTCGACTTTCGCCCCGGTCCACGTGTACCGGTTCGATCTGGCGCCCCGCCTGCTGAGGCTGCTCGGCCTCGACGCGACGCACGGGGTGGAGATGTTCGCCCTCTTCGACAGTCTGGACATGCCGATCGCCCGGGCGATGACATCCATCGGCGGGCGGGAGGAGTATTCAGCGGCCGGCGAGCGGATGCGCGGCTACTGGCTCGGTTTCGCCGAGGACGGCGGGGTGGCCTCGTCGTGGCCGCCGTACGAGACGAGGTCGCGGGCGACGCTGATCATCGACGTCGCCGACCGCGTGGAGAACGATCCGCACCGCGCGCGGCGGCGGGCCTGGGTCCTGTTCCTTCCGGAGCTCTTGCGGCGCCATCCGACGCAGCACCGGTTCTCGGAAGCAAGGAACTAGGGCTGCTCCAGCGCACCGCTCCGCCGCACCGAGCACGGAGCGGCCGGGTTCAGGCGAGCGGTGGGCAGTCGACGCACGCGGCCGGGCGGGGCCGCAGCGGCGCGTGCATCCGGATGCTCCGGACCAGCTGTGCCCAGCGGGCCGCACCCCGCTCCCGGAGCGTCGGGGTCGCGCTCGCGTCCACGGCGGCGATCGCCGCGGTCGTCACCGGGGTCAGCACGCGGATCAGCGGGGACAGGTCGTGGAGGTTGTTGCGCCGGGAGCCGTCCCAGTTGGCGTAGAGGTATGCGCCCCCGGTGGTGGAGATCGCCCGCACCGGCACGCGCACGTAGGAGTCGGGGCCGGTGACGTAGGTCACCTCGCCGCGGGCGATCTCCGCAGACGCCGTCTGTGCGTCCACGACGCCGTCGGGAGTGATGAGCGCGACGATCGAGCCGAGTTCGTCTCGGGCAACGATTTCGATCTTCAGGTCAGGAATTTCAGGTACCTCGTGTGGGTCGGCGCCGCGGGTGTCGTGAGCGCGAGGGTGGGTGGCGGGATGCCGAGCCGTCCGTCTCGCTCCGACAGGGGGCCGTCGTCGCGAGGCGACAGCGCCAACGTCCTGAATTCGATGGTAGAGAACTTGATTGATCGAATCCAATAGGAAATAGTTCTACGACTGATCGCCGCTAGCTCTGAATGACGCGATCCTCGTCTTGGGCGAGCACGCGGTCGACCACGTCGAACAGCTCCCGCCGGCCGAGCAGCCGGAAATGCCCTCCCACGTCGAGCCGTACGTTCTGCGCGCCGACCAGTTCGCACCCGCCGGGGATGTGCGGGTCGAACCAGCCGTAGACCGAGACGATGCGCGCGTTCACCTCGTGGTCGAGGCTCAGCCGCGAGAGCTCGGGATCCGTCGGGGCGAGGGTGCGAACACTTCGCAGCGGGAAGAACTGTGCGTACGAGGAGCCGGAGAACGGCGTGCTCACCGCGATCGTCCTCCGGATGCGCTCGGCGGCGCCGGGGACGCCCATCGCGTGCTTGGCGATCAGGCCGCCCTTGCTGTGCGCGATGAGCGTGACGTCGGTGAGCATCCGGCGCTCGAGGTAGGCGGCGACGATGGCCGAGCCCTCGCCGATCGACAGGTGGTTGAGTCCGAGTGCGGTGACGACGTGCACCGGATGCCCGAGAGCGTGGACGTGCGTCGCGAGGGGCTGCAGAAAGCGCCACGTCTCGAAGATGCCCGGCAGCAGCACGACCGGCGCGAGCATCCCCGACGCGGCGACCAGGGCATCCGGGTGCGTGCGGTCGAGCGCGGCCCGCACCTGATGGCGGCCGGCGTACACGTAGTCGGCCAGCCAGACGCCCGCCTTCTGAAACAACGTCATCGAGGCGACACCGCGAGTTCCACGAGCAGGTCGGCGGTCCGTCGCGGCTGGGAGTGCATCACCAGATGCCGCGCCCCGTCGACGACGTGCGCTCGCGCGAGCGGGGCGCGGTGTGCCAGCAGACTCACCCAGTCGTCTCGGGCGATCGGGTCGCGCACGCCGCGGATCACGAGCACCGGCGCGGTCACCAGCTGCACCTCGTCTTCGATGCGGTAGTCGAGCATCGACGGCAGCACCGTCAGATACCACCGGATGCCGCAGCGCACGTAGTCGCTGAGCACGAGCAGGTTGCCGCGCGGGCTCTCGCCGAGGCAGTCGACCGCGAGAAGGAAGCCGGAACGGGTCGCGCTGCGATCCCGGGGGTCGCAGACCGGACCGAGCAGAGCGAGCGAGGCGACCGACTCCGGATGCGTGACGGCCAATCGGGTCACCACCTGGGAGCCCATCGAGTGCCCGACGACCACGCACGGACCGAGATCGAGCCTGTCGATCACCCGGGAGACGACCTCCGCGAAGTCCTCGACCGTCAAGGCCCGGGGCGGCTTGGGCGCTCGGCCGAAACCGGGGAGGTCGATGGTGACGACGCGTCCGTGTTCGGCGAGCAGGGGAGCGAGGCGCTCGAAGTAGCGCGAGCTCACGCCGATTCCGTGGATGAGGAGGTAGCAGGGTCCGGCGGTGCCGGAGTCGCTGACGACCACGGCCTCCGGTCGGTGATCGCGATCGTCCATGACTGATTCGTACACCCGGTGGCGTGGGATGTCACGGACTGGCGCGAACCGAGTCGAGTGCTTCGAGCAGCCGGGGCATGGCCTGCGACAGGCACAGGCGTACGGTGTGCGCTGAAGGAGGTCGGATGAAAGTCAGCGACACCAGCGACCTGTGGTGGAAGAGCGCCGTGATGTACTGCCTCGACGTCGAGACGTACCTGGACGGCGACGGCGACGGCATCGGCGACCTCGGAGGCCTCGCCACGCGCCTCGACTATCTGGCGGAGCTGGGGGTGACCTGCCTCTGGCTGATGCCGTTCTACCCCTCGCCCGACCGCGACGACGGCTACGACATCACCGACTTCTACGGTGTCGACCGGCGGCTCGGCCATTTCGGCGACTTCGTCGAGGTGATCCGGATCGCCCGCGACCGCGGGATGCGCGTGATCGTCGACCTCGTCGTCAACCACACCTCCGACCAACATCCGTGGTTCAAGGCCGCGCGCTCGAGCCCGGACTCCCCGTTCCGCGACTACTACGTGTGGCGCGACGAGCCGCCGAAGAACCAGCCGGCGCCCGTCTTCCCCGACCAGGAGACCAGCGACTGGCAGTACGACGAGAAGGCCGGTCAGTACTACCAGCACGTCTTCTACCGGCAGCAGCCCGACCTCAACATCACCGACGAGAGGGTGCGCGACGAGATCGCCAAGGTCATCGGCTTCTGGCTGCAGCTCGGCGTCTCCGGCTTCCGCATCGACGCGGTGCCGTTCCTGCTGCAGACCGACGGCATCATCGACGGGTCCCGGCGCCTGCCCGACCCGCACGCCTACCTGCGGTCGCTCCGGTCGTTCCTCAACCGGAGAGCCGGCGAGGGCATCTTCCTCGGCGAGGTCAACCTGTCGCGCGAGGGGCAGAACGAGTTCTTCGGCGGGGCCGAGGGCGACGAGCTGACGATGCAGTTCGACTTCATCAGCATGCAGAACCTCTACCTGTCGCTGGCCCGAGGGGATGCCCGGCCTCTGGTGAAGGCGCTGCTCTCGCGTCCGGAGGGCTCGCCGGACATCCAGTGGGCCAACTTCGTGCGCAACCACGACGAGCTCACCCTCGACAAGCTCACCACGGAGGAGCGCGACGAGGTGTTCGCCGCCTTCGGCCCGGAGGAGCGGATGCAGGTCTACGGCCGCGGTCTGATCCGCCGCCTGCCGCCGATGCTCGACGGCGATCCGCGGCGCATCCGGATGGTCTACAGCCTGCTGTTCTCCCTGCCGGGCACTCCCGTGCTCTTCTACGGCGAGGAGATCGGCATGGGCGAGAACCTCGACATCGGCGGCCGGATGTCCGTGCGCACTCCGATGCAGTGGAGCTCCGGTCGTAACGGCGGCTTCTCGACGGCCCGAAAGTCCCGTCTGCGGAACCCGCTGACCGAGGGCGGGTTCGGCCCCGAGCACGTGAACGTCGCCCAGCAGCGGCGTGACCCCGACTCGCTCCTGCAGTTCATGCGCACGCTCATCCGGCACTACCGCAACGAGCGCGAGCTCGGCTGGGGCGCGTTCGAGGTGCTCGACCAACCGGATGCGGCCGTGCTGGCCCACAGCCTGACCTCCGGTGACCGCGTGCTCATCGCCCTGCACAACTTCGGGTCGGAGCCGCGCGAGGTGCAGCTGGCGCTCGGCGGCGCCGCCCGGGACGCCGGCGCCGACGACGGGTCCGCCGACCGGTTGACCGATCTGTTCACTGGTGAGGAGTTCGCCCTCGACCGGGGTCGCGTCGGCGTCCCCCTCGACGGCTACGGGTACCGCTGGCTGCGTCTCGGGGCCGACGACGACCCGGCCTGATCGGGCCGATCGGGCGGCGGGTGACGTGCCGGCGGCCGGTCACCCGGTTGGAGTCGGAGTCCCCGTCGGAGTCGAGGCCTACCCGATCGCCTCGATCGTGAAAGTGCCGCTCGCCATCGCGACCCTGGAGCGCATTCGGAGGGGTGGACTCGACGGCTCGACGGCCGTCGTCGTGGAGCCGGGCCAGATCGCGACACCGGGGCCGACCGGGATCACGCGCTTCCAGCATCCAGCATCCCGCCACCGTCGCCGTCGACGACCTCCTCTACCTCAGCACGGCGATCAGCGACGGCGCCGCCGCGGACGCCCTGTTGTCGCTCACCGGCCCGGCCGAGGTGGTGGCGATCCTCGGTGAGCTCGGCGTGCGCGGGATCGCCGTTCGGCACCTGATGGGCGAACTGACGGAGACGATCGTCGCTGACGGGCTCACCTACGCGGTGGCGGCGTTGACGGAGTCGCACGTGCCGACGCCGCAGCAGCCGGCGGCCGAAGCGCTGATGGGACGAGTGGCGCGGGCGCTGCGCGACCACCTTCGCAGCGCGGCGGATCCTCGCGCCTCCGGATGACGGCTCAGAGCAGTACGGGGTAGGTGGCGAGGATGATGCCGCCGCCGATCGCGATGACCACGGCCAGCCCGAGGAGGAACCAGTCGACCCAGGGGAAGCGGTTGCGGCTCGACATGGCGCTGAAGAAGAGCACGAGCGCGAACAGCACGGTGAGGAGCGAGTAGTTGTCGCCCCGCTGGTTGCTCTGGAGCGCTGTGGCGAACTTCTCATCGGCTTGGGCGGACAGCTCGCGCGACTGCACCTGGCCGGCGGGGACGTAAGAGGGTTCGTTGAAGGGCGACTTGAGGGTCTCGCCATTGTTCTGCCACGCGTCGAAGGCGACCGCGAACTCGGGAGTGAACCGTGCCTCGACGTACGACGTCAGCTGCGAGTCGCCCGCAGCCCGTGCATCCACCCACTGGGCGTAGATCGCGAGATCCACCTGCCGGGCATCCCGGGCCTCGCTGGCGGCATCGGATGCGCGGATCCGGTCGCCCGACGCCTCACTGAACTGGATCGACATCTCGCCGCTCCACTTCGACGCCTCGAAGCCGCACCAGGCGGTGAGGATCGCCGTCACGGACAGCACGAACACGGCGATGATCTCGCGCACCTCCGTGGGCCATTGCCGCGGGGCGCGAGGAGACTCCGAAGCCTTCTCGGACACCGATTCTGGCTTCGTCTCTGCCATTGCGACCGCCGTTCCGATCGCCACCAGTATCGGGCGGAGGACCGCGGCGGTCGTCATCCGTTCTGGATGATCATCGTCGAACCGGCGCCCACCATTAATTTCGTGTTGACTTATATAAGCGAACGTTGATAAAGTCGCACCGTGCACGCATTCGATGTTCTCGGTGACCCCGCCCGCCGGCGGATCCTCGAGCTGCTCCTCCAAGATGAGCAGTCGTCCGGGCAGATAGCGGCGATCATCCGCGAGGAGTTCGGGATCAGTCAGCCCGCCGTCTCCCAGCACCTGCGCGTGCTCCGTGAGAACGGTTTCGCACGCGTGCGCGCCGAGGGGACCCGTCGCCTGTACGCGGTCGAGACCGGCCCCCTGGTCGACGTCGACCGCTGGCTGCAGCCCTTCCGGGACTACTGGGGGCAGAGGCTGGACGCGCTCGGCACCGAGCTCGCCCGGGGTCGGCGCGAACGCCGTGCCCGGATCGTAGACAACGCCGACTCGGCCGACGCAGCCGAAACGGCCGACAAGCCGATCAAGCCCATCAGGGAGGAATGACCCATGTTCGACATGCTCGCAGAACTCGCCGCAATCCACCGTTCGGTCGCCCGCGACGACGTCGGGGAGACCGTCTCGGTGACGGTCAGCCGAACGTACGACGCGGACGCCGCGGAGGTGTGGGACGCGCTCACCGACCCGGAACGCCTTCCCCGCTGGTTCTACCCCATCACCGGCGACCTCGTCGTCGGCGGCACTTTCCAGCTCATCGGCAACGCGGGCGGCGAGATTCGCGCCTGCGACAGGCCGACCCGGCTGCAGGTGACCTTCGGAGGACCCGACAGCATCGTCGATCTCGGGCTGGCCGAGCGCGACGGCAGCACGACGGTCGAGCTCGTCCACACCGTCCCGCTCGCGATGGCCGGGAGCGGCGCCGGTGCGCTCTTCGTCGGCCCCGGCTGGGACGGCGCTCTTCTGGGCCTGGGGATCCATCTGGGCGGGGAACTCGTCGGCGACCCGCGCGAAGCCGCCAACTCGCCCGTCGTCCTCGACTTCAACCGTGGATCGATCGACCGCTGGACGGAGGCCGTCGAGACCTCGGGCACCGCAACGCCCGACGAGATCGCCGCCCTCCGGGCGGTGGCCGTCGCGCAGTACACCGTCGTGCCGTGACGCGGCGCTAGTCCCGGTCGGTGGGCACGATCCGCAGCCGATGCACGCTCCGGATGCTCACCGCCCCTCCCCCGAACGCACTGAGTTGTCCCAAAGTGTCGTTATGGGGGCCGTTTTCGGCGCTATAACGACAATTTGAGACAACTCACGGGCCGGGCGGGTCGTTCGGGTGTGGATAACTCCCTTCCGAGGCGCCCTGGTCGAGGCGCTCGAACTCGTTGAGCCTCCAGGTCTGGTCGAACCACGGCTGCAGAGGGCCGTAGAGCCTGAACAGCTGGAACCAGGACTTGCCCGGAATCGTCTCGACCCAGTTCGACTCCATGCCGTCGGGAGGCGTCGGGCCGAAGTAGAGGTCGTAGGACCCGTCGTCGTTGGCCTGGAGGGTGCCGGTGCTGCTGGCGAGGGCGGGCCAGATGGTCGACGGCACCTGGAGCAGGGAACGCGTCTGGGTGTCGTAGACGTCGACCGACCAGAAGTTCTTCGCGGGCGGGTGGGGGTCGACGTGGAGGCGGTAGGTCCTGGCGCCGTCGAGGAGCTCGCCGTCGCTGTCGTGGATCGTGTAGGCGTAAGCGGAGCCCGCTCCGACCTGGGCGTGCGCCATCGCCGGCGTGACGACGGTCGCGAGGTAATGGAACTGGGTGCGCGCGTCGAGCAGGCGTGCCCCGGCGCGGAGGAATTCGTGACTCCCGCCGACGAACGCGTTCTTCCAGGATCCGTACAGCGCAGCATCCGGATCTCGCGGAGCGTACGCAACCACTCGGGACAGGCCGGCGCCGATCAGCGCCGCGCGGGAGAGGATCGCGCGCATCCGGTCGTCGGGGGCGAAGGGCTGCCCTTTGACGATGCCGATCGCGGCGAGCTGGCCGGCGCGCTCGGCGTCGAGCGCCTCCGTCGGCTCCTCCTGGACGAGCTCGGCCACCTCCTCGAAGAAGGTGAAGTCGTTCGCGTGCACGGTGCTGAAGATCTCGTCCGCGATGTCGATGAACCGGTTGTGCTCCGGTGCGGCGGCCTGCGACAGCGGGTAGATCCGGGTCTGCCGCATGGCCGGGACGCCCCCGAGCGCCCGCAGCACGACCCAGTTGGTGAACGTCGGACTGCGGAAGGTGAAGTACCCGTCGGCCACGTCGCCGTGGTGGTCGGGCGGCAGGAACAGGTATTTCCCGCCCTGGCCGTGGTCCGGACCGGCGATGCCCATGTCGGCGACGTAACGGAACCAGAAGTCGTCGACGACGCACAGCGACTCGGGCGGCGCCTCGATCACGGTCGGCCCCCACTCGCGGAGGTCCAGGAACGTCGTGCCGTAGGTCGTCTCGGTGTTCGGCGTCAGGTTGACACTGTTCGAGTTGGCCCGCGGGTCGGTGAGGCCGATGACATGGGGCGACGTCACCCCCGCGGCCCGGAGGCCGCGCCGCATCGCCGCCAGGGATGCCCCGGGCACGGCGGTGAGGAACACCTCGACGCCGCGCATCAGGTCGAGTGCGTCGTAGGCCGTCGTGACCGTGTCGGGTCGCGGCACCCCGTCGAAGAATTCGAGGCGCCCGAACGGCGACTCGACGGTGTCCGGGGAGGACACGGAGGCGATCGCCTCCCTCAACTGGTCCGGCGACAACCCTCCACCCGCGACACCGGTTCGCGTCTCAGACACGTCCGTCTCCCTCCTGCTCGAAGCTCTCCGCCCGATGCTCGCAGCGCAGACGGCCGGTGTCGTCACCTGAGTGGGGTGACTTCCGGAGCGGTGGCAGCCGGAGGCGCGGAGTCAGGCTCCCGGCTGCGGGACGGTCGTGTGGTTGTTCGCGCGGTAGGTCGTGACCGCCGCGACGGAGACGCCGAGGATCCGCGCTATGGCGTCGTCCGTCTCGCCATCGGCGATGAGGTCCCCGGCCTTCTTTGCGCGATCCTGATGGAGGGGCGCTCTGGCGTCGGGGATGGAGCTGCGGCTGAGCGCGTGGCGCACGAGGTCTTCGATGAGATGGCTGGCTGACGTCGACCGTGCGGCGGCGATCCTCAGGAGCGCGGCGTAGTCGCTCTCGGTGAACCGGACCGTCAGGGGCAGTCCGCCGCGGCTCCGGTCCGTCCCCGGGCCGGTCACGAGCTCGCCGCCGGCCCGCTCTGCGGGGGTGCTCATGTCGATGTCCCGGTGCGGGCGCGCGTGCATCGTCGATCGCTCGACAGGTCGGGTGTTGCGGTCGAAGTACGCATGGAACCCTCCGATGAGGAGGCTGGGTCCAGACTCCTCTCTGGGAGGATAGCCCAGCGTGGTTGAGTTGTGCTGTGTAGTCGTGCGGTCGGATGTCGGCCGGAGGTCGGTCGGAGCAGGTTGCGGGCCGGAATAGGGGATGCGGATCAAAGTTGAGCCTAGTAGACTCAACTTTGCTCGACGATTTGAAGGGAGACGCATGGCCAACATGCAGGGCGCGCCCTCCACGCAGGAGGAGCAGAAGAGCGCTCTCGAACAGTACGGTGTGAACCTCACCGAGATCGCCAAGAGCGGCAAGCTCGATCCGGTGATCGGGCGAGACGCCGAGATCCGCCGGGTGAGCCAGGTGCTCACGCGGCGAACCAAGAACAACCCCGTGCTCATCGGCGAGCCCGGCGTCGGCAAGACGGCCGTGGTCGAAGGCCTCGCCCAGCGCATCGTCGCGGGCGACGTGGCCGACTCGCTCAAGGGCAAGCAACTCGTGATGCTCGACCTCTCCGCCCTCGTGGCAGGCGCTATGTACCGCGGCCAGTTCGAGGAGCGGCTCAAGGCCGTTCTCAAAGAGATCAACGATGCCGAAGGTCAGATCATCACCTTCGTCGACGAGCTCCACATCCTGATGGGCGCCGGCGGCGGCGAGGGGTCCGTCGCGGCCTCCAACATGCTCAAGCCGATGCTCGCACGCGGCGAGCTGCGCCTGATCGGTGCGACCACACTCAACGAGTACCGCGAATTCATCGAGAAGGACGCCGCCCTCGAGCGCCGCTTCCAGCAGGTCTACGTCGGAGAGCCGAGTGTCGAAGACACCGTCGCCATCCTCCGCGGGCTCAAAGGTCGCTACGAAGCGCACCACGGGGTCACGATCGAGGACTCCGCCCTGGTCGCGGCCGCATCCCTCTCCAACCGCTACATCACCGCGCGGCAGCTCCCCGACAAGGCCATCGACCTGATCGACGAGGCCGCCAGCCGGCTCAAGATGGAGATCGACTCGGCGCCGGTGGAGATCGACACGCTGCAGCGCGTGGTCGAGCGGATGAAGCTCGAAGAGTTCGCGCTGAAGAAGGAGAAGGACGACGCCAGCAAGGAACGGCTCGCCCAGCTCCAGGAGCGGCTGCGCGAGAGCGAGGCGGAGCTCGAGGAGCTGCAGGAGCGCTGGCGACTCGAGAAGGCATCCCTCAACCGGGTCGGTGCGCTGCGCTCGCAGCTCGAAGAGGCAAAGACCAAGCGCGACCTCGCCCTGCGCGACGGTCGCTACCAGGAGGCCTCCAAGATCGAGTACGAGACGATTCCGTCCATCGAGCGTGAACTGGCCGAAGCCGAGCGGGCCGAACAGCATCCGGACAAGCCCCGGATGGTCAACGAGCAGGTCACCAGTGAGGACATCGCCGCCGTCGTCGCGGCCTGGACGGGCATCCCGGTCGACCGGCTGACCCAGGGGGAGACCGAGAAGCTGCTGCAGCTCGAGTACGAGTTGGGGCGTCGCCTGATCGGCCAGAAGACGGCGGTGTCGGCGGTGGCGGATGCCGTGCGCCGCACGCGAGCGGGCATCTCCGACCCCGACCGCCCGACCGGATCGTTCCTGTTCCTCGGCCCCACCGGCGTCGGCAAGACCGAGCTGGCCAAGGCGCTCGCCGCGTTCCTGTTCGACGACGAGAAGGCGATGGTTCGCATCGACATGAGCGAGTACGGGGAGAAATTCTCCGTCTCGCGACTGGTCGGCGCCCCTCCCGGGTACGTCGGCTACGAGCAGGGCGGGCAGCTCACCGAGGCCGTGCGTCGCCGGCCGTACTCCGTGATCCTGCTCGACGAGGTCGAGAAGGCGCACCCCGAGGTCTTCGACGTTCTGCTGCAGGTGCTCGACGACGGCCGGCTCACCGACGGCCAGGGCCGCACGGTCGACTTCCGCAACACCATCCTGATCCTCACCTCCAACCTGGGCAGCCAGTACCTCGTCGACCCGAGCCTGTCGGACACCGAGAAGGAGGAGGCGGTGCGCCAGATGGTGCGCGAGGCCTTCAAGCCGGAGTTCGTCAACCGTCTCGACGACATCGTGGTCTTCTCGGCTCTCACCAAGGAGGAGCTCGGCGAGATCGTCGAACTCAACATCGACCGGCTGATGCGCCGGCTGGAGGCCCGCCGCCTCGAGCTGGCGGTGACTCCGGATGCTCGTCGCTGGCTCGCCGAGCGCGGCTACGACCCGATCTACGGGGCGCGGCCGTTGCGCCGCCTGATGCAGCACGAGATCGACGACCGCCTGGCGACGGCCCTGCTCGCCGGCGAGGTGCGCGACGGCGACCTCGTGCGGGTCGACATCGCGCCCGACGGCGACTCTCTCACCGTCGTCCCGGTGCACGAGACGGACTGACCGCTCCGAGCATCCGGCCGACGGCCTGGACGCGGCCTGGACGCGGACGAGTCCGGAGTTGCTGGGCCGAAATCGTACGATTCGACCCAGCAGCTCCGGACTCGATGGAGCGCCCTGCGGTTACGGCTTCTGCGACCAGCCGCCGTGCGGGGGTGCCGGCTTGAGCGGCTTCGTCGGGACGACCGACGTCACCGCACCGCTGGTGGGCGAGAGCAGAACCTCTCGCTGCTGCGGGTGGGACCAGTCGAACATCCCGCCCAGCGAGCCGGCGCGGCTGTCGAACGACGAGTCGCCGATGCGGCCGGTGCGCCAGTTGCTCTCGATGAAGCGGAGCACGGAGGTCTGCTCGACCGGCGTGTGGTCCACGTGGTTCTTGGCCGCGTACGGCGAGATCACGAGCAGCGGCATGCGCTGGCTCGGGCCGCAGCGGTCGGCGTAGCCGCCGGCCACGTGCTTCGCAGTCGTGCACACGGTGGAGTCGGTCGCGGCGTCCTTGGAGCCGTTCGCGATCTTCGGCGCGACGTGGTCGTACCAGCCGTCGGAGTCGTCGTAGGTGACGACGACGGCGGTGCTGGACCACGAGCTCGACTTCTGGATGGCGTTGATCTCGTTCACGAGGAACTTCTGCTCGTCGAGCGGGTTCGAGTACGCGGCGTGGCCGTCCTGAGCCTCAGGAGCCTTCAGGAACGACACCGCCGGCAGGTTGCCCTTGTTCAGCGCAGCGTCGAACGAGGTCAGGTCGTACTGGTGGTTGGCCTGATCCGTGTGGCCGATCGCCTGCTCCGAGGTGGGGGGAAGGTGGTGCGGGTTCGACGTCGACTTGTAGTACTGGAACGGCGAGTGGTGCGGCGAGTAGTCCTTGGCGAGGGCCCCGGTGATGTTCGCCGTGGTCGCGTCGCACGCGGCGTAGTGGCCGGCGGTGCCGTCCCACGCGGTGGTCGGCGTGAAGCCGCCCTGGAACCAGCCCCACGTCACGCCCTGCTTGTTGAGCAGGTCGCCGACGTTCGGTCCCGACATCCCCACGACGGCCGAGCTCGCGGTGTGGTCGTTGTCGGAGCAGTCGTCATAGGCCGGGTCGGGGTCGCCGATCACGGTGCCGACACCGGCGGCGTTCGGCGACGAGACCGCGGACGATGCGGGAAGGACCGCGCCCGTCTTCGGGTCGAAGGCCGTCGCGCCGTGCGTCTGCCCGGAGACCAGGTTGAGAGCGCCCGGCGTCGAGGGGCCGAACGTGGTGTCCCAGTTGTTGTCGCTCATGGAGTAGTTCTGGGCGTAGTTCCACAGGCCGGTGACCGTGTTGCCGTCGTAGTAGTCCATCGCGAGCCCGGGAGCGCCGAACAGGCCGGTGCAGGTGTCGGTGGAGGTCTTCTGCACGAAGAGGTCCATCTTGCCGTTGTCGACCGCCTGTTGCTCGGCCGCGTAGCCGTGGTTCTGGTCGCAGGTCGCGGCCTGTGCCGGAGTCAGGCGCTTGGGCAGGTACAGGTTGGGGTTCTTGGTGAGGGTCCCGGAGGTGACGAGGGTGTTGGCCTTCGGGGTGTTCGGCGCTGCCGTGAACGGCGTGCCGTCGGTGTTCGCCGCCTTCGGATACGTGCCGAAGTAGTGGTCGAAGGAGATGTTCTCGTCGAAGATCACGACGAGGTGTTTGATGGGCGTCGCGGTGTGCGTCGCCTTGTCGGGTCCGGCCATCGCCGGCGAGCCGGCGAGTATCCCCGCGCCGACGAGGGCGGTCGCACCAACGAGTGCGAGAGCCGCGTGACGCAGACGGAACGTGGTGAACACTGGTTCCTCTTTCTCTGTTTTCCGGATGTCGGCGCGGGTGCGCCGACCCTGTGCGCCTGGCTAGGACAGCATCGTTCGTCCCAGCCAGTCGTCGCTGTCGCGCGCCCCCGGCAACGCGAAGTAGTACCCGCCGCCGAACGGTGAGATGTAGTCGGTCAGCGGCTCGCCGGCCAGGCGCTTCTGCACGGCGACGAACTGCCGTTCGAGATCCTGGTTGAACGCGGTGAAGATGAGCCCCATGTCGAGGTTGCCGTTGACGTCCACGCCGGCGTCGTAGTTGTATGCCCGCCGGAGCATGCGCTGGTCGGCTGTCGCCGGGGTGCGCGGGTTGGCCAGCCGGATGTGGGCGTCCAGCTGGATCACGTCGCCGGTCGCGTCGTTCTCGTACCCGGGGTCGTCGTGCTCGTGCGACGCCGTGAGCGGTGCGCCGCTGTCGCGCCTGCGGCCGATCATCGTCTCCTGCTCGTGCAGATTCACGCGATCCCAGAACTCGACGAGCATCCGGATGACGCGCACGACGTGATAGGTGCCGCCGGCGACCCAGCCCGGTTCCGCGCCGCCCGCTCGCGCCCAGACGAGGGCCGCCATGGCCGCGGCGTCCGAGGTGGTCGGGTTGGAGGTTCCGTCTTTGAAGCCCATCAGGTTGCGGGGGGTGCCGGACGGCCGCGGGGGCGAGACGAAGCCGTCCTGCCGCCAGCGCACCTGGATCCCGCCCCGGGTCGCGCGGGCGATCTCGCGGACGGCGTGGGTGACGGCGTCCCTGTCGTCGGCGCAGACCTGCAGCAGGAGGTCGCCGTCGCACACCTCGCGGCGCAGCGCGTCGTTCTCGAAGTCCTCCATCGTGCGCAGGCGGGCCGGCTTGGCGGTGGACAGGCCGTAGCGGTCGTCGAACAGGGAGGCGCCGGCCGAGAGGGTCACGGTGAGACCGTCGGGCACGACCGTGGGGCCGAGGATGCCCGAGTCCCGCGGCGGAGCGGCCAGCCCTGGGTCGGGCGGGGTGCCGCCGGTCGTGGAGAACCGCGCGCGGTCGGTGATCGTGCGCAGCAGGTCGGCGAGCTCGGCGCGGTTCGCGGCCGTGACGTCGAGAGCCACGAACGCGGCCGACCGCTGCGCGGGGGTCAGGATGCCCTGCTGATGCGCGCCGTGGAACGGGAACGCGGTGCGTGCCGGTCCGGGCTCCGCGGCGTGAACGGTGCCCGTCGCCGGAGCGCTCCCGGTCGAAGCCGCAGCACCTGATGCAGCGGCACCCGTCGCAGCGGCGATGGGAACGGCGACGCCCGCCCCGAGAGCGGCGCCGAGGAAGCCGCGTCTGTCGAACTGGTTCATGTGCCCCTCCGGATGTCGCAGATGGCCGCCACCGGCGCGAGCAGTTCCACGGTCGCGCCGAGCGACGCGTCGATCCGCTCCCGGTCGGGGCGGGAGACGTGAGCGAGCGGAACCCAGGTGCCGTCGGCGTGCCGGAACGTCTCGATCAGCCGGTGCGACGACGCCAGGCTGGAGGTCGTCGTGGCGAGCTGGTCGTAGCGCGAGCTCAGGATGCCGTGCAGCTGCGCCAGCGCCTGGCCGGCTCCGGTGAGCTCGGCGTCGATACTGGCGAGCTCGGTGCCCGAGCCGGTGTCGGCGGAGCCGGTGAGGTCGAACTGGATCGCGTTCTCCACGATCTCGTGTGCCCGGAGCCCGACGTCGAGAGGGTCGACCTCGGCGTCGGCGAACGCGGCGCCCAGCCGGCCGACCGCCGCGGCGAGCGGTCCGACGGCCGCGGCGACCGCGGCAGCAGGGGCTCCCGACCAGAGCAGGCCCTCCACCCGGTGGAACCCGGTGAGCTTCGTGTCGGTCGCCGCCGTGAGGCCCGGGCCGGGCATCCCGTTGATGGCCGTGTCGAGGTCGCCGAACGAGCCGTACGCGGCGCCGAGCGTCTCATACGTGAGGTGTGCCGTGAGCCAGTCGCGTCGTGCCGCCGCTAAGTCGCCCTCCGAAGCGTCTTCGCCGACCCGGGCGACCTGTTGTCGTAGCACCGGGATGCGCGAGGAGACCCAGGTCCCGTACGCCTTCGCGACCGGGATCAGATCGTTGCGGGTCACGGGCACGATGCCGGGCGTGAGCTGCGCACTGTGCGGCGGGGAGCCGACGGTCACGGTCGGCCCGCGCACCGGGTCGGCATCCGCGGGGAGGCAGATGAATCGGTACCTCCCGGCGCCCAGTGTGGCTCGCGCCGTCGCGTGCGCCGCGGCGCCGAGGCTCTCCAGGTCGAGGTAGACCTTGTTCGTGTCCACCGCCTGGAGGTACACCTCGATGCCCGCCACCGTGTGATTCGTCACGGTGAAGGTCTGATCGCCGCCCGGAACGTGCGCGTTCGCGCCCTCTCCCCAGCCCTGACCGCAGGCGTCGAGGTCCGCGGCGACAGCATAGGTCGCCGGATGCGCGGAAGCCGGGGTCTGACCCGCCAGTACCGCGCCCGGCCGTGCCACGATCGTCAGCGCCACCCCGATCGCCACGAGCCCGCCGAGCACCGCGATGAGCGCGGTGAGCCGGGAGCGCTTCCACATCGAGCGTGCCTCCTCGGGGAACGGGAAATGGGGGTGGGGTGGTCGCCGGACGTCCGGCATCTGCGATCGTATGAGCGGCGCGCTCCCCTGAAACCGCGCTTCACCCTCTGTTCACCCGACTGCCATTCGCCGTACCTCCAACGGGGGACTCGATGCGGACCGGTCCGCGGAGTCGGCGTAGGCTCGTGAGCATGCTTGCTACCGTCATCCACGGGGAACGCGACGTCCGCGTCGAAGAGGTTCCCGACCCCGTCCTGTCCACCGGCGGCGACGCCATCGTGCGCGTCGTGGCCGCCTGCGTCTGCGGCTCCGACCTGTGGCCGTACCGTGGAGTCACCCCCACCCACGAGCCCCGCCGCATCGGCCACGAGTTCGTCGGCGTCGTCGAAGAGGTGGGCTCCGACGTGACCACCATCGCCCCCGGGGATTTCGTCATCGCCCCGTTCTACGACTGCGACATGACCTGCGTGAACTGCAAGAACGGCGTCAGCACGTCGTGCCTCAACGGCGGCTGGTGGGGGTCGGAGGACAGGCTCGGCGGGTTCGCCGACGGAGGGCAGGGCCAGAAGGTCCGCGTTCCGCATGCCGACGGATCGCTCGTGGCGACGCCCGAGTACCCGAGCGAGGAGCTCATCCCGAGCCTGCTCACCCTCAGCGATGTGATGGGCACCGGCCATCACGCGGCGGTCTCCGCGGGCGTCACGGAGGGCAGCACGGTCGTCGTGGTCGGAGACGGCGCGGTCGGTCTGTGCGCCGTGCTGGCCGCCTCGCGGCTGGGTGCGTCCCGCATCATCGCGATGTCGCGCCACGAGCCCCGGCAGGAACTCGCCCGCGCGTTCGGCGCGACCGACATCGTGGCCGCGCGCGGCGATGAAGGCGTGGCGGCGGTGAAGGAGCTGCTCGACGGCATCGGCGCCGACTGCGTGCTCGAAGCGGTGGGCACCAAGGAGTCGATGGACCAGGCCATCCGGTCGGCGCGTCCCGGCGGCATGGTCGGCTACGTCGGCGTCCCCAACGGCGGCCCGGAGCTGCCCGTGCGCACGCTGTTCAACAACAACGTCGGCGTGAACGGCGGGGTCGCACCGGTGCGCAACTACGTCGAGGAACTGCTGCAGGACGTGTGGTCGGGAGCCATCGAGCCCGGCCGCGTCTTCGACCTCGAGCTGCCGCTCTCCGAGATCGCGGAGGCGTACGCGGCCATGGACGAGCGCCGCGCCATCAAGACGCTCGTCCGCCCCTGACCGTCCCTCCTGACCGTCGCTGCTCGGCCGGCCTGCTGAATTCAGGACCACGGTCTCGGCGGCCCCGGATGCTCCGCGCGACGGCACGGAAGCGCCGCAGACATGGAGAACGGGCTGCCGGTCGGGGGAACCGGCAGCCCGTTCTTCGCTGCGCCGCGCACGGGTAACGCGCGGGCGGCGAGCTACGCGTCGACGACGACGATGTCGTTCAGGGGGACTCGCGTGCGGGGAGCGAGTTCACGTTCGCGTAGCGGCTCGGGAAGGGCATCCGGATCGCCCAGGGTGCCGAGGGCGGTGACCGAGACGGGGACGAAACGCTCGTCGATGTCGAAGGCGGCGCGCAGGCCCTGGGCGTCGAACCCGCCCATCTGGTGCACGTGCAGCCCGTCGTGGTGGGCCTGGACGCTCAAGTGGGCGACCGCCTGGCCGAGATCGTACGTGGCCCAGCGGCGTTCCTTGCCGTCGGTGTCGACCGTCTCGGCGAGGGCCACGATGAGCACGCTGGCGCTGCCGGCCCACGCTGCGTTGAAGCCGACGAGGTTGGCGACGACCGTGTCGAAAGCGGTTGTGCCGCGACGCGCGACGATGAACCGCCACGGCTGCGAGTTGGCGGCGGACGGCGACCAGCGCGCGGCCTCGAGGGCGGCGGTCAGCTTGTCTTCGTCGATGACGGCGGTGCTATCGAACGAACGGGGGCTCCACCGTCCGGCGAGGACGGGAAGCAGCTGAATGGCGCGGTCGGCAGCGCGGGTCGAAAGGTCGGCGATGGTCATCGAACTCCAGGAGCAGGTCGGGGGAAAAGGACACGGCCCCATTGCCTGTCCATGTAAACGTATCAACCTGGGAGGTATTCCCAGAAGGCCCGCGCTCCTGTCTGGGAGTTTCTTGAGTGCAAGAGTCCGTGAACGAGATGTGTCGCGTATGTAAATTCTCACGAATTCTCGAGGGCCTCCGGAGGGCTGTTTCGATGCCCCGCAACCGGGGTACAGACGGGGGTACGAGGCCTCGAGGCCCGCGACCCCGGCCGCTCGAGAGCCGGTTGACGGGAATGCCACCTGACCGGCCATTCACTGACCCCCGGAAGGGGGTGTGTCCGCCATTCTGCCGACAGGTTCCGGATGTCCGCATGTCGACGGACACCCAGCCGACGTGGCCCCTCGCGGCCCCCACCGAGAGGAATCTGCGACACGCCCGGAGGACCGGAATCGGCGACTTGCGCAGCGTCTGAGAATCCCGCTAGAAACGAGATCACCCCGAATTCGACCAGATCCTCAGCGTTGCGGATGCCACCCCCGCTGACCGCGAAAGGTCTCATTCGTGTTCATTTTCATTCTGCAGATCAGGCACATGCTCCAAGGCCATGCCGAGTTCTACCTGTTCGCCGTGTACTCGGCGCTGATCTGGGTGATCTGGCTGATCAAGGTTGTCGTGTCCCGCCGGTACCGGCCGTACCTGGAACCGTTCGACGTGTCGACGAGTGTGGTCGTCCCGGTGGTCGATGAACCTCTGGATCTGTTCCGGGATGTGCTGGGGCGGATGGTGGAGCAACACCCCGGCGAGATCATCGTCGTGATCAACGGGGCGCCGAATCCCGGGCTGGTCGGAGTGTGCGAGGAGTTCGCGCCGCTGGTGCGCTGGGTGCACACGCCGATCCCGGGCAAGCGGAATGCCGTGATGATCGGCACCCGGATGTCGACCGGGGACATCACCGTGCTCGTCGACTCCGACACGGTGTGGATGCCGCAGGTGCTGAGCGAGCTCGTGAAACCCTTCGCCGACGAGCGAGTCGGCGGCGTGACGACGAAGCAGCGGATCCTGGAGCCGGAGCGCAGCTGGATCACCCGGTGGGCGGACTGGCTCGAGAACTCGCGGGCGCTCTACTCGATGCCGGCGCAGTCGGTGGTCGGGCAGATCGGCTGCCTGCCGGGGCGCACGATCGCGTTCCGCCGCTCGATCCTGATGCGGGTGATGGACAAGTTCATGACCGAGAAGTTCCTGGGCGTCTTCCTGGAGGTCTCCGACGACCGCACCCTGACCAACCTCACGCTGAAAGAGGGCTACCGGACCGTGTACCAGCACACCAGCCTGGTGTACACGGATGCCCCGTTGAAGGTCAAGAAGCTCTTCAAGCAGCAGTTGCGGTGGGCGCGCGGCAGCCAGTACAACACGTTGCGGATGCTGCCCTGGATGCTCGGGCACGCCCCGCTGCTCGCATTCTTCTTCCTGTCCGACATCATCCTGCCGTTCGTCCTGGCCGGCGTGCTCGGCGGCTGGATCTACCGGTCGATCGCCGGGCAGGGCTACAACTTCTACCAGGGCTTCCTCAGCCAGTACGGGGTGCAGACCGGGATCCTGACCGTGGTCGCTTTGATGGTCGCGTCGTCGGTGATCAGCATGTCGATCCGGCAGATCCGGCACTTGTCCGAGAAGCCCACCGACTTCTTCCGGCTGCCGGTGTTCATCATCGTCTCCACGTTCTTCCTGATGCCGATCCGGCTCCTCGGCTTCTTCCGGATGGCCCACGCCTCCGGATGGGGCACCCGCGCCGGCGCCTACGCTGGCGGGCCCTCCGAGATCACTGCCGACGACGCGATGCCCAGTGACGTGACGGCGAGCGGAGACGAGTCCGAAGCGCGCCTGCCCGACTCCGTCGGAGGCATGACGACGGCCACCGCCCTCGCCACCCGCGCCGAAGTGAAAGCGGCCACGAAGACCAAGACCACGACCAAGACCACGACGACCACCAAGCCCGAGCGGCGCCGGCTCAACCCGCAGGCCGCCATCCCCTACCTGATCGGCATCGCGATCCTGACCCTGGAGGCCTTCTTCCTTGTCTGATAGCACTTCCACCTGGTGGGCGCAAAGCAAATCGCGCTCACAAGCCACCACGGCCGCCTTCCTCGCCCTCGCCCTCGTGCTCGGCGGCATCTCCTACTTCGTCTGGTCGTCTCCCGGCAGCCAGGTGAGCAAGGCCCTGTCCGCCGCCGTGGACGCGGTCAACCCGCTCGCCGTGCAGAACGCGGTTCTGAAGAAGGGCCTGAGCTCGGCCGGTACCACCATCGCATCGCAGAAGCGCCAGCTCACGGCGCTGCAGAAGAAGTCACTCGCCTCCCAGGCCGCGACCGCCAAGCTGCTCGCGAAGACGCAGCAGCGGGCGCTGACCGCCGAGAACGCCCTCGCCGCGGCGAAGGCCCAGGCCCGCTCGCTCACCGCCGCACTCGCGGCGGGAGCCGGCGGAGCGAGCGCGGGAACCGCAGCCGGCGGAGCGAGCGCGGGAGCCGCATCCGGAACCCAGCCCGCCGGCGGATCGACCGGCTCGGTGCCGGCGCCGATCACCGCACCGGCCAAAGCGGCCCTGCTGCAGCCTGCCAACCGCTACTTCGGGATGTACACCGAGCAGGCGCCGTTCAACTGGTCGACCTTCGACGCGACGAGCGCGAAGATCGGCGTGCAGCCGAATGTCGTCGGCTACTTCAGCGGCTGGGATGAGACGTTCCGCGCCAACGCGGTCACGCGTGCCTGGCAGGACGGCCGACTGCCCATGATGACCTGGGAGTCGCGGCCCATCGACGCGGGCAACGACAGCAATGTCGCACCGGACTACTCGCTGCCGAAGATCATCGGCGGATCGTTCGACGCCTACCTGCACCAGTACGCCAAGGACATCGTCGCCACCGGACTCCCGCTGGCCATCCGTCTCGACCACGAGATGAACGGCATCTGGTACCCGTGGTCCGAGACGGACGGCTCAGGCAACTCGATCAACGGCAACAGTGCCGGCGACTACGTGAAGATGTGGCGGCACGTGCACGACATCTTCCAGCAGGAGGGCGCGAACAAGCTGGTCGTCTGGGTCTGGTCGCCGAACATCGTGAACAACGTTCCGGCCGACCACAAGGTCGACGGCTACCTCGCCTCGCTGTACCCGGGCGACGCCTACGTCGACTGGGTCGGGCTCTCGGGCTACATGCGGCCGCCGTACAAGCCGGACAACGACTTCACCTTCGACTACACGTTCGGGCCCAGCCTCACGGAGCTGCGGGGGATCGCGAAGAAGCCCATCATGCTCGCCGAGGTCGGCGCGTCCGAGACGGGCGGTCACAAGGCGGCCTGGGTCACCTCGTTCTTCGACGGGCTCTCCAAACCGGAGAACTCCGACATCATCGGGTTCGCCTGGTTCAACCTCGCGGTCACCAGCTATGTCGAAGGCGTCCGCGCCACCAACGACTGGCGCATCGACTCACGGGCTGACTCGCTGTCGGCGTTCATCGCTGGCCTGACCAGACCAGAAGACCATTTCACGCTCACACCGGCCAAGTGAAAGGACCATTCACCATGAAGAAGTCGACTCAAGACCAGCCCGCCCCCCGCATCAGCGTGATCGGCACGGGCTACCTCGGCGCGACCCACGCGGCCGCCATGGCCGAACTCGGCTTCGACGTGATCGGCGTCGACACCGATCCGCACAAGGTCGAGGAGCTCCAGGAGGGGCGCGTGCCGTTCTTCGAGCCCGGACTGCCGGAGCTCATCACGCGCCACGTCGCATCCGGTCGTCTGCGGTTCACGACCGACATCGCGGAGGCCGTCGCGGTCTCGGATGTGCACTTCATCTGCGTCGGCACCCCGCAGCAGTCGGGGAGCTTCGCCGCCAACCTCGCCTACGTCGATGCAGCGGCTCGCGCCATCGCGTCGAACCTCACGCATGACGGCCTGATCGTCGGGAAGTCGACGGTCCCGGTCGGCACGGCGGCGCGCCTTCGCGCCATCGTCGCCGACGCGCTCCCGGAGGGCGTCGCCTGCGAGCTGGTGTGGAACCCGGAGTTCCTGCGCGAAGGCAAGGCCGTCGAAGACACGCTCTCGCCCGACCGTCTGGTCTTCGGCGGCACATCCGCGCGGTCCGAGGCGCTGCTGCGGCAGGTCTACGCCGCGCCGATCGCCGCAGGCACGCCGGTGCTCGTCGCCGATCTGCCGACGGCAGAGCTCGTGAAGGTGAGCGCGAACGCGTTCCTCGCTACGAAGATCTCGTTCATCAACGCGATCGCCGAGATCTGCGACGTCGCCGGCGCCGACGTCTCCCTGCTGGCGGATGCGCTGGGCCACGACAAGCGCATCGGCCGTCAGTTCCTGAATGCGGGCCTCGGCTTCGGCGGCGGGTGTCTCCCCAAGGACATCCGGGCTCTCATGCACCGCTCCGGCGAGCTCGGCGCCCACGCCGCCGTCGGACTACTTCAGCAGGTGGACGAGATCAACATGGGCCGGCGACAGCGCGTCATCGACCTGGCGCTCCAGGCGTGCGGGGGCTCGGTGCTCAACCGCCGGATCGGCGTACTCGGCGCGGCCTTCAAACCGCACACCGACGACGTGCGCGACTCGCCCGCCCTCAATGTCGCCGCGGCGCTGCACCTGCGGGGCGCCCAGGTCGTGGTCTACGACCCGCAGGCTCGGGGCACGGCGCAGCGGATGTTCCCGACCCTGGGGTACGCGGACTCGATGGAGGAGGCCGTCACCGGCGCCGACGTCACCGTGGTGCTCACCGAATGGCCCGAGTTCATCGAAGCCGACCCGGCCGCGATGGGTGCCCTCGTCAACAGCCGGACGCTGATCGATGCCCGAAACTGCCTCGACGCCGTCGCCTGGAGCCGGGCCGGCTGGGGCGTCCTCTCGATGGGTCGCGTGCCCGAGGTGGCGCCGCTCGCCGACGACCTCGCCGCGCTCTCCGTTCTGCGCTGACATCCGACCACCACGAGAGGACACACCATGACCCACTACGTCACCAAAGCCGTCATCCCCGCCGCCGGCCTCGGTACCCGCTTCCTGCCCGCCACCAAGGCGATGCCCAAAGAGATGCTTCCTGTGGTCGACAAGCCGGCAATCCAGTACGTCGTCGAGGAGGCCGTGAACGCGGGCCTGCACGATGTGCTCCTGGTCACCGGCCGCAACAAGAACGCCCTCGAGAACCACTTCGACCGGGCGACCGAGCTCGAGGACACGCTCGCCAGGAAAGGCGACACCGATCGCCTCGAGAAGGTGAACCACTCCACCGGCCTCGCCGACATGCACTACGTGCGTCAGGGCGACCCGAAGGGCCTCGGGCACGCCGTGCTGCGGGCCAGGATGCACATCGGGCACGAGCCGTTCGCCGTGCTGCTCGGCGACGACATCATCGATGCCCGCGACCCGCTGCTGAGCCGGATGCTCGAAGTGCAGCGTGAACGGAACACCACGGTCGTCGCGCTGCTCCAGGTCGACCCGAGCCAGATCCACCTCTACGGCGCCGCCGCGATCGTGGAGACCGGCGAAGACGACGTCGTGCGCATCACCGGCCTGGTGGAGAAGCCCGACCGCGAGAGTGCGCCCTCGAACTACGCCGTCATCGGCCGCTACGTGCTTCGGCCTGAGATCTTCGACATCCTCGAGAAGACGGAGCCGGGCAAGGGCGGCGAGATCCAGTTGACCGACGCCCTGCAGGGACTCGCCTCCGCTCCCGACTGGACCGGCGGCGTGCACGGCGTCATCTTCACGGGCCGTCGCTACGACACCGGCGACCGGCTCGACTACATCAAGGCGATCGTGCAGCTCGCGGCCGACCGCCCCGACCTGGGACCCGATCTGATGCCCTGGCTGAAGGAGTTCGTCGGTCGCTCGTCCGCCCCGGCGGACGAGCCGGAGGTCGCTCCCGCGGCCGCGCCCAAGCGCGCGAAGCCGGTGCCGTCGCGTACGCCTGAGCCATCGGTCGAGCCGTCGCCCGAGCCTGGTCGCGAGCTGGTCCCCGCGGCGGCCCTCGTCTGACGTCCGATGCGGCTCGGCCGGGGGCTCACTCCTCCAGGCCGAGCCGTTTCAGCGTGTGCTTCTCGCTGTGGCCGGCGTCGGTCTCGATCTCGTCCACCGCGATCGGGATGCCCGGGCCGATCGCCAGCCAGACGAATCCGTCCCGGTGTACGAGCGGAACCAGATCCGTCGTCCCGTCCTTCAGGAGGGTTCGGACCCGCTTGAGCAGTGCATACCCTTCCGACGGCCGCGTCACATACGTCTTGCGCCGGTAGTGGACGACGTGCGCGACGGTCTTCGCGCTCAGTCCGGCCACCTCGGAATCGGTCAGCGTCTCGCTCATCGTCGGGTCCTCTCGCTTCGCCTGGCGCAAAGGGACGGTACGCGCCTCGCCGCGGGAGTCAAGCACGACGTCGAGTCGTCTGCGCGTTAAACCACGATGCCGGGCGCGTGAACTCTAGGGTGTGTTCACGTGCCCGGCATGCATTCGGGGTTATCGGCCGGAGGATTATTCGGGTTCCTCAACCGACTCTTGAACTCTACCGAATAACCGGGCTCTTGTGGGCCAAAATGAGGACACGTTTTGTACCCCAGTAGGAGTGTCATTCTGGCCCTCTTCGGGGGCGAATCGCGCTCGCGCCGTCGACAATCCGACAGAATCCGGCAATTTCGTGCGTGCGGGCGGCTAGCTCTGCTTTCCGAGTTCTTCGATGAGAGCCGCGACGAACGCGTCGATGTCGTGCTCCGTGGTGTCGAACGAGCACATCCAGCGCACCTCGTTGCGTGCGGCGTCCCAGTCGTAGAAGCGGAAGTGCTCGCGCAGCCGGTCGGAGACGCCGGCCGGAAGGGTCGCGAACACGCCGTTCGACTGCGTCGCCTGGCTGAACCCGACACCGGTGATGCTTCCATCGGCGAGCCCGGCTTCGAGGGCGGTGCGAAGCCGCGCGGCCATCGCGTTGGCGTGAGAGGCCGAGCGCAGCCACAGGCCGTCGGTGAGCAGAGCGATGAGCTGTGCCGAGATGAAGCGCATCTTCGAGGCGAGCTGCATGTTCAGCTTGCGGAGGTAGAGGAGCCCCTCTGATGCCTCCGGGTTGAGCACGACGACGGCCTCGCCGTAGAGCATCCCGTTCTTGGTTCCGCCGAAGCTGAGCACGTCGACGCCGGCGTCGGTGGTGAACGCCCGCAGCGGAACGCCGAGGCTCGCCGCCGCGTTGGCGATGCGCGCTCCGTCCATGTGCAGCTTCATGCCGAGCGAGTGCACGTGGTCGGCGATGGCCCTGACCTCGTCGACCGTGTAGGCCGTGCCGAGCTCGGTGGTCTGGGTGATCGAGACGACGAGCGGCTGGGCCCGGTGCTCGTCTCCCCAGCCCCAGGCCTCCCGGTCGATCAGCTCAGGGGTGAGCTTGCCGTCGGGCGTCTCGACCGTGAGGAGCTTGATGCCGGCGACACGCTCGGGAGCCCCGGCCTCGTCGGTGTTGATGTGCGCGGTCTTGGCGCACACCACCGCGCCCCAGCGAGGGATCATCGATTGGAGCCCGACGACGTTGGCGCCGGTGCCGTTGAACACCGGGAACACCTGGACGCCCTCGCCGAAGTGCTCGGCGAACACCTCGTGGAGTCGTGCCGTGTAGACGTCGTCGCCATAGGCGATCTGGTGGCCCTCGTTGGCCGCCGCGATGGCGTCGAGGATCTCGGGATGCACTCCCGCGTAGTTGTCGGAGGCGAAGCCGCGGAGGGAGAGGTCGTGGAGTTGTAGCGTCACCCGTCTATCCTCGCAGGATCGGCGGCGGCCTTCGTGCCGTCGGCCGAGGCTGTGAGTACCTGGCGGACTCCGTTGATTGTGGAGGGATCCTGGGCCCACAGGTCGACGACCCGCGCGGCCAGCTCCTGCTCGAGGCCCGCGAGCGATTTCACGACGAAGATCGTGGCCGCCGCATCCGGGGCCTCCTTGGCGAAGCCCTGCGCGATCGCGCGCGTCCACGCGTCGGCCGCCGCTTTCGCCGCGGCGTAGTTCGCGCCGCCGGCGTACGGGCGGTCGACCGCCGACGACGATACGATCGCGAGCCGGCCCGCCGGAGACGCCGCGAGATCGTCGTAGAAGATGCGCGAGGTGTTGCGCAGAGTCTCGAACGAACGCTCCAGGAACGCCCAGTCCTCGTCCGTCTGCCCGGCGATGCCGCCGCCGCCGCGCCAGCCGCCGACGAGATGGATCAGGCCGTCGATGCGGGCGAACTTCAGGTGGATGCGCATCGCGAGCTCCGCCACGGCCGACCGGTCGGACAGGTCGCACACGCGCGTGTCGACGCCGGGGACGGCCGCGGCCAGGGCATCCAGAGCCTCGGACCGGGTGCCGACGGCGAGAACCGTCGCGCCTGCGGCGACCAGCGCGCGCGCCACGGCCTCACCGCTCGCGCTCGTCGCGCCGGCGATCAGCACGATCCTGCCGTCGAGGGAGCCGTGCGGCCCGGACGTCTCCGCCCGGGCCGCAGTGTCGGACTCGTTCCTCACTTCGCAGTCGCTCCGAGCACAGCCGGTTCGGCAGTCTCGGACTCGCCCGTGATGCCGGCAGTCGACTCGATGACGGCAGCCATCTTCTTGTTGAGCGCCTCGTAGAACATCGAGAGCGGGAACTCGTCGTCGAGCACCGCGTCGGTGTAGCCCTTCGGCGGCCCGGCGAGCGTCTCGTCGGGAAGCCCACGCGCCCACTGCGAGGCGGGATTCGGCGTGACCGTCCGGGTGAGCATCTCGTACGCGGCAAGCCAGTGCGACACCTTCGGGCGGTCGATCGAACGCCAGTAGAGCTCGTTGATCTGGTCGCTCAACGCCACCACGACATCCGGAACGTTCTCCCAGTCGATGGTGAGCTGCGTGTCCGTCCAGTGCAGCACGTCGTGCTGGTGCATCCACGCGAACAGCAGCTGGCCGCCGAGTCCGTCGTAGTTGCGCACGCGACTGCCGGTGATCGCGAACCGGAAGATCCGGTCGAAGATCACCGCGTACTGCACGAGGTGCGCGTGGTCCCGGATCTCGCGCAGTGCCGGCGACAGCTCCGAATCCGGCAGGACTGCGAGCTCGCGCTCCAGTCGCACCGACTCGCGGAAGGCGGTCAGATCGCACCGCAGCTCCTCGAGCGAGTACAGGAAGAACGGCATCCGCTGCTTGATCATGAACGGGTCGAACGGCAGGTCGCCGCGCATGTGGCTGCGGTCGTGGATGAGATCCCACATCACGAAGGTCTCTTCGGTCAGCTTCTGATCGTCGAGCATCGCGGCCGCGTCGGCCGGCAGCTCGAGCTTCGTGATCTCGGATGCGGCACGCACGACGCGACGGTAGCGCGCGGCTTCGCGGTCTTGGAAGATCGCACCCCACGTGAACGTCGGGATCTCCCGCATCGCAACCGTCTCCGGGAACAGCACAGCCGAATTGGTGTCGTAACCGGGCGTGAAGTCCACGAACCGGATGGGCACGAACAGCTTGTTGCCGTAGTCGCCGGCTTCCAGCTCGGAGATGAACTCCGGCCAGATGACCTCGATGAGCACGGCCTCGACGAGACGGTTCGTGCTTCCGTTCTGCGTGTACATCGGGAAGACCACGAGGTGCCCGAGGCCGTCGACGCGGTGCTGCTGGGGCTGGAACGCCTGGAGCGAGTCGAGGAAGTCGGGCACCCCGAATCCCTCCGCCGCCCAGCGCCGGAAGTCGGCGACCAGCGCATCGAGGTACGCCGCGTCGTGCGGGAAGTGCGGGGCCAGCTCGTCGACCGCCGCCACGAGGACCTCGACCTGCTCGGTCGCAGCCGGCTTGTCGGACTCCTCGGCGATCGAGCCGTCTTTGAGCTGCAACGGCTGGAGCGCGATCGCGGCGTCTTTCAGGCGCGACCAGGCCGGATGCGACGCGAGCGAGCGAACGGAACGGGCGTCTTCGACGACCTCGGGTTCTCCGACAATTGCATCCGAAGTGAACTGGGAAACGAACTGAGACATGACGAACCTCCCGTCGCTGAGTCGGCCGCGGCGCGGCAACAATGGATCGAGCGCACCGGATGCGCTCTGTTCGAGCCTAACCACAACTTCTGGACATTTTCTTGCCCGTCCTGCTCGATCGGTGCGTGGAGCAGCGATTGCGCGCCGGATTTCGCCGCTGACCTGTGGAAAGGCGCGCAATATTGCCTTCCGGTGACGGAGATCATGGCGGCTAGGCTCGCCCCATGACGAGTCCCGCCACCGCAGCCGAGGTCGAGCAGGCGCTCGCCGAGGTGGCCGACCCGGATGACGCGCTGTTCCTGCAGCGCTTCTTCAAGACCGGCGCGGGTCAATACGGAGCGGGAGACGTCTTCATCGGCGTGCGGGTGCCGCAGACGCGAGCGGTCGCCAAGCGATTCGCCGGGCTCGGCCTCACCGAGATCGGGAAGCTGCTCGACAGCGAGGTGCACGAGCACCGGCTCGCCGGGCTGGTCATCCTGAACCGGCTCTTCGCCGTCGCCAGCCGGCAGCGCTCGCACGACCCGGCCGAGCGAGAGCGCATCGCCTGCTTCTATCTGGACGCGGTTCGTCGTGGACGCGTCAACAACTGGGATCTCGTCGACTCGTCGGCGGTGTTCGTGCTGGGCGAATACCTGCTCGACAGGCCGCGCACGCTCTTGTTCGAGCTCGCTGCGAGCGATGATCTGTGGGAGAGGCGCGTCGCCGTGCTGTCGACGTTCGCCTTCATCAAGCAGGGCGACGCATCCACGACCCTGGAACTCGCCGAGCGGCTCCTCGGCGACCCGGAGGACCTCATGCACAAGGCCGTGGGCTGGATGCTCCGCGAAGTCGGCAAACGCGTCGATCGGTCCCTGCTCCTCGGCTTCCTCGACGCCAATGCGGCTCGCATGCCGCGCACCATGCTCAGCTACGCCACCGAGCATCTGGCGCCGGAGCAGCGGGCGGCCTACCGCGCACTGAGATGAGCGACGCTCAGCCACTCTTGCGATGATGGACTCATGACGAGAACGGTGCGAGGCGCGCGGGTACTGATCACGGGCGCGGCTTCCGGCATGGGTGCCCTCTACGCCGAGCGGGCCGTGCGTGAGGGGGCTCGCGCGGTGGTGCTCTGGGATCGTGACGAAGCGGCCCTCGATGATGTGGTCGCCCAGCTTCGCGCGATCGTGATGTCGGAGCGCGAGGCGACCCCCTGGGGTGCGCCCAGCTCCCCGAGCTCGGCGGCGGGCCGGCCGACGACGACGATCCACCCGTTCGTGCTCGATCTCGCCGAACTCGGCGCTATCGCGCAGTCGGCCCAGGTGGTGCGCAAGGAGCTCGACGGAATCGACGTGCTGATCAACAACGCGGGCATCGTCCGGGGCAAGTATTTCTGGGAGCACGACAACGGAGACGACACCCGCCCCACCATGCAGGTCAACGCCCTAGCCCCGATGTACATCACCCGCGAATTCCTCCCCGGCATGATCGAGAGCGCCCGCGAGGCGCGCGTCGTGAACATCGCGTCAGCCGCCGGAACGGTGTCGAACCCGCGGATGAGTGTCTACGCGGCGTCGAAGTGGGCCGTGATCGGCTGGAGCGACAGCCTGCGTCTGGAACTCCTCCAGCAGGGCTTCGGGCACGTCAAGGTGACTACGGTCGCCCCGAGCTACATCGATACCGGGATGTTCGAAGGGGCGAAAGGCCCGTTGCTCACGCCGGTCCTCGCCCCCGAGTACGTGGTCGACCGGGTGTGGCGCGCGATGCTCGCGGGCAAGCCCATGCTTCTGCTTCCGTGGTCCGTCGGACTGGCGAAGACCCTGAAAGGCGTCCTCCCGCTCAGGGTGTGGGACGTGCTCGCCGACCGCGTCTTCGGCGTGCACACCTCGATGAACGACTTCACCGGCCGGAGCAGCTGACGGCGTCGGGCCGCGCTCACCCGAAGATCATCGGGCGGTCGTCGTCGTCCTCGTCGTGCGGAGCGAGGTCGAGGTCGACCAGCACCGGGACGTGATCGCTGGGCGCCTCGCCCTTGCGCTCGTTGCGGTGGATGCTCGCGCCGGTCACGAGGTCGGCGAACGACTTCGAGCCGAGGATGAAGTCGATGCGCAGCCCCTCATTGCGCGGGAAGCGCAGCTGCTTGTAGTCCCAGTACGTGTAGCCGTCGGGAACCAGCGGCCGCACCACGTCGGTGAGTCCCGCCGTCTCCAACGCGCCGAACGCGCTGCGCTCCGGCGGAGAGATGTGGGTGGAGAGCCCCGGGACCAGGCTCGGGTCTCCGACGTCGGAGTCGAGCGGCGCGACGTTGAAGTCGCCCATCAGTGCGAGCGCCAGGTCGGGCTTCTCCGCCAGCCAGCGCTGCGTGTCGGCGGCGAGAGTGGCGAGCCAGTCCAGCTTGTAGACGTAGTGCGGGTCGTCGAGCGCCCGGCCGTTGGGAACGTAGAGGCTCCACACCCTGATGCCGTCGACGGTCGCGCCGATCGCCCGCGCCTCCTTGGGGAGGTCGGGTCCGTCGTGGTCTTTGAGGAAGCCCGGCATGTCGGGGAACCCGACCTCGACGTCTTCGATGGGCAACCGGCTCGCGATCGCCACTCCGTTCCACTGGTTGAGTCCGTGCAGCACCACCTCGTAGCCGGCGTCTTCGAACAGCTGCATCGGGAACTGCTCGGGTTTGCACTTGATCTCCTGCATGGCGAGGACGTCGACGTCTTCGCGCACCATCCAGTCGACCACCCGGCCGGCTCGGGTGCGGATCGAGTTCACATTCCAGGTCGCAACACGCATGTCCCGATCGTATCCGGCGGTACCGACGCGGCTCGAACGTGCATCCAGGCCTGTGGATGATTCACCCTCAGGCTGTTTTGCGAAGAAGGCGGTTCACCGGCCTTCCCCTCTAGAATCAGAGATGTGACCGACGCAAGACAGCAGCTCATCGACTACATCTCGACGGACGCCGTGTTCCACGGCGACTTCACGCTGACCAGCGGCAAGAAGGCCACGTACTACGTCGACCTGCGCAAAGTGAGTCTCGATCACCGGGTCGCACCGCTCATCGGCCAGGTCATGATCGACCTGATCGCCGAGGTTCCCGATGTCTTCGCCGTCGGCGGCATGACCATGGGCGCCGACCCCGTCGCGGCCGCCATCCTGCACCAGGGTGCGGCGCGCGGGCTCTCCTACGACGCCTTCGTCGTGCGCAAGGAGCCCAAAGACCACGGCCGCAGCAAGCAGGTCGAGGGCCCCGACCTCGAGGGCAAGCGCGTGATCGTGCTCGAAGACACCTCGACCACCGGCGGTTCCCCTCTCAAGGCCATCGAAGCACTCGAGAAGGTCGGCGCCGAGATCGCCGCCGTCGCCGTGGTCGTCGACCGCAACACCGGCGCGCGCGAGGTCATCGAAGCCGCCGGCTACCCCTACTACGCGGCCATCGGCCTCGACGATCTGGGGCTCTCGTAGTGGCCGATGACCGCAACCGGGACGACGACGAGCCCGAGGCCGGCACCGGCCCGGGGTCGGCGGAGCCCGAGTTCGGCAGCTCGGAATGGCTGCTCCAGCAGCTGAGCGGCGGCCGTCTGACGGGGGCCGAGCCCGGCGCCGACGCGCAGGACACCGACACGGTTCCGGATGCCCCGGCCACGGCCGCCGACGCGGTCTCCGCTGCTGCGGCGCCGGGCATGGTTCCGGATGCGACTCCCGGCGATGTCGCGGGCGCGCCGCCCGCAGGCGCCCGGCGCTCCTCCTGGTTCGACCTGGAGACGGCCGGTGCCGCCCCCGCGCCGTCCACTCCGCCCGTGCCGCCGGTTCCTTCGCCGGCTGAAACGCAGGAGGCTCCGATCGCTTCGGCGGAGCGTCCGGTCGCCCCAGCTGCGCCTGTGCCCGGCGACGAGACCACCGCGGGCGCTCCGCTCGAGAACGAACCCGTCATCACCTTCGAGCCGGCCGAACCCTTCGTCTGGCATCTGACGCCGGGAGTCGGTTCGGACCCGCTGGTGGAGGAGCCCGAGCAGTCGTCCAGCCCGTTCTTCGAGCACCCGGCCGAGGCGAGCGCGTCCGGAGCGGACGAAGAGGCGCCTTCCGAGCCCGGAGTACCCGCGGCACCGGCCGCGCCCCCGGTCCTTCCGGTTCCTCCGGCGGCGCCCGCCGATGCGACGCCGACCGCGGCGTTCGCGGGTCCCTCCTTCGCCGAAGCGCTTCGGATGCCCGAGCCGCCGACCTGGGACATCGGAACGCCCCCGGCCGATGCCGAGCAGGGGCCGGCCGCGGGTTCGCGTTCGCCCGAACAGCCGGTCGAGCCGTCGTCGTGGAACCCGTTCGCGACCGGAACGGGCGCAACGAACGTGCAGCAACCGCCCGACACGACCGAGAACCCCTTCACGCCGCCGCCGTTCCCGTCGCTCATCGAGCCTTCCGCGCCCGTCGTTCCCTCCGAGCCCGCAGCCTCGGAGCCCGCAGCCTCGGAGCCCGCAGCCTCGGAGCCCGCAGCCTCGGAGCCCGCAGCCTCGGAGCCCGCAGCCCCGGAGCCCGCAGCCCCGGAGCCCGCAGCCCCGGAGCCCGTCGTGACGCCGCCGAGCTTCTTCACTCGTCCGGTCGACGCGATTCCGCTGACCCCCACGCCCGCGGTCGTGCCGCCGCCTGCGGTCGTTCCGCCGCCCGAACCCGCACAGCGCCCCGAGCCCGCCTCGCCGGACGCCACCGCAGACGACGGGTCGGGGGAGGGTCACGGACTCGCGGCTCTGCTGGGCTTCTTCGACGGAGAGGGCGAAGACGACTCCGCCGAACCGTCCAGACCGACGAGCCGTTCGGTCATCGGCGACACCACTGGGATCATCATGATTCCGGATACCGAGCCCACCGCGGAGGACGGCGCACCCGACCTCGCGACTCCGGAGCCGACGACGGACGGCCTTCCCGCCGCGTTCGGCACGCCCGCGCCCGCGAGCAACGCCCCGTCTGCGGATGCGCCCGGCGCGGCCACGGCGGCGTTCGGCGTCGCGCAGACCACCCCGGGCGTCGACGACGCGCTCCCGATCGTCGCTCCCGCGCCACCGGTGTGGCCGGCTCCTCCGGTGGTCGGTTCGGTCACGCCCGCACCTCCCGTGCTTCCGCCCGTGAACGCCGGGTCCCTGTTCGAACCGGGCTCAGACGTGGCCAACGGCACGTCCGCTGCGGACACGGACACGACCAGGCTCGACACGGCGGAGATGGCGGCGCTCCTCAACGCCCGCACCGGTGACCCCGACCCCGACTTCGTATCCCAGGTCGACGCCGCGGAGGCGGAGGCGGAGAGCGGGATCGCGGCTGCTGTCGAGCCTCCGGAGCCCGTCGCCCCCGAGTCGACCACTCCGGGCGCCGCCCCTCTGCTCGAGGACGCGACGCTGCTGATGGGCGCTTTGCCCTCACCGGCGACGCAGCCGCTCGACGCCGAGAGTCTCGCCGAGGTCAGCGAGCCCCTGGCCCCGGAGCGGTCGGCGGCCGACGCCATCCTCTTCCCGGAGCTGGCGACGACGGCCGCCGTGCCGACCTTCGCGGTTCCGCCGGCCGACGCCGACATCGCCTCCCAACCCACGACCGTGCTCCCGGCCGCGTCCGCTTCGGCCGCCGCAGCCGCTTCGGCAACAGCCGTCCCCGCTCCCGCCGGGCCGGTGGGCCCAGGCGCCGGAACGGGCGACGGAGCCGGAACGACCACCGGCGGCTCGGCCCGCGTCAACCGCATGCTGTTCTGGGTGGCCGGCGGCCTTGCGGTGGTGCTCGTGCTCATCGGACTGTTCGCGCTCGGCACGCAGCTCCCCGCTCTGTTCGGCGGCGCTGCCCCGGCGCCGATCGCAACGACGTCCACCTCGGCCAAGCCGACCCCCACCCCGACACCGACCCCCACCCCGACGCCGAAGCCGACGGTGCAGCCCAAGCCGGCCGCAGCGCAGCCCCCGGGCGTCCACCCCTGGAACACGCTGGGCGGCGGAGAGTGCATCCAGCCGTACACGACGCCGTGGGCCGAGTCCTTCACCGTCGTCGACTGCACGGCGCCGCATCTGGCCCAGATGGTCTACACGAACCTGTTCTCGGCCGACCCGGCGGCGGCATACCCGGGCGCCGACGCGCTCGCGGCGCAGATCAACGTGCTCTGCACCAAGCCCGGGATCATCGACCTGAACGCCGCATCGGCGTATCCCGACCTGCAGCTGCAGGGGACGTTCCCCGCGACCGACCAGCAGTGGAAGGACGGGCAGCGCTCGTACTACTGCTTCGCGAACCGTTCCAGCAACCAGCCGCTCACGTCATCCGTCGCCGGCCCCGGCCCCACCGGCTGACCCGGGCACCCGGCACCGCGCCCTGGCATCCGAGACTGCGCCCGGGCATCCGGACCCCGCACCTCAGAGGTCGGACTCGACCGGCTCCCGGGCGATCAGCTCGGTGACGCCCGAGACGATCTCGTCGGGACGGAACGGGTACCGCTCGATCTCACCCCGGTCGCTGATGCCGGTGAGCACCAGGATCGTGTGCAACCCCGCCTCGATGCCGGCGACGATGTCCGTGTCCATCCGGTCGCCCACCATCGCGGTGTTCTCCGAGTGCGCGCCGATGCGGTTCATCGCCGAGCGGAACATCATCGGGTTCGGCTTGCCGACCACATACGGCTCCATGCCGGTGGCCTTCGTGATCATCGCCGTCACCGCACCGGTCGCGGGGAGCGGCCCGTCCGCGCTCGGGCCCGTGGCATCCGGGTTGGTCGCGATGAAGCGGGCGCCCCTGCCGATCAGCCGGATCGCCTTGGTGATCGCGTCGAACGAGTAGCTGCGCGTCTCGCCCACGACCACATAGTCCGGATCGGTCTCGGTCATGATGAACCCGGCCTCGTGCAGAGCCGTCGTGAGCCCGGCCTCGCCGATCACATAAGCGCTGCCGCCGGGGATCTGCGACTTGAGGAAGTCGGCGGTGGCGAGGGCGGAGGTCCAGATGGCCTCCTCGGGCACATCGAGACCGGATGCCCGCAGCCGGGCCGCGAGGTCGCGCGGCGTGAAGATCGAGTTGTTCGTGAGCACCAGGAACGGCGTGCCCTGATCGCGCCACTGCTGGATCAGCTCCGACGCACCGGGCAGCGCGTGGTTCTCATGGACGAGCACGCCGTCCATGTCCGTGAGCCAGCATTCGATCTCGTCGCGTCGCGCCACGCAAACCCCTTTCGACGGGTACAGCTTATTGGGTGCCCTGTTGCCGAAGGGTTTCGCGGGGGTTCCGCGCGTGTGCCGGGAGCCTGAACGGCTGCCGATACTCTGAAGACGTGGACCCGACCCCCGACCCGACGCCCGACCCTGCCTCCGCGGCCACACCGGAGCTCACGACCTACGGTGTCGGACCGTGGCTGGGCGAGCTGCCCGACGACCCGCACTTCGATCCCGACCTGCTCAAACACGGCGACACCCGCAACGTCATCGACCGCTATCGCTACTGGCGCATGGACGCGATCGTCGCCGATCTCGACGACCACCGGCACCCGTTCCATGTGGCCATCGAGAACTGGCAGCACGACATGAACATCGGCTCGATCGTGCGCAGCGCCAACGCGTTCGCCGCCGACACCGTGCACATCATCGGCCGACGCCGCTGGAACAAGCGCGGCGCCATGGTCACCGACCGCTACCAGCACGTGCAGCACCACGACGACGTCGCCGGCTTCGTCGAATGGGCCCGGGATGCCCGGCTGCCCATCATCGCGATCGACAACGTTCCCGGCTCGGTCATCATCGAGACGTACGCCTTCCCGCGCGACTGCGTCCTGCTGTTCGGCCAGGAGGGGCCCGGGCTCTCGGACGACGCGATCGCCGCCGCCGACGCGGTGGTCGAGATCTCGCAGTTCGGGTCGACCCGCTCGATCAACGCGTCCGCGGCGGCGGCCGTGGCCATGCACGCCTGGATCACGCAGCACGTCACCTTCCCGCACGCACGCTGAGGCTCCTAGCGGTTCGCGAGCCGCCAGACGAGCTTGAGTGCCGACCAGTCCGTGTCGGCGGCGGCGACCTTGACGTCGACCAGCCCACGCGTCAGCGCGGTGTCGCGGATGAGGTTCTCGTCGAGGTCGCTCACATGCCCGGCTGCCTTGCGGGGCCACCCGATCCACAGCATCCCGTCGGGGCGGATGCGCGCGCCGAGAGCGTCCAGTTCCGACACGAAGTCCGCGGCCTCCCGGTAGAAGGCGAGGATGAGTGCGGCGGGCCGGTCGTCGGCCGGCCCGAGCCAGTCGATCCCCTCCGGACCGTCGTCCAGCGGGATGCTCCAGCCGTCGTCGGCGTGGAGCACCTGCACGGTCATCCCGGGCTTGAGCCCGAACTTCCGCCACAGCGGGGTGCCGGAGTATCCGGCCGGTGTCGCGGTCACCGGTCGCTCAGCCGGCGCTGCCGGGCCAGCCGGATTCGTCGGCGATGCGATCGATCGTCTTCTGGTCGAGGTCGTAGACGCTGTGCCCGTCGTCGGCGGCGGGCGCCGTGACGATGTGGGTCCGCACCGGGCCGGCGGCCGGCAGCTGCACGAGCGCGAATCCGGAGCCGCGCACGGCGCGCTCATGCCCGGCCGGCGACAGCACGTCCGTCGTGTTCGCCACGGCCGGTGCGACCACCACCGGGATCGACGTCGGCCCGGCGGAGGTGATGAGCGCGTGATGATAGTGACCGGCCAGGACGAGCCGCACATCCGCCGCCGCGCACACCTCGAGGAACGGCGCCGGGTCGACGAGCTGCAGCCGCTCGAAGAGCCCGGTCGTCGGGGGGACCGGCGGATGGTGCAGCGCCACCACGGTCCCGCGCGGCGCCGGCTCGGCGAGCTCGTCGGCCAGCCGGCGCAGCCGCTCACCGTCGACGAGCCCGTACGCGGCGCCCGCGACGGTGCTGTCGACGGTCACGATGCGCACGCCGTCGACGATCAGGGAGCGCTCGCGGGCGCCCAGCACGCCCTCGAAGTTGCCGGCCAGGTCGTGGTTGCCCATCGCGTAGACGATCTCGGCGCCGCGTTCGGCCGCCCACGGTTCGAGGCGAGCGGACAGCAGCCGGTACGACTCGATGCTCCCGTCGTCGGAGAGGTCGCCCGACGCGACGACTGCATCGACCGATCCGAGGGATGCGGCCCGCGCCAGCACACGGTCGAGTGCGGCCAGCGTGTCGACGAGCCCGTAGTGCAGGCGTCCGTCCCCGTAGAGGTGGGTGTCACTGAGGTGCAGGATGCGCAACGATTCGCTCACGCCGACACCATACCCGCCGCGTCCGTCACGCGGGGGAGTCGTCGCCGGCGGGAACGCCCTCCCACCGGCTGCTCCAGTTCACGAGGGGCTGAAGCCCCTGGATGAGTTCGCGGCCACGCCGGGTGAGCGAATAGCGGATCTGGACGGGCGTGGTGGGGATGACGGTGCGGGCGATCAGGTCGTCGGTCTCGAGTTCGCGCAGTCGCACGGAGAGCATCCGGTCGGACACACCGGCCACGAGGCGACGGTACTCGCTGAAGCGCTCGGCGCCGCGGTAGCCGGCCAGGAGGATCGAGGCCGTCCACTTCTTGCCCGCCAGTTCGGCGGCCTGCTGGAAGCGGCGGCATTCTTCGTCGTCGATGTCGAGGGGAGTGGTCTCGCTGGTAGTCACTTACCCATAGTAAGTCACATACTGTTCGGTTGTCACGGCGAGCACACAGGCGCACGATGAAAGGACGACATGAGAGGAACATCGATGGAACTGGGGATCTACAGCTTCGGCAACGGCCTGAAAGACGAGACGGGTGCCTTCGAGCCGTCCGCGCGGGCGACCCGCAACCTCGTCGAGGCGATCGCGCTGGCCGATCAGGTCGGGCTCGACTTCTTCGGGATCGGCGAACACCACACGAAGGAGATGCCCGCGTCGTCCGCGGCGACGATCCTCGCGGCGGCCGCATCGATCACCACGCGCATCCGGCTGGGTAGTGCCGTGACCGTGCTGTCGACGGACGATCCCGTTCGGGTCTACCAGCAATTCGCGACCCTGGATGCGGTGTCGAACGGTCGCGCCGAAATCACCGCCGGCCGCGGTTCGTCCACCGAATCGTTCCCGCTCTTCGGCTACCGGCTCGAGGACTACGACACGCTCTACGCCGAGAAGCTCGACCTGCTCCTGGCCCTCAACGACTCGGATACGGTCACGTGGCGCGGCACCGTGCGGTCGGCGCTCGAGCAGGCCGTGATCGTCCCGCAGCCCGAGGGCGGCCGCCTGCGCATCTGGCTCGGCACCGGCGGCAACCCGGGCTCGACCCTTCGGGCGGCGCAGCTCGGACTGCCGATCTCCTACGGCATCATCGGCGGCCGTGCTGCGCGTTTCGCGGCGCTCGGCGACCTCTACCGCCGAGCATCCGAGGAGGCGGGCGCGCCGCTGGAGAACCGGATGATCTCGGTCGGCACCCCCGGCTACGTCGCGCCGTCGAGCGGCGAGGCCCACGACACCTTCTGGAACGCGTGGCACACCACGATGAGCGTGATCGGCGAGCAGCGCGGGTTCGCCGCACCACCCCGGGCGCATTTCGACGCCGAGTCGCACGAGGGCGGTGCGCTCTTCGTGGGCGAGCCCGAGGAGATCGCCGAACGGATGATCACATTCCAGCGGCAGATGGGCCACATGCGGCACTTCCTTCAGACCGATGTCGGGCAGCTGCCGCATCGCGAGTTCCTGCGCTCGATCGAACTGCTCGGCACGCAGGTGAAGCCGCTGGTGGACGCCGAGCTCGGCGGCGAGGCGAGCGCGGCGGCCTGAGCGGCTGCCGCGCGCCGCCCTCCGTCACCCGATCAGGCTGGGCCGCAGGTCGCGCAGCGTGCGGAAGTGCGTCATCCGGGTCACCCCGATGGCCGAGACCAGAAGGGCGACGAGCATCCAGAGCGCCAGCACCCCGGCATCCGCCCACGCCGTGGCCGGGTTGCCGCCGTACATCAGCTGGCGCATCCCGTCGACCGCGTACGACATCGGCAGCACGTGGTGCAGTGCCGCGAGGGGGCCGGGCAGGGTCTGCCACGGGAACGTCCCGCCCGCCGTCACGAGCTGCAGCACCATCAGCACGAGCCCGAGGAACTGCCCGACGCTGCCGAGCCACACATTGAGGGCCAGGATGATCGCAGCGAACGTCATCGACGCGAGAGCCATCAGGCCGAACATCCCGCCCGGGTTCTGGATGCTGAACTGCAGCGCTCCGGCGACGATCGCGAACAGGCCGATCATCTGCACGGCCCCGAGCAGGCCGGGTGTGAGCCAGCCGGCGAGCGTGATCTTGATCGGCGAGTGCAGGGCCGTGATCGCACGGCGCGACACCGGCTTGACGATCAGGAACAGTGCGTAGATGCCGATCCACGCGGCCAGTGCGACGAAGAACGGCGCGAGGCCGGCCCCGTAGGTCCCCGCCGACGTGATCGAGGTGTTCTTCAGGTCCACCGGGTCGGCGATCGTGGTCGCCTGCTGCTGCTGCAGCGCGGGGGAGTTGTCCGGGATCTTCGCGACACCGTCCTTCAGGCCGTCGCGCAGCTGGGAGGTGCCGCTGTGCAGGGTGGTGAGGCCGTCACGCAGCTTTGCCGCGCCCGTCGACACCTGGGCCGCACCGCTCGCCGCTTCGCCGGTCTTGGCGGCGAGGGCCGCCGCTCCCGACGCCGCTTGGCCCGATTTCGCCGCGAGGGTCGCGCTCCCCGACGCGACCTGGGCGGCGCCGGCGGACACCTGGTTCGCGCCGGCCGAGAGCTCGTCGACCTTGCCGACGAGGGTCTGCACCTGCGTGTTGCCAGCCTGCACCTGGGCGAACAGCTTCTTGGCCGACGCGAGCTGGTCGGCGCTCGCACCCGCGTCGGTGAGCTTCTGCAGGATGCTCGCCTCCTGTGCCGCGGCCTGATCGGCCAGCTGCTGAGCCGTGGAGCCCGCGCTGTCGGCCGCGGCGGCCAGCTGCTGATTGCCGCCGGCGACCTGCTGCGCTCCGGACGCGACCTGTTGAGCGCCGGACGAGAGCTGCTGCGCGCCGGTCGCGAGCTGCGCGTTCCCGTCGGCCAGTTGCGACGCTCCGGCCGCAAGCTGCTCGGTGCCGTCGGCGAGCTGGGCCGTTCCTGTCGCCAGGGTGGATGCGCCCGACTGCGCCGTGGCGCTCCCGTCGACCAGCTTGCTCGCACCGTCGGCCGCGCTCACCAGGTTGCCGCGGATGTCGGCCAGTCCCAGCAGGAACTGCTCGGCCGCCTGCTGGTTCACCTTCGTGACGATCGCTGTGCGGATCTTCTCCGCCGCCTGCGTCCCGATCGTCGAGGCGAGGTAGCTGTTGGTGTCGTTGGTGGTCAGGGTGACGGTCGCCTGGTGGGGCGAGGTTCCGGATGCCGAGGCCAGCGCATCCGAGAAATCGGCCGGGAACGTGATGCTGAAGTCGTACTTCGAGTCGTCGACGCCGCTGGCGGCGGAGCCGGGCGTCACCCGGTGCCAGTCGAAGGATCCGTCGCGGATGAGCTCCTGCGCCACGTCGTCGCCGTAGTTGCTCGTCTTCCCGTCGACGGTCGCGCCGGTGTCGTCGACGACGATCGCCGCGGGAATCCGGTCGAGGTTCGCGTAGGGGTTCTGGTTGGCCCAGAGGTAGAGGCCGCCGTAGAGCACGGGGACGGCGATCAGCGCGATCAGGGCGACGATCGACATCGGGCTGGAGGTGAGGCGGCGGAGTTCTGCCGCGATCATCGGGGGGATCTTCATACCGTGTCCTCTGCGAACGCTGTCGCGTGGATTTCGGGTTCGGGTTCGGGTTCGTCGTCGGACGCGTCGGGGCCGGCGGCGCGCAGGGTGTTCGCATCGTCGAGCCGGGCGACGAGCGTCGTGGCGGCGATGGCCGCAGCGGACGCGTCGCCGGCGACGATCAGGATGGCGAGGTCGCGGGCGGCGAGCCGGCGCGCGAGCTCCCACCATTCGTTCGGGTCTCCGCCGTGCCGGTCGGGCGAGGTGATGACGAGGCCTTCCACGCCGGGGCGGAGCAGAGCGAGCTCGGCGAGCAGTCCGATGCGCACGGTCGGCAGCACGGTGGCGATGGCGGAGCGCGCCCACTCGGAGACGCCGAGGGTGCTGAGCGCGCGGTTCACGGCGACGGGATTGGAGGCCCGGCCGGCGAACATGAGCTCTTCGGCCACGATCCCGGCGACGGTGACGTCGGCTGCCGGCTCGCACACATCCGGTGCGTCGATGAGGGCGATGCGCTTGCGCATCGCCGAATAGTCGGTGGAGCCGTCGATGGTCACGGTGCCGGAATCGGGTCGCATGCGACCGGACGCGATGAGCCCCAGGACGGTGGGGCGCTGTTCGGTCTCGGCGCGGGCGAGCGTGACCTCACCGGTCTGGAACGACGCCGAGGCAGGCGGCAGTGCGGCATTCCGGGCGCCTTTGGCGACCCGGTCGAGGACGATCTTCACGCAGAGGCCTCCGTGAAGGCGAGTTCCGGTGTCCCGGCGATGAGGGCGTCGGCTTCGCGCCAGCCGAGGCCGGCGGCGCTCAGGCCCGCGAGCATGACGAGCTGGTGACCGGCCTCGCGGGAGAGCCCGGTGCGAGTGGCGTCGTCGAGAACCGAGATCGCCGCGTTCTCGATCAGCCGCGAGACGGTGTCGACGTCGAGGTCGGCTCGCAGCTGACCGGCGGCGACGCCGCGTTCGACTGTGCCGTGCAGGCGTTCGCGGGCCGGGTCGAGGGCGGCCCCGACGCGCTCCCGGTACGGGCCCCGCACGGCAAGGGCGGCGCTCACGCGCACGTGCTCGACCTCCGCCCAGAGGGTGGCGCCGAAGAGGGCGATCTCGACGCGGGCATCCGGATGCGCGACAGGCTCGAGCAGGACGGCCAGACGTGCGGCGCCACGGGTGAACACGTCGACGAGGAGGTCTTCGCGGGTGGCGAAGTGGCCGTAGAGGGCACGGCGGCTGAGGCCGGCGCGCTGGGCGATCGCCTCGAGGGACGCGTCGATGTCGTCGTTCAGGGCTGCGGCTGCAGCGACGAGGATCGCTTCGCGGTTCTCGGTGGCATCGCGTCGCGGGGCACGGGAGGAGGGGGTGGTGGGCACGGCATCCATCGTACTATCTTGCACACGACTGTGCAAGATAAGGCGCCGGAGGCGGCCACGATAGGATCGAGTGCGACGGTAATCCGGCCGGTTGACGGCTGCTCCGGCGCTCCCCATCCCATCGAGAGGACTGAACAGTGCCCGCGATCGTGATCATCGGAGCCCAGTGGGGCGACGAAGGCAAAGGCAAAGCGACCGACCTCCTCGGCAGCCGCATCGACTATGTCGTCAAGTTCAACGGCGGCAACAACGCCGGGCACACGGTCGTCGTCGGCAACCAGAAGTACGCTCTGCACCTGCTTCCGTCGGGCATCCTGACCGAAGGCGTCACGCCGGTCATCGCGAACGGCGTCGTGGTCGACATCGAGGTGCTCTTCGAGGAGCTCGACGGGCTGATCGAGCGCGGCGTCGACGTCTCGCGGCTCAGGGTCAGTTCCAACGCCCACGTGATCACGCAGTACCACCGCACGATCGACAAGGTCACCGAGCGTTTCCTCGGCAAGCGTCAGATCGGCACCACCGGCCGCGGCATCGGCCCCACCTACGCCGACAAGATCAACCGGGTGGGCATCCGGATCCAGGACCTCTTCGACGAGAACATCCTCCGCCAGAAGGTCGAAGGCGCCCTCGACCAGAAGAACCACCTGCTGGTCAAGGTCTACAACCGTCGCGCCATCTCCGTCGACGAGATCGTCGAGGAGCTGCTGAGCTACGCCGAGCGTCTGCGCCCGATGGTCGTCGACAGCTCGCTGCTGCTGCACCAGGCGCTCGACGCCGGCAAGTACGTGCTGTTCGAGGGCGGCCAGGCCACGATGCTGGACGTCGACCACGGCACGTACCCGTTCGTCACGTCCTCCAACTCCACCTCGGGGGGCGCGGCCACCGGCTCGGGCATCGGCCCCAACCGCATCGACCGCGTCATCGCCGTCGTCAAGGCGTACACCACGCGGGTCGGCGCCGGCCCGTTCCCGACCGAGCTGTTCGACGAGTGGGGCGAGTTCCTGCGCGAACGCGGCTTCGAGTTCGGCACCACCACGGGCCGCCCGCGCCGCACCGGCTGGTACGACGCCCCGGTGGCGCGCTACTCGGCTCGCATCAACGGCGTCACGGACTTCGTGCTCACCAAGCTCGACACTCTCACCGGCATCGAGCGCATCCCGGTCTGCGTCGCCTACGACGTCGAGGGCGTGCGCCACGACGAGGTGCCGGCGTCGCAGTCCGACTATCACCACGCGGTGCCGATCTACGAGGAGTTCCCGGGCTGGACCGAGGACATCAGCGGCGCCCGCACGTTCGACGACCTGCCGAAGAACGCGCAGGACTACGTGCTCGCCCTCGAGAAGCTCAGCGGTGCCCGCATCTCAGCGATCGGCGTCGGTCCGGCCCGCGACGAGATCGTCGTGCGTCACGACCTGATCGGCTAGCGGGCGGGCTTCGCCCTCCCGCCCTCCCCTCGGGCTCGCTCGCGCCATCCCACCCTCCCTTCATCCCACCCTCCCATCCCGCCCCCTTGGCCGTGAGTTGCCCCAAAGTGTCGTTATGCGTGCGATTTCGGCGCCCGAAACGACACTTTGGGGCAACTCAGCACAGCGCGCGGCGCTCAGCCTGTGGATAACGCTCGGGGAGCAGCGGCTCCGCCGCCAGCGGCGCCCGGACCACGGCACACGCCGACGCTGCACCCCCGCACCGGTCGCCGCCGGCCCGTGACAGCGTGCGTCCGGGATCGACGGATAGGCTCGTCGCATGGGTCAGAACGAAGAGGAAGCCGAAGCGCTCGCGCAGCTCCACAGCATCCGTCAGAGCATCGACAACATCGACGCTGCGCTGGTGCACATGCTCGCCGAACGCTTCAAGTTCACGCAGCAGGTCGGCACGCTGAAAGCCACCCACGGCCTCCCCGCCGCCGACCCGCAACGTGAGCGGGAGCAGATCCAGAGACTGCGCGCGCTCGCCGAAGAAAGCCACCTCGACCCCGCCTTCGCCGAGAAGTTCCTCAACTTCATCGTCGCGGAGGTCATCCACCACCACGAGCGGATCGCCTCCGAGAGCACGCGTTGAGCTGGGATCCCCGAGCCCTGCCGCACGCGGTGGGCAAGACGGTGATGATCACCGGCGCGAACGCCGGCATCGGGTACTTCGCGAGCGAGCAGCTGGCCGCAGCAGGAGCCCACGTGATCCTCGGCTGCCGCAGCCCGGAACGCGCGGAGGCCGCCGTCGCCGCCATCCGGCGCCGCGTGCCCGGCGCCATCGTCGAGGCGACGCCCATCGACGTGTCCGACCCCCGTTCGGTCACCCAGGCGGCTGAAACTCTCCTGGAACGCGACCGGCTCGACGTCCTGATGCTGAACGCGGGCATCGTCCACCCTCCGGCCACCCGGGCGACGGACGCCCGCGGCAACGAGCTCGTGCTCTCCACCAACGTGATCGGGCACTTCCAGCTGGCGGCACTCACGATGCCGCTGCTCGCACGCAGCGCCGGAGCCCGCGTCGTGTCGCTCGGATCACTGGCGACCCTGCTGTCGCGCTTCCCGCTCGACGGCCTGCAGCTCGAGAAGTCGTACACGTCGTGGACGGCGTACGCCCAGTCCAAGATCGCGCTGCAGGTGTTCGGGTTCGAGCTGGACCGGCGGCTGCGTGCATCCGGAACCGGCGTTTCGAGCCTGGTCGTGCATCCGGGATATTCGACGTCGGGGCGCACCCCCGGCATCCGCGGCGTCAACCATCCGTCGCGCGCCAAGCGCTTCGCCGACAACCTGCAGGCGGCCTGGACGCAGGGCAAAGACCGCGGGGCGTGGTCGGCGGTGCGGGCAGCGATCGATCCGGATGCGGCGGGCGGCCAGTTCTACGGACCGCGCTTCGTGACCAAGGGCGAACCGGCGCTGGCACCGGCGGCGCCCACCACGCGCAGCCCGCGGGTCGGCGCACGGCTGTGGACGCTGCTGGAGGAGTATTCCGGGCAGACGTTCGAGCTGTCGTCGCGTACACCATAGGGGTCCCCCGACCTCACAGGTGCCGCTCAGATCGCTGGTATGGGCTGAGCGTATGGACATCGCTTACACCGCAATCGCGCACGCATCTGGTGGGGGACGGGACGGACACGTCCGCAGCGAGGACGACCTCATCGATTTCGACACCCGCCCGCCCAAAGAGCTGGGCGGCTCGGGAGCGGGCACGAACCCGGAACAGCTGTTCGCGGCCGGCTTCGCCGCCTGCTTCCTCAGTGCGATGCACGCGGTCGGACGGCGCGAGAAGATCGACACGAGCGACTCCGCGGTCTCTGCGAGCGTCGGCATCGGCCCGAACGGCGACGGCGGCTACGGTCTCGCGGTGGAGCTCGACATCTACGCTCCGCGCCTGGGGCGCGAGCAGGCCGAGCAGCTGGCCGAGGCGGCGCACCATGTGTGCCCGTACTCGAACGCCACCCGCGGCAACATCCCGGTGAAGCTCACGATCGTAGAGTGAAGCCGGGCGACCGGATGCTCGGCGGGCATTCGCTCAGCTGGTGGCGATGCGGCCGACCTTCTCGGTCTTGTCCCAGCGCGCCTCCGCGTGGCTGAGCTCTTTGAGGTACGAGTCGAACGTGATCGCGCACAACAGCGAACCGTAGCCGGCCAGGTAGATGAGTGTCGGGGTCAGCCACCGCCCGGCACGCGTCGGCTCGGCCTTGCGCGCCAGCCAGGCGACCACCATCGACACCGGGATCCAGATGTAGATCGCGAGCGTCAGCACGAACAGCGTCGTCCCGCTGAGCGTCGCGCCGAACAGCCCCGGAAGCCAGACCAGCATCAGACCCGGGAACAGCGCGGTCAGCATCACGATCGTGTTGACGATGCCCGGGAACAGGATGATGTGGCCGATGGAGCGCCTGCTCGTGCGCCCGTCGGTGAGCGACCCCAGCACCAGCGTGAACACGTACGCCAGGGCGGCGCCGATCCACAGGATCCGGAACGCGGTCGTCGCGAACTCGCTCTGCAGGAACAGCAGTCCGACCAGGCCGATCGACGAGACGATCATGATGACGGGCAGCAGCCACAGGCTGAACCACGTGATCCCGAACGTCCAGGCGCCCAGGTGGTGCGTTCGTGACGGGCGGAACCACACGTTCCGGTAGCGAGAGGTGACGGTGACGTTGCCACGCGCCCAGCGCAGCCGCTGCTTCCACAGTCCTTCGACGGCGCGCGGCTCTTCGGCGAGCACCTCGGCCATCGGCTCGAAGACGACCTTGCGTCCGGTGAGCTGCGTCTCGAAAGTCGTGATCGTGTCTTCGGCGAGCGACGACGTGTCGATCCGGCCGCCGATCGCGAGCACGTTCTCGCGGGTGTGCAATTGGGCGCCGCCGGCGAGGCAGGCCTGTGCGCCCAGCACGTTCTGCGCGCGGCGCACCGCCGGCTGCGACAGCACGTACTCCACGGCGATGAACTTGGTGAGGTAGTTGCGGTCGGCGCTGCCCTCCCGGATGTACGCCGAGACCGCGCCCACCTCCGGATCGGCCAGGTGCCTGGTCATCCGGCGCAGCGAGTCGGGCAGGTAGATGACGTCGGCGTCCATGATCAGGAGCGCCTCCATCCAGTCGTCCTTGAGGATCTCAGTGATCCCGTGGTTGAGAGTGTGGGCCTTGCCTTCGCCGCCCTTGTCACGCCGCAGCAGCACCACGGAGCCCGGGTAGAGCGCCGCCTTCTCGCGGACCACGTCCGGCGTCGCATCCGTGCTGGCGTCGTCGACGACGTAGATACGTAGGGCCTCGCGCGGGTACTCGAGCTGCATCAGGCGATCGATGGATGCGCCGATCACGGCGCCCTCGTTCCAGGCGGGCACGACGATGGCGACCCGCGGCAGGTACGGCTCGGCCTTGCGGTAGTGGTTCACGAAGGCGTGAAACGGGATGGCGGCGAACGTGGCCGCCGCCGCGATCACCGGGACGAGCCCGGTGAGAGCCAGGACCAGGCACACGATGACGCCGGTCCACGTCAGCACGGACAACAGGTCCATCGACGCCCCTTCCATCTGCGGACACCCTATCGCGTGGGTGGGACGGGGCGTCTGCTGGTGGGCGGTTCGGGTGGGTGGTTCGTGCGGGTGGTTCGTGTGGGTGGGGTTGGGCCCTCGGAGTGCTCGGCGGATCGTGATCGCGGCCGTCGGGGGCGGCGCTGCGGGCATCCGGATGCCGTGTCCGAAAAGCGCGAGCGGATGTCGGCGGCGACCACTAGCGTCGACATGTGAAGGTCGCACTCCAGTTCATCGCCATGGGTCTCGTCTGGGGCGCCAGCTTCCTGTTCATGAAGGTGGGGCTCGAAGGCGTGAGCCCGGGGCAGGTGGCGTGGGCGCGCCTGGTCTTCGGCGCGGTGACCCTCGGCATCATCGCCCTCATCACCCGCAGCCGGCTGCCCCGGGAGCCGATCGTGTGGCTGCACTTCGTCGTGGTCGCGATCACCTACTGCGTCATCCCGTACCTTCTGTTCGCCTGGGCGGAGCAGTACGTCTCGTCGAGCCTGGCGAGCATCTACAACGCGGTCACGCCGATCACCACGGCCATCCTGGTCACCACCGCGTTCCGCGTCGAGAAGCTCAACCGCGACCAGGTGCTCGGAGTCCTCATCGGGGTCGTCGGCGTCGTGGTCGTGGTCGGGCCCTGGCAGGTGGCCACGCTCAGCGGGAGCCTGTGGGGCCAGCTCGCCTGCCTCGGAGCGGTGACCTGCTACGGGTTCAGTTTCGGCTACATCCGCAAGTTCATCAGCCACCGGCAGATCTCCGCCACCAGCACGGCTGTGATGAACATCGGGCTCGCCGCCGTCATCATGCTCGTGCTCACGCCCGTCATCGCCGTCGGCCCGATCACCTTCAGCTGGCCGGTGCTCCTCAGTCTCCTCGCGCTCGGCGCCCTGGGCACGGGAGTCGTCTACATCTGGAACATGAACGTACTGCGCGCGTGGGGGCCGACCGCGACCTCAGGGGTCACCTACGTCACGCCGATCGTCGGGGTCGCCCTGGGCATCCTCGTACTGCACGAGACCCTCAGCTGGAACGAGCCGGTCGGCGCCCTCATCGTGCTGGCGGGCATCCTGCTCACGCAGCAGCGTGTGCGCGTGCTGACCCGCCGGCGGGCACTGCCCGAGCCGCTGCCGGAGCCGTCCGGCCGCCGGTAGGGGTGCGTGCTGCGGCAGGTGCTGTCGCCCGGGCGGGATGCCGCCGCGGGGACGGGCTGCCGCCGCCGGGACGGGGTGCTGTCGCTGGGACGGGGCCCCGCCGTCGGATGTTTCCGCCTTGCCGGGTGCACAGGTCCTGAAAAAGTGCTCGCGGTGGCCGGTGAGCGCTGCCACGCGTCAGCAACTCCGGAGGATTCGGACGACACGCCGTCGATCGAGCGGGAAAGGCCGATCGCAGGCGGCGTGTCGGGCGGATTCTCCGGAGTTACCGACTGCCCAGCCCTGCAGGAGCGTTACGCGACGACCGGGCCGAAGTGCTCGGGGAGCGTAGAGCGGTGGGTGCCGCGCAGTTCCTCGAGGCCGACCGTGAAGAGGTCCTGCACCTCGAGGACCGGCTGGGTGCCGACCTCGGCGTCCGTGACCCCGATGCGGAGGACCGGGAAGTCGCGCCCTTCGCAGAGTCCGCGGAACTTCACGTCGTCTTCGCGGGGCACGGACACCAGCACGCGCCCGGTCGACTCGCTGAAGAGGGCTGTGGCCGCATCCACGGCGTCGCGCTCCATGATCTCGGTCAGCCAGACGCGCGCGCCGACACCGAAACGCATGACGCACTCGGCCAGGGCCTGAGCGAGGCCGCCGTCGGAGAGGTCGTGGGCCGAGGCGACGAGGCTCTCGATGGAGGCCGCGTGGAGCAGCCCGGCGAGGTCGCGCTCGCGATCGAGGTCGACCGAGGGCGGGCGCCCCCCGAGGTGACCGTGCACGGTGCCTGCCCAGGCGGAGCCGTCGAGTTCCTCGCGGGTGACACCGAGAAGGTAGATGTTGTCGCCTTCGTCCTGCCAACCGCTCGGGATGCGCCGAGCGACGTCGTCGATCACGCCGAGCACGCCCACCACAGGGGTCGGGAAGATCGGCGTCGAACCCGTCTGGTTGTAGAAGGAGACGTTGCCGCCCGTCACCGGGATCTCGAGCTCGAGGCAGGCATCCGACAGCCCTTCGACGGCCTGCGAGAACTGCCACATGACCTCGGGGTTCTCGGGGCTGCCGAAGTTGAGGCAGTCGGTGACGGCCGCGGGCACCGCGCCGGTGGCGGCGACGTTGCGGTAGGCCTCGGCGAGCGCCAGCTTGGCGCCCTGCTTCGGGTCGAGCTGGCAGAAGCGGCCGTTCGCGTCGGTCGCGATCGCGAAGCCGAGCCCGCTCTCCTCATCGACCCGGACCATGCCGGCGTCGTCGGGGAACGCGAGGGCTGTGTTGCCGCCGACGAAGTAGTCGTACTGGTCGGTGATCCACCCCTTGTCGGCCAGATTGGCGCTGCCGAGAAGCGCAAGGAACTGGTCGCGCAGCTCGTCCCCACCGGTGGGGCGGGCCAGACGCGAGGCACTGTCGGCCTGCAGGGCGTCGATCCAGGCCGGGTAGGCCACGGGACGCTCGTACACCGGGCCGTCGACGGCGACGGTGCGGGGCTCGACGTTCACGATCTCTTCGCCGTGCCAGTTGATGATCAGCCGGCCGGTGTCGGTGACCTCGCCGAGCACGCTGGTCTCGACATCCCACTTGGCCGTGACGGCGAGGAAGGCGTCGAGCAGCTCCGGCTTGACGACGGCCATCATGCGCTCCTGGCTCTCGGACATGAGGATCTCCTCGGCCGTGAGGTTCGGGTCGCGCAGCAGCACCTTCTCGAGCTCGATGAACATGCCGCCATCGCCGTTGGAGGCCAGCTCGCTGGTGGCGCAGGAGATGCCGGCTGCGCCGAGATCCTGGATGCCCTCGACCAGCTTGTCGCGGAACAGCTCGAGGCAGCACTCGATGAGCACCTTCTCGGCGAACGGGTCGCCGACCTGCACGGCCGGGCGCTTCGTCGGGCCGCCCGCGGAGAACGTGTCAGAGGCCAGGATGCTCGCGCCGCCGATGCCGTCCCCGCCGGTGCGGGCGCCGAACAGCACGACCTTGTTGCCGGTGCCCGAGGCGTTGGCGAGGTGAAGGTCTTCGTGGCGGAGCACGCCGACCGAGAGGGCGTTGACGAGCGGGTTGCCCTGGTAGATCGGGTCGAAGTAGGTTTCGCCGCCGATGTTGGGCAGGCCCAGGCAGTTGCCGTAGAACGAGATGCCGGAGACGACGCCGTGCACTACGCGCGCCGTGTCGGGGTGGTCGATGGCGCCGAAGCGCAGCTGGTCCATGACGGCCACCGGGCGCGCGCCCATCGAGATGATGTCGCGCACGATGCCGCCGACCCCGGTCGCCGCTCCCTGGAACGGCTCGATGTAGGAGGGGTGGTTGTGCGACTCGACCTTGAAGGTGACCGCCCAGCCTTCGCCGACGTCGACCACGCCCGCGTTCTCCCCCATACCGACCATGAGGTTCTTCTTCATCGCCGGGCTGACCTTCTGGCCGAACTGGCGCAGGTAGATCTTGGACGACTTGTAGGAGCAGTGCTCCGACCACATCACCGAGTACATCGCGAGCTCGCCGCTGGTGGGCCGGCGGCCGAGGATCTCGCGGATTCGCGCATACTCGTCGTCTTTGAGGCCGAGCGCCCCGTAGGGCTGCTCCCTCTCGGGCGTCGCCTGTGCGCTGGCGACGGTGTCGACGACGTGCGCGGTCACGGTGGTGGGGGCTTCGGTCACGCTGGCACTCTCCAAGATTCGTGGATGCCGGGGAGGGTTTCAGTCTACCGGCGTTGATTGCGCCTGCTCGCCTGGTCCGCCAAGCTGTGGCTCATGGTGAAACGCCTGGGTCTCGGGGGTGGGCGAGCGGCGCTCGCAGCGACGTTGCTGGTGGCCGGAGGGCTGTTGTGCGGATGCACGGACTCCCCGCCGCCCGCGCCGACCGCCGCTCACGGACCGGCCGCGCGCGTCGGGTCGGATACGACACCGACACCGACACCCACGCCCGTGCCGCTCGACGATCAGTTCGAGTACCTCCCGCCCGCGAACACCGTGCTGGCGACCGGATCGTTCCAGGATGTCACGGGGCGTGCATCCGGAGCCGTCACTGTACGGGTCGCGTCGGATCTGAAGCTCGACGTGGAGCTGACCGGATTCAGCACGAGCGACGAGTCGGGGGTCACGATCGCGCTCAGCGTCGATCGCTTCGGTCCATCGGCCGGGGCGCCGACCGTTCCGGCCGTCGACCTGCCGCTCGGGGTGGTCTACGGCGCCGGGGGAGACACCGCTTTCCGTATCGACACCGAGGGCCGGCGGGATCGCGGCGATCTCTCCTACTTCAACAGTCTGGAGGTCGTGCATGAGGGTGGGACGGTCGTCGCGGCGGCCCCGCTCACCTGGACCGTGCCGGACTTCTACCCCGGGCTGAGGCTCGTCGACTCCGGGCCGGCCGACTATGCGCGCGGGAGGGTCACCGACTACCGGGGACGTCCGGCGAGCTACGAGGTGTGGGGGAACGACAACCCGGGGGCCGTGGCGAGGCGGTTCGGGATCACGCTCAATCAGCTGCTGTACCTGAACCCTCAGGTGCGGCGCGACTCCGGTCTGGAGCGGGACACTCGCCTCAATCTCAGTGTCGACTACCGGTAGGTGGGGGTCTTGTCGCCGGCGCCGCTCCTGAATTAAGGCGGGTGCGCTGCGCGTGCTGACGTGATGGGCGATCCGGATGCGCGTGCGGGCTTGGCTGCGGCCCGCACGGCGGCGGCTAGGCGGCGACGAGGGTCGCGCGGATGACCGACGTGAAGAAGGTGAGGCCGTCGACGCCGGAACGCATCGCGGCCGGAGTGTCGGGGCCGAAGCCGGGCTCGACCGCGTGCTCCGGATGCGGCATCAGACCGACGACGTTGCCGCGCTCGTTGCGAACGCCGGCGATGTCGTTGAGCGAGCCGTTGGGGTTGATGCCCTCGTAGCGGAACGCCACCAGGCCCTCGCCCTCCAGACGGTTCAGCTCTTCGGCGGAGGCGATGAAGCCGCCCTCGCCGTTCTTGAGAGGGATGACGATCTCCTGGCCGGCCTCGAACCCGCTGGTCCAGGGGGTGTCGGTGTTCTCGACGCGCAGGTGCTGGTCGCGGCGGATGAAGTTTCCGTGATCGTTGCGGATCAGGCCGCCCGACACGAGGTGGGCCTCGGCGAGCATCTGGAAGCCGTTGCAGATGCCGAGCACGGGCATCCCCTTGCCGGCCGCGTCGATGACCTCGGTCATGATAGGCGAGAGGCTGGCGATGGCGCCGGCGCGCAGGTAGTCGCCGTAGCTGAAGCCGCCGGGGAGGACCAGAGCGTCGACGCCCTGGAGGTCGTGGTCGCCGTGCCAGAGGGCGACGGGATCGGCGCCGGCGCGACGGATGGCGCGCAGGGCGTCGCGGTCGTCGAGCGAGCCGGGGAAGGTGACGACGCCGATTCGCATCAGGCGCCGGCTCCGTTCGCGAGGGCCTCCGACGGGTAGTGGATGCCGACGACGTCTTCGATCACGGAGTTCGAGAGCACATCGTTCGCGATCTGCTCGACGGCAGCGCGTGTGGCGTCGTCGATGGGGCCCTCGACGGTCAGCTCGAAACGTTTTCCCACGCGGACACTGCTGAACTGGCTCTTGCCCGTGCGCGCGAGGGCGCCGGCGACGGCCTTACCCTGCGGATCGAGCAGCTCGGCCTTCGGCATGACTTCGACAACGATCGTTGGCAATGCTTCACTCACCTTCGCAAGGGTCGGGGATGCCTCGATTCTACCGGGCCTGCGAAGCCGCCGTGTCGCGCACCCCCCGCCTGTGCGCGCAGCGGTGCGATCGCGAGACGAGCACGGATGCGCGACCGCCGTCAGAGCGCGGAGCGGCGCGCGTGCGCGACGGCGCGCGGCTCGAGCGAGGAGCGCAGCGCCGCGAAGAGGGCGGAGCTCGCCGTGGCCGGCCAGTCGGCGGGCAGCGCCGCAGCCGGGAGACCCGGATCGAGGTACGGGATCACGCGCCACTCGTCGAGCACACGGATCCACTGGGCGAACGCGCCCCGGTCGTCGGACGGAGCAGCGGCGTCGCCGAACTGCCGGAGGAAACCGTCGTGCGCGGCACGGATGCGGTCGAGGTCGTACCATCGCTCCAGTGCTCCCGAGAGCGAACCGCGGGTCCGGGCATCCGTGAAGAGCACCGTCTCGGACTGCAGGCCCAGCTCCGCGAGCATCCGGTCGACCTCGTCCTCGAGCTGTCGCGGCGCGATCCAGAGTCCGTCGGCGACCGTTCCGCAGCCGAGCGCCGCGAGCCGCCGACGCAGCTGGTGCCGGCGGTCGCGCTGCCGTTCGGGGATCGAGAACGAGACGAGGCACCAGCCGTCGGCGTCGGCCGGGCGCCGGCCGAAGATGCGGCGGTCGCCCCGTTCGAGCATCGGTAGCGCGGCCGGGTCGAGCGCGTAGCCGGCGACGCCGACCCGAGGTTCGCGCACCAGCACTCCGCCCGCGCAGAGGCGGGCGAGACTCGATCGCGCGGTGCTGGCGGGGACGTCGAGGGCGCCGAGCAGGTCGACGGCACCGGATGCGGTCATCCAGCCCCCGAGTGGCCGCAGCACGCTGCCCACCACGGTCCGCAGGAGCGCGGTCGAGCTCCCGGTCCGTGCTTCGAGGTCCTCCCGGTCAGTCATGTGCGAGGTCGCGGAGCGCGTCGCGGATCGCCGCCACACCCCGGTACGTCTCCTCGAAGCTGGTGCTCAACGGCGAGAGGCCGATCCGGAGGCCGTTCGGGTCGCGGAAGTCGGGGATGACGTCGCGCTCCCACAGCAGAGCGGTCACGTCCTGCATGGCGGGGTGGTTCACCGTCACGTGTCCGCCGCGCCGCTCCGGGTCGCGCGGACTGGCGACGGTCACCCCGAGCGGGCTCAGCAGGTCGTCGCTGAGGGAGATCGCGAACTCGGTGAGTGCGACCGACTTCGCGCGCACGGCCTCGATGCCGCATTCGGCGATCATCGCGATCGTGTCCTGCATGGCGAGCATCCCGACGATCGCCGGAGTGCCGCTGACGAAGCGCCGAACGCCGGCCGCCGGCTCGAACTCCGGCCCCATCCGGAACACGTCCGCCACGCCCATCCAGCCCTGGATCGGCTGCGTCAGCTCCTGCTGCAGGTCCGCTCGCACGTAGCCGAAGGCCGGGGAGCCGGGGCCGCCGTTGAGGTACTTGTAGGTGCAGCCGACCGCGAGGTCGACCCCCCAGGCGTCCAGCTTCATCGGCACCGAGCCGGCCGAATGACACAGGTCCCAGAGCACGAGGGCCCCGGCGTCGTGGGCGATCCGCGTGATCGCGGGGACGTCGGCGAGGAAGCCGGACCGGTAGGAGACGTGGCTGAGCAGCACGAGCGCCGTCTGCGGGCCGACCGCTTCGGCCACCTGTTCGGGCGTGACACCCGCCTCGGTGTCCGCCTCGATCCAGCGCAGGGTCAGGCCGCGCTCGCGGGCGATGCCGTCGACCACGTACCGGTCCGTGGGGAAGTTGTCGGTGTCGATCACGATCTCGGAGCGGCCGGGACGGGCATCCACCGCCGCGCGCGCCAGCTTGTACAGGAGGACCGTGGTCGAGTCGCCGATGAACGCCTGGCCGTGGGCTGCGCCGAGCACGGTGTCGGCCAGGGAGTCGCCGATCGTGAACGGCAGCTCCATCCACTGCTCGTCCCAGCCGCGGATCAGCCGGCCTCCCCAGCCCTCGACGAGGAAGCGCTGGATGCGGTCGATGCCGGCGCGGGTCGGCCTGCCCAGAGAGTTGCCGTCGAGGTAGGCGACGACGTCGCTCGTGCCGTCGTCGATCCCGGCGAAGCGGGTGCGGAAGGCGGCGAGCGGGTCGGCCGCGTCGGCGGCGCGTGCTGCTGAGAGGTGGCCGGCGGCGTTTGCGGTTGCGGCGGCTGTTGCGGCGGCGTCGGCGGTTGCGGCGGCGTGGTGGTCGGTCATGCGAGTCCTCCCGGGATGGTGGTGGTGAGGCCGCGCGCCGTGGCGAGCCAGGCGGGCAACCCGGATGCGGCGGGATCGCCCGTGGGGTCGTCCTCGGGCGCGGGCGGCGGAGTGGGGATCCAGGCGAAGCGGGGACCGACGTCGCCGAGAGGGGCGTCCCCGGCGATGGTGCGGACGAGTGCGTCCCCGCCGAGTCCGGCGGCGGCGATGCCGGTGAGTTCCCTGGCGTTCACGCCGTTCGCGAGCGGGCCGTTGCCGAGATCGGTCCCGTACAGCACGCGGCCGCCCGCCCGGGCGAATCGGCGCAGGTTGTCGACGGCCACGGCGAACTCCGGCGACGGCCGGCCCCACCCGTGGATGTCGAGGGTCGAGACCCAGGTCATGCCGGCCGCGACGGCTCGGAGGATCGTGCCGTCGTCCACCCGTTCGCTGAACGGCGTGTGGGCGAGCTGGTCGATGCCCGCGTCGATCGCTCGAGCGGTCTGGCCCGTTCCCTGCACGTGCACGGTCACGGGGACCCCCGCCGAATGAGCCGCCTCCACAATCGCGCTGAGCGTCAGGTTATCCACAGTTGGCCCCGCGTCGGTGTTCAGCGTGACCTTGATCCGCGAGGCTCCCCGTATGAGTTGTCCACGAACCGCTTCCTCCCCCTCATCCGCACTGCCGACCTCGGCCGACGACCCCGGAGGAGCCCAGCCCGCGTTGATCGGATATCCGCCCGGCGCAGTGAGCAGGGCACCCGCAATCTGCACCGCCGGATGCCCGGGCGCATCGATCAGCCAGCCGGAGGCTACCTCAGGGATCCAGCCGAGGTCGACCGCGTCGGTGATTCCGTTGGCGAACAGCTCGGCTGGGTCGGTGAGACCCAGGTGCGTGTGGTGATCGGTCAGGTGCGGGATGAGAGCGCCGCCGAGTTCGCGGTCGGCCCTCTCCTCGTCGACAGGGCGGAGCATCCCCTGCTCGATCGCGAAGACGGTGTGGCCTCGAAAGCGCTCGCCGTCCCAGGCGGCGTCGAAGCCGATCGTCACTGCGGCGCGCCGATCTCGGTGCGCACGGCGAAGAGCTCCGGAAAGAACGTGAGCTCGAGGGCCTTCTGCAGAAAGGAGACGCCGGTCGATCCGCCGGTGCCCGTCTTCATGCCGATGGTGCGCTGCACGGTCTTGAGATGACGGAAACGCCAGAGCTGGAAGTTGTCCTCCAGGTCGACGAGCTCTTCGCAGGCCTCGTATTCCGCCCAGTGATCGGAGGCGTGCTCGTAGATGCCCTGGAACACGGGGACGAGCTCCGGCGTGAACGTGTACGCCTCGGTCACGTCGCGCTCGAGCACGCTTTCGGGGATCGCGAAGCCGGCGCGCGCCAGGTAGCGCAAGAACTCGTCATAGATGCTCGGAGCCTCGAGCAGTCCGGCGAGCAGCGCGTGCGCCGCTGGATCGTTCTCGAACACGCTGAGCATGCGGCGGTTCTTGTTGCCCAGCACGAACTCGACGGCCCGGTACTGGTACGACTGGAACCCCGACGAGTTGCCGAGGAAGCCGCGGAACTCGGCGTATTCGGTCGGCGTGAGCGTGGCCAGCACCGACCACTGCTCGGTGAGGGTCCTCTGGATGTGCTTCACCCGGGCGATGCGTTTGAGCGCGGGCGGAAGCTGGTCGGCGCGCAGCAGATCGCGAGCCGACTCGAGTTCGTGGAGCACCAGCTTGAGCCACAATTCTGTGGTCTGGTGCTGGATGATGAACAGCAGTTCGTCATGATGCTCCGGGATGCTCACCGGTTTCTGCGCGCTCAGGAGGGTCTCGAGGTCGAGGTACGACCCGTACGACATGCGTTTCCTGAAGTCGGTGACTATGTCGGGATCGAACTCGCGCGTGTTGTCGTCGACGGCCATGCTGCAATTCTGCGCCGGGCGTCACGAAAGTGCAACAAGGAGGCGTCGGTCTCAGGTGCGGAGTCGCTCCGGAGGCGGAGCGTTAACCCTCCCGTAACCTCGGGTTGCCGCATCCGTCGTCCCGCGAACGTAGCCTTGCGGAACGTCGTTCGCAGCGCCGCTGCTCGCGCACTCACGGGAGGTCTTCGATGGAACCGTCCAGCTTCACGACGCTCACCACCGAGACGGATGCCGTCGACGATCGTCGCAGCTACGAGTACTGGGAGAACGGCAACGAACTCGCCGACGATCAGCTCGGCGACGACGAGTTCGCCGACGATCTCGACGCCGACCTCGAACTCGTCGTGCTCGACCTGGCCGGAACCGTCATCGTCGATGACGGGCTGGTAGAGCGCGCCGTCGAGCGGGCGCTGCAGGCCGCGGGAATCGGCGAGACTCCCGACGACTGGGAGGACGCGATCGACTACGTGCGCCTGACGGCGGGCCTGCCCAAGATCTCGGTCTTCCGCGACCTCGCCGACGACGAAGACCAGGCTCAGCACGCCAACGCCGCGTTCGAGAGCGCCTACTCCGAGCTCGCGACCGAAGAGGGCGTCAGCGCCGTTCCAGGCGCCGAACAGCTGATTCTGCGACTGCGTGCCGCCGGCGTGAAGGTCGCCATGACCACAAGCCTCTCGCGGGCCACCCAAGACGTCCTTCTCGACCAGCTCGGCTGGCACGGCCTTGCCGACCTGACTCTCAGCGCGGCAGAAGCCGGCCGTGGGCGTCCGTACCCCGACCTCCCCTTGACCGCGCTCCTGCGCACGGGCACGTCCAGCGTCGAGGGCATGGTGGTCGTCGGCGACACCGCGAGCGACATCGCCTCGGGCATCGCCGCCGGTGCGGGCCTCGTGGTCGGCGTCCTGAGCGGGGCGGATGACGAGGACACGCTGCTCGACGCCGGGGCGGACGCGGTCATCCCGAGCATCGCCGACCTCGCCGAGCTGCTCGGTTTCGATGTGGACGAGGCCGACCTGGACGACGCCGACTCGGATGAAGCCGACCTGGACGACGCCGACCTCGACGACGACGAGCGCGACGACTCCGACCTGGACGACGAAGACCTCGACGACGCAACCCCAGCGAACGACGAGCGGTGACCGTCAGGGCCGTCACTCCGCGCGTCGTCGAGCCACCGGCGCGCGCGGGCAAGGGCGTGAGCGTGTACCCGTCGGCGACGGCGATGGTGTGGCCGGGCCAAAGGCACCACCATGAGGCCGTAGCCGTTCCGGGGGTGCGACTCTCGCCGGGTGACGCGCTGGTGGAGATCGAGCTGGCGACCGTGTGCGAGTCCGATGTGCGCACGCTGGCCGGGCATCGGGAGGCGCCGGCCCCGCTCGTCCTGGGGCACGAGCAGGTCGGGCGCGTCGTGGCGCTCGGACGCGGCGGCGCCAAGTCGACGGACGGGCATCGCATCTCGCTCGGCGAACGTGTCGTATGGTCGGTGGGGGTGCCGTGCGGCCGCTGCGCCCGGTGCCGTCACGGCCTCCCCCAGAGATGCGTGCACCTGCAGCAGTACGGCCACGAGCGGATGCGCCGCGGCTGGGAGCTGTCGGGCGGATTCGCCACACACGTCCACATCCTCGACGGGACCCCGATGGTCGCGGTGCCCGACGACATCCCGGCTCGGGTGCTCGCGCCCGCCTCCTGTGCGACGGCGACGGTCGTGGCCGCGCTGGAGGCCGCCTCGGCGATCACTCCGCTGGAGGGCGCACTCGTCGTCGTCGCCGGGCTCGGGATGCGCGGGCTGACGGCGATCGCGATGGCGACCGAGGCGGGCGCGCGGGTGGTCGCGAGCGATCCGGACCCGGCACGCCGAGACGCCGCCCTGACGTTCGGGGCCGCCGCCGTCTCCGACCCCCGCGTCGCGCCGGACTCGGGCCTCGGCCTCGCTGCCGCGCTCGGGCGGGCGGGCGGCAGAGGAGCGGCGCCGACCATCGCCCTCGAACTGTCGGGAGCCGCGGAGGCAGCCCGCTCGCTGCTCGCGGCGATCGACGTGGGCGGCGCGCTCGTCCTCGTGGGATCGATGTCGCCCGGCCCCGAGCTGGTCGTCGACCCCGAGCAGCTCGTTCGTCGCCTGCTGACTGTGCGCGGTGTGCAGGACTACGCTCCGCGGCATCTCGAGGGGGCCGTGCGCTTTCTCGCCGACGCCTGGACCCTGTATCCGTTCGCCGAGCAGGTGGGGCAGACGTTCGCGCTCGCCGACGCGGATGCAGCGCTCGCCGCAGCCGCCACCGGCGCCTTCGCGCGCGTCGCCGTGAAGCCCTGCTGAACCGCCCGCTGCGCGCACACTCGCACGGGACGGCGAGTGCTCCGGATGCACGGACGAGCGATGCTGGGACGATGAGACCAGCGACGGACCGATTCTTCGAACTCCTGGCGGAGGTGCCCGCGCCTGCCGACGCCGAATACCTGTACGGCAGCGACGATCTCGGCAGGATGCGCGGGCGCAACCTGCGGCGATACTTCCACGCGATCGCCGAGTCCGGCCCACGGGTGCTCCTCCTGGCCGAGGCTCCGGGGTGGCGCGGGATGACCGTCACGGGCATCCCGTTCGTCTCGGTTCGCGAGGTACGCGCCGGGCTCTTCGAGGGGCTCGAGCTGCCGCCGGAGCCGGCGGCGCCCTGGGAGGCGTCGAGCGCGGCGGTCTGGTCCGCGCTCGCGGCCTGGCGCGGACCGCTGCCGCTCGCCTGGCCGATCTACCCGCACCACCCGTTCGTCGCCGGCGACCCGTGCACGAACCGCACCCCGCGCCCGGGCGAGGTGCGCGCCGGCACTCCTGTGGCGCTCGAGCTCGCCCGCGCGTTCGGCATCGAAACGGTGGTGGCCGTCGGGCGCAAAGCACAGGGCGCCCTGGCGGCCGAAGGGGTCGAGGCCCCCGCTGTTCGCCATCCCGCACAGGGTGGCGCTCGCCTCTTCGCCGAGCAGCTCGCCGCGCTGAATCGGGAAACTTCCGATTGACAGCAGGCTAGTCCGCGCCGTATATTCCAAGTGGAATAATCAGCCATGCCCCCCACCACCACCCTCACGCCACTCGGCGTCGCTGCGCTCGCGCTGCTCGCCGAGCGGCCGATGCACCCCTACGAGATGTACCAGACGCTCGTGCAGCGCTCCGAAGACCGCGTCGTCAAGGTCCGGCCCGGCTCGCTGTACCACACGGTCGACCGACTCGCCGGGCAGGGCCTGGTGCGGGCCACGGGCACAGAACGCGAAGGCAACCGGCCGGAGCGCACCACGTACGAGATAACCGAACAGGGCACACTCGCACTGAGCGAGCGGATCGCCGGCATCCTCGGGACGCCGTCCAACGAGTACCCCGAGTTCCCGCTCGGCCTGGGGCAGGCGCACAACCTGCCGGTCGAGACCGTCATCCGGCTCCTGCGCCAGCGTGTGGAGCTGGTGCGCGCCGACCTCGAGGACCTCGAGCAGGGCATCCGGAGCATCGAGGCGAAACAGCTGCCGCGCAAGTACTGGATCGACGTGCAATACACCCGGGACCTCAGCCAGGTCGAAGCGAACTGGCTGGAATCCCTCATCGACGAGCTCGAATCAGGCGTACTGTCCTGGTCCGAGGAGAAGCACCCCTTAGAGAGAAAAGACACATGGAAAAAGAATTGAAGCCGTGGCCGGCGCTGTGGGCGCTCGTCATCGGGTTCTTCATGATCCTCATCGACACGACCATCGTGTCGGTGGCGAATCCCGCGATCATGAAGGGCCTCGACCTCGGCACCGACTACAACGCCGTCATCTGGGTGACGAGCGCCTACCTCCTCGCCTACGCCGTGCCGCTGCTGATCACCGGCCGGCTCGGTGACCGCTTCGGTCCCAAGAACCTCTACCTCATCGGCCTCGTGATCTTCACGCTCGCCTCCGCATGGTGCGGGTTCTCCGGCGTGCTGCCCGGGGGCGGCATCGCGATGCTCATCGCGGCCCGCGTCGTCCAGGGTCTGGGTGCATCCCTGATGACGCCCCAGACGATGGCCGTCATCACGCGCATCTTCCCGCCCGACCGCCGTGGTGCGGCGATGGGACTGTGGGGCGCGGTCGCCGGTGTCGCCACGCTCATCGGCCCGCTGCTCGGCGGCATCCTCGTCGACGGTCTCGGCTGGGAGTGGATCTTCTTCATCAACGTGCCGGTCGGCGTCGTCGCGTTCATCCTCGCGATGCGCCTCGTCCCCAAGCTGCCGACGCACTCGCACAGCTTCGACATCCTCGGGGTCATCCTGAGCGCCGTTGGCATGTTCCTGCTGGTGTTCGGCATCCAGGAGGGCGGCACCTACGACTGGGGCGTCATCGTCGGTCCGATCACGGTCTGGGGTCTCATCATCTCGGGCATCGTCGTGCTGATCGCCTTCGTCGTGTGGCAGGCGTTCAACAAGAAGGAGCCCCTGCTGCCGTTGCAGCTGTTCCGCGACCGCAACTTCTCACTCTCGAACGGTGCGATCACGACGGTCGGCTTCGCCGTGACCTGCATGGCGCTGCCGCTGGTGTTCTACTTCCAGACCGTCCGCGGTCTCACCCCGACCGAGTCGGCTCTGATGCTCGCCCCGATGGCGGTGTTCTCGGGTGTGCTCGCGCCGTTCGTCGGCAAGGCCATCGACCGCATCAACCCGCGCTACTTCGCGACGACCGGTCTCGTGCTGTTCGCGCTCTCGCTGTTCTGGTATTCGCGTCTGCTGACTCCGGATGTCTCGATCTGGTGGCTGCTCGCCCCGAGCGCGCTCCTCGGCATTGCGATGTCGGGGGTGTGGGGCCCGATCTCCACGACGGCGACCCGCAACCTGCCCATGAACCAGGCGGGCGCAGGCTCCGGCGTGTTCAACACGACCCGTCAGGTCGGCGCGGTCCTCGGTTCGGCCTCGATCGCGGCACTGATCTCCGGTCGTCTCGCGGCGGACCTGCCGACGCCTCCCGCAGGCTCCGGCAGTGCGGGAGCCGTGACCGGCGGAACCGAGCTCCCCGAGTTCCTGCACGCCGGCTTCACGCAGGCGATGTCGGAGTCGCTGCTGCTCCCGGCCGCCGTGGCGTTCCTCGGCGCGATCATCGTCGCGTTCTGGCAGAAGCCGAAGCCGCCGGCCTGGGGTCCGAATGCGCCGAAGGCTGCGGGTGTTCCGGTCGGCGTCGGCGCTGGTGCCGGTGCTGGCGCAGGTGCGGGTGCGTCCGCTGGTGCGGCCGGCGAGCCGGTTGGAGCGGGCGTGGCGACCCACGGGTCGCACGCGGCTCCGGTGCCGGTGGATGCGGTGCCGCACGGCTCGCACGCCGCCGATGTCCCGGCGGCCACCGACCTGGCTCCCGACGAGGTGCCGCCGCACGGCCTTCACGCGGGGCCCACCACCGCTGCGGACTAGTCTCAGCGCTCAACGACGGAGATCCCGGCCGCTTCCGGCCGGGATCTCCGTCGTTCGTTTCTCGCACCGGCCGCAACCCGCGTTCCTGAATTCAGGAGAGGTGCGACGCCGGATGCCGTCGGCTCCTTTATTCAGGAGCCGGCGGCCGCGGGGTGCGCGATTCTCCTGAATTCAGGAGTTGCTCAAACCTCTGCGGTCGCCGACGCCTCCGCGGAGACCGCGTCCGCCGGCACCGCTCGCACGACATTCGCCCACGGGTCGTCGAACGTGACCGAGCGGCCGTCGTCGCGGGCATCGATGCCGTAGTGGCGCATCCGTTCGGCCAGCTCGCCCAGGTCGTCGACCGTCGGCACGTGGATCTCGACCTGCCCGAGGCCGAGAGCGAGTCGCCGGCGCCCGGCGCCGCGACTGTTCCAGGTGTTCATCGCCATGTGGTGGTGGTACCCGCCGGCGCTGACGAACAGTGCCTGCGTGCCGAGCTCCGCGGTGGTCTCGAACCCCAGCCGGTCGACGTAGAACGCGCGGGCGGAGGCGACATCGCCCACCGAGAGGTGAACGTGACCGACGACCGCCGTGCCGAACCGCGCCGCCCCCGAACCGGCGCCCGCGTCAGAAGCGGAAACCCCGGCCAGGGCAGCACCCCGATCCGTGAGGTGCTCGCTGAGGAACTCGTTGGGGTCGAGGTACAGAGTCGCCATCTCGACCTGGCCGTGGGTCCAGCTCCACTGCGTGCGGTCGCGGTCCCAGTACAGTTCCACGCCGTTGCCTTCGGGGTCGGTGAAGTAGAAGGCCTTGCTCACGAGGTGGTCGGCGCTGCCGGTGAACGTCCCCGGGGCACGGGTCGCGACCGAGTAGATCGCGGCGGCAAGGGCCTCTTCGCTGTCGAACAGGATCGCCGTGTGGAACAGGCCGGCCTCGTGCGGCGACGCGTGGCGCAGTTCGGGCGCATGCTGCAGGATCACGATCGGCGTGGCACCCCGTCCCAGGATCACCTGGTCGCCGTACTGGGCGAGAACGTCGAGCGTGACGGCATCGCGGTAGTAGGCGGTCATCCCGTCGAGGTCTGCGACGCGCAGAGTGACGGCGCCCATGGCGGAATCGGCAGGCAGGAACTCGTTCATGAACAGTTCAACACGCATGCGCACGCATAAATTTCAGAGCAGGCTCAGCGACCTGTACTGTGAAGCAGGCTGACGATCCCAGGGCTGGGAGTCCGTCGTGAAGGGGAAACGATGAGCGATCCGTCCACGCGTGCAGCGGCGCGCGCCCAGCGAAGTCCTGCCGGGCCCGGCATCGCTCGGCACGGGCGGCTGAAACAGCACCACCCCATCCGCTTCGTCCTCAAGATCATCGCCGCCGTCGTCGGCGTCGCCGTCGTGAGCAGCCTGTCGGTCACCGCGTACGCCGTGCTGAACGTCGCGTCGAGTGCCAAACCGTCGGTGGTGCTGGTCGACGCCAAAGGCAAGCCGATGGATCCGGTGCCGCAGGTCGGCGCCATCGGCGGTGCGTTCAATGTTCTCCTCGCCGGCAGCGACAGCGGTGGCGGCAATGCGGCGTACGGGGATCGCGGCGAAGTGCTCAACGATGTGACGATGCTGCTGCACGTCTCCGCCGACCACCAGAACGCCACCGTCGTGAGCTTCCCGCGTGACATGTTCGTGCCCATCCCGTCGTGCCCGATGGAGGACGGCAAGGGCAGCTACGACGCGATGAGCCGGCAGAAGATCAACAACACGCTCAGCTATGGCGGGCTCGCCTGCACGGTCCTCACGGTCGAGAAACTGACCGGGCTGACCATTCCCTATGCCGGACTGATCGAGTTCGACGGGGTCATCGAGATGTCGAACGCGGTCGGCGGCGTGCCCGTCTGTGTGACCGGCGACATCAGGGACGACAACACCGGGCTCAACATCAAGGCCGGCCAGAACACTCTGCAGGGCTCCCAGGCGCTGGCGTTCCTGCGCTCCCGTCACGGTGTCGGCGACGGCTCGGACCTCGGCCGCATCAGCAGCCAGCAGGTGTTCCTCTCCTCGCTGGTTCGCACGATCAAGAGCTCCGACACGTTGTCGAACCCGGTCAAGGTGTACGGCCTGGCCAAGGCTGCGGTCAAGAACATCAAGCTCTCCGAGAGCCTCAGCAACATGACCACGATCGCATCGATGGCGGCCGCGCTGCGCAACATCGACCTCAACAAGGTCGTCTTCGTGCAGTACCCGAACCATTATGTCCAGGGCGGGGGCGGCGTCGAGCCGACCACCGATGCAGCGGATGCCCTGCTGACCGCCCTCATGGCCGACAAGCCGATCTCGCTGACCGGTGACACAGGAGTCGGTTCGGAGGCCGACCCCAACGCACCTGTGGCGAACCCGCCCGCGCAGGTTCCCGCGACCCAGCCTCCGGCCCCGCAGACGTCCACCGTTCCGGCCCCGACCCCTTCGAGCGCGGCACCAGCGGCGCCGGCGGGCGACCCGGTCGCGCTGCCGTCGGAGGTGCACGGCCAGACCGCCGGTCAGGTCACCTGCACCAAGCCGTTCAGCGACTAGCCCGCCCGCACGCACCTCTCGCGCCCTCAGCTCCCGAGGCGGCGAAGCTCCTCGGAGACGATCGCGCTCGCCTCGTCGGGTTCGAGTGCCGGATACGGTCCGACGAGATGCGCGGCCATCCCGTCGATCAGGGCGCGCAACCGCCCGGCCGCCCGGTCGAGCTCGGACGCCGGAGTCCCCGAGGGCGATCGCGCCGCCACGACCCGCCGGATGACGGCGAGCATCGTCGCGTCCGAGTCGCGCTTCACCGTCGCGAGCGAGGGATCGGAGACCGCGGCTCCGGCGAAGACGAGCCAGACCTCCATCTCCTCGCGCCGTTCCACGTCGAACGGCAGGTACTGCTCGATCAGCTGCTGAGCATCCGGACCCTCGTCGCCGGCCAAGGCGACAATGCCGCGGATGCGCTCGCTCGAGCGGTCGGCGACGAGCTGCATGGCGAATGCGATCACGTCGGATTGACGCGGAAAGTAGTGCCGCAGCGACCCGAGCACCATTCCGGCCTCCGTGGCGACCGAACGCGTGCTGACCGCGTTGATGCCGTCGCGCCGCACGATGCGCCAGACTGCTTCGCCGATCCGTCGCCGGCGCTCGTCCGCGGTTTCGTTCGTTCGCACGGTCTCAGCCTAGAACGAGTGTGTTAGGGCGGGTCCGCGCCTCAGGTCTCGATCGCCCCGCCGGTGTCCTGCAGGTAGCGCCGCAGGGTCAGCTCGGGGTCGAGCGCCTGGCGGCGGCGATACTCGGCGAAGTCGAGCTGCCGTCGCAGGGACGCTCCGCCGCGCATCCGGTCGGACTGCGCTCCCTCGACCGTCTGGATGCGCGCCGCGACCTCCACGAGTTCGTCGCGTCGCTCCGGCCCGATCACGAGCACGCCGTCGTCGTCCGCGACGATCCAGTCGTCGCCCGTCACCGGCACCCCGTCGAGGAAGGCGCTGCGCATCGCGCGTCCCGCGGGGGGCACGCGGCGTGGCCCGAACGGATGCGCGCCGAGGCTGAACAGCGGCAGCCCGATCTCACGCAGCTGCGCCGTGTCCCGGTGGCGGCCCCAGATCACCGCGCCGCGCATGCCGGCCATGGCGGCCTCGAGCAGCATGAGGTCGCCGACGCACGCCTCGTCGTGGCGGCCCCCGTTGTCGACGACGAGGACCGCGCCGGGTGGGGCGTCGTCGATGGTCTCGAGGAGCACGTCGACACTGCCGAGGTGGGTGACCGGTGCGGCCGGGCCGGCGAACGCCCTTCCGGGCAGCAGCGGGACGAGCGCGACCGGTGCGATGCCGATCCGGATGCCGAGGCGCACCGCCGCGTCGGCCAGCGGCGCCGTCGGGCGGGGGATGCTGAGGTCGATCATGCCTCGAACCTACTGCTGACCGTCTACGCGTGCTCGTGCCGTCGCGCATGAGGTGTGTCGGTGCGTCGCCGCACCCCGAGTTCGGCCGAGCCGATGACGATGCCGAGGATCACGACCGCGGCCGCGACACTCGCCGCCGCGGGTAGCGCCAGAGCGGCGAAGACGAGAGCGACGGGAAGACCAATGGCCGGAACCGCCCAGCGGAGCACAATCTGCCACGGGTCGCCGAACCGCCGCGAGATCACGGCGTTGGTCGCGAAGAAGAGAGCGATCCCACCCCCGAGGGAAGCAGCCGACACTGCGGGCAGAGGTTCGTCCGGATGCGCGATAGCGACCGACAGGGCGCCCGCTATCACGGTCACACCGGACACCAGCAGGAACGGCAGGAAGGCGACGGTGTCGCGAATGGCGCGGACGTCTCCTGCCTCCCGCAGCCGCTCGAGTCCGGTGACCATCGCATCCGCGCCGTAGAAGAAGAACGACCACGCCAGGAGGGATGCGATCACCAGGCCCAGTGCGGCGGTGACGCCGGACGCGACGGTCCAGGCGAGGTCGAGCGCGGCGACGACCGACAGGACGGACTCGCCGAGCACAATGATCACGAGCAGCCCGAAGCGCTCCGAGAGGTGCTCGACGTTGAGTCTGCCGAGGACGTCGCCCGACCAACCCGACAGGCTGACCACGAACAGGGTGATCTCGACGACGATGGCGACGGCCCACAGCACGAACGACGCGGGCTGCGGAACCCAGATCGACGCAAGCCACAATGCTGCGGTCACCCCGTTGTAGACGATCACCCGCACGCGCGACGCCGGGCCGGCCCCCCACGACCGGTGGATCCACAGAGCGAGCAGCACGAGGCGCAGGAGCGCGTTGCCCGCCGCGAACAGCCAGGCCCGGTCGCCGGTGGCGTCCGGCGCGGCGACGGCGATCGCGCCCACGGCGAACATCGACACGAGCATCACCAGGGCCAGCGTGCGCCGGCTCAACTCGGGCATCACGTTCACGGCGAACGTCAGATTGACCCACGACCACCACACGGACGCGAAGAGGGCGAAGAACAACGCCAAGGAGCCGAACGACGGTCCGTGACTGAGGTCGTGAGCGAGCTGGCCGACGAGCGCGACGAAGATGAGGTCGAAGAACAACTCCATCCAGTGCACCCGCGACGGATCCCGGTCGGACTCGGCCATCAGCGCGCCCGCACGAACGTCAGTGCGTCCGTCGCCACGGCGTCCCACGGAACGGAGGACGCCGGGTCGAGCGCGAGCCACTCCCTCATCGGCGTGCCCTTGTTCGCGTCGAAACGCTCGCCCTCCTCGGATGCGACCAGCTCATCGACGCGCGAGGCCGGAAGCTTCACGACCAGGCGTCCGCGCACGAGCATCGCGAAGATCCTGCCGTCGACGCGCAGGGCGCTCGAGCCGAAGCCGCGTCCCGGGCTCGGCGGCGTCACTCCGGGGTGCTGGAGGAACCGTGCGACCAGGTCGTCGAAACAAGCGTCGGCATCCATGGGTGCCATGTTCCAGCGTGCGCATCCGGAGCACAAGGATGCTCAGCGAGCGAAGCGGGGTCGGCTAGAAGCCGCCGAAGTCGCCGCCGCCGCCGAAGTCTCCGCCGCCGCCGCCGCCGAAGTCGCCGCCGCCCCAGCCGCCGCCGTCTGCGGATGCTGTTCCGGAGTCCCAGCCGCCGCCGTCTGCACTGGAAACGTCGCCGCTGCCGGCGTCGCCGCCGCCGGAGCCGTCGCCGCCGGAGCCGTCGGAGTTGTCTCCGCCCGAGCCGTCGGAGTTGTCGGCGCCGGCCGCCTGCTGGTCGACCGGGTCGGGGAGGAAGGAGCTCACGATCGCGGAGCCGATCACGTAGCCGGCCACGCTTCCGAGCAGCGAGCTGGCGAACATCCCGCCGAAGCCGATGCCGCCGGCGCCTCCGCCGCCGCCGAGCGAGCGCTCGAGGGTCCCGGGCTGGCGGATCTCCGAGCGCGTGGCGGCCTGGGCGAGCGAACGCGGATCGTCGCTGCGGGGCTGCTCGCCGGCCGGGGCGTTCTCGCTGAGCTGCGTGAAGACGAGCCGGCGCTGTTCGGGGGTCAGCTTGGCGAAGGCTTCTTCGTGCACCTGCTCGATCGTCTCGGGCGGAGCGGTGCGAAGGAGGTAGCGGTAACGCTCGACGGCGATCTCGTCGTCGCTGTGCTGCGGGTTGCCGGGCGCCGGGGCGCTCTGTCGAGGCGCGGCGGACTGCGGCTCTTCGCGACCCAGAAGGCGGTCGAGGAATCCCATGGTGCTCACTCCGATCGGGTGTGCCGCGGATGCGTCGATCCGGGCGAATCTTCGAGTTCGTACAGAAAGAGTCTGGCGTGAGCGGCTGTGCACGGGCTGTGTTGAGAAGGGGTGGCGTCACCAACTCCGGAGAATGGGGACGGCGCGCCGGGCGAAAGCCAGTAGCGACGGCGGAGTCGGCGCGAAAGGAGCCGGATCTCCGGAGTTGCCGACAGCGCGGCGGACGGCCGGTCAGCCGCCGGTCAGCCGCCGGTGAGGCGCTCCAGCAGTTCGCGGTAGCGGGCGGCCGTGCGCTCGACGATCGCGGCCGGGAGCTCGGGAGGCGTGCCGGACTTGTCCCAGTTGGCGGCGAGCCAGTCGCGGACGATCTGCTTGTCGAAGCTGGCCATCCGGTCGGCCGGGGTGGAAGCGGTCGCGTAGACCCCCGCATCCCAGTACCGGCTGGAGTCGCTGGTCAGCACCTCGTCGGCGAGCGTGATCTCGCCCGTGGCGCGGTCGGCGCCGAACTCGAACTTGGTGTCGGCGATGATCACGCCGCGCTTCTCCGCGATCTCGGCGCCGCGACGGTAGACGAGCAGCGACAGGCGTCGAAGCTCCTCCGCGACGCGAGCGCCGACCAGCTCGACAGTGCGTTCGAAACTGATGTTCTCGTCGTGCTCGCCGAGCGGGGCCTTCCAGGCCGGCGTGTAGATCGGCTCGGGCAGCCGGTCGCCGTTCTGCAGGCCGGCGGGCAGCTCCACGCCGCACACACTCCGCGTCTCCTGGTACTCGGTCCAGCCGCTCCCCGTGAGGTAGCCGCGGACGACGCACTCGATCGGGAACATGTCGAGCGGCTTCACCAGCATGGAGCGGCCGGCCACGGCATCCGGGATCTCTTCGACCACCCGGTCGCCCACCAGCCGGTGGTCGGGGATGAGGTGGTTGGGCACTTCGCTGAGCTGGTCGAACCACCACAGGCTCAGCGTGGTGAGCAGTTCGCCCTTGCCCGGGATGCCCGGCTCGAGCACGTGGTCGAAGGCGCTCACCCGGTCGCTCGCCACGACGAGCACGGCATCGGTGTCGTCGAGCCCGGTCGCGGCCTCGGGAACGTAGAGGTCGCGCACTTTTCCTGAGTACGCGTGCGACCAGCTGGGCAAGGCAGGGGAGGAAGTCACGCGTCCATCGTACGGGTCGGCCGCGCAGAGCCGGCCAGCGATCCGCCGCCGCGACCCGCCCGCGCCGCGGCCTGCCCGCGCACCTCGCTCAGCGATCGAGTCCGGGACGAATCCGCCTCCGCGGCCACGGAACGCGGAATCCTCACGGACTCGACGGCGAACCCGCGTCAGACGACGGCCGACTTTCCGCCGTCCACCGCGATCACGGTGCCCGTGACATACGACGACGCCGGCGACGCGAGCCAGCGGACCGCCTCGGCGACCTCCTCGGCTGTGCCCATCCTGCCCATCGGCATGTACTGGCCGACCTGCGTGCGCACCGCCGCATCCTGAGCCATGATCGGCCCGGACTCGATCGGCCCGGGGGCGACCGCATTCACCCGGATGCCGTGCCGCGCCTCGTCGATCGCGGCCGTCTTGGTCAGCCCGATCACCGCGTGCTTGGAGGCCGAGTACGCCGACATGCCCGGCGCGCCGCCGATGCCCGCGCTCGACGCGACATTGACGATCGCCCCCGGGTCCCCGCCCGCGCGCATCGCCCGAAGCTCGGCCCGCATGGCGACGGCGACGCTGCGGAACGTCACCGCGACGATCGCGTCGAACTCCGCCAGGTCGGTCTCGGCGAGCGGCGCCGGCCGATGCCCGCGCCCGACGTTGTTCACGGCGACCGCCAGGCCGGAGTCGGCCGCCGCCGCGATGGCGCGTTCGAGCGCGCCGTCGTCGGTGGCGTCGAGGGCGATCGGCTCGGCGCACTCGGCACCGGATGCACGCAGCTCGTCACGCAGCCGGCTCAACGCTTCGGCGTTCCGGCCCGCAGGAATCACGGTGTAGCCGTCGGCTGCGAGCATCCGGCAGATCGCGTTGCCGATGAGTCCGTTCGCGCCGAGCACGAACGCACCTCGCCCGCCGCTCATGCGTCGGCCCGCTCGGTGCCTGCGCCCCTGCCTGCGCTGCTGCCTGCGTCGGTGCCTGCGCCGCTGCCTGCGCCGCTCCCGGCCCCGGATGCGTCGCGGTCGCGAACGTCGCGCCGGTCCGTCGGGAGCAGGAAGCCCGCGACGATCAGCCAGAGCATGCCGCCGAACCGTCCGATCGGGAGGAGGAACTGCAGCGGTTCGATGGCCAGCGAGAGAAAGCTGAGCTCGGCCAGGGCGGCGATCACGAGCCCCGTCCACGACACCCAGCGCGGCATCAGGCGCAGGATGAGGGAGGGCACGGCGATCCCGGCGAGCAGCAGACCCATGCCGGTGACGTAGCCGACGCCCCCTGTCGCGAAGGCGAGGAACGAGAGGGCGAGCGCGACGGAGGCGTCGGCGGTGACCTCGGGGCGGCTCAGCGCGTAGGTGGCGAGCGACGAGATCATCAGCATGAGGGAGGCGGTGAGGCCGCCGAACAGGCCGATCGCCGGGCCGGGGACGCGCACGCCGAGCTGACGGAGCCGCGCGTAGGCCGTCGCCGCGAAGATGCCGAGCGGAACGGCGGACCCGAACTGCAGCATCGCCGACACCCGGATGCCCGCCCAGTCGGCTTGGGCGTAGGCGGCGACGGCGTCGCGGCCGGCGAACGGAGAGACGAAGCCGGTGCCGCCGGCGAGGGCGGTTCCGAGGATCAGTGCGAGGGCGAAGAGGACCGCCGAGACGATGGCGAGGATGCCGAGGTGCGGGCCGCTCGGCCGCCGCCCCGGCCGGCGCTCGAAAGATGTAGCGTTCATAGTCGTAATGATTACACTTTGTAATCGTTCCTTGCAAGGGGTATTCTGAACCCGTGACCGACGCACCCGCTCCCCGACCCGAACGGCCGAGCCCGCGAACCGCCTTCCTGCTCACGCAGCTCGGAGCGCATGCGGCCGACCTCTTCGCGGCACGCGTTGCCGACCTCGGTCTCAGCCCACGGGATGCCGGCGCTCTGCGCGTGCTCGGCCGCAGCCCGGGCATCAGTCAGCGCGAACTCGCCACCCGACTCGGCACGGTGCCGAGCAGGTTGGTGGCCCTCGTCGACGACCTCGAACGCCGCGGGCTGGTGGAGCGTTCCCGAAGCGCCAATGACAGGCGCAACTACGAACTGCAGCTCACGGCTGCGGGAGCGGCGCTGCTCGCACGACTGCGCTCGGTCGCCGAAGAGCATCAGGGGGACGTGCTGTCCGCGCTCGACGACGCCGAGAGTGCCGCCCTGTCGCGGCTCCTCGCCAAACTCGCCGCCGGCGCGGGGCTCGGCCCGGACGGGCATCCGGGATATCGCGACGCCAGCGACGAGCGAGACGCCGGCGACGAGCGCGACGCCGGCGCGGTCGGCTCGGTGGCTTCGCCTCCGCGGCGCTGAATTCGCCTGGCCGGTGCTCGAAAGGGGCACCCGATCGAACGTTCTCCACCCGGGCGAGCTCGAATGTTCACGTTCACACCATGTGCGAGACTGAGCCGACGAGAGGTTCGAAGGAGACCATGGTGGGCGAGCGCAACTGGGCAGGGAACTACGAGTACCGGGCGGCGCGCATCGCGCATCCGGAGTCGACGGTGGAACTCCGCGACCTGGTCGTCGGTGCGAGCTCCGTGCGTGCGCTCGGAAGCCGGCACTCCTTCAACGACCTGGCCGACGACGCCGAACTGCTCGTGAGCACGGCGGGCCTGCCCTCGACCGTGCGGATCGACGAGGAGTCGCGCACGGTCACCGTCGGCGGCGGCGCCCGCTACGGCGACCTCGCGCGCGAGCTGCAGGAGTCGGGCTGGGCTCTGCACAATCTTGCCTCCCTGCCGCACATCTCGATCGCGGGTGCGATCGCCACCGCCACCCACGGGTCGGGGGACCGCAACGGCAACCTCGCTGCGGCGGTGCGCGGGCTGCGCATCCTGCGGGCCGACGGCGAACTGGTCGACCTGGTGCGCGGCGAGGGCGGGTTCGACGGCGCCGTGGTCTCGTTGGGAGCGCTCGGCGTGGTCACCGAAGTGACCCTCGACATCGAGCCGACCTTCGACGTCGGCCAGCGCCTGTTCGAGAACCTGCCGTGGGATGCGGTGCTCGGCCGTCTCGACGACGTCACCTCGGCCGCCTACAGTGTCTCGCTCTTCACCACCTGGGACGAGGACGCCGTGAGCCTCGCCTGGCTCAAAGAGCGTGCGGATCAGCCGACCGACATCGGCGACGACCTCTTCGGGGCGAAAGCGCTCACCGTCCCGCGGCACATGATCCGGACGATGGATGTCCGCAACACCACCGAGCAGCTCGGTGTGCTCGGCCCGTGGAGCGAGCGACTCGCGCACTTCCGCTTCGAGTTCACCCCGTCGAACGGCGAGGAGATCCAGTCGGAGTACCTGGTCCCACGTGCTCGTGCCGTCGAGGCGATCGAGGCCGTGCGGCGGCTCGGCCCGCTGGTGGCGCCGCTGCTGCAGATCAGCGAGATCCGCACGGTCGCGGCCGATGAGCTCTGGCTGTCGTCGGCGCAGGGCACCGACGTGGTCGGACTGCACTTCACCTGGTTCCGCGACCAGGCGAGAGTCGAGGCGATTCTGCCCGCGCTGGAGGATGCTCTGCTTCCGCTCGGCGCTCGTCCTCACTGGGGCAAGGTCTACGCCGATCGCGACGGCGTCGTTCCGGGTCTCTATCCGCGACTCGGGGACTTCCGTGAACTCGTCGCCGCCCACGACCCGAGAGGCGTGTTCCGCAACGCGTTCGTGGACCGCCTGCTCGGCTGAGTGCTGACCGCTGGAGCCCAGCGTTCGAGATACGAAGGCAAACTTGGTAGTTTGCCTTCGTAAGGCGTAGGATCGTCCCATGACCGACCACCTCGAAGCTCCCGACGCCTCGGAGACCGCGGCCGTGGCCACCGACCTGCGCGTCGTCGTCGCCCGCCTCCGACGACGGATGCGCGAGACCGGCGACGCAGGCGACTTCACCCCGTCGCAGTCGGCGGTCCTCGCGCGGCTCGACAGCGGGGGTCCAGCGACAGTCACCTCGCTGGCGAAGGCCGAAGGGGTGCGGCCGCAGTCCATGGGGAGCACCGTCGCGTCATTGCAGGAGGCGGGCTACATCACCGGGATGCCCCACCCCACCGACGGCCGGCAGACGCTCCTCACGCTGACGGACCGATTCCGCGGAGAACTCCACGCCCACCGGGCGGCGAAGGAGGACTGGCTCTTCCGCACCATCCGCTCCGCCCTCACGCCGGAGGAGCAGCGCGAACTCGCCACCGGTGTCGCCCTGCTGAAACGGATCGCCGCCGCCTGATCCGGCCCCGGCCCCGGCACTCCACCGACCCGCTCGCCGTGGCGCATCCTCGCGCCCCACCGCATGCGCTCCATCCGCCCCGCCCCGCCCTCCCCGGAGTTCCGCCCGTGACCCTCACGACCCTCGACCAGAACACGGCCCTCGTGCTCGCGAAGGTCTCCGCCCTGCTCGCCTCCACCAGCCGATGACAGACATCCCGGCGGAGTCTGCTGCGAGCATCCCGAACCGCAAGCCGTTCAACTGGCGGTTCGTCACCCCGCTCATGGTGGGGTCGGCGCTCAACCCGATCAACAGTTCGATGCTGGCCACCGCGCTCGTCGGCATCGGCACCGACCTCCAGGTCGGCCCGGGCACGACGACCCTGCTCATCTCGGTGCTCTACCTCTCGAGCGCGGTCGCGCAGCCGACGATGGGCAAGATCTCCACGATCCTCGGGCCGCGCCGCACCTTCCTGAGCGGGCTGGTCATCCTGTTCGTGGCCGGCGTGATCGGCGCGTTCGCGCCCGCCTTCGGCTTCCTCCTGGTGTCGCGCGCGCTGATCGGAATCGGCACCTCGGCCTGCTATCCGACCGCGATGGCGCTGATCCGGCAGCGCGCGGACGAAGCGAAGACGGGCGTGCCGACCAGCGTGCTCGGCAACCTGACGATCGCGGCGCAGATCACGGCGACGTTCGGGTTCCCGCTCGGCGGCATCCTGGTGGGAGCGTTCAGCTGGCGTGCGATCTTCGCCGTGAACATCCCGGTCGCGATCATCACGGTGCTGCTCACGTTGTGGGGCGTCCCGAAAGACCCGCCGCGCGCCGAGAGCGAGCGCGGTCACGTGCTGAGGGCGCTCGACCTGCCCGGAATCGTCCTGTTCGCCGCCGCCATCGTGAGCCTGCTGATCTTCCTCTCGAGTCTGGCCGCGCCGGTCTGGTGGCTGGCCGGACTGTTCGTCGCGCTCCTCGCGGCGCTCATCCTCTGGGAGCGGCGCGCGAGCCGTCCCCTGATCGACGTCCGGATGCTCGCCGCGAACGGTCCCCTTCAGCGCACCTACATCCGCAGCGGCCTGGTCAGTCTCGCGAACTACGCCGCCCTCAACGGGCTGAGCCAGTGGCTGGAGCAGGGGCGCGGGCTGAACGCCTGGACGGTCGGCCTCATCCTGATCCCGCTCGCGGGCTTCGCGGCGGTGCTGAGCAGGATCGTGTCCCGCCGCGGGTGGATCCGCTGGCCGCTCATCGTCGGCGGCCTCGCGCAGGCTGTGGCGGGGCTGGCCATGCTGGCGATCACCCACGAGACGAGCATCCTGGTGCTGGTCGGGATGACGTTCCTGCTGTCGTGCTATGCGCTCGGCACGGTCGGGAACCAGGCCACCCTCTACCTGCAGGCTCCGCGCGACGAGGTCGCTGTGGCGTCGGGCCTCTTCCGGACCTTCAACTACATGGGCGCGATCTTCTCGTCGAGCCTGATCGCGATCTCGTACGGTGCGAAAGCGACGGATGCGGGCCTTCACAACCTCGGCCTCGGCATGGTGGGGATCGGCGTCGTGATCGCGCTGTTCGTCGTCTTCGACCGGAGCATCCCCACGCGCGCCAACTGACGGATGCTCGGCAGTGGTACGCCAACTGGTGAGGGGTGTCCAACGCGTCTGAACCTTGCCGGTTTGGGTGCGTTGGACACCCTCAACGGACGGCGCGGAGCGGCTAGCCGGCTACACGGGCGGCGATGTCGGTGCGGAACTGGGCGCCCTCGAGCTCGATACGGTCGACCGCCTCATAGGCGCGCGAGCGGGCCTCGGCGAAGGTCGTTCCGCGGGCGACGACGCTGAGCACGCGCCCGCCGGTCGCCAGGAGTGCGCCGGTGGCCGGGTCGATCGCCGTGGCGGCGTGCGCGATCGTGACCTCGGGAACCGCTTCGGCCGCCTCGAGCCCGACGATCGGCCGCCCCGTCTCCGGAGCCTCGGGGTAGCCTTCGCTGGCGAGCACGACTGTGACGGCGACGTCGAGAGCGAACTCGGGGCGCGCCACAGCGGCGAGGGCGCCGGTCGCGGCGGCGAACAGCAGCTCCGACAGCGGCGTGACGAGGCGCGGAAGCACGACCTGGGTCTCGGGGTCGCCGAACCGGGCGTTGAACTCGATGACGCGGATGCCGCGGTCGGTGACGATGAGGCCGCAGTAGAGGAGCCCGATGAACGGGGTCTGCTCCTTCGCCAGCTCGCGCACGGTCGGCAGCGCGATCGTGTCGATCACTTCGTCGACGAAGGTGTCGGGCAGCCAGGGGAGAGGCGAGTAGGCGCCCATCCCGCCCGTGTTGGGTCCCGCGTCGCCGTCGAGCAGGCGCTTGTAGTCCTGCGCGGGAGAGAGGGGGAGCACGTCGTGACCGTCGCTGACGAGGAAGAGCGAGACCTCCGGGCCGGCCAGGAACTCCTCGACGAGCACGGGGCCGTGCCCGAGCCAGCGCCGGCTGTGCGCGACGGCGGCGCCGCGGTCGTCGGTGACGAGCACGCCTTTGCCCGCGGCCAGGCCGTCGGCCTTCACCACGTAGGGGGCCCCGAATTCGTCGAGGGCCCCTTCGGCCTCCGCAAGCGTGGCAGCGCGGATCGCGCGACCCGTCGGAACGCCTGCGGCATCCATGATGCGCTTCGCGAACGTCTTGGAGCCCTCGAGCTGAGCCGCCACCTTGCCCGGCCCGAACACCGGGATGCCGCGCGTGCGCAGCGGGTCGGCGACCCCGGCGACCAGCGGGGCCTCCGGGCCGATCACCACGAGCTCGATGCCGTGCTCGATCGCGTATTCGGTGACCGCGTCGCCGTCGAGAGGGTCGAGGCCGGTCTCCACGGCGACGTCGCGCGCGATGCCCGCGTTGCCGGGGGCGGCCACGATCTCGTGCTGCGCGCCTTCGCTCAGCAGCGATGTGATGATGGCGTGCTCTCGCGCACCCGAACCCAGGACCAGAATCTTCACGCGACCAATGCTAGAGGACCGGCTCCCGGCGGGGCCCGCGACTGTTGCGCATCCTGTGGAGAACGTGCACGGGTGGAAGGATGTGGAGATGGCCAAGGCGAAGATTCAGGATGCGGACGGCGAGCCCGCGGTCCGCGCTGCCCTCGCAGGCGCCGCCGATCGCAATACGACGGCGATGGCCGTGCGATACCTGCTTCAGCTGCTCGCCGAACGCGCCCCCGGCAACACGGTCGAAGTGCGTGTGCCGCCGTTCGGCGCTGTGCAGTGCATCCCGGGCCCGCGTCACACCCGCGGGACGCCGCCCAACGTCATCGAGACGGATGCACCGACGTGGCTCGCCCTCGCCACGGGCGGCACGACGTGGGCCGACGCCGTCGCGGCCGGAAACGTGCACGCCTCCGGCCAGCGTGCCGACCTCCAGGGACTGCTGCCGCTGCGCGTGGCCGGCGTCTCGTAGGGCACGAGTGCCGGTTGCGAGTGCCGGTGCGACTGCCGCCCAACGGTCCGACTCTCAGGCGAATTAAGCGAGAATGGACTCATGAGCGACAACCCCGAGGAGCACGGCACGGTCACCGAGAGCTCGGTGCGCATACAGCGGTCGCCGCGCTACTTCCGGTTCATGCTCGCGGGCGCGATCCTGTTCGCGATCATCGCGCTCATCCTCACCTTCGCCTTCCCGGCCAACCCCACGTACGACCGCGGAGCCGTCTTCGGCTTCCTGCTGGCCGTCGGCGTCGCGTTCGGCGTGACGATCGGAGCCGTCATCGCCTTGCTGGTCGACCGGTCGAGCATCCGGAAAGCGCGCACGGTCGTGGCCGATAGACTGACGGTGCTCGCCGAGAAACCGGAAGGGACCGTCGCAGACGGTGAACCCGCCGCAATCGACGAAGCATCCGAATCCCGCAAATCCATCGAGAACTAACGAGAGTTAAGGGGTCCCGGTTTGGCCGGAGGCGACGGTCTTCTCAGTCACGATCTTCTTCCTGGTGAGAAGGGGCCACAGGATGCCTGCGGCGTCTTCGGGGTCTGGGCGCCCGGCGAAGAGGTCGCCAAACTCAGCTACTTCGGGCTCTATGCGCTGCAGCACCGCGGGCAGGAGTCCGCGGGCATCGCGACCAGCGACGGCACGAAGATCCTCATCTACAAAGACATGGGTCTCGTCTCGCAGGTCTTCAACGAGAACGCCCTCAACTCGCTCCCCGGCCACATCGCCGTCGGCCACACGCGCTACTCGACCACCGGCGCCTCCAGCTGGCAGAACGCGCAGCCGACCCTCGGCCGCACCGCCAGCGGCACCGTCGCCCTCGGCCACAACGGCAACCTGACCAACACCGCCGAGCTGATGCAGCTCGTCCACGACCGCTACCCCGAGCTCGACGGCGAGCTCGCTCGCGGCAACACCACCGACACCGCCGTGGTCACGGCGCTCCTCACCGGCGACCTCGACCACACCCTCGAAGCGACCTCGCTCGAGGTGCTTCCGCGTCTGCGCGGGGCCTTCTGCCTCGTCTACATGGACGAGCACACTCTCTACGCGGCACGCGACCCGCAGGGTGTCCGCCCGCTGGTGCTCGGCCGGCTGGAGCGCGGCTGGGTCGTAGCGTCCGAGACCGCCGCCCTCGACATCGTCGGAGCCAGCTTCGTGCGCGAGGTCGAGCCCGGCGAGCTCATCGCCATCGACGAGAACGGTCTGCGGACCCAGCGGTTCGCCGCCGAGAAGCGTGCCGGCTGCGTGTTCGAATACGTCTACCTCGCGCGCCCCGACACCACGATCGCCGGTCGCGGCGTCTACGAGGCCCGGGTCGAGATGGGGCGCCGGCTGGCGCGCGAGCACGCGGTCGACGCCGACCTCGTCATCCCCACGCCCGAGTCCGGCACTCCGGCGGCCATCGGCTACGCGCAGGCGTCGGGCATCCCGTTCGGGCAGGGCCTGGTCAAGAACTCCTACGTCGGGCGAACGTTCATCCAGCCGTCGCAGACCATCCGCCAGCGCGGTATCAAGCTCAAGCTGAACCCGCTCAAAGAGGTCATCAAGGGCAAGCGGCTGATCGTGGTCGACGACTCGATCGTGCGCGGCAACACGCAGCGCGCGCTCGTCTCGATGCTCCGCGAGGCGGGAGCAGCCGAGGTGCATGTCCGTATCTCGAGCCCGCCCATCACCTGGCCGTGCTTCTACGGAATCGACTTCGCCTCCCGCGCGGAGCTCATCGCCACCGGCCTGGGTGTCGACGAGGTGCGCCAGTCCATCGGAGCCGACAGCCTCGGCTATCTCTCCGAAGACGGGATGATCGCCGCCACCGAGCAGCCGCGTGAACGTCTCTGCACCGCCTGCTTCACCGGCGTGTACCCGATCGAACTTCCGGATGCCCACCACCAGGGCAAGAACCTGCTCGAGCGCCCGGGCGGCCCGGAGTCGGCCGCCGACGGTGTCGCCGCGGCCGACGGCTGCGACCCCGGACCGGACTCGGAGCTCGAGGTTCTGGTGCAGGGCCAGGCGGGCTTCGGAGACCCCGCACGCAAGGAGTAGCCGGCGACGGCCGACCGCGGCCGCCCGCCTGCCCCGGTACGATTGACCGGTGACCGAACAGCCCGCATCCTCCTCCGCCTCCTACGCCGAGGCCGGCGTCGACACGGCCGCCGGCGACCTCGCCGTCGAGCTGATGAAGTCGGCCGTCTCGCGCACGCACGGGCCCGAGGTCCTCGGCGGTGTGGGCGGGTTCGCCGGGCTGTTCGACGTCTCGTTCCTCACGGCGTTCGACAAGCCGCTGCTGGCGACCAGCACCGACGGCGTCGGCACCAAGGTCGCTATCGCCCAGGCGATCGACAAGCACGACACCATCGGGCAGGATCTGGTCGGCATGGTCGTCGACGACATCGTCGTGGTGGGTGCGAAGCCCCTGTTCATGACCGACTACATCGCCTGCGGCAAGGTGGTCCCGAACCGCATCGCCGACATCGTCGCCGGGATCGCGCGGGCCTGCGAGGCGACCGGAACGGCCCTCGTCGGCGGCGAGACCGCAGAACACCCCGGGCTCCTCGGCCCCGACGACTACGACGTCGCCGGCGCGGCCGTCGGCGCTGTCGAGGCGGATGCTGTGCTCGGCGCCGACCGCGTGCGCGACGGCGACGTGGTGGTGGCGATGGCATCCTCCGGGCTGCATTCCAACGGCTTCTCGCTGGTGCGGCACATCCTCGCCAACAACAGCATCGCGTTCACAGACCGGCTCGACGAGTTCGGCGGCCAGGTGGGTGAGGCGCTCCTCGAGCCGACCCGTCTCTACACGTCCCCTCTGCTCCGCGTGCTGGGCGCCCCCGAACTCGCCGGCGCGATCCATTCGCTCAGCCACGTCACCGGGGGCGGGATCGCGGCGAACCTCGCCCGCGTGCTCCCGGTCGGCTCGTGGGTCGAGGTCGACCGCGGCACGTGGTCGCCGAGTCCGGTCTTCCGGGTTCTGAGCGACCTCGCCGGGTCGAGCCTCGAGTCGAGCGAAGGCACCTGGAACCTCGGCATCGGGATGTTCGCGGTCGTCGCGCCGGACAAGGCCGACGCGGTCGTCGCGGCGATCGCAGCCGACGGCATCCCGGCCTGGACGGTCGGCACGATCTCCACGTCCGCTCGCGACCTGGCCGGGTTCGAGCAGGGCGCCAAGGGTGTCGACGGCGGCGCTGTGCGCCTGGTCGGGTCTTACAGCGCCTGACCGCTTGCGGCGGGTCGGCGTGCGCGTCGCCGATGCTGGGAACTGACTTCGAGGGGCCCTGTACCCAGCCCCGCTCTCTACAATGAGAGCCTGATGAGGATCAGCTGAGGGCGGCAGGACGATGCACATACGAAGGGCGATCGTTGCGGGTGTTCTCGCTGCCGGTCTGGGCATTCTGGCGATGGGCGCGGCGACGGCAGCGTACGCGGAGCCGCCGGTGGCGTTCGGCCCGGGGCACATCGTCGATGACGCCGGAGTGCTCGGGGGCGACGCCGCAGCCGTCGAGAAGGCCGCCACCGATCTCGAGTCGCAGCACCACATCAATCTGTATGTCGTCTACGTAGACACGTTCACGTCGCCGTCCGACGCCAGGACGTGGACGAACACGACGGCCAGACAGAACAACCTCACGCCGAACGACTACCTGCTCGCCGTCGCGGTGAGCGCTCGCACCTACTACTTCTCCGGTGACACCTCCGGACCGGTGAGCAATGCGCAGCTCACGAGCATCCAGAAGAACCTGATCGAACCGCGTCTGCGGAACGACGATTGGTCGGGCGCGGCGATAGCGGCGGCGAACGGGCTGGGCGACGCGGTCGCGTCCGGCGGTGGATCCGGGGGCACCGGGGGCACCGGAGGCTCCTCGATCAGCTCGGGTGCCTTCACCGGTCTCGGCGTGACCCTGGTCATCCTGCTGATCGTGATCGTGGGCGTCATCGTGCTGGTGCTTGTGCGCGCCCGTCGGCGCGGCATTCAAGGGGCGACCGGGTCGGCGCCCGGCCAGGCGGGTCCGCCGGCGCCGGTCGACGAACTGCAGGCCATGCCTCTCGCCGACCTCGAGCGGCGTGCGGCGAGCGCGCTGGTGCGAACCGACGACGCTCTGCAGGCCAGCACGCAGGAGCTCGGCTTCGCCGTCGCGCAGTACGGGGAGGAGGCGGCCCGGCCGTTCGCCGCCGCTGTCGATGCTGCCACCGCGAAGCTGAAGGACGCGTTCTCGCTCAAGCAGAAGCTCGACGATGCGGAGCCGGACACCGAGCAGGAACGGCGCGACTGGAACTCCTCGATCGTCCGGGACTGCGCGGAGGCGAGCCGTCTGCTCGACGAGCAGGCCGAGGCGTTCGCCGAGTTGCGCGCGATCGCGAAGAACATCCCCGAGAAGGTCGCCGGGCTGCGCAGCGGCATCGAGGCGGTCCGGCTCCGCGTCGGGCAGACGCAGACGACACTTGCTCAGCTGACGTCCGCGTACGCCGATTCGGCCCTGACGACGGTGAAGGACAACCCCGCGCAGGCCACCGAGCGACTGACGTTCGCCGAGGCGGCGCTGACGGATGCCGAGTCGAAGGCGGCAGCGGGCTCGACCACTCAGGCGGCCGTGAGCGTCCGCGCGGCCGAAGCGGCACTCGGTCAGGCCGGGTTGCTGCTGGATGCTGTGGATCGGGTGGCGACGGACCTCGCGACGGCGCGCCACAACATCGATGACCTGGTCGCGAATCTGCAGAGCGACATCGCGGACGCCCGGGCGCTCGCCGCTGCGGGTGACCCGAGCGGTGCGATCATGGCGGCGGAGGGCTCCACCCAGGCGGCCGTCTCCGATGTGCAATCGCGACTGGGCGGCGGGCAGGTGAATCCGCGGGAACTGCTGCAGAAGCTGGAGTCCGCCAACCGGGAGATCGACGGCGTGCTGAACGCCGTGCGATCGCGGCAAGCGCAGGAGCAGAGGGCGACGGCGTCGGTCGGGCAGGTGCTCGGCTCGGCCCAGAGCCGGGTCACGGCGGCGACGGACTTCATCGGAGCACGTCGCGGGGCCGTGGGCGCCGAGGCACGCACGCGGCTGGCCGAGGCCGGCCGGCTGCTCGGACTCGCGCAGGCCGCGGCGGCGACCGACACGGTCAGCGCCGTCGCTCAGGCCCAGCGCGCCGATCAACTCGCTTCCGAGGCCATCCAGCTCGCCGAGAACGACGTGAACGGTTTCGGCTCGAACACTGGCAACGGCGGCATGTTCGGGTACCCCGGCGGCCGGCGCGGAGGCGGAAGCGGCCTCTTCGGCGCCGTGCTCGGCGGGATACTCATCGACTCGGTGCTCCGGGGCGGCGGTGGCGGCGGGGGCTTCTTCGGCGGTGGCGGCTACGGCGGCGACGGCGGGGGAGACGGCGGAGGCTCGTTCAACGGCGGATTCGGCGGAGGCGGCTTCTTCGGCGGAGGCGGCGACGGCGGCGGAGGCGGTGACGGCGGCGGCGGCGGCTCCTTCTGACCGGCGTTCCGCCGCGGTGTGTCACCACAACGGGTAGACGCGCCCGTCGGCCCCTCGCGGTTAGACTCACGCCTGTGAGTCGATTCCCTGCCAGCCTTCGTGCGGCATTCGGGATCGCTGCTCTCGGCCTCGCCCTCGGAGGCGTCGTCGTCCTCGCACCGGTGGCCGCGGCAACCGCCGCGTCCCCGTCCTCACAACCGGCGCCGACTGTTCTGACGCCCCTCGTCGACTGTGTCGTCGCCGCCGCCGTCGAGGGCGGGCCGACCACGCGGACCCTCGTGTTCGGCTACCGCAACGACTCCCTCGCGCCGGTCACGCTCGCGGCCGGCTCGGCGGACAACGCTTTTGCGCCGGGAACGCCAGACCGCGGTCAGCCCGCCGTCTTCCCGCCGGGCGTGCACCACGGTGCATTCACCGTCGCGGAGGACGCGGGCGCCGCGACACCCGGCAGCTGGACCCTCGGCGGCGCGTCCGCCGCGGTCACGGGCGAGACGCCTTCGTGCGCCACAGTCACATCACTCGCACTGTCCGCTCCCCTCACCGTCGCAGCGGGGGGAACGGTGACCCTCACGGCATCGGTCTCGCGGATGTTCCTGCCGGCCCCGGACTCCGGCCAGGTGGCCTTCGCCCTCGACTCGGCCGCCGCGTCTCTCGCCACCATCGACGCGAACGGCGTCGCACGCATCGACCTTCCGGCGCCCCGCGCGGGTCGCCACAGCGTGACGGCGACCTACATGCCACCGAAAGCGTCCTCCCTTCTCGCCGCGCGCGCCCAGGCGGACCTCGCGGTCACAGTGGCACCGGCGGCCCTCACCATCGCGTCCTCCGGCCTGACCGGCGACGGCACCAGGGCGATCGTGACCGTGAGCCGTGCGAGCGCCGCAGGGACCGCATCCGTCGACTACACGACCGCCGACGGCACGGCCAAGGCCGGAACGGACTACACCACCACGCGCGGCACCCTCACGCTGCACGACGGTCAGCTCTCCTCGACGATCTCGATCCCGCTGGCCCACCGATCCGCGGGAGCATCCGGCGCCCTGTTCTTCGTCCTGCTCCAGCGGGCGACGACGAGCGTGGAGACGGCGGCCGCGACGGTCACGCTTCCCGCCGTCCCCACGTCCACGTCGGGGGCGGGCGCGGGGACCGTCGCGCCCGGCGGCCGCTCCGGCGGGGGAACCGACTCGGTACTCCCGGTGGCCGACCCGACGGGCAAGCCGCCGCTGTCCGGCGCCAGCGACCTGGCCCTGATGATCGGGGCGGCGCTGCTGACCGGGGGCGGCATCCTCGGCGTCATCGGTCTGGTGCGGTTCGGGAGCTCGCGCAACGCTCAAGCCTGACGGCTCCGGATGCACGGCGGCTCCGGATGCACGGCGGCTCCGGATGCACGGCGGCTCCGGATGCACGGCGGCGCCGAATTCACCCGTGACAAATGTCACCCCGCATCCCTGACGGATGCTCTGAGCACGACGCCCGCGGTCGCGGCACGCTGAGAGGGTGAATCAGACACCCGCCATCCAGCTCACCGACCTGAGGAAGTCGTTCGGCTCCCTGCAGGCCGTCAACGGTGTGAGCATCCGCATCGAGCCCGGAGAGGTCGTCGCCCTGCTCGGCCCGAACGGCGCCGGCAAATCGACGACCATCGACCTGGCCCTCGGCCTCGCCCACCCCACGGCGGGAACGGCCGAGCTGTTCGGCGGCGACCCGCGCCAGGCTATCGAGGAGGGGCGCGTCGGGGCGATGCTCCAGGGCGGCGCGCTACTGCCGACACTCACCGTGGCCCAGTCGGTCGCGCTCGTCGCCGCCGCCCACCGTCACCCGTTGAGCGTTGCCGAGGCGCTGGAGCGCGCGCGCTGCACCGAGATCGCCAAGCAGAAGGTGAGCAGGCTCTCGGGCGGCCAGCTGCAACGGGCGCGGTTCGCCGTGGCCGTGGTGTCCAATCCTGACCTGCTGTTCCTCGACGAACCGACCGCCGCGATGGACGTCGAAGCGCGGCGCACGTTCTGGCAGTCGATGCGCGAGTTCACCGACGAGGGCCGAACGGTCGTGTTCGCGACGCACTACCTCGACGAGGCCGATGCCTACGCCGATCGCATCGTCATGCTGAGCGGCGGCCGGGTGGTCGCCGACGGCACCCCGAACGAGGTGAAGGCGGTCGTGTCGGGCCGTCGCATCCGGGCCGGTTTCGACTTCGCCTGGTCGGCGGCGACATCGGAGGCACTGCGCGCGCTCCCCGGGGTCCGCACGCTCGAGCACCGTGCCGAGCAGTTCACGATCGTCAGCGACGACTCGGATGCGACCCTGCGCGCCCTGCTCGCCGCCCACGACGACATCCACGATATCGAGGTCACCGCCCACACCATGGACGACGCCTTCCTCGCGCTGACCGAACGCGGGGCCACGCTCGGCGCCGCACGCACACCTGTCCTGAACGGAGCCGCGAAATGAGCATCGCCTACCTCGGACTCGAGTCCTTCCGCCAGCTCAAGAACGCCCGGGCGATGATCTTCACGCTGGCCGTCCCGCTCGTGATGCTGGTCGCCTTCGGCGGAGCGTTCGGCGCGAACGGCCAGGTCGACATCGTCACCAAGCTCCCGTGGATCGTCGTCACGACCGTGCAGGTGGCCGGTTACGGCGGCATGATGGCCTCGCTCTCGCAGGCCTTCAACATCGTCACCGAGCGCTCGATCGGCTGGAACCGTCAGCTGCGCATCACTCCCCTCACAGGGACCGCGTACCTTCTGTCGAAGGTCATCACCGCGATGCTGATGGCGCTGGTGTCCATCGTCGTGATCTTCAGTGTCTCGGGCATCCTGTACCACTCCGATCTGCCACTGATGAACTGGCTGACCGCCGGACTCGGACTGTGGTGCGGCGTCATCCCGTTCGCGCTGCTCGGAATCCTGATCGGCCAGTTCGCGAAGCCGGAATTCGCGCAGCCGCTGTTCATGGCAGTGTTCATGGGCATGGCCGTTCTCGGCGGACTCTGGGTGCCGCTGCAGATCTTCCCGGCCTGGGTGGCGAACGTGGCGCAGGTCGTGCCCTCGTACTGGCTGAACCGCATCGGCCAGATGGGCGCCCACCAGAGCGGCGACGTGTTCGCTCCGGCCCTGGTGCTGCTCGGCTGGACGGTCGTGCTCGGCGCCTTCATCGTCTGGCGCTACCGGCGCGACGCGGCACGCAGCTGACGGGATGCGCGGTCAGTGGCGGGCGCGGACCCCGCGGAAGTGAATAGGGTGAGTCGGGTGGAGAGCACGAGCACCAGCGTCGGCACGAGCACGAGCACGAGCACGAGCACGAGCGCGTTCGGAGGCATCGAGTACGCACCGCCGGGCGGCGTGTGGGCGCGACTCACGCACCGCGGCGCCCGCCGCTGGTATCCCGGTGCGCTCATCGGCCTGCTCTACCAGATCTCGACCGTGATAACGGTGTGGAGCAGCTCCGGCCCGCTCGAGACGAAGCTGGTCACGACCCTCGTCCTGGCCGCCGTATACGTCGGCTTCCTCGTGATCCCGCCTCTCTTCTGGTCGTCCCCGCTGAGCCACCGCGTGATCGCCGTACTCGCCTACTTCGCCCTCAACCTGGCTCTCTTCCCGCTCATCGGGCTGGCGGCGTGCTGGACCTGGGTCTACGTCGCCTGCGTGATCGGGATGCTCGGGCTGCCCCCTCTTCCGAGCATCCTGTCGATCGTCGGACTCGGCGCCGCGCAGATCGTCATCGTGCTGGCTGCCGGCGTCTTCGACGACACCTGGTACATCGCGCTCATCACGGTGTCGATCGGGATCATGATGTTCGCGTTCTCGCGTCAGATCGAGTCGTACCGCAAGCTCAAGCAGGCTCAGGGCGAGATCGCGCGCCTCGCCGTCATCGCGGAGCGGGGACGCTTCTCCCGCGACATGCACGATGTGCTCGGGCACTCGCTCACGGTCGTCACGGTGAAGTCGGAGCTCGCACGACGGCTCGTCTCCCTCGACCCGGAGCGGGCCGAGGCCGAGATCGCCGACATCGAAAGGCTCAGCCGTTCGGCGCTCGCCGATCTGCGGGCCGCCGTCGCCGGGTACCGCGAGATGAGCCTCTCCACCGAGCTCGCCGCCGCTCAGGCCGGTCTGGCCGCGGCCGACATCGAGGCGCATCTCCCGCGCAACGGCGACGGCGTCGATCCCGACCTGAGGGAGCTCTTCGGCTGGGTGCTGCGTGAGGGCGTGACCAACGTCATCCGGCACTCAGGCTCGCGCAACTGCTGGGTGAGCGTGACCCGCGACAGTCTCGAGATCGAAGACGACGGGAAGGGGATGGCCGCCGTCGGCGTCGTCGGGGCACCGGATGCGGCACTCGTCGCGCCGGCGCAGGGCACCGGCCTCGACGGCCTCACCGCCCGCGCCCGGCAGGCGGGCGCACGAGTGCTCGTCGGCGTGAGCTCGCACGGCGGAGTCCGGTTGACCGTGCGGAAGGCGAAAGCGTGACAGAACCCATCCGGCTGCTGCTTGCCGACGACCAGGCCCTGGTGCGCGGCGCACTCGCCGCCCTGCTCGACCTGGAGTCCGACTTCACGGTGGTCGCCGAGGTCGGTCGTGGCGACGAGGTGGTGGATGCCGCCCGCGCGCATTCGGCCGATGTCGCGCTGCTCGACGTGGAGATGCCCGGGCTCGACGGCATCCAGGCTGCGGCCGCGCTTCGCGAGTCCCTGCCGTCGTGCCGGTCGCTGATCGTGACGACATTCGGGCGACCGGGCTACCTGCGCCGGGCGATGGAGGCGGGAGCATCGGGTTTCGTGGTCAAGGACACGCCCTCCGGCCGATTGGCGGACGCGGTGCGCAGGGTCGCATCCGGCCTCCGTGTCGTTGACCCCGCGCTGGCGGCGGAGTCGCTCGCCTCGGGGAGTTCGCCGCTGACACCGCGCGAGACGGAGGTCCTCGTGGTCGCCGGTGGTGGCGGGAGCATCACGGACATTGCGCGCACGCTGCAGCTCAGCCAGGGGACCGTGCGCAACCACCTGTCGAGCGCCATCGGCAAAACGGGCGCGCGCAATCGCTCGGAAGCGGCGACGATCGCCGCGGAGAAAGGGTGGCTGTGATCAGCGAGCGCTAGGCGCGCTTCGGTTGGCCTTCACCCTCGTACGTGTCGTCGGTTCGCGCACCGGGGTCGTAGTCGGCCCACGGGTCGTAGTCGTCGTGATGTGAGTGTCCGGTCAGCTCACGTTCGAGCGCGTCGTAGTTCACGTCAGGGCTGAACGACTTCAGCTCGCGCGCAATTTTGGTGTGCTTTGCCTTTTGACGGCCGCGCCCCATGCGTGACCCCCTTACGGTGCCAGGCCGGGTGGGGAATGAGCCACCCGGGAATCCGAACAGGAACAATGAAAACTAGCGGTTAGTTTAGCATGTGGTACCTGGGGAACCCCGGGTTCACGCACAGCGAGAAGTGATGGGATGAACGCGTGACCACGACGAGGACAGACACCCAGGTGGTGATTGTCGGAGCGGGCCAGGCGGGCCTTGCCGTCGCGTACTATCTTCGGCGTTTCGAGCTCACTCCGGGAACCGATTTCATCGTCTACGACCGGGGTCCTTCGACGGGCGGCGCGTGGCAGCATCGCTGGGACGCTCTCAAGCTCGGAAGCGCCCACCACGTCAACGATCTGCCCGGAATGGCGGAGCTCGGCATCAGTTTCGACACGGCCGACCGGTCGCTGCCGGCCAAAGACATCGTGGCCGGCTACTACCGGCGCTACGAGGAGCATTTCGGTCTCGACGTGCAGCGGCCGGTGACGGTGGAGAGCGTGTTCGACCGTGGGGCCGACCTCATCGTGCAGCACTCCCGCGGCGAGACGGCCACCCGGATGCTCGTCAACGCGTCCGGCACCTGGGGTGCGCCCTTCGTCCCGTACTACCCGGGCATGAACACATTCGCCGGACGGCATGTGCACACCTCGTCGTACCTGGACGCGGAGGACTTCGCCGGCCAGTCGGTGATCGTGGTCGGCGGCGGCACCTCCGCCATCGGGTTCCTGCTCGAACTGGAGAACGTGGCGGCACAGGTCACGTGGGTCGCGCGACGCCCGGTGGAGTTCAAAGACGAGTCGGAGCTGACCATCGAGGGCGGAGTCGCAGCCGTCGCCGCCCAGGACGCCGCGGCGCGCGCCGGCGCCGCCCTGCCGAGCATCGTCAGCGGCACCGGCGTGCCGAAGACCCGGCGCATCGCCGCCGGGATCGATCGCGGAATCCTGGTGGAGCGCCCGATGTTCTCGGCCATCGAAGAGAACGGGGTCCGCTGGCCGGACGGCTCGTTCACCCGCACGGATGCGATCATCTGGGCCACCGGTTTCCGTCCGGAGCTCCGGCACCTCGCCCCGCTGAAGTTGCGGGAGAAGTCGGGGGGCCTCACGGTCGCATCCGGCGCATCCTGGCAGGACCCCCGCATATTCCTCGCCGGCTATGGGCCGCAGGCGAGCACGATCGGCGCGAATCGCGCCGGCCGTGTCATCGCGCGCCAGATCATGGCGCAGCTCTAGCCGTTCGTGTGCCGCGCCGCGCTCGGGTGCCCTCGCCGCTCCCGCGCCTATCGGCCCGTCGGTCGTCGTTTGCCAGTAGATGCTGTCACCGCGGGAGTTTTGGGGACATGTAATGGCAAATGACGGCTGCCGGCCCGCCGGCGTCAGCCGCGCGTGACCCTGCCGTCTTGGTCGACCGCGATGTCCAGCGGGGCGCCGTCGAAGCGCAGACCTGTCACGTCCATCGTGCCGACGCCGGGGATCGGGTCGATCGTGAGCGTGCCGGTTCGGGCGTCGCCGGCGAGGCCGAGGCGGGCGGTGAGCACGGCGACGGCGGCCGCGGCCGACCAGGCCTGCGGACGGCAGGCGGCCGGGTACGGGATGGGCGACGCGGCGTCAGCCGACGAGTCGCCGGAGTGCAGCTCGGGCATCCGGTAGCCGAAGCCTTCGGCAGCGCGCAGCAGTCCGTCGGCGAGCAGCTCCGCCTCGGCGCCGAAGCCGTCACGGGCGAGGCCTGCGATGGCGATGGCGGTGTCGTGGGCCCACACCGAGCCGCCGTGATAGCTGAGCGGCCAGAAGCCGTCCGAGTCGCTCGACATCGTGCGCAGCCCGTAGCCGGAGTTCAGTGCGGGGGAGACGAGGCGCCGAGCGACCAGGGCGGCGTGCTCGGCGTCGAGGATGCCGGTGCCGAGCAGGTGCCCGATGTTGCTGGTGACCGTGTCGACCTTGCGCTTCGAGGCGTCGAGGGCGATGGCCGGGTAGGCGCCCGCTGGGTCGTCGATCCAGAACGAGGCGGCGAACCGCTCCTTCATCGCTGCTGCCCAGTCGCGCCATTCGTCGGCACCGGGGCGCCCGAACGCTTCGAGCAGCTCGGCTCCGCCGACGGCGGCCTCGTACGCATAAGCCTGCACCTCGCAGAGCGCGATCGGGCCCTCGGCGAGGGCGCCGTCGCGCCACTGGATCGAGTCACCCGAGTCCTTCCAGCCCTGGTTCGCCAGGCCGTGGCCCGTCGTGTCGACGTATTCGAGGAAGCCGTCTCCGTCGCTGTCGCCGTAATCGCGCATCCAGGCGAGTGCCGCCTCGAGGTTGGGGAGGAGCGCCTCGACCTCGGCGGAGGGCATGCCCCACTTCCACGCGTCGTGCAGCAGCATGACCCAGAGGGCGGTCGCATCGACGGTCCCGTAGTAGAGCGGAGGCAGTACGACGCCCTCACCCGGTAGGGTCAGTGCCGCCGGTCGGAGTTCGTGCATGATCTTGCCGGGCTGTTCGGCGGTCTCGTTCACCACCCGGGTGCCTTGAAGCTCGGCCAGGATGCGCAGCGTGGAGGCCGCGATGTCGGTGCCGAGCGGGAGCAGCATACGGGCAGCCCAGATCGAGTCACGGCCGAAGAGCGTGAAGAACCAGGGGGCTCCTGCGGCGAGGAAGACCTCGTCGGGGCGAGCGGTGGTCGACATGCGGAGCCCCTGCAGGTCGCCCAGCGCCTGACGCAGCCAGGCGGCGAGCCGGGAGTCTCCGGTGGACGCGGTGACCGCATCCCACGCGGGCGAGGGTGCAGCGCCGGCGACGACGGCGGACGGGTCTTCGACGTCGATGCGCCAGCCGAGCGTGACGGCCGAGTGGGCGGGGATCTCCGGCGCCCACGACAGTGTCGCCGTGTCGTCGCCGACAACAACCTCCGCGTCGCCGGCGCTGAGTGCGGCCGTGACGACGCCCGAGGTGAACGTGACGCCGTCGGTGGTGGCGAGTGTCGCGACCGGATGCTCGCTGCCGGTGAGCCCGGCCTTGATCTTCTGCATCGGGCTGAAGTCGGCGCGCACCGACACATCGACGCGGGGCCGGATGCTCGTGCCGAGCGCATTGCGCACCGTGATCGTCTCGACCAGCGAGCCCGCGTGCACTTCGCGCACCCGGTCGATGCGCACGCGCGGGTCGGCCGTGGCGTCGTCGACCCCGCGAGAGAGCGAGGTGAACACCGCGGTGGCGGCGTCGGGGGTCGCCGTGGCGATGTGCTCCGGCAGCGATCCGCCGACCGTGAGGGCGATCTCGCCGAGCACGCGCACATCGGAGTGGTAGAAGCCGTGGATGCCGCATCCGTCCACGGTGCCGTCCGCCGTCGACCAGGCCTGGCTGGGAGCGGTGAGCACCACCACGCTGTCGTGCAGTAAAGGTTGGAGCGGGGTGGTCATCGTGGCGTTCACGCCTCCTCGAGAATGGGGTGTTCGGTGGTGGGTGCGGATGCGGCGCCGAGCACACGCGGGACGACGCGCGTCTCGACCGCCCGTCCGTCGACCGCGTCGACGCGCCAGGCGTGACGCCCGGCCTGCTCGGCGATCACATCGACAAGTCGCGTGCCTTCGTAGACCAGCCCGACCCCTTCGTCGAGCGCATGTCCGGGCGGGATCGTGCCGGCGGCGACGGCCGCCTGATGGACGATGCGGCGGTTCGGGTCCGAGTCGTAGTGGACGCCGAGCGAGCCGGGCAGCAGGCGGAGGCCGTCGGCGACCGCGCTGATCTGGGGCCCGAACGACGCGGTTGTGCCCCCGCTGTGCCAGCACAGGGCTCCGGCGGAGCCGCCGGCGAGCACGACGCCGGACCGCCAGGCTTCCTCGAGGATCGTGTCGAGTCCGTGAGCCCGCCACACGGCGAGCAGGTTGACGAGGCTTCCTCCGCTGACCCAGATGACGTCGCGGCTGAGCACGTGCTCGCGCAGGTTCTCGATGTTGGGGTGCGGGAAGAACCGGATGTGGCTCGCTTCCACGCCCGCGACCCGCGCGGCTTCGAGTTCGGCGCCTTCGACCGAGCGCTGGTCGCCGCCTGCGGTGTTGAGGTGGGCGACGCGCGGAGCGCGGCCGTCGACGCGGGCCAGTTCGATCGCGTGGGTCAGCAGCGGGCCGTACATTGCGTCGGTCCACGTGCCCGGAACGAGGCCGCCGCAGGTGGCCACGATCGTGGGGTGCGCGGCCGTCATTCCTTCACCGCCCCCTCGCTGGAGTTCATGATGCGCCGCTGGAAGATGAAGAACAGCACGGCCACCGGGATGGTCATGAGGGCTGCGGCCGCCAGCTTGATCGGGAACTGGCTTCCCTGGCTCAGCTGTCCGCTGGCGAGGGCGGCGACGCCCTTGGTGAGGGTGGTGAGCGCCGGATCCTGCGTCGAGACGATGAAGTGCGCGAGTTCGTTCCACGACCCTTGGAAGGACAGGATGATGATGGTGATCAGGGCCGGACGGGCCATCGGCAGGACAATCGACCAGAACACGCGGAAGGTTCCGGCGCCGTCGATGCGCGCCTGCTCCTCGACGCTCGCCGGGATCGACTCGAAGAAGTTCTTCATGATGAAGACGCCGGCGGCATCGGTGAGCAGCGGGACGATCATTCCCGCGTAGGAGTCGTAGATGCCGAGCTGGTTGATCACCAGGAACTTGGGGATGAGCAGCACGACGATCGGCACGGCCATCACGGCGACGAGAGAGGCGAAGATCACCCCGCGGCCGCGGAAGTGCAACCGGGCCAGGGCGTAGCCGGCCAGCGAGTTGAAGAACACGCGGCCGAGCGTCACGAAGATCGTGACGATCACCGAGTTCTTCAGCCAGGTCGGGAAGTCGGAGTTGACGAACAGCGTCTTGTACGCGGCCGTGGTCCAGGTCTGCGGGATGAGCGAGACGGGGTTGGCCGTCGCATCCGCATCGGTCTTGAAGGAGGTGCCCACCTGCATGAGGAACGGCATGATGTAGATCACGGCGAGCACCACCAGGATCGCGTACGTGATCGAGGTGGCGACGACGGCGCCCGTCGAGCGGTGGCGGGTGCGCTTGCCGCTGCCGTGCAGCAGTTCGGAGGCGGGGGAGATGAGTCCCGCGTCGGGCTTGGTGGCGATCGACATCAGTTCGTCCCCCGTCCGTCGAGCGATCCGGTCGAGGCGACCGCGGTCGCGGGCGTCAGGCCGCTGTTGCCGTTTGCGTTCGCGCCCCCTCCGGGCGGCACCTCGTAGCGGCGCATCCGCCGCTTGGAGACCGAGCGCTCACGGAGGATCCAGCGCTGGAAGATGGTGAACAGCACGATGATCACGAACAGGATGAACGCGATGGCGGCGCCCTGGCCCCAGTTCTGATCGATGAACGAGCTCTTGTACGAGAGGTAGGCGGGGGTCAGCGTCGTCTTGCCCGGGGCGCCTTTCGTCCCGGTGTAGATCTGGTCGAAGACCTGCCAGCAGCCGATGAGTCCGAGGGTCAGCACCGTGAAGAGGGTGGGGCGCAGCTGGGGGAGCGTGATGCGCCAGAAGCGCTGCCAGCCGTTGGCGCCGTCCATCATCGCCGCCTCGGTGATGTCGCCGCTGAGGTTCTGCAGCGCCGCGATGAAGAGCAGCATGAACGTGCCGCTGGTCGTGAAGACGGCCATGATGACGAACGCGGTCATGGCCACCGAGGGGCCGCCCACCCAGTCCCACCAGGAGACGCCGAGCAGTGTGTTGCCGGTGAGCACCGGGGGGCCCTGCTGGATGCCGAAGTGGAAGATGCCGCTCGGGTCGTTGAACCAGTTCGGGCCGTTGATGCCGAACCAGGAGAGGACCTTGTTGACGGCGCCGGAGGTGCTGAACAGGAAGAGCCAGAGCACCGTGATGGCTACCGAGCTGGTGACCGACGGGAAGTAGAAGGCGGTGCGGAAGAAGCCGCGACCGCGCAGGATGGCCCGGTTGACCAGGACGGCCAGCCCGAGCGAGACGGCGGTCTGGATCGGGACGACGAGAACGACGTACCAGGCGTTGTTCTTGAGCGACATCCCGAAGTCCTGCTCCGCGAGGCCGCCGCCCGTGAGGAGTACCTGGTAGTTCTTGAAGCCGACGAAGTTCACGCCGGACGAGAAGGGGCTGCCGCGGCCACCCCAGTCGGAGAAGCTCACCCAGAGTGCCATGAGCACCGGGATGACGAGGAAGACGCCGAGCAGGATGATGACCGGGGCGGTGAACAACCACCCCGAGGCGGCCTCGCCGCGCCGGATTCCGGAGCGACGAGACCGACTCGTGGTTTGCGACATGGTTGTTGTGACCTGTTTCTTACTTGAGCAGCGCTTCGAGGTTCTTCTGCGTGGCGTCGAGGATCGTCTTGGGATCGCCGGTCTTCAGCGTCTCGAGCTTGCTGTTGAGGTCGGTCACGACGTCGGCCGAGCCCTTGGCGGTCGGGACGCCCTTGGCGTAGTCGGCGGCCGTCAGGAACGGGACGAGGGCCGGGTTGGCCGACTTCCACTCGTCGGCGGCCGACTTGATCGACGGCATGGGGCCGAACGCCTTGGAGAAGGCGAGCTGGTCGTCTTTGCTGGTCAGCTTCTCGACGAGCTTGAGCGCGGCGGCCTGGTTGGGGCTGTCGGCGGCGATGCCCCAGCAGTTGGTGAACTGCAGGGTGCCGTTGCCCGCGCTGCCGGCGGGAAGCTCGGCCACCTTGTACTTGATGTTCGGGTAGTCGGCCTGCATGGCGCCCGTGATCCAGTTGCCCTCGATGGTCATCGCGGCCAGGCCCTTGCCGAACGCCTCGCCGCCCCAGCCGGCGCCGAGGTCTTTGGCGTACTTGAGCTCGCCCCCGTTGAGCATCTTCTTGACCTGCTCGAGCGCCTTGACGTTGGCGTCGCTGTTCGCCGTGGCCTTGGTGCTGTCGTCGTTCATGAGGTTGCCGCCGGCCTGCGTCATGAACGCGCCGATGCGGGCGTACTCACCGGAGATGCCGAGGCCCACGTGGCCGCCGGTGGTGAGCTTCTTCGACACGGCGTCGAGCTGGTCCCAGGTCGTGGGCAGGTCGGAGTCGGTGAGGCCCGCGGCCTTCCACATGTCGGTGTTGATGATCAGCTGCAGCGTCGAGAAGTCTTTGGGCGCGCAGTAGAACTTGTTGTTGTAGGTGAACGACTTGACCAGGCTCGGGTAGAAGTCGCTTTTGTTGGAGAGCTGGTCACCGTAGGCGAGGAGCGAGCCGTTCGAGGCGTAGCCGGCAAGAGCATCCGTCGACAGGTAGAACACGTCGGCCGGCTTCTTGGCGGCGAAGCCCTGCGCGAGCTGCTGGTTGAGGTCGCTGGCCGCGACGACCGACGCCTTGGTGCCCGAGCTCGACGACCAGTCGGAGACGGCCGACTTGACCGCCGCGGTCTCGGCGTCGCCACTGGAGCCGATCATGACCGTGAGGGGCTTGCTCGACGAGGTGAGCTTGCTGCTCGAGTCGCTCGAGCTGGAGCCGCTGAAGCCGGAGCCGCAGGCGGTGAGTGCCAGCGCAGCGGCGACGGCGACGGCGCCGCCCGCGAACCAGCGATGTGTGCTTCGTTGCATTGTTGTCTTCTCCTTGGTGTGAGTGTGCCCGGTCGACGGGCGCACGAGGGGATGGGTCGCAGAAGTCGTGGAGAACTCGCCGTCGGCTGAACTGTGGGGGAGCCGCTCGGAGGGGCTGCTCGCACGCGACGGATGCCGGGCGGGGAGGGACGCGGCGCGCGTGGCGTGCATCAGACCTCCTCTGGTCGCGGAACTGGTTTGATCGTTCAAATCCCGTAATGCCACGTTAGACTTTGAACGATCAAATTGGAGCGTTGTCACCATAGACACGACGTTCGGGACGTGTCAAGCCGGTGGGCTGTATCGTCTTACTCAGCTTTGAACGATCCAAGCGAGCACGAGAGGAGGCGCGATGGGAGCCCAGCCCACCGTGAGCGACGTCGCCATCGCCGCCGGAGTCTCGCGCCAGACGGTCTCCAACGTGCTCAACTCTCCCGGCGTGGTGCGCCCAGAGACCCGCAAGCGCGTCGAAGACGCGATCACCGACCTGGGTTACCGTCCCCACGCCTCCGCCCGCCGCCTGCGCACGCAGAAGAGCTCCACCATCGGCATCCGGCTCGACCCGATCACCACCGACGGCATCTCCGGGAGCATCCTGGACCGCTTTCTTCATGCCCTCACCGAGCAGGCCGACCGCAAGAACCTCCGGATGCTCCTCTTCACCGCCAGCGGACCCGAAGATGAGATCGCCCAGTTCCGCCGGCTCAGCGACGGCGCCGACGTCGATGCGTTCGTGCTCACCTCCACCTTCCACGGCGACCCGCGCACGGAGTGGCTCATCGACCACGGTCAGTCGTTCGTGACCTTCGGGCGCCCGTGGGGCATCGACGACATGGCCGACCCCCAGCACCTCTGGGTGGACGTCGACGGCTGCCACGGCCTGCGCGAGGCGACCACGCATCTCCTCGGCACCGGCGCCCGACGCATCGGCTTCCTGGGCTGGCCGGCCGGATCGGGCACCGGCGACGACCGCCGTCGCGGATGGCTGGAGGCCATGCGCGAGGGGAGCGGCCTCGACGATGCCACCCTGGCGACCCTCGAGGTGTCGGCCGAAGACGGCGTGAATTTCGGCGCCGATGCGATGCGCCGCCTCGAGAAGGCCCCCGGGACGATCGACGCGCTGGTCTGCACGAGCGACTCGCTGGCCCTCGGCGCCCTCATGGCGACCGGCGGCCGCATCCCGGTGATCGGCTACGACAACACCCCGGTCGCCGCCTCGATCGGCTTCTCCAGTGTCGAGCAGCCGCTCGACGAGGTGGCCGCCGGGGTTCTCGAGCTGCTCACCGGCGCGCACGGCGGCAAGGTGGACCGCAACGCGTCCATCGCGGACCCGCGGCACCGCCTGGTCGCGCCCCGCCTGGTGGTCCGCGACGGGCCGTCCGTGCTCGCCTCAGGTCGCTGAAACCTGCGTGAAACGAAGATCGGCGACACTGGAGGCATGCCTCCACAAGAGACTCTCGAGGACGCGCCACAAGCGCAGCGCCTCCCCGTCACCGTTTCCATCACCCGTCGCGTCGACCATTCGCGTCTTCCCGAGGTCACCCGCTGGGTCCAGTCCGGCGTGAACCTCGCCAACGAGCACGAGGGGTTCCTCGGGTCCGGCTGGGTCCGCGCCCACCACGACTCCGACGAGTGGCACATGCTCTACCGCTTCGCCGACGCCGGCACGCTCGACGCGTGGGAGGGGTCCGACGATCGCGCGGAGTGGCTGTACGAGGGCCGCGAGCTCGTCGAGGTCTCCCGTGTCGAGCGCCGCACCGGCATCGAGGGCTGGTTCGATCAGCCGCAGCCCGGCGTCGCGGCGGCGCCCCCGCGCTGGAAGCAGGCCATCACGATCTGGCTCGGCTTCTTCCCGCTGTCGCTGGCGTTCACGTACCTCACGGTCTACCTCGTTCCCGGCTGGCACCAGCTCTGGCCTCTCGCGACGGTGCTCGCGACCACGCTGTGCCTGACGCCGACGATGACGTACGTCATGCTGCCGTTCGTCACCCGGATGCTCCAGCCGTGGCTCCAGCGACCGCGGCGCCGTGGGCGCGCGTAACGTCTCCCTCGGCCCCGCGACCTCTCGGGGTGAACCCTGAGTCGTCCCTGACAAGGGCCCGGGATGTGCATCCGGGTCTTGATTTCGGCGCAAACGCGATATATCGTGACCCTGTCAACAACGCGATATATCGCGAATCACCGAGGGTCGCCCCAGGCGGCACCGCACAGGCAACCAGGAGCAACAAAATGGCACAGGACAAATGGCTGATCCAGCCGGGAGAGACCAAGATCATCGACGTCGAGCTCGTCCGCTCGCTCAAGGTCGGGTTCATCGGCGGGCAGATCGACGTGATCGGCCACGACGAGCCGGGCGCGCGGGTGGAAGTGCACTCCGTCACCGGTCGTGACCTCAAGATCACCGTCGAAGGCGACCGTCTCGAGATCGACCACCCGCAGCTTCGCTGGGACAACTTCATCGAGGTGTTCAAGTCGATGGCCAGCAACGCCAAGGCCGACGTGAGCGTCCTGGTCCCCCGTGACGTTGCCCTCAAGTTCGGCATCGTGTCGGCCGACGCGCTCGTCGCGGGCCTCCGCACCGACGCCAAACTCAGCACCGTCTCGGGCGACCTCGTCATCGACGGCCTCATCGGCGACCTCGAGCTCAACAGCGTCAGCGGCGAGCTCTCGGTGCGCGACCACACCGGCCGCATCTCCGCCCACACGGTCTCGGGCGACGTCACGGCGACGGGACAGATCCCCAAGTTCGCCGTCGACGGCGTCTCGGGCGACGTGATGGTCGACATCAGCGGAACGCCCGACCAGATCTCGACCAACACCGTCTCGGGAGACGTCACCATCCGGATTCCGGATGCGCTCGGCGCCCGCTTCCGCGTGAACACCGTGTCGGGCAAGATCCAGTTCGACAACGCACTCATCAGCTGGATGCCCGGCCGAACGTACAACGCGACCGCCGGCTCGCTCGACGGGTCGTGGGTGGACATCAACGTCAATTCCGTCTCCGGAGGCGTGTCCGTCCTGCGCAGCACGGTCGGCGCTCCGGCCGGCGAGAACGGGGCGTCGGCATGACCCCCGTCTTCGCGCACGGAAATCTGCGCCTCTACCTGCTGAGCCTCCTCGACGAGTCGCCCAAACACGGGTACGAGCTCATCCAGGCGCTCAGCGAGCGCTTCGGCGGCACCTACAGTCCGAGCGCGGGCACGATCTACCCGCGGCTGGCGAAACTGGAAGAAGAAGGACTCGTCACCAAGACGACGGACGGCCGCAAGACGGTCTACTCGATCACCGACGCCGGCCGGGCCGAGCTCGCCGACCGCGAGCACGAGCTCGACGCGATCGAAGACGAGGTGACCGACTCGGTGCGACGTCTCGCCGACGAGGTGCGGGCCGGAGTCAACGCGGCGATGAAGAGCCTGCGCGCCGACCTCGCCTCGGCAGCGCGCGACGCCAAGCGCGCCGCTCCCCGCGTCGACGTCGATCAGGAGTCCCGCGACTCGCGTCAGGCCGCGAACGCCACCACACGCGAGGCCGAGGCGGTGCTCAACGAGTTCCGTCAGCAGATGCGCACCGACCTGCGTTCGCAGGCCGCACGGGGCACGCTGCCGGCCGATGTGATCCCTCAGCTGAAGCTCGAGCTGGCTCGCGTCCGCACCAGCATTCTGGAGGTGCTGAACCGCCGGTGAGGCGGGGCGAGAACCCCCAAAACCGGCGACACAGCCGCACACAGCAAAGGCGCGTTCGACTCTCAGGATCGGGCGCGCCTTCGCTGTAGGCGGCGCAAATCCGCCGCGCCCACGAGCAGTCCCCATCTATTAGAGATCGGCAACGTTCACGGCCGCCGACGCGCCGACTTGACAGTGGATTGGCAGCGAGTATTCTCGACCCTCGTGACAACTGAGGGGAGATCCCCGAAGCGGTGGTTGATCGGCGACCCGCTTCCGAGTGAAAAACTCGAGGGACAGCTACTCCCGAAGCACCTTGCGCTACCCATTTTCGCCAGCGACGCCCTCTCGTCTGTGGCGTACGCTCCGCAGGAACTCCTGATGATCCTGCTCCTCGGCGGGTTGGCCTTTCTGACGTTCGCGCCCTGGGTGGCTGCGGCCGTCGTCGTGCTGCTCATCACGGTCGTCCTGTCGTACCGGCAGCTCGTGAAGGCGTACCCGTCGGGCGGTGGCGACTACGAGGTCGCCCACAAGAACCTGGGCGAGAAGGCGGGACTCGTCGTCGCGTCCGCACTGCTCGTCGACTACGTGCTCACCGTCGCCGTGTCGGTGGCATCCGGAGTCGACAACATCATCTCGGCGCTGCCGTTCCTCAGCGAATGGCGCGTCGAACTCGCCGTGCTCTTCGTCATCCTGATCGCCGCGGTCAACCTGCGCGGTGTCCGCGAGTCGAGCAAAGCCTTCGCGCTCCCGACCTACATCTTCATCGGGTCGATCTTCCTCATGATCGTCACCGCCCTCATCCGCACGGCGTTCGGCGATGCCCCGGTCGCCGAGTCTGCGGCCTACGGTGTGACGGCCGCGAACCTCGGCCAGGTGGCCATGATCCTGCTGCTGCTGCGCGCATTCTCGAGCGGCTGCAGCGCCCTGACCGGTGTGGAAGCCGTGGCCAACGGTGTCCCCGCCTTCCGCACCCCCAAGATCAAGAACGCCCGACGGACGCTCGCCCTGATGGGCGGAATCGCCATCGTCCTGTTCGCCGGCCTCACCGCGGTGGCGCTCATCAGCGGCGTGCACTACGCCGAGAACCCGTGCGACCTGAAGGGCTGGGCTGAGTGCGCCACGTCGCCGCAACGCAGCCTCATCGCGCAGATCGCGGCGGCCACGTTCGGCAACAACTCCATCCTCTTCTTCGTCGTGCAGGCGGCGACCGCCGTCGTGCTGCTGCTGGCCGCCAACACCGCGTTCAACGGCTTCCCGCTGCTCGGCTCGGTGCTCGCCCGCGACTCGTACGCGCCCAAGTCGCTCAACACCCGCGGCGACCGCCTGGTCTACTCGAACGGGATGATCGTGCTGGCGCTCGCCGCCACCGCGCTGCTGCTCGTGTATCAAGCGAACCTGACCCAGCTCATCCAGCTCTACATCATCGGCGTGTTCGTGTCGTTCACGCTGGGGCAGTCCGGGATGGTGAAGCACTGGATCACGTTGCTGCGATCGGGGACCGTGGCTCACGGGGAACGTTCCAGCATCATCCGGAGCCTCTGCATCAACGCTTTCGGTGCGTTCCTCACCGCGGTGGTGCTCATCGTGGTCACCATCACCAAGTTCACCCACGGCGCCTACCTGGTGTTCATCTTCATGCCCATCCTGTGGCTGCTGATGCTCGGCGTGAACCGCTACTACCGCGACGTGGAGAAGGAGATCGAGGTCGACCCGGTCACCACGTTCGGAAGCCGCGGCGACCACGCGATCGTGCTCGTCGGCAAGATGCAGAAGCCGGCGCTCAAGGCGCTCGACTACGCGATCGCCGCGCGGCACGACTCGATCGAGGCCGTGCACGTCGCCATCGACGAGGAGTCGACGGAGCGCCTGCAGAAGCAGTGGATCGAGCAGAACATCCACGTGCCGCTCACGATCATCGAGTCGCCCTACCGTGAGTTCGGCCACCCGCTGATCAAGTACCTCAAGCACCGGCGCGAGGAGCACGGGGCCGAGGTCGTGACCGTGTACCTCCCGCAGTACATCGTCGGCCACTGGTGGGAGGCGCTGCTGCACAACCACCGCGCCCGCCGCATCCGTCAGCAGCTCATGCTGTGCCACGGCGTGACCGTGGCGCTGGTGCCGTGGCTGCTCGACTCGTCGTCGCTCATCTACGGGCGCCGCTCCCGTCCGCTGCCCGGTCAGGACCGCCGCGGTGAGCCGGTGCGCCCTGTCGCGCGGCGACCGCTGGAGCCCGCGTCGAAGACCGCCGGGCACGGGACCGGACATGGCACGGGTCACGGACACGGTTCGCGCGGTGCGGCTGCCGCCCCGACCTCGGCGGGGACGCCGGTGACCGCCGGTCAGCCGCCCGTGGTGCCGCCCGTCGAGAAGCCGGCGACTCCGCCCGCCAAGAAGGTGCCTGCGCGAGCTAAGCGCTGAGCGCCGACCGCCGAGCGCCGAGCTCTGAGCGCTGAGCGCTCCGACTGCGCCTGGGGCATGGCGCCTGGGGCCGGGCATGGGGCAAAGCCACAGACTCGCGCTTGACCTTGACGTTGCGTCAACCTTTACCGTGGAGGAACAACCCACGAGAGGAGGCCGACGATGGACTGGTCCATTCAGGACATCGCGCGACTGGCCGGAACCACCAGCCGGACGCTGCGCCACTACGACGACATCGGCCTGCTCCCGCCCAGTCGCATCGGAGCCAACGGCTACCGGTACTACGACCGTGGCGCGCTGGTGCGGTTGCAGCGCATCCTGCTGCTCCGCGACCTCGGGCTCGGCCTTCCGGCCATCGCCGAGGTGTTGCAGAACCAGACGGATGCGGCCCCCGCGTTGCGAAACCACCTCACCTGGTTGCGCGACGAGCGGGCACGGCTGGCGCGGCAGATCGCTGCGGTCGAGTCGACCATCAGTGCAATGGAAGGAGGAGAACAGATCATGGCAGAAGACATGCTCGACGGTTTCGACCACACCCAGTACAAGGAGGAGGTCGAGGAGCGCTGGGGCAAGGAGGCGTACGCGAAGAGCGACGCCTGGTGGCGGAGCAAGACGCCTGCGGAGAAGAAGGAATGGCAGCAGCTGCAGCAGCAGCTCGCGGCCGACTGGACCGCCGCGGCGACCAGCGGTGTCGCACCCGACGGCGACGAAGCGCAGGCGCTCGCCCAGCGCCACTTCGATTGGCTCGCGTCGATCCCCGGGACTCCCGGCAGCGACGGGAACGGTCCGACGAAGGCGTACTTCGTCGGTCTCGGCGAGATGTACGTGGCCGACCCGCGGTTCGGCGCGAACTACGGCGGCCAGGCCGGCGCCGAGTTCGTTCGCGACGCGCTCCGCGCCTACGCCGACCGCAACCTCTAACCGTCCCCCGCCGCGGGACGCCCCCGCAATCGAGTCCGGACTTGCTGGGTCGAAATCGCGCGATTCGGCCCAGCAAGTCCGGACACGATTTGCGGGAGAACCCCCGAGGGAACGGTTCAGGCGCGAGCGCGGTGCGGCCGGCCGCCGCGGCGGAAGTGGCCGGTGAGACGGTCGTCGAGCCAGTAGGACGCGATGGTCGCGGCCGCCCGGCGCGGGGCCACGATCTCGCCGTCGCCGGGGGCGTCCCCGCCGCGGACGCGGTCGGGCTGGTGCTCCCGGATGACGCTGCCGCGTGCGAAACGATCGGCGCGCATCCGGGACGCCGAGTCGGATTCGAGCAGGATGCCGTCGCGCACGTCGAAGGGCGCCGCATCCCGGTCGCCGGCCTCGGCCGACTGCTCGGCCGTGCCCTCCAGTTCGCGCTCCGTCGCATCCTTTGCTGCATCGCGCGGGAGCCGGATCTCGAAGAACGGGAGAGTCAGGGTGCACAGCGGCCCGATCAGCAGGGCGAAGGCGAGCGTTCCGACGCCGACGTTGCCGCCGAGCAGCCAGCCGACGATCAGCACGGTCACCTCGATGCCGGTGCGGACGCCCCAGATCGGCCATCCGGTGCGCCCGTGCAGCCCCGTCATGAGCCCGTCGCGCGGGCCGGGACCCATCCGCGGGCCGATGTAGAGGCCGGTGGCCGCGGCGAGTAGCAGAAGTCCGCCGGAGAACAGCAGCACCTGCGCCCAGAGCTCCGTCTGCTGCGGGATGATCCCGAGGCCGAGCTGCGCGGCCGGCCCGATCAGCAGCACGTTGAGGATCGTCCCGAGTCCCGGTCGCTGCCGCAGCGGGATCCAGAACAGCAGGACGACGAGCCCGACGAGGTTGGTGATCAGTCCGAACGGCAGGCCCGTCTTGAGCGAGAGGCCTTGCGCGAGAACGTCCCAGGGCGACACCCCGATGCCGGCTCGCACCATCATCGCGATCGCGATTCCGTAGAGGAACAGACCGACGAGGAGTTGCACGAGGCGACGTGTGAGGAGGAGTCCGGTGTTCACTGTTCTATCCAATTTCGAGATTGGCCTTTTATCAAGAGGCCAATTTGCTTAAGGTGGCCTTATGCCGGATGCTCAGCTGACCGCACGTTCCCTCGAAACGCTCCTCGGCGAGTGGCAGGGGAACGGAGCCCACTACCAGGCGCTCGCCGACCGGGTGCGGCTGCTCGTCCTGGACGGCCGCATCCCCATCGACACCCGGCTCCCCGCCGAGCGGGACCTCGCCGGTCGCCTCGAACTGAGCCGCACCACCGTCACCGCCGCCTACCGTGAGCTGCGCGAGGCCGGCTTCGTCGACAGCATCCGGGGCTCGGGAAGCGTGACGCGACTGCCCGGGCCCGTGCTCGTCGCAGCGGCACCGATCGGCGGCGACGGCATGCTCGACTTCACCAAGGCCGCGCTGCCCGCCGCGTCCTCGCTGCCCGCAGCTGCCCGAGCCGCCGCAGAGGAGCTGCCGCACTTCCTGCCGAGCTCCGGCTACGATCCGGTCGGCCTGCCGCACCTCCGCGAGGCGATCGCCGAACGGTATCGCGCTCGCGGGCTGCCCACGGATCCCGACCAGATCCTCGTGACGGTCGGCGCGCAGCAGGCCATCGCCCTCATCGCGCGCACCCTCCTCGCACGCGGCGACCGTGCGCTCATCGAGATGCCCACCTATCCGCATGCGACCGAGTCGCTGCGGCTGGCCGGGGCGCGGCTGGTGCCGATCACGGTGACGCCGCCTGCCGGGCTGGGAGCGCATCCGGTGCGTGTGCCCGGTGGGTCGGGCGGGGTGCCGGCAGACGCGACCGGCGCGGCCGACGGCTGGGACGTGGAGGCGATCGAGCAGACGATCCGGCGCGCCAACCCGGCGCTCGCGTACCTGATCCCTGACTTCCACAACCCGACCGGGGCGTCCATGTCGCCCGAGACGCGCGCCCGAGTCATGTCGGCGGCGACGGCGCAGGGGACGATCGTGGTCGGCGACGAGACCACCGCCGACCTCGACATCGACCGGGTCGGGGAGCATCCGTCCATCGCGACGTACGGCACGCGGCACGCGGGCGACGCGCCCGTCCTGCTCATCGGATCGGCGTCGAAGAGCCTCTGGGGCGGCCTGCGGATCGGCTGGATCCGGGCAGACCGGCCGCTCATCCGCAAGCTGCTCGCGGCCAAGCCGGCGACCGATCTCGGCACGCCGATGATCGAGCAGCTGGTGGTGGCCCGGATGCTTCCGCACCTCCCCGAGATCATCGAGGAGCGCCGCGCACAACTGCGGTCGGGGCGGGACGCCGTGCGCCGGATGCTCGCAGAGACGTTCCCGGACTGGATCGTCCCCGACCTGCACGGCGGCCTCGCGGCCTGGGTCGGGATCGGGGCGCCGGTCAGTTCGGCGCTCGCGCTCGGCGCCCGCAACTACGGGCTGCTGCTGGCCGCCGGTCCGCGCTTCGGCCTCGACGGCGCCTTCGAACGGTTCCTGCGCATCCCGATCACCTACAGCGAAGACGAGACCGCCCGGGCGATCGCGGCCCTCGCGCGCGCCTGGTCGAGCTCGCTGCACGACCCGGTGCCCTACCCCGACCCCGTAGCGCTCGCCGACGTCGTCTGACCCGCACCCCATCCGGCCGTCGTTTGCCACTAGCTGCTACCAACACGCCCGGGTTGACGACATCGAGTGGCAAACGACACCCGCACTCTGTGGATAACGCCTGCACGCCACCGGCCGGCTGGTGCAGAGTCGGTGGATGCACCAGCCGCAACCGCTCCCACCGGCATTGCGCTCGCGCCCATTCGCCGTCGGCGAAGCGTTCCGTGCGTCCGTCGGCCCGGGACGCCTCCGTGCCGGCGACCTCCGGGCGCCCTTCCGGGGCGTCCGCGAACCGTCGGATGCCGAGATCACCCTCCTCTCGCGCTGCGCGGCCTTGAACACCCGGATGCCGCCGGCGGAAGCGTTCAGCCACACGACCGCCGCCCTCCTGCTCGGCCTTCCGCTCCCGCTCAGGCTGTCTCGGCCCGACGTCCTCCACCTCTCGGTGCCTCGTCCGAACCGCACGCCGAGGATCCGGGGCGTCATCGGGCATCAGCCGGCGCTCCGCGACGGTGATGTCGTCGAGTCGGCCGGGTTCAGGGTGACGAGCCCCGCCCGCACGTGGTGCGACCTGGCGCCGCACCTGTCAGTCGCGGAACTGGTGGCCGTCGGTGACGCGATCGTGCACTGGCGAAGGCCGCGTGCATCCGTCGCCGAATTGAGCTGCGCGGCAGCGCGGCTGCGCGGCAGGCCCGGTGCATCCGTCGCGCTGGCCGCAGGAGGACTCCTCCACGAGCGGTCGGAGTCGCCGCAGGAGTCCGAGCTGCGCGTGAGGTTCGTGCAGGGTGGGCTGCCGAGGCTCGACGTGAACGTCGACCTCCGGGATCGGCACGGGCGGTTCGTCGCGCGCCCCGACCTGAGGTTCCCCGAGTTCCGGGTGATCGTCGAGTACGAGGGCGACCACCATCGCACCGCGCGCACGCAGTGGCGTCGTGATCTCAAGCGCACGATCGCGCTCCAGGGGATGGGCGAGACCGTCCTCCGGCTCGGTGCCGACGATCTGACTCCCGGCACGGTCGACATCGTCGGCGACGTCCTCCGACAGCGGGGGTGGTCGTCGTTTGCCAGTAGACGTCGTCAACCCGGGCGTGTCGGCGGCAGCTAGTGGCAATCGAGTGCGAGCAGGGCGGGGCGGGAGAGGCGGTAAGTCGTACCACGGCATGAGGAATTTGCACAGGGTGCAATGAGATACTTCGGAGGCGGCGATGGGGTCGCGCTCCAAGCATCCGGATTTCACAAAGGGTACGTCTGTGCATTTTCTCGCCGTTCTCAGCATGAAGAACCGCGCACTCATCGCGCTCGTGACGATCGTCGCCGCCATCTTCGGCGGACTGGCTCTCTCGAACCTCAAGCAGGAGCTCGCCCCGTCCATCCAGTTCCCGCAGCTGGCGATCATCTCCTCATACCCGGGCGCCTCGCCCGAAGTGGTGAACAACGACGTGAGCACGCCGGTCGAGACGGCGATCCAGGGGGTGCCGAACCTCGACAGCACGTCGGCGGTCAGCAGCACCAACCAGTCACTCATCACCGCGAAGTTCACCTACGGCACCGATCTGGCCACGGCCGAGCAGAAGATCGACCAGGCGATCAACCGCATCAAGGCGACTCTGCCGTCCGGTGTCGACCCGCAGGTGATCTCGGGCAGCATCGACGACCTCCCGGTCATCCAGCTCGCCGTCACCAGCAGTCAAGACCAGAAGACTCTGGGCGACAGCATCACCAAGCTCGTCCTGCCCGACATCAAAGACGTGAAGGGCGTCAACGACGCGCAGCTGGTCGGCGAGGTCGGCCAGCGCATCACCATCGTGCCCGACCCCGCCAAGCTGGCGGCCGCCGGTCTGACGACGCAGTCGATCAAGGATGCCCTGCAGCAGAACGGCGTGCTTGTGCCGGGCGGGTCGATCACTGAGGACGGCAAGACGCTGTCGATCCAGTCGGGCACGCAGCTGACCTCGATCGACGACCTCACCAAGCTCCCGCTCATCGGCTCGAACACCGCGGCACGCGCGGGCGCTGGCGCAGCGAGCGGCGCGGGCGCAGCGAGCGGTGCAGGCGCTGCCGCCGGTGCCGCAGCCGCCGCCGCGACTCCGCCGACGCCCACGACGATCGGCGCCGTCGCCTCCGTCGCGGAGACGAGCGATCCGACCACCTCCATCTCCCGGGTCGATGGCAAACCCGCCCTCACCATCGCCGTCACCAAGCTGCCGTCCGCCAACACCGTCGAGGTGTCGAAGGGCGTGAACGACCTCATTCCGAACCTCGAGACCAAGCTCGGCAGCGGCGCGACGATCACCGTCGTGTTCGACCAGGCTCCGTTCATCACGCAGTCGATCAACTCCCTCACCGAGGAGGGCCTGCTCGGCCTCTTCTTCGCCGTCGTCGTGATCCTGGTGTTCCTGCTCTCGATCCGGGCGACCTTGGTCACTGCGATCTCGATCCCGACGAGCGTGCTGATCACGTTCATCGTGATGCAGGCCACCGGATACACCCTCAACATCATCACGCTGGGCGCGTTGACCATCGCCATCGGCCGTGTGGTCGACGACTCCATCGTGGTCATCGAGAACATCAAGAGGCAACTGGTGGCCGGCGTCGACCGGGCCACGACCATCGTGAAGGCCGTGAGGGAGGTCGCCGGAGCCATCACCGCCTCGACCATCACGACGGTGGCCGTGTTCCTTCCGCTCGCGTTCGTGGGTGATGTCACGGGTGAACTCTTCCGTCCGTTCGCCCTCACGGTGACCATCGCGCTCCTCTCGTCGTTGCTCGTCGCGCTGACGATCGTGCCCGTGCTGGCCTACTGGTTCCTCCGTCCTCCGAAGGCCCGCAAGCACGAGGGCGGCGGCAAGGAGGAATCCGCCGTGTCGCACCTCTCGATCGCGGAGGCGGCCGCCGCGGGCGAGGACGAGCTCGAGCATCCGTCGCGCCTGCAGAAGGGCTACCTGCCGGTCATCCACTGGACGCTCAAGCACTCGGTGGCGACCGTGCTGATCGCGGTGGTCGTACTCGTCGGCACCTTCGCGCTGACCCCGCTGATGAAGACGAACTTCCTCGGCTCCACCGGGCAGAACACGCTCAACGTCTCACAGACGCTCCCGCCGGGCACCAGCCTGGAGGCGCAGGACTCCGCCGCGAAGGTCGTGGAGCAGAAGCTGCTCGCCGTCGACGGCGTCAAGACGGTTCAGCTCTCGATCGGTTCGAGCGGCAGTTCGCTGCGCGACGCGTTCAGCGGTGGCGGCGGAGCGATCACGTTCTCGGTGACCACCGACCCGAACGCCGACCAGGAGAAGATCCAGAACACCGTCGAGTCCCAACTCGGCGCGATCAAGGACCAGGGCGAGATCACGGTCTCGAGTTCCAGCGGGTTCGGCGCCTCGAACGACATCGCCATCGACATCACGGCCACCAGCAACGCCGACCTGCAGAAGGCCACCGACTCGGTGGTCGCGGAGGTCAAGAAACTCGACTCGATCAAGCAGACGAGCGACAACCTGAGCGCATCCCTGCCCTACGTCGCTGTCAACGTCGACCGGAGCAAGGCGGCGGCCGTGGGCCTGAGCGAGGTCGCCGTCGGCGGCATCGTGTCGCAGGCCGTGCAGCCGACCCAGGCGGGCTCGATCGCGATCGACAACAGCTCGCTGAAGATCTACCTCCAGAGCAAGAACCCGCCCACCACTGTGGCCGCCCTGTCCGCGCTCCCCGTACCGACGGCCGCCGGACCGGTGGCGCTCAGCACGCTCGCGAGCGTGACCGAGACGAACGGCCCCGCGACGGTCACCACCCAGCGCGGCCTGCGAACCGCGACCGTCACGGCCACCCCGGGCACCGACAACCTCGGCACCGCGAACGCCGACGTCACCACGGCCCTCAAGAATGCCGATCTTCCGGCCGGCGCGACGGCGAAGATCGGCGGGGTCTCGTCGAGCCAGTCGGACGCGTTCTCGCAGCTCGGCCTGGCCCTGCTGGCGGCCATCCTGATCGTCTACATCGTGATGGTCGCGACGTTCCGCTCGCTTCGCCAACCGCTCCTGCTGCTCGTCTCGGTGCCGTTCGCCGCGACCGGCGCCATCCTGCTGCAGATCATCTCGGGCATCCCGCTCGGTGTCGCGTCGCTGATCGGCGTGCTGATGCTCATCGGAATCGTCGTTACCAACGCGATCGTGCTCATCGACCTGGTCAACCAGTACCGCACGAGGGGGATGTCGGTGACCGAGGCGGTCACGCACGGTGCCTCACGTCGTCTGCGCCCCATCCTGATGACCGCGCTTGCGACCATCGCGGCGCTCTTCCCGATGGCGATCGGCCTGACCGGCCACGGCGGCTTCATCTCGCAGCCGCTCGCGATCGTGGTGATCGGCGGCCTGATCTCGTCGACCGTGCTCACGCTCGTCGTGCTCCCGACGCTCTACAACCTCGTGGAGGGCGCCCGGGAGCGCCGGATGGCCAAGCGCGCAGCCAAGGCGGGGCGCGCACCGCACGGTCCCGAGGAGCCCGAGGTCGTGGCCGAAGCGCGCAGCTGAGGCCGGGGTCTGGCGGCCCGGCGCGCTTCGGCGCCAGGGCCGCGCCGGTCGCCGTCCGCGATCCCGGACAGGGATGCCCTGCTGGTGTTCCCCGGCGCCGCGCGCGTTGATACCGTCGGCATATGAGCACACGCCCCCTCTCCGTCGACCCGCTCTGGCCCCGCAGCGGTGACTGGCCGTCGATGGACGACGTCTACGCCGACGAGCGGATCGACCTGGCCCTGCTCGGCATCCCGACGTGGCGCACGTCCCTCTCGGCCAGCGGTGCGGGGGCGACACCGGCCGCCGTCCGCGCAGCGCTGCGCTACTACGCGGCATTCCTGTCGCCCGATCGGTCCGCGCCCGGCCTCCCGCCGCGGCTGCTCGGCGATCTGGGGTTCGCCGACGCCGGCGATGTGATCGAACCCGACGGCCCCGAGGGCGAGGGACGGGCGATCGCGGCGATGGCGGATGCGGTGTCGCGTGCATCCGTGACCGTCGCGGTGGGCGGCGACAACGCGCTCACGGTTCCCGCCGCGCTCGGCTCGTGGGGCGACGACCTCGCCACGGCCGGACTCGTGACCCTCGATGCGCACCACGACCTCCGCGACGGCGTCTCCAACGGCTCGCCGGTCCGGCGTCTGATCGAGGCCGGCATCGACGGCCGCCGCGTCGTGCAGGTCGGGATCGCCGACTTCGCGAACTCACCGGCCTACGCGGCGCGCGCCGAGGACTACGGCATCACGGTCATCCACCGCGACGAGCTGCACCGCAGGCCCATCGACGACGTGATGGCCGAGGCGCTCGACATCGCGGGCTCCGCCGGAGGTCCGGTGCACGTGGATCTCGACGTGGACGTGTGCGACCGCTCGGTGGCTCCCGGATGCCCGGCCTCGGTGCCGGGCGGCATCGCAGCGTGGGAGCTCCGGCGGGCCGCACGGGTGGCGGGGTCGTGGGAGAGCGTGCGATCGGTCGACATCGCCGAGGTGGACGCGACGGCGGATGCTCCCGACGGCCGAACCGTTCGCCTGGCGGCGCTCCTCGTGCTCGAGGTCGCGGCGGGGCTCGGCTCGCGCTGACCCGACCGGCTGACGGCCGGAAGGCGGCCGGTCAGGCGACGCGCGAGCCCGCGCGCCAGACGGAGTCGACGAGCGGCACTCCCGGACGATAGGCCAGGTGCACGTAGCCGGGCACGCGCAGCGCGACGAAGTCCGCCCGCGCACCAGCGGCGAGGTGCCCGACGTCGGTGCGGCGCAGGGCGGCCGCCCCTCCGGCCGTCGCAGCCCACACGGCCTCTGCGGGGGTCATCCCCATGTCGCGGACGGCGACGGCGATGCAGAACGCCATCGACGAGGTGAACGACGAACCCGGGTTGCAGTCGCTGGCCAGAGCGACCGTGACGCCGGCGTCGATGAGGCGGCGGGCATCCGGATACGGCTGACGGGTGGAGAACTCGACGCCGGGCAGCAGCGTGGCGACGGTGTCCGAGTCGGCCAGGGCGGCGACATCGGCGTCGGTCAGGTAGGTGCAATGGTCGACGCTCGCGGCATCGAGCTCGACCGCCAGTGCGATTCCGTCGCCCGGCCCGAGCTGGCTGGCGTGCAGCCGGACACCCAGGCCGCGCGCCGCTCCCGCCTCGAGTATGCGCCGGGACTGCTCGACCGTGAAGGCGCCGGTCTCGCAGAACACGTCGATCCATCGTGCGTTCGGTGCGCAGGCGTCGAGCATCGGCCCGGTGACGAGGTCGACGTAGCCCTCCGGATCGTCGGCGAACTCGGGCGGCACGACGTGGGCGCCGAGAAACGTGGTTTCGTCCGTGACGCGCGCAGCGAGGGCGAGCAGGCGGGCTTCGTCGTCGACGGTGAGCCCGTAGCCGCTCTTGAGCTCGAACGTCGTCGTCCCCTGGGCGTGCAATTCGGCGACGAAGGCATCGAGGCGCGCCGCCAGTTCGTCGTCGGACGCCGCGCGGGTGGCACGGACCGTACTGCGTATGCCGCCGGCGGAATACGCCTGGCCGGACATCCGGGCCTCGAACTCGGCGGCACGGTCGCCGCCGAAGACGAGGTGCGTGTGGGAGTCGACGAACCCGGGGATGACGGCGGCGCCCCCGAGGTCGATCGTCTCGCCGATGTCGCTGCCGACGCCGGCCGGGTCCGTCACCAGCTCGGCTGCCGGCCCCGACCAGAGCACCGTTCCGTCGCGCACGAGGAGCGCGGCATCCGTCACCAGGCCCAGCAGATCGGGACGCGCGGGGTCGTTGGTGACCAGCTGGCCGATGCCGGTGACGAGGGTGGCCGGGGCGGGCATCCTCAGCCCTCCTGCATCGGGATGCGCAGGCCGCGCTCGCGGGCGACCTCGGCCGCACGCTCGTAGCCGGCGTCGACGTGGCGCATGACGCCGGTTCCGGGGTCGTTGATCAGCACGCGCTCGATCTTCTCGGCGGCCAGCGGCGTTCCGTCGGCGACGATGACCTGGCCGGCGTGGATGGATCGCCCGATGCCGACCCCGCCGCCGTGGTGGATGGACACCCAGGTGGCTCCGGATGCGGTGTTCAGCAGCGCGTTGAGCAGCGGCCAGTCGGCGATGGCGTCCGACCCGTCGGCCATCGACTCGGTCTCGCGGTACGGCGAGGCCACCGAGCCGGAGTCCAGGTGGTCGCGGCCGATCACGACCGGCGCGCTGAGCTCGCCACTGGCGACCATCTCGTTGAACTTGAGGCCCGCGAGGTGCCGCTCCTTGTAGCCGAGCCAGCAGATGCGGGCGGGCAGGCCCTCGAAGTGCACCTTCTCGCCGGCCTGCGTGATCCAGCGGCGCAGGTGCTCGTCGTCGGGGAACAGCTCCAGGATCGCGCGGTCGGTCGCGGCGATGTCGGCGGGGTCGCCCGAGAGCGCCGCCCAGCGGAACGGTCCCTTGCCTTCGGCGAACAGGGGCCGGATGTACGCCGGGACGAACCCCGGGAAGTCGAAGGCGCGCTCGTACCCTCCGAGCTTCGCTTCCGCGCGCAGCGAGTTGCCGTAGTCGAAGACCTCGGCTCCGGCATCCTGGAACCCGACCATCGCCTCGACGTGCTTCGCCATCGAGGCACGGGCCTTGTCGGTAAACCCTTCGGGGTCGGCCGCCGCGGCGTCGTGCCACTCTGCGACCGTGATGCCCTCGGGGAGGTAGCTGAGCGGGTCGTGGGCGCTGGTCTGGTCGGTCACGATGTCGACGGGGACGCCGCGGGCGAGCAGCTCGGGGAACACGGTCGCCGCGTTGCCGACGAGGCCGACCGAGAGGGCGCGGCGGTCGGTCCGGGCGGCGAGCACGCGCTCGACGGCGTCGTCGAGGTCGGTCGCCAGCTCGTCCAGGTACCCGTGGTCGATGCGGCGCTGAAGGCGCGTCTCGTCGACGTCGACGATGAGAACCGCGCCCTCGTTCATGGTGACGGCGAGCGGCTGTGCGCCGCCCATGCCTCCGGCGCCGCCGGTGAGGGTGAGGGTGCCGGCGAGGGTTCCTCCGAACCGCTTGGCGGCGACCGCGGCGAACGTCTCGTAGGTGCCCTGGAGGATGCCCTGGGTTCCGATGTAGATCCAGGATCCCGCGGTCATCTGCCCGTACATGGTCAGCCCGAGAGCCTCGAGCCGGCGGAACTCGGGCCACGTCGCCCAGTCGCCCACGAGGTTCGAGTTGGCGATGAGCACCCGCGGCGCCCACTCGTGCGTGCGGAAGACGCCGACGGGCTTGCCGGACTGCACCAGCAGGGTCTCGTCGGATTCGAGGTCGCGCAGAGTGCGCACGATCGCGTCGAACGCCTCCCAGCTGCGAGCGGCGCGGCCGGTTCCGCCGTAGACGACCAGGTCGTCGGGACGCTCGGCGACATCGGGGTCGAGGTTGTTCATGAGCATCCGGAGCGGTGCCTCCGTCTGCCAGCTCTTCGCGGTCAGCTCGGTTCCGCGCGCGGCGCGGACCTCCCGTGCTCCGTCCATGTGGTTCTCCTTCGTTGTGCGTGCGTTCCGTAATCGAGTCCGGACTTGTTGGGTCGAAATCGTCGCGTTCGACCCAACAAGTCCGGAGTCGATTGTGTGGGGGGTCAGGCGAGGGCGCCCGTGACGGACTCGGCGGCGGCGAGGACGCGCCCCGACTGGACCAGGGCGACGACCGCCTCGATCTCGGGCGAGAGGTACCGATCGGGGCCGGGCCCCTCTGCGACCTCGCGGACGGCGGCGATCACAGCGCCGGTGGCGGCGCCCGGCTTCAGCGGAGCGCGCAGCTCGGCGCCGCGGGCGGCGGTCATGACCTCAATGGCGAGCACCCGGCCGAGACCGTCGAGCGACCGGCGCAGCTTGCGCGCGGCGGCCCAGCCCATCGACACGTGGTCCTCCTGCATCGCCGACGACGGGATCGAGTCGACGGATGCCGGAGCGGCGAGACGCTTCAGCTCCGAGACGATGCCGGCGGCCGTGTACTGCGCGATCATCAGGCCGGAGTCGACCCCGACCTCATGGGCGAGGAACGGCGTGAGGCCCTGATTGCGGGAGGGGTCGAGGAACCGATCGGTGCGGCGCTCCGACATGCTCGCGACATCCGCGACCGCGATCGCCAGGAAGTCGAGCACGTAGGCGACGGGCGCCCCGTGGAAGTTGCCGTTCGACTCGACCCGGCCGTCGAGGGTGAGCACGGGATTGTCGACGGCGGATGCGAGTTCGCGATCGGCGACGAGCTCGGCATGCCCGAGGGTGTCGCGGGCGGCGCCGTGCACCTGGGGCGCGCAGCGGAGCGAATACGCGTCCTGCACGCGCGTGCACTCGGGGCCCTTGTGGCTGGCCACGATCGGCGACCCGCGCAGCAGCGCGCGCAGGTTGGCCGCGGCCAGAGCCTGACCGTGCTGGGGGCGGAGGCGCTGGAGGTCGTCCGCGAACACGGCATCGGTGCCGAGCAGCGCTTCGACGCTCATCGCGGCGGCGATGTCGGCGGTGCGGAGGAGGGCCGCGAGGTCGTGGGTGGCGAGCGCGAGCATCCCGAGCATCCCGTCGGTGCCGTTGATGAGGGCGAGACCCTCCTTCTCGGCGAGCGCGACGGGCCGGATGCCCGCAGCGGCGAGTGCCTCGGCGGCCTCGGTCAGCGTTCCGGATCCCTCCGAGGCGGAGCCCACCCGCGCCTGGCCTTCGCCCATCGCGACGAGGGCGCAGTGGGCGAGGGGGGCGAGGTCGCCCGAGCATCCGAGCGAGCCGTACTCGCGCACGAGGGGGGTGATCCCGGCGTTGAGTATGGCCGCGTAGGTCTCGACGGTGGCGCGCTGCACGCCGGTGCGGCCGGTCATCAGCGTGGAGAGGCGGAGCAGCATGAGGGCGCGCACGACTTCGCGCTCGACCTCGGGGCCGCTGCCTGCTGCATGCGAGCGCACGAGGCTCGCCTGCAGCTGAGCGCGGCGGTCGGCCGGGATGAACGTGGTCGCGAGTGCGCCGAATCCGGTGGAGATGCCGTAGTGCGGTTCGACGTCGTCGGCGAGTGCGTCGACGATGGCGCGGGAGGCTTCGACGGCGTCGAGCGACGCGGGGTCGAGGGCGACCGGGGCGTCGTGGCGGGCGACGGCGACGACTTCCGCGACGGTGAGCGGTCGCGCGCCGACGGTGACGCGGTTCTTCGTGAGGAGCATGACCCCATCCCACACTCTCGCGCCCGCGCGCGCTCCTCCCCTAGACTCATCCCCGTCCGGTATCCCAGACGCGCCCCTGCGTTCCGCTCCCGCGGCTCCCGCGGCTCCCGCGGCTCCCGCGGCTCCCGCGGCTCCCGCAATCGAGTCCGGAGTTGCTGGGTCGAACGGGCCGATTTCGACCCAGCAACTCCGGACTCGATGGCGGAGGAGCCAGCATGAGCAAGGTGCCGGCGGCGGACAACACGCTGCGGATCCTGGTGCACCTCGCCGGGCAGCGGGGGCCCGTGCCGGCAGCCGCGATCGCCCACGCGCTCCAGCTGCCGCGGTCCACGGTCTATCACCTGCTCGCGGTGCTCGTGGATCACGGTTTCGTGCTGCACTTCCCGGAGGCGAAACGGTACGGCCTGGGCGTCGCATCGTACGAGCTCAGCTCGGCGTTCTCGCGCCAGGAGCCCCTCAGCCGACTCGGCCGGCCGATCCTCGCCGGGCTCGTCGACGCCATCGGAGAGTCCGGCCACGTCGCCGTGCTGCACGGCCGCGACGTCGTGTACATCGTCGAAGAGCGCGCTCCCCGGCGTCCCCGCCTCGTGACGGATGTGGGGGTGCGGCTGCCCAGTCATCTCACCGCGAGCGGCCGCGCACTCCTCGCGACGCTGCCTGCCGGTCAGCTGCGGGCTCTGTACCCGGATGCCGACGCGTTCGAGGACCGCACGGGAGCCGGACCCCACAGCTACGCCGAGCTGAAGGGCGTCGTCACGGCCGTACGCCAAGCCGGATTCGCGACCGAGGACGGCGAGGTCACGCCCGGTTTCGCGTCGGTCGCGGTGTCCGTGCGCGACCACGCGGGCTGGCCGGCGGCCGGGATCGCGATCACCTTCCCGAGGGAGAACCTCCCGGCGAGCGAGTGGCCGGCGCTCGCGGCGCGGGTGGGCGAGGCGGCGGCGGAACTGTCGCGGCGCATCCGGGGCAGCTGAACGCCGTCGGCGCCTGCCGGCATGCCGCTCGCGGCCCGTCGACCTGCCCGCCTACGGCTCTGCCAGCGTCACCTTCGTGGTGTGCATCCGGCCGTTCCGCAGATAGTCGACCGTGATCGTGTCGCCCGCCTCATGGGTCAGCTGGATCGTCGTCAGCACGTCCAGGTTCACCGCCCGCTGCCCGTTCAGCCCCGTGATCACATCACCGGCCCGGATGCCCGCCCGAGCCGCCGGCCCTCCGGGGTCGACCGCCTGCACGAACAGTCCGTCGGCGACGCCGTAGCGCACCGCCACCGCGTGCGGGATCGGGATCACCTCGACCCCGGCCGTCGGATAGGCGACTTTTCCGTGCTCGATCAGCTGGTGCGCGAGAGGCACAGCGAGAGACTGCGGCACCGCGAACCCGATGCCGACGCTGCCCGTGCTGGCCTGCCCGCCGCTGCCCGGCACGGTCGCGATCGCCGTGTTCACACCGATCAGGCGGCCGTTGCAGTCCACCAGGGCGCCGCCGGAGTTGCCGGGGTTGATCGAGGCGTCGGTCTGGATGGCGCCCACCAGGATGGCGTTGCGGTCGTCGTCGCTCGGCACCGGGACGGTACGCCCGAGGGCGCTCACGATGCCGGCGGTCACGGTGCTGGACAGTCCCAGCGGCGCGCCCAGGGCGACCACAGGCTGACCCACGGAAAGGGAACCGGAGTCGCCGATGTCGACGACCGGCAGAGCATCCGGGCTCTCGACCTTGATCACCGCGAGGTCGGTCTTCGGGTCACGGCCGATCAGCCGGGCAGGCGCCTCGTGACCGTCGCTGTAGCGCACGGAGAGCCGGGCCCCCGACGCCGCCGGCGAGATCACATGGTTGTTCGTGAGGATGTAGCCGTCGCTGGTGATGATCTCGCCGCTGCCGTTGCTGCTTCCGCCGCTGGACGCGACGAGGATCGTGACGATCGTCGGCAGCACCCGGTCGGCGACCGATGCGGCGTTGCAGGCCGCGCGCGATCCGGCGTTGAGGGCGACGGTGGTGATGGTCGCGGCGATGAATCCGCCGGCGATCAGGATGAGCGACGCGGCCACGGTGAGACCGGCGATCAGCCAGGCGCGGCCCTTCGAAGTGTGGTGCGCTGCTGTCGTGGTGGTGGGGTCGGCCGGCGTCGTGCTGGGGTCGGGCCCCGTCGGTTCGCCCGCCCCCGCGGTGCTCTCAGTCGGTTCCCGCGTCATCGTCCGCCCTTTCGCGATGCCCGTGTGCGACGCCCTACCGCGACGCCCTACCGCGACGCTCTGGCGTCAGGCTAGTGGGAGGCGCGGGCGGCGCGCTAGGAGCCGGTCCCGGCGATGGCCTTGGCGTAGCAGATCGAGTGCGGGTCGCCGACGTACGGGCCGAAGTTCGGGATGCGCTGGTAGCCGCGTCGTTCGTAAAGCGCGATGGCGGCGTGCTGCAGCGGGCCGGTCTCGAGCTGCAGCGTGCTCACCGCGGACTCGGCGGCACCCTCCTCGATCGCCGCCAGCAGTGCGGACGCGAGACCCCGGCCGCGGGCATCCTCGTGCACGAACATCCGCTTGAGCTCGGCCGTGCCGTCGCCCTTCTCGACGAGGGCGGCCATGCCGAGCGCGCGTCCCTCCGCGTCGCGGCCGACGAACACGGTGACGCCGGGCCTCTCCAGCTCCGACACGTCGAGCAGGTAGCAGCTGTCGGCCGGGTAGAGCGCGAGGGTGAACTCGTCGCCGAGCTTCAGCAGGGCCTCGACCTCGGGTGTGCGCGGCGGTTCGGCGGTCACGGTCAGGGTGCTCGGCATGCGTCCACGCTACGGGATGCTCGTAACGGCCGTGTTTCGGGGCGCGGGCGCGGGCAGGACTGTCGAGGGGCGGCGAACGCACCCAAAACCGCGCGAGACACGTGCGTTACCCGCCGCTCGGCGCCGGTCGGCGCCGCCGACGCTCAGGCGGCGGCGAAGCGGCGAGCCGAGCGGGCCTTCGCCTTCGCGGCCTCCTCGTCGCGGTTCTTCGGCGGCGCAGCCGTCACCAGGTCGTCGAGGAGATGCTGGGTGAGGTGCGCGATCTCGGCGACAGCCCGGTCGAAGGCCTCCGCGTTCGCGTGGGAGGGCTTGTTCGTCCCGCTGATCTTGCGCACGTACTGGAGGGCCGCGGCATGCACTTCGTCACTGGTCGCGGCCGGCTCGAAATTGTGAAGGGTGTGGATGTTCCGGCACATGCGTAGAGGGTACGCCGAGCTACCGACCTGCACGACCCCTCGCCACCCACTCCAGCCGGCGAAGGGTCTCCAGGTTCCGGATGTGCAGGAGGGCATCCGCGATCGGTTTCGGTATCAGCCGCACCGGCCCCGACACCGGGTACTCCTTCATCCGCACGACGCATCCGGCGCCCCGCGGCTTCACCTCGAGGATCACCCGCTCCTCGCCGGCAGGCCGGGTCTTGGCCGTGAGGACCATGCGATGCGGCGGAGCCCACACCTCGACGATCGTCTCGTCGTCGAGCACGAACGGCCAGACGCCGATGGAATGGTGCAGTTTGGCGCCGGGCGCCGGATACGCGTTATCGGCTCCGCGCATCCGGGAGGCGCCGACCACCCAGGTCGGGTAGACCCAGGGGTCGGCGAGTACGGCGAACAGCTCGTCGGGGGTGCAGTCGAGTGTGCGGGTCGTGACGGACACGGCTACTGCTCCGGCGATCCGTGGGGACGGAGGTGGAGGTCGTCCGGCAGCCCCGGGAACGGCGGGATGGGCGGCGGCACCTCGGCAGGGACGTTCGCCGAATCCACGGCGAGCGAGGGCAGCTCACGCATCCCGAACTCGTGTCGCAGTGCGCTTCGCGCCGCGTAGTAGCCCGCGAGCCCGTGAACCCCGGGGCCGGGCACAGCGGAGGCGGAGGCCAGGTAGAGGCCGCGACCGGGCATCCGCCACGGCTCGGTCGAGACGACCGGCCTGGCGATGAGCTGCTTCAGGGTGGGGGCGCCGGCGGAGATGTCGCCGCCGACGTAGTTGGGGTTGTAGAGCTCCATCTGGGCGGCGGTGCGTGAGGCGGAGCCGAGGATGAGGTCGCGGAACCCGGGGGCGAAGCGCTCGATCTGCCGGATGATCGCCTCCTTCTGGTCGACCGTCGATCCGCGAGGCACGTGGGTGTACGCCCAGAGGACGTGCTGCCCGGCGGGGGCCCGCGTGGGGTCGAACAGAGACGGCTGCGACACCAGCACGTACGGGTCGTCGCTGAGCCGGCCGGCGGCGACGTCGCGCTCGGAGCGGGCGATGGCTGCGCGGGTGCCTCCGAGGTGCACGGTCGCCGTCTCGTAGAGCTCCGGGTTCGCCCACGGCACCGGACCCGACAGCGCGAAGTCGACCTTCGAGACGCCGTTGCCCGTGCGGAAGGCGGCGATGCGGCGCAGGTAGCCGGCCGGCAGTCGGTCCTCACCGAGACGTGCGGCGGCCTCCGCGCCGGTGTCGAAGAGGACGACGCGCGAGTCGGGCAGGTCGCCGAGGCTCGCGACGTCGGCGCCGGTGGTCACCTCGCCTCCGTGGGCCTCGAGATCGGCGACCATCGCATCCGCGATCGCCTGACTGCCGCCGATCGGGATCGGCCAGCCGCGCGCGTGCGCATACGTGGCGAGGGTGAGGCCGGCGGCGGCGCCCGCCAGGCTCGGCAGCGCGAGCGTCGAGTGCGCGAACACGCCCGTGAGCATGGCGCCCGCCTCCTCCCCGCGGAATCCGGCGTCCCACCACGGTCCGGCCTGGCTGAGCGCGGCCAGCCCGAACCGGGCGGCCGTCATCGGATGCCGCGGCACCTGGAACAGCTGCGATCCGGTGAACTGCGCCACCTCGTCCGCATGCCGGGCGAGCGGGCCGAGCAGTCTGCGCCAGGCGGGCCCGTCCGCTCCCAGCCCCTCGGCCGTGCGCTCGATGTCGCGGTAGGCGATCGCGGCGCGGCCGCCGTCGAGCGGATGCCCGTACGATGCGGTCGGCACGACGAACTCGACGCGGCGATCGAGTTGGAATCGCTGGAAGAACCCGGAGGCGAAGGCGAGCGGATGCACGGCTGAGCAGACATCGTGCGCGAAGCCCGGCAGCGTCAGGGCCTCGGTGCGTATCCCACCCCCGACCGTGGTGTTGCGCTCGTAGACGTGCACCGAGAGTCCGGCGCGGGCCAGCGTCACGGCGGCGGCGAGCCCGTTGGGGCCCGAGCCGACGACGATCGCGTCGGGAGTGGTGGTCATCCCTCTCTTATACCCCCTGCGATCGGGTGTGCCCAGGTGTGCGCTCGTATAGCCGCGTCGATCAGAAGTCTCCGACCATTCCCAGCATCGATCCTGTAATGTAGGTAAGTCGGCTCTTGACACCGCGCTTTTCTGTGCGGATGGGTTTGTAAGTCAGGTGGGCCGGTTTCGTCGCCAATCGGCGGGCGAATGATCACAAGTATGTGAACGGCCCCGGCCAAAGACTGCCCGGGTTCTCCCGAAGCGCGAGATCTCATCGCGCGCTCCGTTATGCACACGAGAACAACCCAGGAAGAAACAGTCATGCCCGGATTCAAGAAGCATGGAAACAACGCCGCCGGCGGCGCCCGCAAAGGTGGACCGAAGGCAGGCAGCCGCAGCGAGGGGCACCGCGGGTACCGACCCGTCGAAGAGGCCCCCAAGAAGCAGCGCTGGAACGCCGACGAGCGTGCCGCCCGTGGCCGCGCCACGTACGGAAGCCGTACCGACGCTCCCGCGGGCGCTGCCGCCAACGGCCGCAAGGAGCGCCCGAACTGGGAGCCCCGCGGCAAGGATGCCCGACGCACCTGGCAGGCCAACGACGAGCGCGCCGGCCGCACCGGTGAGCGCACGGACCGTGACGCTCGTGGAGACCGCGACGCTCGTGGAGACCGCGGCAACCGCTTCGGCGACGACCGTGCGCCCCGTCGCGACTTCGGCGGCGACCGCGCACCCCGCCGTGAGTACGACAACGACCGTCCGCGTCGTTCGTTCGATGACCGCGCGCCGCGTCGTGACGACAACGACCGTCCGCGTCGTTCGTTCGACGGTGACCGTGCCCCGCGCGGCGACGCCGGAAGCGACCGTCCGCGTCGTTCGTTCGATGGCGACCGCGCACCGCGTCGCGATGACAACGACCGCCCCCGTCGTTCCTTCGACGGCGATCGCGCTCCGCGTCGGGATGACCGCGCGCCCCGCCGTGAGTTCGACAACGACCGTCCGCGTCGTTCCTTCGACGGTGACCGCGCTCCGCGTCGTGACGACAACGACCGTCCGCGTCGTTCCTTCGACGGCGACCGCGCCCCTCGTCGCGATGACAACGACCGTCCCCGTCGTTCGTTCGACGGTGACCGCGCCCCGCGCCGCGACTTCGGCAACGACCGCGCCCCGCGCCGCGACTTCGGCAACGACCGCGCCCCGCGTCGCGACAGCGACTCCTCCTTCTACCCGAAGCGCGACGAGAAGCCGGCCTTCACCGCGCACGACGACGTCGTGCTCGAGCGTCTCGAGGCCGACGCCATCCAGGCAGCGGACGTCGACGGCGTCAGCTTCGGCGACCTCGGCATCGGTGGGAACATCGAGCGCGCGCTCGCCGAGCTCGGCGCCGCGAAGCCGTTCCCGATCCAGGCCGCGACCATCCCGGACGTGCTCGCCGGCAAGGACGTCCTCGGCCGTGGACGCACGGGCTCCGGCAAGACCATCGCCTTCGGCGCCCCGCTCGTCGAGCGTCTGATGACGCTCTGGGCGGAGTCGGGCAAGTCGGGCGGAAAGCGCCAGATGGGCCGCAAGCCGCGCGCCCTCATCCTGGCCCCGACACGTGAGCTCGCCCTGCAGATCGACCGCACGGTGCAGCCGATCGCGCGCAGCGTCGGCCTCTTCACCACCCAGATCTACGGCGGCGTTCCGCAGCAGCGCCAGGTGGGCGCGCTGCAGCGCGGCGTCGACATCGTGGTGGGCACCCCCGGCCGCATCGAAGACCTCATCGAGCAGGGCCGTCTCGACCTCAGCGAGGTCGTCATCACGGTGCTCGACGAGGCCGACCACATGTGCGACCTGGGCTTCCTCGAGCCGGTGCAGCGCATCCTGCGCGAGACCGCCGAGGGCGGCCAGAAGCTGCTGTTCTCTGCGACCCTCGACAAGGGCGTGGCACAGCTCGTCAACGAGTTCCTCCCGGAGCCGTCCGTGCACGAGGTCGCCGGCGAAGACCAGGCGTCCTCGACCATCGACCACCGCGTTCTCGTGGTGGAGCACCGCGACAAGGGCGCCATCATCGAGCAGCTCGCCGACCGCGAAGGCAAGACTCTGGTCTTCGCCCGCACCCGCGCCTTCGCCGAGATGCTCGCCGACCAGCTCGACGACGCCGGCATCCCGGCTGTCAGCCTGCACGGCGACCTCAACCAGTCCCGCCGCACCCGCAACCTCGCGCAGCTCACCAGCGGCCGGGTCAACGTGCTGGTGGCGACGGATGTGGCCGCGCGCGGCATCCACGTGGACGACATCGACCTGGTCATCCAGGCCGACGCCCCGGATGAGTACAAGACCTACCTGCACCGCTCGGGCCGCACGGGCCGCGCCGGCAAGCAGGGCACCGTGGTCACGCTCATCCCGCGTCAGCGTCAGCGCCGCATGAGCGAGCTGCTCGGCCGTGCCGAGATCGAGGCCGAGTTCGTGTCGGCCATTCCCGGCGACCAGCTGATCACCGACCTCGCGCAGCTCGGCGCGTAAGCACCGCCTGTCGCGTCACGGAACGCCCTTCCCGCCTGCCGGGGAGGGCGTTCCTGCGTGTGCGCCCGTCGGTCGTGCGCTCCGATCGGGTGAAGCGGACCGCTTCGCGGACAGCGCGGCGCTCCCGAGTGAGGATCCGACCCGCAAGGCGTTCGTTTCCGCGCTCCGGGACTGCTTATCCACAGCCTCCCGGCGCTCCCCGCCCCCGAGTTGCCCCAAAGTGTCGTTATAACGCCGGAATCGGGGCTCATAACGACACTTTGGGGCAACTCAGCGGGCGCGCCTTGGCGGCGACGCGATGGGGCGCGCTGGGCGCGGCGTGATCACGCGGGCAGGGATAGCTGCCCCAGCGCGTGGCGCCCGAGGGACGCCATCCGGGGGTTGTCGTCGGAGTGGGCGGCCAGGGCCGACCCCATCGCGACGGCCCAGCCGTGGGCGCGGAGCCACGTGTCGTCGTTGACGGGGGAGAGCTGCTGGAGGCGCTCCCGGAACACCGCTCGCGCATCCGGTTCGAAAGTCAGCCAGGCCGTGGCGAGGTCGGTGGCCGGGTCGCCCGCGGTCAGGTCTCCGAAGTCGATGACCGCGGCGAGCTGACGCGGCGATTCCGCGGTGAGCATCAGATTGCCGGGGTGGAGGTCGCCGTGCAGCCAGATCGCGGGCCCGCTCCACGGCGGAGTCGCGAGAGCGCGCTCCCACGTCGCGATCAGCGGAGCGACGTCGTGCCGTTCCGCGAGGTGTTCGAGCCGCTCGCGGACCGCCCGGTCCCGGGTGGCCAGCGGCACCCCACGCACCGGATTGTGCGGGACGTCCTGGCCGGCCGGTGCGGGGATGTGCAGAGCGGCCACGAATTCGGCGAGCGGCCCCGCGATGGGCGAGCGCTCGGCACCGGAGACGTCGGCGCCGTCGATGCCGTCGACCCACCGGACGATGCTCCACGGCCAGGGGAAGTCGCTACTCGGCATCCCGACCCGCACCGGCACCGGCACGGCCACAGGGAGTCTAGGGGCCAGACGCGGGAGCCAGGTCTGCTCGTTGACGATCAGCTGCACGGCGACCTGACGGCGGGGGATGCGGACCGCGAGGTCGCCTCCGAGGCGGTAGATCACGTTGTCCCAGCCGTCCGCGACCAGTGCCAGCGGCCCGGCGAGGTCCGGATGCTGCGCCTCGATCAGCGATGCGACCAGGGCGGCGTCGACGTGGATGTCGGCTTCGGGGGTGAGCACACCCGACGATATCAAGCGCCGGATGCCCTACCCGCCGCTCCCCGCCCCTCGCGGCCGTCGTCACCCCACATCGAAGCGCAGCAGCGCGACGGTCACCCCACCGACGACCGCAGCAACGCGAACGACGACGGCCCGAGCGTCAGCGCGGCCGCTTCGCCGAGCACCAGCTCGGTGTCGCTCGACAGCTCCAGCGTCCACGCGCCGCCCGGCGCAGCGGGCAGTGCGAAGTCCACCCCGTTGCCGGCCGCGTTGAGGAGCAGTGCGAACGAGTCCGTGCCCTCGTGCATCAGCACGAAGGTGATCGCCTTCGCGTCGGGGTCGTCCCAGTCGGCGTCTTCGAACGCGGCACCGTCGGCGCGCACGATGTCCACCGTCAGCGGGCCGCCGACCTCCGGCGAGCGGCGGTACCAGTCCGGGCGCAGCGCGGGCTCGGCGAGGCGCAACCGGATGAGCGCCTGCGTGAACTCCCGCAGCTCCGTGTCCGCGGCGTCCCAGTCGAACCACGAGATCTCGTTGTCCTGGGCGTAGGCGTTGTTGTTGCCCTGCTGCGTGCGGCCGATCTCGTCGCCGCCGAGGATCATCGGCACACCGGCCGAGAGCAGCAGCGTCGCGAGGAGGTTCTTGCGCTGCCGCGCGCGGCGGGCGAGGATCTCCGGGTCGACGGTCGGGCCCTCGGCGCCGTTGTTGCTGGAGCGGTTGTCGGACTCGCCGTCGACGTTCCCTTCGCCGTTGGCCTCGTTGTGCTTCTCGTCGTAGCTGGTGAGGTCGGCGAGCGTGAAGCCGTCGTGGGCGGTGACGAAGTTCACGCTCGACAGAGGCGAACGGCGCGAGTCCTCGTAGACGTCCGGGCTGCCGAGCACACGCTGCGAGAGCGTGGCGAGCACCCCGTCGGTCCCGCGCCAGAAGTCACGCACGTCATCCCGGAACTTGCCGTTCCATTCCGACCAGTCGGCGGGGAAGCCGCCCAGCTGATAGCCGGCCGTGTCCCACGGTTCGGCGATCATGTGCACCGGGGCGAGCGTCGGATCCTGCTGGATGAGCGTGAGGAACGCGCTGTGCAGGCTGGCGTCCCCGCCCTGACGCGTGAGGGTGGTCGCGAGGTCGAAGCGGAAGCCGTCCACGTGCATCTCGGTCACCCAGTAGCGCAGCGAGTCCATGATCAGCCCGAGGGCCGCCGGGTGGCTGACGTTCACGCTGTTGCCGGTGCCGGTCGTGTCGAAGTAGTGGGCGAGGTCGCCGTCGACCAGCCGGTAGTACGACTCGTTGTCGATGCCTTTCAGCGACAGGGTCGGCCCGAGGTCGTTGCCTTCGGCGGTGTGGTTGTACACCACATCCAGGATGACCTCGATGCCGGCCGCGTGCAGCGACTTGACCAGGTTCTTGAACTCGTCCACCTGTCCGCCGAGGTCGCCGGCGGCCGAGTACTCGTTGTGCGGGGCGAAGAAACCCAGGGTGTTGTAGCCCCAGTAGTTGCGCAGCCCCTGCTCTTCGAGGTGCGCATCCTGGGCGAACTGGTGAACGGGCATGAGTTCGACCGCGGTCACGCCCAGCGAGGTCAGGCTCTCGATGGCGGCCGGATGCGCGAGCCCGGCGTAGGTGCCGCGCAGCTCCTCAGGCACCCCCGGATGCCGCATGGTGAAGCCCTTCACGTGGGTCTCGTAGAGGATGCTCTCCGACAGCCGGGTGCGCGGCGGACGGTCGTCGCCCCAGTCGAACGAGTCGGGGTCGGTGACGACTCCGAGCATCACGTGCCCGGCGCCGTCGGTCGTGTCGAGCTCGGCCGGGTCGTCCAGGTCGTGGCCGAAGACCGCCTGTCCCCAGTCGTAGGCGCCGGTGATCGCGGTGGCGTGCGGGTCGAGCAGCACCTTGGCCGCGTTGAACCGCAGCCCAGCATCCGGAGCCCACGGACCGTGGACCCGCAACCCGTAACGGGTGCCGGGGCGCATCCCCTCGACGAGCCCGTGGAACACATGGCCGGTGCGGCTGATCAGTTCGGTGCGGGTCTCCGAGCCGTCGTCGGCGAACACGGAGACCTCGATGGTCTCGGCGCGCTCGCTGTAGACGGCGACGTTGGCCCCGCCGTCCATGAGGCTGACGCCGAGCGGATATGGGAACGAGTTCGAGTCGCTCAGCACGGCGGCGAGACCTTCTCCACCGTCGGGGCTTCCCCGTCGGCCTGGTGCACCGTTGCCGTCATCACTACGTCCTCCTCGAATCTCACCGCAGCACCGCGACCCCGGGCCCGTCGAGCAGCAGCGTGCCGCCTTCGAACCCGAACGCCCCGAACGCCACGCAGAACTGCTTCTCGCTCACCCGCACTTCGCGGTGTCCTTCGCCGAAGCCCGCGACCACGCGCAGGTCTCCCCGCTTGAACGTGAAGACCCCGGATGCCGGGTCGGCCGACACCTCCGTCGCCGGAGCCTGCGGGTCCACCGTGGCGCGCAGGGCGGCGAGCTCCCGGTAGAACGCGAGCAGCCGCGCGTGATCCGGATGCTCGAGCTCGCTCCAGTCCAAGTGGGAGCGTTGGAACGTCGCCGGGTCCTGCGGGTCGGGCACCTGTGCCGGGTCCCAGCCCATCCGCGCGAATTCGGCGATCCGGCCGCGGGCGGTGGCCTCGCCGAGTTCCGGTTCGGGGTGGGAGCTGAAGAACTGCCAGGGGGTCGTCGCTCCCCATTCCTCGCCCATGAACAGCATCGGCGTGAACGGCCCGAGCAGTGTGAGCGCCGCGGCGACCGCGAGCGATTCGTCGTCGAGCGTCGCCGTGAGGCGGTCGCCGGCCGCGCGGTTGCCGATCTGGTCGTGGTCCTGGCTGAACGCCACCAGCCGGGTGAACGGCGTCCCGGCGTCGAGGGGGCGACCGTGGTGGCGCTCGCGGAAGCTCGACCAGGTGCCGTCGTGGAAGTAGCCGCGCTCGAAGACTTTCACGAGGGAGGCGAGCCCGTCGAAGTCCGTGTAGTAGCCGTTCGTCTCGCCGGTGAGGTTGGCATGGAGCGCGTGGTGAGCGTCGTCGTTCCATTGCGCCGACAGCCCGTAGCCGTGTTCGACGCGCGGCCGGATGAGCTGGGGGTCGTTGAGGTCGCTCTCGGCGATCAGGGTGAGCGGACGCCCGACCTCGTCGCTCAGCGCGTCGATGCGCGCCGCGAGCTCTTCGAGCAGGGGGAGTGCCCGGCTCTCGTGCAACGCGTGCACCGCATCCAGTCGCAGGCCGTCGACGTGCAGGTCGCGCATCCAGTAGACGGCGTTGTCGACGATGTAGCGGCGCACCTCGTCGGACTGCGGCCCGTCGAGGTTGAGCGCATCGCCCCAGGGGCCGGCGGCCGCGCTCAGGTAGGGGCCGTAGACCGGCAGGTAGTTGCCGCTCGGCCCCAGGTGGTTGTAGACCACGTCCTGGATCACGGCGATCCCTCGCGCATGGCAGGCGTCGGCGAACCGCTGATAGGCGACGGGCCCGCCGTACGGCTCGTGCACCGCATACCAGAGCACGCCGTCGTAGCCCCAGCCGTGCGGGCCGTTGAAGGCGTTGACCGGCAGCAGTTCGACGGCGTCGACACCGAGCTCGACCAGGTGGTCGAGCCGGCCGATCGCCGAATCGAGCGTGCCCTCCGGCGTGAACGTGCCGACATGCAGTTCGTAGATCACCGCGCCGAGCAGGTCGCGGCCGTTCCAGTCCGTGTCGGTCCAGTCGAACGCGGCCGGGTCGAATTCGCGGCTCAGTTCGTGCACGCCGTGCGGCTGACGCCGCGAACGGGGGTCCGGATGCGGTCCCGCGCCATCGACGACGTAGCCGTAGTCGAGGGGTGCGGGTTCCGCCTCGAGTGCGGCAGCGAGGGCCCACCATCCGCCGGTGTGCCGCTCCAGCGGGTGCTGCTCGCGCCGCTCGCCCGAGACGGTCACCAGCGACACGTGGTCGGCTTTCGGCGCCCACACCGGGAAACGGCGGTTCACGGAACCACCAGGAGCGCGACGGGGTACGTCGCGAACAGTTCGGAGAGGAGGGTGACCCCGCTGAACGTGTCGCCCGTCAGTTCGTCGCGCAGGCGGCGCTCGCCGAGGTCGACGGTCGTGTCCGCCCATCCGCCGGCCGCGGCCAGCCTGACGGAGAGGCGGGTGGCCAGCGCCAGCGCGCCGCCCCTGCTGAACCCGACCAGATGCTCGGCCCGCGGTCCGCTCGCCACGATCGGCCGGTACTCTGTGAACAGTTCCGGCCGGTCGCGCCTCACGCGGAGCGCGCGCGACGTGACGAGCAGTTTGACCGCGTCCGACGCGTCCGGTTCCGGCCTCCAGCCGTCGTCGAGGCGGCGGAGGAGAGCGTCCGAGACGGCGAAGTGCACCGGCCGGCGGTTGTCGGGGTCGACCAGCGAGCGATCCCACCGCTCGGTGCCCTGATAGACATCCGGCGTGCCGGGCGACAGGAGCTGGAGGAGCTTGAGCCCGAGACCGTTCGACTCGCCCGCGCCGTCGATCTCGTAGACGACGGCCTCGACTTCGCGGCGGACATCCGGATGCTCGAACGCGGCGTCGACGAGACGCGCGAGTGCCGCCTCGAATCGTTCGTCGCCGTCGGTCCACGACGTGGACTCGCCGGCCTCCCGCGCGGCCTTGAGGGCGTAGTGGCGCAGCCGGTCCTGCGACGCGGGCCACGAGCCGACGACTGCCTGCCACACCAGGTTCTCGAGCGGTCCGTCGCCCACCGAGACGAGCGGCCGGACGGCGAGGATGAAGCGCTCCCACCGCTCGGGGAGCTCCGAGAGGACGGAGATGCGGGCGCGGGTGTCCTCGCTGCGCTTGGTGTCGTGCGTGCTCAGGGTGGTCATGCCGGCCGGGTGCCGCCGCATCCGGTCGGACTGGCGCTCGTGGAACTCCTCGGGCGTGACAGAGAACTCGGCCGGGTCGGCGCCGACCTCGGTGAGAGACGTCAGGCGGGTGTAGCGGTAGAAGGCGTTGTCTTCGACACCTTTCGCCATGATCATCCCGGAGGTCTGCTGGAAGCGCCGGGCTGCGGGCTCGGCCGGGTCGGCGAGTCGCGCGGCGACCCTCCGGATCGTCTGTTCGAGCTCGGGGCGCGACGCGATCGCCCCGGCTTCGGCCTGCTCGAGGTAGGCGAGGCCGAACGGGAGGTAGCTGCGGTAGACCGGCAGAGCGGCGGCCAGTTCGGCGATGGCGTCGGCGACGGCGTCCGGGCCGGGCTCGGGCTCGCCGAGTTCACCGAGCTCGCGGACCAGCCGCTGCACCTCGGAGTCGAGCATCCCGTCGGCGACCGCGCGCTTGCGGCGTCTGACCAGCTCGGCCCAGTCGCCCGACTCGAACCTCTCGTCCAGCTCTACGGCCAGCGCTGTCAGCGGCTCCTCGCCGCGCGGGTCGACGAACAGCCGGTCGAGAGTGGCGAGAGCCTCGTAACCGGTCGTGCCGGCGATCGGCCACTCGGCGGGCATCCGCTCGTCGCCTTCGAGGATCTTCTCGACCCAGATCGGCCGCCCGCCCGCCAGCTCGTCGAGACGCGTCAGGTAGGCGCCGGGGTCGGCGAGTCCGTCGGGGTGGTCGACGCGCAGGCCGTCGACCAGTCCGTCCACGATCCAGCGGCCGATCTCGACGTGGGAGGCGTCGAACACCCGGGCGTCCTCGACCCGGATGCCCGCCAGCGTGTTGACCGCGAAGAACCGCCGGTAGTTGAGGTCGCGGTCGGCGCGCCGCCAGGAGACGAGCTCGTAATGCTGCCGGTCGTGGACCTCGCGGGCGCTCCCTCCGCCGGTGCCCTCGGCGATCGGGAAGCGCTGATCGTAATAGGCGAGCTCACCGTCTTGCAGGGTGAGCGCGTCAAGTTCGTCCGGGCCGTCGCCGAGCACGGGCATCCGGACCCTGCCGGCCCCGGCCGCCCAGTCGATGTCGAAGAAGCCGGCGAACTCGGAGGCGCGGCCGCGGGCGAGCACGTCCCACCACCAGGCGTTCACGCGAGGCGATGCGATGCCGACATGGTTGGGCACGATGTCGACGAGCACGCCCATGCCGAGCGCGTGCGCGGCGCCGGCCAGCGTCGCGAGACCCTCGGCGCCCCCTCGGGCCGGATCGACCCTACTGGGGTCGACCACGTCGTAGCCGTGGTCCGAGCCGGGCTCGGCCTCGAGGAGCGGCGACAGGTAGACCCAGTCCGCGCCGAGCCGTTGCAGATACGGAAGCACTCCGGCGGCGTCGTCGAGCGTGAAGGCGGCACTGAGCTGCAGCCGGTAGCTGCTCGCGGGCATGCGCGCCGGCCCGCTCGCGCCGTTCACGCGGTCAGCGGCTCAGCGCTGAGTCTCTCCGTCGAGAGCGCAGCCTTCGCCTCGTCGAGCGACACGAAATGCCCGGCGAAGTTGCCGCGTCCGTCGCTGGCGACGAAACCGTGCGGGGATCGTTCGATCATCCCGATGTAGGTCCCGTTCGCGTTGCCGACCCACAGCCCGGCCTCGAGCAGAGCCCACAGTCCTGTGCCCGTCTGCTGCTCGCCGGGTCGCTGGAAACGCGGTCGCCCGCTGAATCGCTGGGGCACTCTCGCCGTCTGAACGGCCATCCCGCACCTCATTTCGAAAGATCGTCTTGTTGTTTATACGGTGCCCGCGGACACCCCCGCAATCCGAGGGGGAGGGGTTGACAGGCGTTCGCGGGCATGAGTAGCTCGTGCCACTGACGGCCGAGGAGGCCAGCAGTGGGAGTGCGGGCCGGCGCAACTCAGCCGATGACCGCTGAATCGGTGGCCGGCTCGCGTCGGCCGGTGGCCCACCTAGGCGACGTGGTGTTCGACGACCGTGTCGGTCCCGGGGAAGATGAGCGTCTCGTGACCGTCGTCGAAGCGCACCAGGAAGGGCGGGTCGCCGTTCGCTCCGCGCACCTCGATGACCACGCCGAAACGATCCGGCGTCTCGACGGTCTTGCCGCGGACGCAGAGCCGGTCGCCAACCGATGCTTGCATGACGCATCATCTCCTTCGACGATATGTCCCAGGCTACGCTCGCGGACCCGGCGCGGAAAGGGCGCGCGCGCCCCAGCCCGTCGCGGCCGCTAGAGGCGATCGCCGACGAAGTCGGTCAGGGCATCCAGGTAGCCGGGTGCGAACGCCTCCGTGCCGGGAATCCGCAGGCCGTGGTCGCCCCCGGCGAGCACGTGCAACGTCAGCAGGTGCGGCGGGACCAGCTCGGCGTACCGGTCGGCGCTCTCCTCCACCGGCACGATGTCGTCGCTTCCCCCGAACAGCGCGAGCAGCGGCACCCGGATGCTCCGCAGGGACTCGGCCGCGTCGTAGTCCACGATCGTCACGACGAAGTCCCACAGCGCCTCGTCCGCGGGGAGCGCGGCGTCCGCGTCGGCGAGGTCGGCGAGCGCGCGATGCCGTGACGGGTCGCTCATCCACTCGTTCGCCTCCTCGAACGTGGTCCCGCCCGACAGCATCCACATCAGCTCGTCGAACGTAGCCGACGCCTCGATCTCGCGTTCCAGCTCAAGTCCGAGCCCGGCGAGGTGGGCGCGAGTGGTGAACGCCTCCTGGGCACGCGGGGTCACGCCGGGGGTGGAGTTGCAGATGACGAAATCGGCGGATGCGGGGCCGGCCGCGGCCAGCGCGGCCCAGCCGCCCTGGCTGTGCCCGAACAGCCCGGTGGCGAGACCCGGCAGCACCGCCTGCGCCGCTGCGACGGCCGCCGTGAGATCGGCCGTCTGCGTGTCGATGTCCGCCTGGAGCCAGGAACCGCCCGATTCGCCGACGCCGCGCTTGTCGAACGAGCAGACGGCCACCCCCTCCTCGAGCAGGGCAGCGCGGATGGGCGGGAACAGCCCTCCGGCGTCGCGGTCGGCCGGCCCGAAGCCCGGGTGCATCGCAATGAGTGCGCGCGGTGCGCGAGCATCCGGTGCCCACAGCGAACCGGCCAGCCCGACTCCGTCGGCGGCGACAGCGGTCAGTTCGCGTCTGCTCATCCGACCGGCCTCACGAGCCCAGCCATTCGCGGGCGGCAGTGACGAGCGCATCCACGCCGCGATCGAGCGTCGGCTGGATCTCCGGCGCGAAGTGCGGCGAATGGTTCGACGGGACGTCCCGGTCGAGGGTCCCCGCGCTCGCGGCGGCGAGGTACGACTCCGGATGCGCGCCGCCGAGGATCCAGTAGACCAGGGGCACGCCCGCGGCCGTCGCGAGCAGGCCGACGTCCTCGCTTCCGGACACCGGACCCGGGTCGACGACCGACGCCTCGCCGAACGCCGCCCGGAACGCGGCCATCGTGCGCTCGGTGGCGACATGCTCGTTGACCGTCACCGGGAAGGACTCGGCGAACTCGATGATCGGCTCGGGCGCGCCCGACGCCACGCATTCGGCGCGGGCGATCCGTTCGATCGCGGCGAGCATGCCCAGTCGCACCTCCTCGCTGTACGCGCGGACGGTCAGCCCGAGCTCCGCCCTCTCCGGGATGATGTTGTTCTTGGTGCCGGCCCTCAGCCGACCGACGGTGACGACCGCGGTGTCCTGCGGCGCGATCTCGCGCGAGACGATCGTCTGGAGCCGGCCGACGATGGCCGCCGCGATGACCACGGGATCGATCGTGGTCTCGGGCCGTGAGCCGTGGCCGCCGCGTCCGCGCACGATGATGTCGATGCTGTCGGCCGAGGCGAAGGCGGCGCCGGGATGGGCTCCGAGCAGGCCGGCGGGCGCCGGTCCCACGTGCTGGCCGAGCACCACGACCGGAACGGGCACCTTCTCGTACAGGCCGTCGTCGAGCATCGCCTGCGCGCCGCCGCCGACCTCCTCGGCCGGCTGGAACACCGCGACGACCGTGCCGTGCCAGTCGGTCCGGGTGGCCGCGAGCTGCTGGGCGGCGCCGATCAGGCAGGCGACGTGAACGTCATGCCCGCACGCGTGCATGACACCGGATGCGCTGCTCGCGTACTCGAGGCCGGTGTCCTCCTCGACGGGCAGCGCGTCCATGTCGGCGCGCAGGAGCACGGTCGGTCCGTCGCCGTTGCGCAGGACGCCGACGACGCCGGTGCGCCCGATGGCCTCGATGACGTCGAACCCGGCTGCGCGCAGTTCGGCGGCGGCGATGGCGGCCGTGCGCACTTCTTCGAAGGAGAGCTCCGGATGTTCGTGCAGGTCGCGGTACAGTGCGTCGAGGGTCATGGCCTCATACTGCCGTGTCCAGCACCTCGCGGGCTATGCCCTCCGGCGTGCGCCCGGTCGTGTCGACGATCGGGCCGGGGATACCGGCGGCGTCGATCACCGCATCCAGTTCGCCGTGACGATGAAGGTGCCAGGCGAGTCCTTCCGTGTCTCCGACGTGACGCAGGCGCAGTCGTCGTTCGGCCTCGGCCGGCTCGACGCGCAGCCGGATCACGGTCGGGCGGACGCCGCCGAGGGCATCCGTGTACAGGTCGATGGCCCGTGCCTCTTCGATAACGCCGGCGAGAACCAGGATGCGCGCCCCGGACGCGACGTAGTTGGCGGCGACAGGTCGCAGGTTGGCCAGCTCGATCGCGAAGTTGAACCGGTCGCCCTCCGGTGGCGGCCAGCCGCGTCGGAGCTCGTCGAGGTCGATCACGGCGTGCGGAGTGCCGCGGGTCTCCAGCATCGCGCCGATCGCGGCGGCCACCGTCGACTTGCCGGCGCCCACGGCGCCGTTGAGAAAGAGGACCCGCACCGTCGTCGCGCCGGGTCGTTCCGGCGTCACTTGCCTTTGCGCTTCTCGTCCTGCAGGGCGGACTTGGCGCCGTGCTCGACCAGGACCGCGATGTAGTCGCGCAGCTTGGCGTGCTGGAAGGTTCCGTAGGTGTCTTCCACGACCTGTTCGATGTGCTTGCCTGAGAGGTTCGGGTACTTCTTCTTCAGACGTTTGATGACGTCGTCGATCGCTTCGCGTTCGGACTTCTTGCCGGCCATGTTCGAAGCGTGGCGCAGCAACATGGCCGAAAGCTGTGAGTTCGGCGAGCGGTTAGAGACCGGTCCCATCAGGTGGCGGCGCCGTCGACCGCGGCTCCCTAGCCGCTACTGCAGTGCCGAGGTGAGCCGTGCGACGCCGTCGAGGAAGGTCGCGGACGCCGGCTCCTTCTTCCACTCCTCGAGGGTGAGCTCCCGCCCGGCGTCGCGATACCCCTGCTCCACGGCGCGCATCTGCGCGACGAACGACGGACCACGCACGAGCAGGGAGCTCTCGGCGTTCAGCGCGAAGGAGCGGATGTCCATGTTGCTCGAGCCGATCACGGCGACGTCGTCGTCGATCGACAAGTGCTTCGAGTGCAGGATGTACGGGGCCGGGTACATCCATATCGCCACGCCCGCTCGCAACAGGACCTCGTAGTAGGAGCGCTGGGCGTGCCAGACGGAGCCCTGGTCCCCGATCTCGGAGACGAACAGCTGCACATCGAGGCCTCGCTGGCACGCGGAGGTGATCGCGTACACCATCGCTTCGTCCGGCACGAAGTACGGACTCGTGATGATCACCCTGCGCTGAGCGGACGTGACCAGGGTGAGGAAGAGGCGCAGGTTGTTCTCTCCGTCGTAGCCCGGCCCGCTCGGCACGACCTGGCACACGAGCGCCCCGGGCGAGGGGTCGGCCGGCATGTCGGTGACGCGCACGTTCTCCTCGTCGCCGAGGAGCTCATCGGTCTCGATGTACCAGTCGGACAGGAAGACCGTGTTGATCGCGCTGACGACGGGTCCGGTGGCGCGGGTCATCAGCTCCTGCCACTGCAGCCCGCGTTTGAGGTTCTTCGGGGAGTTGTAGCTGCGGTCGATGAGGTTCTGCGACCCCATGAACCCGACGCGCCCGTCGACCACGACGAGTTTGCGATGGTTGCGGAGGTCGGGTCGCTGGTATTGGCCTTTCAGCGGTCGCACCGGGAGCATGTAGCTCCACTTCACGCCGATGCGGTCGAGCTCGGCGAAGGTCTCGTCGTGGGCGGCCACACGCCTCGATGCGACGAAGTCCGCGAGGAGGCGCACCGTGATTCCGCGCTGGACGGCGTGCTCGAGTGCCGCGAAGAAGTCTTTCGTCGTCGCGTCGAACGACACGATGTAGAACTCCACGTGCACGAACCGCGTGGCGGCTTCGATCTCGGCCGTCATGGCATCGATCGATGCCCGGTAGTCGCCGATCAGCTCCGCCGTGTTGCCTCCGAGTGCGGGAAGAGCGCCCAGTGTCTCGTTCTGCCTCACGAGCGACTCGAACCACTCCGGCCACTCCGCCTGACCGGCCGGCGGCTCCAGCTCCGCGGACCGCTCAGTGATCATCCGGTCGATGTCCCTCTGCTTCGCGCGCCGGGCCTTCGGCAGCTTGGAGTTGCCGATCAGCAGGAAGAGGATGATGCCGATGAAAGGGATCAGGAAGATCGCCAGCAGCCAGGCCATCGCGGCCGTGGGCTTGCGATCCCGCGGAACGATGATGAGCGCGGTGATCCGGATCGCGAGGTCGAGGAGGATGAGGATGCCGCCGATGAGGGCGGAGAGCTCCGCGCTCACGTGTGCACTCCGCGCATGACGGCGCGCAACGCGTCGTCGATCCTGTCCGTCATGGTGGTTCCATTCGCCGGGTGGGGACACAGGGTGCAGCAGAGCTGCACACTCATCTCAGCCCGAAACCACGCGGGTCGCATCATGCCGAAAGGGTGATACGCGAGCATCTGAGAGACTGGTGAGCACTGTGACACCGACATCCGACGCATACTTCGAGCAGGTGGGGGAGACCCTCTTTCGTCCGACTCCGCACGCGGGCGGCGCATGGAGCGACGCCGAGATCCATTTCAGCCCGCTGGGCGGCCTCGTGGTGCACGCGATCGAGAGGCACATCGCCGAGCACCACGACGACGACCTGGTGCTCAGCAGGATCAGTTTCGACATCCTCGGCTTCCTCGCCGCCGAGGTGTGCGAGGTGCGGGTGGAGACCATCCGGCCCGGGCGGACGATCCAGCTCATCGAAGCCACGGTGCTGATCGCCGGACGGACCGCCGTGCGCGCCAGGGCGTGGTACCTCAGCACGATCGACACGCGGAGTGTCGCCGGGGGCGCAGACGACCGGCTCGCCTCGCCCGAGGACCTGGGATCGCATCCGCTGACCGCGGTCTGGCCCGGCGGATTCGTCGCGTCCCTCGATGTGCGCCCGATCGCGCCGGCACAGCCCGGCCGTGCGGCCGTGTGGCTCACGAGCGACCTGGCCCTGGTAGCCGGCGAGGAGGCGAGCGGGCTCGCATCGTGGATCGCGCTCGTCGACACGGCGAACGGCATCGCGGTGCGGCAGTCCCCGGATCGGTGGATGTTCCCCAACGTCGACCTCTCCATCCACCTCCATCGGCAGCCGGAGGGCCGCTGGGTGGGCATGGACACGACCGTCACGTTCGGCCCGACCGGCCAGGGCGTCACGAGCACGGTCCTGCACGACCTCGCCGGCCCGGTCGGGTATGCGCAGCAGTCGCTCACCGTGCGGCCGCTGAAGCCCCAGCCGGACCCGGCGTAGAGCCTGTCGAGCGCTGGCCGTACGCGCCCCGCAGCGACCCCCGCGAATCATTCCGTTCGGGTGATGCGGCGCCCGTTCACGGCGTCATACCGTCAGTCCAACGCGCAAGTGACAGCCACTTCGCGATACGAACGGAGTTGCTGTGACCATCTGGGAATTCTTCGCCTGGTTCTTCTGGTTCTACATCGCGGTCGCCTGCATCGTGATCTTCGTCCGGGTCATCTTCGACATCTTCCGAGATCCGACGCTCAACGGGTGGATGAAGGCACTGTGGGTCCTCTTCCTGGTATTCTTCCCGTTCCTCGCCGCCTTCATCTACCTGATCGCACGCGGGAACAGCATGGCGCAGCGCAGCATGGCGCGAGCGCGGGGGTCCGAGGTCGAGACCGAGGACTACATCCGCTCGGTCGCCACCACGAGCTCCGCAGCGTCTGAGATCGAGTCGGGCAAGAAGCTTCTCGACTCCGGAGCGATCACTCCCGCCGAGTTCGACGCCCTCAAGGCGAAAGCATTGAGCGGAACCGCCTAGAGAACGAGGCGGTCGCGGGATGACTGCGCCGAACGAAGCGCCTGAGGCTGTCGCCTTCAACGGGAGGCTGGCCCTTCTGCTGGCGATGGCGATGTTCGTGCTCGTCGTCGACACGTCGATCATGAACGTCTCCATCTCAGCGGTGGTCAAAGACATCGGCGCCACCGTCAGCGACGTTCAGTCCGCGATCGCCTTGGAGGCGCTGGTCTCGGCGGCGTTCATCCTCATCGGCAGCAAGGTCGGCGACCTCATCGGGCGCAAGCGCGCGTACGTCCTCGGGCTGATCGGATACGCCATCGGCGCCATCGCCATGACACTGGCTCAGAGCATCCTGCCGATCATCATCTTCTGGGCCGTGATCGGCGGGCTCGGCGCGTCCCTTCTGCTTCCCGCGATGCAGTCACTGATCCACGGGAACTTCGAGGGGAAGAGCCAGCAGCGTGTCTACGCCCTCGTCGGCGCGTCGGCCGCGATCGCCGCTGCGGTCGGGCCGCTGCTCGGCGGGGTCATCACCACGTTCCTCTCCTGGCGCATCGCCTTTCTGCTCGAGGCGGTGATCATCGCGGTCGTCCTCTCGGGCATCAGGCTCGTCCACGATGTCCCGTACACCGGGGATCGGCACGTCGACGTCGTGGGATCGCTGCTCTCCGTCGCCGGCATGGGCGGAATCGTGCTCAGCATCCTGGTCTGGCAGGAAGGCGGCGAATGGGTCGGCCTGCTCCTGACGGTGGGCGTCGTCGCGCTCATCGGGCTGGCCTTCTGGCTCCGACGACGCAAACGGCACAAGAAGGCGACCCTGCTGGATCCCGAGCTCTTCCGGCGGAAGGCCTTCCGCTTCGGGATCTCCTCGCAGATGCTGCAGCAGATCACTCTCGGCGGCACGATGATCGTGTTGCCGCTCTACCTCCAGATGGTGCTCGAATACAACGCATTGCTGGCCGGGCTCTCCATCGCGCCCCTCTCGCTCACCATGTTCGGCGTCGCGCTGCTCGCCGGAAGGCGGGTGGGCAGACGACGCCCCGCTGTGCTGATCCTGTGGGGGTTCGCGCTCCTCACGGTGGGACTGGTCATCCTCATCCCGATCGTGCCGCGCGCCGACTCGGGATGGTGGCTCTTCATCCCGCTGGTCATCTCCGGATCCGGTCTCGGCCTGCTCGTGTCGCAGCTGAACAACTACACGTTGTCCCCGATCTCGGATGAGCGGGTGAGCGAGGCTGCCGGCGTGAACTCGGCCGCCGGTTCATTCGGCCTGTCCTTCGGGCTGGCCTTCGCCGGCGCCATCATGCTCGCAGCACTCGCCCCCATCTTCACCAGCATGGCCAACTCCAGCACCGTCCTCCCGCAAGCCGAGCAGCAGCAGGTCGCGCAGGCGCTCGACGAGGACGCCCAGATCTTGAGCAACACGCAGCTCGAGCAGCAACTCCAAGGTCAGCCCGAGCCGATCCAGGACGAGATCATCCGGATCAACACGGATGCGCGCCCGATCGCCCTCCAGATCGCGTTGCTGATCCCCATCCTCGCCGGTCTCGCCGGGCTCGGTGTGTCCATCCGGATGCTGCGTATCCCCGACCCGAAGCCGGCGGGCGAGGGCGCCGGAGTCGTCCTGGGCTAGGAAGCAGTCTCCCTCCAGGGCGCTGGCGGCACTATGGCAACGTGGCGGCACCCGCGCAGGTGCCGCCACATCCGGGACTGCAGTCTGTCGTCCGCCCATGCAGTCCGACCTGCCATCCGGCCTATGGATTCCGAACGCTGGCGTCGGCCCCCGAGGGAAGCGAGTCGTACACGTCGCCCCATTCGGCTTCGTAGTCGACGGGATCGATCAGCCCGGCTCGGCGGCGAGCCTCCAAGTCGTCGAGTCGCGCGGTCGTCGCACGCAGAAGGTACGCGTTGCCGAACTCCTTCAGGTCACCGCCGACGTACATCGTCGCGACAGTGATGGTCCGGATGCGGCTGCGCAGGTTGTGCGTCAGGCGGGCGCCGACCCAGAACCCTCCGAGATAGAGGACGAGGACCGCTGCCAGGCCGGGGACCGGCGACCAGCTGCCGGCCATCATCACGATCACGAGCAGGCCGGCGATGGCGCCGGCGATCGGCCACGTGTGCGCGAAATGCAGCGCGCGCCGTTCGGCCCGCGAGGTGCCCGGCGGGTAGACGGTCACCCGGGTCCGCCGCCAGAGCCCACGGCTCGCCGGCGAGATCTCGATGGTGCCCCAGGGCACGCTGCCCTCGGTCAGCCTTCTGACGAACTCATTCACGGATTCAGGATGCTCCGCGTGCGCGCCACCGCTGCCGATCCTTGCGAAGTCCCTACGCGGGACTCCGGAAAACTAACGACCCGCAGACGGACGAGCGGGTGGTCGAAGGCGCAGCATTCATTCATGGGCAAAGAACAGGGCTTCGGAACAGGTGAACTCAAGGCAATCGTGGACATCGTGAAGAAGGACACGTCGCGCCTCAGCGTCGTCGTGCCCGAGCTGATCCTGTTCGACAGTCGCTCGCGACGCGGAACCACGGCAAAAGCGAAACAGCTCGCCCGGCACCCGCATGGCGTGGCGGCTGCGCACGCTCTGCTCGCTCAGTTCGGAACGCACTCGTTCCGGCTCGAAGACGACCAGGTCGAGCGCGCCGCCGCCTCTGTGTTGCGTGAGGTGCAGGGGGACATCTGCCTCCTCCTCGGCCGGGAGTGGCCGCAGCTCTCCGAGCCGGCCGGCCCGGTGGTCACGCTCAAACCGGACCTCGATTCGCAGGGCCGCGGCGGATGGTTCGCCGGCCTCTACGAGTGCTGCTCGATCGGTCAACTGGGCTCGGCCGTCGGCGACAAGATCCGCTGGTAGGCCGTCTCAGGCGTCGGCAGCGGCGAGAGCGCGGTGCCGGAGTGCGGAGAGTTCGTCGGGGAGCACATTGACGAGGACGACGATCAGGCCGCACGACGCGAGCACGACGCAGACGGCCGCCCCGAAGCCGTTCGAGGCGTGGGCGAGCGTGGTCGCCTGGCCTCGCCCCATCGCCCGCCTCGACTCAGCGGATCCGCAGGCCGCAGTCGGACGGGCCATAGGAGGCCCATAGCGACCGCAAATGAGTGAGAGGAACTCTTGGTGCTGAGCAAAGGAAGGCCAGCAATGAACTCACAAGATCCGACACCTGACAACAACCAAACCCCCACCCCGCGGCACACGAGAAGGCGGGCTGCGTGGATCACCGCGGCGGTCCTCTCGGCTGCGATGGTCGGACTCGCCGGATGCGCGGCCACAGCCTCCCCTGCGACGACCACGTCCCCCTCGGCGACCTCAGCAGCGAAGGGCATGCCCGGCGGCGGCGCCGGGGGATCCAACGTGCGGTCCGGGCCGGCCGCTGGAGGCTCATCCGGCACCGTCGACACCGTGACCGCATCCGGCTTCACCCTAACGACGTCAGCGGGTCAGAAGGTGACGGTCACCGAGGCGTCATCCACGACCTACCTCGACGGCACGAGCTCGACCTCGGCGAGTGCCGTCGAGAAGGGCGATTCGGTGCTCGTGCTGGGAACGACGAGCAGCACGGCGATCACCGCCACGCAGGTCGTCGTCCAACCAGGGGGAGACGGAGGATCCGCAGCATCGACCGCGGCAGGAGTGGTCCCGTTCAAGCAAGGTGCGCCGAGCTCGGCCAAGTCGAATGGACAGATCCCCGCGAACTACACCGAGGGTTCCGGAACCATCGTCAGCGGAACCGCGGCGGACAAGGCGACGGAAGCGGCGCTCGCCGCCTACCCGGGAGGCGTGGTCGACCGTGTCGTGCAACTGGCCGGCGGCGAGTATGAGGTGCACTACATCGGCGTCAACTGGCCGCACCACATCTTCGTGAGCCAGGACTTCACGGTGCTCGGCGCAGACTGACGCAGGTCAGCCCGGTTGCGGTGCGGTTGCAGGGGCGAACGTCGCCGGGTCTCGTCTGGCCCATAGCAGGAGGCCGATGTAGGCGAGGTCGAAGACGCTGCAGAGCAGGCCGACGCCGATGACGAATGCGGAGTCGGCGAAGAATCCGAACAGGAAGGTGGGTGCCAGGGTTCCCAGCCATTTGGCTACAGCGATCACGAGACTCTGGCCCCGCGGACCCTTTCGAGCGACGAACATGGCGATGAACAGCCCCGACATGAGGAGGTTCTGCAGAAACGCGCTGTAGGTCGCCGCTTTGTGGTCTGCCGTGCCGAACTCGACGATGAACAGCCACTGGACCAGGAACGAGGTCACGATGATGGCCGCACCCCACGCGATGAAGAGAGGTCGGGAGACGAACCCGGGGAGCTCCCTCCGCCCGAAACGGAAGAAGGTGATCAGGATGACGACGTCCGCGAGTGCCCAGACGAGGTTGATCCAGGCTTGCAACTGCGGGTCGGTGGCGAGGCCCTGCACGGCATAGGTCCACTCCCACGCGATGTTGAGCCCGAGGGCTGCGATCGGCATCGCGTAGGTCTTGTAGCGGAATCCGAGACGGATGGCCTCGATGTAGACGATCGTCCACGCGAGACCGCTGAGCGCGGTGAGAAAGAGGTCCATGGTCGCTCTCCTAAGTTGCGGCACCCGCCTCCGCCGCGACAGACCGGTGGGTCGGCTCGGCGGCGCTGCGCGTTGCGATCACCGACGCCTCGGGGAGGAAAGGCGGACGCTCCGAGTGATGCTCAGGGCCGATCGCCGTAACGCCATTCTCCTGAGCCGCCGTCGTCGTCATCGTCGACGCGGTCATGCTCCGGTTCGATCACGCCGTCGGCGTCGTACGGTCCGCGTCCACCGAACTCGTCGTCCAGGTCCGCGTCCGGCTCCAGATCCATGCCCAGCGGATCTCCGGATGGTGTCTCGGGTGGTGTCTCTCGTTCGTCGGTCATTGCCGTGCTCCCGTTCTCTTTCTTCGACGTTGTCGCAGACGATACGCCCACGGATCGGTCGCCGCAGCTTCGTCTCAGCTCGGAGTCCGTTCCCACCGGTCCTACCGGTCGTGCAACGTAGGTCAAGACCTCGCGGTTCCTCGCCTCCGCCACGGGTGACCCGACTCCGGTCGGCGAGGTCGAGCGCTCCGGGTTCGAAGCCTCACTGCTGGTGCCGAGGGCGGCCAGGGTCGCCGTGCAAGCGCTCGCGCCGACGGGACGATTTTGGCGATGTCGAAGACGATCACGGCCTGACGGCGCCCGCCGTCCGGGACGCGATGGGGATCTCGCCGGGCGCTTCATAGACTGGCGAGGTAACCGTCCCAGCGAAAGGACCCCTCGTGAAATATGTGAACCTCGGCGGCACAGGTCTGAAGGTGTCGGAGATCGTGCTCGGCTGCATGAGCTTCGGTGAACCGGCTCGGGGCGGGCATCCCTGGTCGCTCGGGGCGGAGGAGAGCGAGCCGTTCATCCTGGCGGCACTTGAAGCCGGCGTCACCACGTTCGACACGGCCGATGTGTACTCCGACGGCAGCAGCGAGGAGATCGTCGGGGACGCGCTCGGCAGGCACGCGCGTCGCGACGAGGTCGTCATCGCCACCAAGGTCCACGGACGGATGGGCGCCGGACCGAACGATGCGGGACTGTCGCGCGGGCACATCCTGTCGGCGATCGATCACAGCCTCCGTCGGCTCGACACGGACTTCGTCGACCTGTACCAGATCCACCGGTGGGACCCGGAGACGCCGATCGAGGAGACGATGGAGGCGCTGAACGACGTGGTGCGCTCGGGCAAGGCGCGGTATATCGGGGCATCGTCGATGTGGGCCTGGCAGTTCGCTCGAGCGCAGGAGGTGGCGCGAGCGAACGGATGGACGCCGTTCGTGTCGATGCAGGATCAGTACAACCTCGTGCAGCGTGAAGAGGAGCGGGAGATGCATCCTCTCTGTGAGGATCAGCGGGTCGGAGTGCTCCCCTGGTCGCCGCTCGCGCGCGGCCTGCTGACGCGAGACTGGGGCGCCACGACCGATCGCTCGCAGACGGACCGCTTCGGGCAGACTCTGTACCGCAGCACGGACGAGTCGAACCGCGCGATCGTTGAGGCGGTCGCGACGGTGGCCGAGGAGCGCGGCATCTCACGGGCGCAGGTAGCTCTGGCATGGGTGCGGCAGAAGAGCGCTGTGACCGCTCCGATCGTCGGCGCGACGAAGCTGCGGCACCTCGAAGACGCGGTGGCGTCGGTCGACGTCGTGTTGTCGGACGAGGAGATCGCCCGACTCGAGGCGCCGTACACACCGCGTACTCCCGAAGGGTTCTGAGCCGTTCGAGACAGTTCTCGAAACGAACAATCCTGTGCGAGGAGAATGGCACGTGTGACGGAACCCAAGACGAAACCCACCATCGCGGACGTGGACGCATTCATCAGTGCGGCCACCCCCACCCGCCGGCAGGACGAGGGACATCGGCTCGCCGAGCTCTTCCGTGACGTCACTGGGGTCGACCCGGTGATGTGGGGCCCGACGATCGTCGGATACGGCAGCTACCGGTACATCTCTCCTTCCAATCCTCGGAATCGTGGGAACTGGCCCAAGGTCGGGTTCTCGCCTCGGAAAGCTCGACTCTCGCTGTACGGGCTGAAGGATCTTCCCGAAGGGGCGGCGCTCCTGCCGCACCTGGGCACCTACACAGAGGGAGCGGGCTGCGTCTATGTGAACAAGCTCGCGGACATCGATCTCGACGTGCTCCGCCGGCTGATCGCGATCGCTTGGACACGTCAAGACGACCCCGAGCCGAAGTAGTCCGAGCGCGACCTCCGGAGACGATTGGCGAGTGGTAGCCCACATCGTTCCGGAGGTCTTCGCTACATCATCCGACGTTCACAAGGTGCCGCGGACCTACGCCTAGCGGGTGATGAAGGGGAGAAGGACGGCATTCACCTCGTCGGCGTGGGTCCAGAGCATTCCGTGTGGGGCACCCTCGATCTCGTGGTATTCGGCTTCCGGGAACGCTTGGTTGAACGGCCGGCCGGTGGCGTCGATCGGGAGGATGTTGTCGGCGGTGCCGTGTGCGATCAGCGCAGGCTTGCCGGTGGCGCGAACAGCGTCGACATCGGCGGTGAAGTCCTCGATCCAGCTCGAGACGACGGCGTATGCCGCGACGGGGGCGCTGTTGGATGCGGTGTTCCAGCTGGCCGTGACCGCCTCCTGGGAGATGCGGGAGCCGAGGGTGTCGCCGAGGTTGTAGAAGTTCGTGTAGAAGTCGGTGAACCACGCGAAGCGGTCGGCTTTCGCTGAGGCCTCGATAGCGTCGAAGACCGACTGCGGCACGCCGTGGCTGAGCATGCCCGGTTCGAGTGAAGCGAGGAAGGCGTACTTGGCGATCCGATCGTCTCCGAAGAGCTTCGTGTAGCGAGCGAGTTCGCCGGTCCCCATCGAGAAGCCGACGAGGATCACGTCGTTCAGGTCGAGGGTGGTCAGCAGCGCATTCAGGTCGCTGGCGAAAGTGTCGTAGTCGTACCCGGTGTCGACCTTGGACGAACGTCCGAAGCCGCGACGGTCGTACGTGATGACGCGGTAGCCGGCTCCGCGGATCTCGCGAGCCTGGCGTTCCCAGGATGAACCATCCAACGGATAGCCGTGGATCAGGACGACCGGCTGACCGGATCCCTGATCTTCGTAGTGCAGCTCGATCGGTGTGGTGTTTTCCTGACCAACGGTGATGTAACCCATGATGACCTCTCGTCATTTTCCCCGAGAACGATCGTTCTCGCGTGGTGATCACTACACTAGAGAACGATGGTTCTCAAAGCAAGCCCGGGAGACGAAGTAGTGATGATCAATGACGCGACCGAGCACGAGCACATCGTCCGGGTGGCGGACCAGCTCTTCTATGAACGCGGCATCCACGCGGTCGGCATGGACGCCATCCGCACGGCTGCCGGTGTCCCCCTGAAGCGCCTCTACGCCGAGTTCGCCTCGAAGGATGCGCTCCTGGCGGAGGTGTTGCATCACCGGTCTGAGATCTGGGATGAAGGCATAGCGACCGCTGCGGCCGCCGCGACGACTCCGCGCGAGAAGCTCTTGGCGATTTACGACTTCCTCGACGACTGGTTCCGAGCCGACGACTTCCGCGGATGCGGGTTCATCAACGCTTTCGGCGAGATGAGCGCGGTCTCCCCGGCCGTGGTCGAGATCGCGCGCGGTCAGAAGGAGCGGTTCCAGCGTTACGTCGCCGCCCTCGTCGATGAGCTCGGTGCCTCGCCAGCCCTTGCCGACCAGCTCGCCATCCTCGCCGAAGGGGCACAGACCACGGCGGCGATCAGCGGGAGCCCGACGGCGGCCGCGCACGCCCGGGCCGCTGCCTCGACGCTCATCGATGCAGCACTGTCTTCACCGGCGGACTCGTAAGGGTAGACGCCGACTTCACGGAGACGCCCGGCCGTTATATAGTTAATGCATATAAAACAACTACACGTAACCGATGTGAATTCGAAGGACCCACTCTTGGCGCGCTCCGGCATGTTCGACAAAGACCACCCCCACTACAAATGGGTGGCACTCAGCAACACCACGCTCGGGATGCTCATGGTGACGATCAACTCGTCGATCGTCATCATCTCCCTGCCCGCGATCTTCACCGGCATCAAGCTCAACCCGCTCGAGCCCGGCAACGTCAGCTACCTGCTCTGGATGCTGATGGGCTACATGCTCGTGACCGCCGTGCTCGTCGTCATGTTCGGCCGGATGGGCGATCAGTACGGACGCGTCAAGATCTACAACCTCGGGTTCGTCCTCTTCACCCTGGCCGCCATCGCGCTGTGCCTCGACCCGTTCACCGCCGGCCCGGCCGCGATGTGGTTGATCGTCTGGCGGTTCGTTCAGGGCATCGGCGGCGCCATGCTGTTCGCCAACTCGACGGCCATCCTGACGGATGCGTTCCCCGCGAACAAGCGCGGCTTCGCCCTGGGTCTCAACCAGGTCGCCGCCATCGCCGGAAGCTTCATCGGCCTGATCCTCGGCGGCCTCCTCGCCGAGATCGACTGGCGTGCCGTGTTCTTCGTGTCGGTGCCCTTCGGCATCCTCGGCACCATCTGGTCGTACAAGTCGCTGCATGAGGTCGGCCAGAAGAACCCGGGCCGCATCGACTGGCTCGGCAACGCGACGTTCGCCGTCGGCCTCATCGCCCTGCTGACCGGCATCACCTATGGCATCCAGCCGTACGGCGGAAGCTCGCAGGGCTGGGGCAACCCGTGGGTGCTCGGCTCCATCATCGGCGGGGTCGCGCTGCTCGCGGCCTTCGTGCTCGTCGAACTGCGCGTGAAATCGCCGATGTTCGACATGCGGCTGTTCCGCATCCGGTCGTTCTCCTCCGGCATCTTCGCCGGGTTCCTCGCCTCGATCGGGCGAGGCGGTCTGCAATTCATGCTGATCATCTGGCTGCAGGGGATCTGGCTGCCGCTGCACGGCTACAGCTACGAGCAGACCCCGCTCTGGGCGGGCATCTACATGCTCCCGATCACGATCGGGTTCCTGATCGCGGGGCCGATCTCGGGAGCGCTCTCCGACCGGTTCGGATCGCGGGCGTTCGCGACCGTGGGCCTCACCCTGGTGGCGGCCACCTTCATCGGGCTGCTGCTCATCCCCGTCGACTTCGAATACTGGCAGTTCGCGCTGCTCACCGGTCTCAACGGCATCGGCTCCGGCCTGTTCTCGTCGCCGAACCGCACGTCGATCATGAACAGCGTCCCGGCCAATGAACGCGGGTCGGCATCCGGGATGGCCGGCGTCGCGCTCAACGCCGGAAGCTCGCTGTCGATCGGCATCTTCTTCTCGCTGATGATCGCCGGACTCTCGGTGGCGCTGCCGTCGGCGCTGACCAACGGGCTGGCCGCCCACGGCGTCCCGGCGAGCGTCGCGACCGGAATCGGCAACACTCCACCGGTCGGAAGTCTGTTCGCGGCCTTCCTCGGCTACAACCCCATCCAGAACCTGCTCGGGCCGACCGGGGTGCTCAGCACCCTGTCTCACGCCAACGCGGCGACCCTCACCGGCAAGGAATTCTTCCCTGCGCTGATCTCCGGGCCCTTCCATGACGGACTCGTCGTCGTGTTCATCGCGGCCGCCGTCATGTCGATCATCGGTGCAATCGCCTCATTCGTGGGCGGCGGCAAGTATGTTCATGAGGAGAAGGTCGCCGAGGAGGCGGTCGTCGACCAGGAGAGCGAGGAAGTCGGTGCAGCTCGCGTGTAGCGATAAGGGACGTCGATGGTGACGGGCGACGGGCGCCAGGCTCCGTCCGATCGGGTCTTCACAGAGGATGACGATCTCGCAGGACGCCTGGCCCTCGCCGTCGGCCGGCTCAATCGGCGCATGCGCTCGTCGACCGGCGGACTCAGTCACGGACAGCTCTCCGCACTGTCGACGATCGTGCGACGAGGCCCGCTCCGGCCCAGCGAGCTCTCGGCGATCGAAGTCGTCGCGGCCCCCACCACGACCCGGGTCGTCTCCGACCTCGAGGCGCGCGGGCTGGTGAAGCGCGAGCCCGACCCCGAAGACGGCCGGTCGTTCTTCGTCTCCGGAACCGACGCCGGCATCGAGCTGCTGCTCCGGGCGCGGTCCGACCGGGCACGCACCGTCACGGCGGTGCTCAACGAGCTCACCGCCGACGAGGTCGAGTCGATCCGGCGCGCACTGCCGGCGCTCGAGACCGCTGCCCAAGTCAACTCTCCCGTCGAGGGCAGGAGCGACGCCGGGCACTGACTCACTCGGTGAAATGTAACCAGCCGATATGTGGATGCTAACATCGAGCATCCGTGCCCGTCGGCTTCGGTGTTGCAGACCGCCTGGAGGGGAGACCGTGACCCGCGTTCGTGGCCTCCCGCGCCTCTCGCGCACGGTCATCGCGCGTCCGCGGCTCGAATCGCTGCTCGACGAGGCCCTCGCCGATCAGGTCACGATCGTCCGAGCGCCGACCGGCTACGGAAAGACGAGCCTCGTCACCCGCTGGCTCGGTTCGGCAGAGACGGCCGGACGGCATGGTGTGTGGATCGATCTGGAGAGGGTCGCCCCCGAAGCGGACGCGTTCTGGAGCGCTCTCGACGATCGGCGACGGCCGGCCGGCGCCCTCTCGGCCGAACCGATGCTCCTCGTCCTCGACGGCTACGACCAGCGGTGGGACTCACGGCTCTCCGCCGGGCTGACGCGACTGATCCGCCGCTCCCCTCGCCTCCAGCTGATGATCCTGACCCGCACGATCACCGGTTTCGAAGCTCCGGCGGCGGCGGCCGGCCTCGACCTGTGCGTCATCACCGCAGACGACCTGGCGCTGACGCGTGACGAACTCGAGCGGGCATCCGCCGCGCTCGGACTGACGGCAGCGAAGACGACCCTCGACACGATCGCGCGCGTCACCGGAGGCTGGCCCCTGGCCGCACGCGCCCTGTTCCGGATCATCGAGGCTGAGAGGTCCGAGCCCGCCGCAGGCGCACTCGATCGAGCTCTCCTCGCGGTCTCGGGCGAACTGCTGGACCGTCTCGAGGTCTCGCCCGACGAGCTCGAGGCGCTGCAACGGTCGGCCGCAGCGCCCTACGTGACACCGGCCATCGTCGAGCGGCTCGCTCCGGATGCCGGCGGCGGCGACCTCATCTCAGCGGTGGAAGCCGCGGGACTCGGTTCGTGGACCCACCGGCACGGCAGAGGCCGGCCGGTGTTCGAGATCCTCGAACCGATCAGGCGCGCGCTTCTGGCCGGGTCGGAAGAAGCCGAGCCCGCGGCGCGCGAGCGGCTGGCAAACTGCGTGGCCGGAGCCCTCGAGTTCGACGGCGACGCACTCTCGGCTCTGCGTCACGCCCTGGGCGCATTGGATGTCGCCCTGGCCGAGCTGATCGTGGTCCGTCGGCTCGCGTCCGTGTTCGGTGCCGAAGCCCGCGAATACTTCCTCACGCTGCGGGGGATCGACCAGGCGTCCATCACGGGATCGGCCGTGCTGCTGACCGTCACCGGTCTCCTCACCGAATATCACGGCGACGGCAGCTCGGCCGCGATGCCGTACTACGTGACCGCGGCGGAGCTGCCACTGCCGCGCATCCGTTCGAGCCAGGCCGGGCAGCGCTCCTGGATCGAGCTGGCGGGCATGATCGCACTGCGTAAAGTCGGCCGCCTGGCCGAGGCCGAGGTTCAGCTCTCGTCGATCCAGACGGCCGAGCACGCCGTACCCTCGTTCGGCTGGGCCGAGATAGGGATGACCAGACTCCGCCTCGGCAGCACCGAACAGGCCATCGCCTGCTTCCGACGCGCCGCGCTGATGGCCGACCACGAGCACGACCGGGACTCCGAAGTCTTCGCGCTGGGCTCGAAGGCGGTCGCTCACGCTGTGCGAGGCGAGATCGACCAGGCCGAGGAGGCCTGTGCCCGGGTCGACGCGCGGGCGCGCGTCGATGGGGGCCTCACGCCGCAGTCGCTGGCGCCCGTTCGAATCGCGCGGCACCTCATCGCGACGGAACGGGGCTGCGCGGATGCCCGCGACCCGCGTCTCGACGGACTCGGCGATTCGCACCTCGGCGAATTCCGCCCATACGCGGTGTTCGCGCGGGCGCTCCGGGCGATCTGCCGCGGTGAGCGAAGCGGTGCGCTCGACCTCCTCGAGCGCGAGCTCCTGTGCGCGAACACGCCGCCCGCCGGCAACGTCGAGCACGCTCCGCTCGTCGCGCTGCGCGCTACCCTCCTGATCGCCGAACGCACCATCAGCGCCGCTCAGCACGCGATCAGCTCCTTCCCCGACGGAACGGGAGCCCTTCGCACCGCCGCCGCCCGCCTCGCTCTCATGAGGCGTGACTTCCGCAGCGCGCTGACGCTCGCAGACGACGTGCTCGCCGAAGAGCTCCCGCCGCGCGATCGAGTCGACGCGCTCCTGATCCGCGGGTCGGCGATGAAGAGAGCCGGCGATCGCGTTGCCTCCGGCGACGCATTCGAGCAGGCCGTCCGCATCGCGGAGTCCCACCGGCTGACGACACCGTTCGCGCTGGCGATCGGGCAGGACGTGCGAGCACTCCTGGGAGCGCCGGGCTCCCGGCTCCCCGCAGCGCACGAGCTCGTGCCGCTGCTCGACGAGTCGGCGATGGCCGCCGAGCTCACCCCGCGGGAGGGGGTCGTGCTCGAGCGGCTCGCGTCGAGCGCGAGTCTCGAGGTCATCGCGGCATCCCTGGTCGTCTCCGTGAACACGGTCAAGACCCAGGCCGGAAGTGTCTATCGCAAGCTCGGGGCGTCGTCGCGGCACGATGCCGTCAGGATCGCGCTCGCGGCCGGCCTGCTCCGCGGTACGCACCCGAGCGGCCGCGCTCCGCGCGCGGGAGGAGAACGCGTGGCCTGACCTGCACGGCGCGCGTCACGCGATGGCGAGCATCCCGGCGGCTGCGAGCGCGAGGGCGAGTCCCGCCCACTGCACCGGCGCGATGCGTTCCCGGAGGACGAGGGCGGCGAGCAGGATCGTCCCGGCGGGGTACATCGCGGTGAGCACCGAGATGACGGTCAGATCGCCGAGCCGGATGCCCACCAGCAGCAACACGTTGGCAGCGGCGTCGACCAGTCCGCAGGCGACGGCGAGTGGCAGACCGGGCCGCCAGCCTCCGAGGGGTCGGGAGGCCGGCGTCGTCTCCGGCTCCAGCACCTCGCGCTCGGTCGCGGCCGGGACCGTCGCGTGTTCCCGGGCATCCACGCGCGACGCCGCCCTGCGCTTCGCGGCCAGCGCGAGAACGCCCACCGCGGCGAACATGAGGGTCGCACTCACCCCGCGATTCAGCACCAGCGGCACCAGACCGGAGTCGTCGGGCGTCTGGTCGATGATGATCAGGAAGGTCCCGATCATCGCGCCGGAACCGATCGCCATCAGCACTCCGCGCACGCTGGGGCGCACCGCCCCCTTCTCAGGGACGAAGCCGACGAGAACGACAGCCACGAGGGCCAGTCCGAGCGCCGCGTAGCCGATCGGCGCGAACGTGTCGCCGCCGATCAGCCCCCAGGTCATCGGCACCACCGCTGAGACCACGGCCGTCAGCGGCGACAGGATGCTCATCGGACCGATCGCCAGGCACGCGTAGAGCAGTGCGATCGCGATCGCCCCCACCACACCGGAGAGCGCTCCCCACCCGACCGCGGACGCGGACCAGCGACCGCCCGAGAACGAGACGGCGACGAGCAAGGCGACCAGACCGGCCGCCGCCGAGATCGCCGTCACCCGCACCGGGCTGATCCGGCGCGATGCCAGGCCTCCCAAGAAATCGGCCGACCCGTAGACGAGGGCGGCGAGGAGCCCGAGAACGGCGGTGAGCATCAGCCCCGCGTGAACTCGTACGCGTGCAGCACGGCGCCGCTGTCGTAGCGCTCCAGCTCGACCAGGTCGAGAGTCGCCATCGCACGGTCGTCGGGGAAGATGCGCAAGCCGCCGCCGACGATCACCGGATACACCAGGAGGCGCAGTTCGTCGACGAGACCCCAGACCAGCAGGGATTTCACCAGGGTGGCGCTGCCGACGACCAGGATGGGGCCGCCGTCGGAGTTCTTCAGCTCGCCGACCGCGCCGCGCACGTCGTCGCCGAGGCGGCTCGCGTTCCAGCCGAGCGCATCCCTCGATCCGGTCACCACCTGCTTGGGCATCGTGTTCATCTTGTCGGCGAGCTCGCCGTCGCGTTCCGGCCATGCGGACGAAAAGCTCTCGAACGTCTTGCGCCCGAGCAGCAGCGACTCCGCCTCCATCGTCTCGCGCAGCTTGAAGGCGAAGAGCTCGGGTGTGCCGAACGGGATCGTCCAGCCGGTGTGCGGGTGCGTCGTCTCGCCGCCCGGCGCCTCGACCACCCCGTCGAGTGTGATGAACTCCGAGACGATCAAGCGGCGCATGCGCTGATGGTAGCAGCGCGGGTGCGCCGTGTGACCGGCAACTTAAGAGCACGCGACATTTCTGAGAGCCCCTGGCGTGCCCGGAAGAGGTAGACCTATAGTTTCACCCGTGCGCCCCCGAAGGGGGTACATGCGGGGCACGGCGCAATGGGGCGCCTCCCCGGTTCTCGTGCGCCGCCAACACATTGAGTCGTGAAGGGGATTTCCGACAATGCCGCAACGCTCCGCTACACCTCTGCCTTCGGGCGGGACACGAGAGGTGGCCGGCACGGCCGCACCTCGTTCCCTCCGCCACCTCGCCGGCGGTCTGGCCTTCGCCACCGCCGTCGCCCTCGGCGTCGCCACTCTCACGGCGACGCCGGCCCTTGCTGCGACGCCCACCACTACGATCGCCGCGGTCCAGGGCACCTCCGACATCAGCCCCCTGAACGGTTCGACGGTCACGGTGCAGGGCATCGTCACCGCCGACCACCGGGTGGGCGGCTACAAAGGCATCTTCATCCAGACGCAAGGCAGCGGCGGGGCGACGGATGCCACTCCGGGCGCATCCGACGGCGTCTTCGTGTTCCTCAACGCGTCCAACCCCGCCGTCGCGATCGGCGACCTGGTGAACGTCACCGGCGCGGTCAGCGAGTACTTCGGCCAGACGCAGATCACCGCCTCGGCGGCCGGGGCGGTCGAGCTCGTCACGGCCGGCGTCGGTGTTCCCGCCGCGACCCCGCTGCCCGACACCGTGCGCGGCACGGATCGCGAGCAGTACGAGAGCATGCTCGTGAAGCCGACCGGCACCTACCGGGTCGCCTCGAGCCACCAGGTGTACAACTTCGGCACGCTGTGGCTGGCGGCGGGCGACGCGCCCCTCGTGAAGAGCACGGAGACCGAGCGCCCCGGCCCCGCGGCCGACGCGATCGCGAAGGCCAACCGGGCCGACCGCATCCTGCTCGACGACGGCTACAACATCCAGATCGCCAACAAGGACCACGCGGGAGACCAGCCGTACCTGACCAAGGCCACTGTCGTTCGCAACGGCGACACGGTCGACTTCCCGACCGCGCCCTACGTGCTCAACTACGGCTTCGACGACTGGCGGCTCCAGCCGACCAAGCCGATCAACGACGCCAGCCCGGCCGACCTCAAACCGACGTTCGAGCAGACCAACCCCCGACCGGATGCGGCGCCCACCGTGGGCGGCGACTTCGCGGTCGCCTCGTTCAACGTCGAGAACTACTTCACCACCCTGCAGAGCGAGAACGCTCTGGCCAGAGGAGCCAAGACGGCCGAGCAGTTCCAGCTGCAGAAGTCGAAAGAGGTCGCCGCGATCAACGCCCTCGGCGCGAACATCGTGACCCTCGAGGAGATCGAGAACTCCATCCACTTCGGCAAGCCCGTCGACACCGCGCTCGCCGACCTCGTCTCCGGCCTCAACGCCGCAGCGGGCTCCGAGGTCTGGGCCTACGTGCCGACTCCGGATGCCCTGGCCGGCGCTGTCGACACCACCGACGTCATCACGACCGCCATCATCTACAAGAAGGCCGCCGTCAGCCGCGTCGGAGCGAGTGCCACCGTGATCGACGAAGCCGTGTGGGGCAACGCCCGCGAGCCCATCGCCCAGACCTTCACGTCCGGATCGAAGACGCTCACCGTGGTCGTGAACCATCTCAAGTCCAAGAGCGGCACGGGCACGGAGCCGGCGGACGGCCAGGGGCTCTTCAACGCCGACCGCGTCGCGCAGGCCAAGAGCATGCTCGGGCTCGTCGGACAGCTGGAGCAGTCCAGCGGCAGCAAGAACGTGCTGCTGCTCGGCGACTTCAACGCCTACACGAAAGAAGACCCGATCGACGTCTTCACGTCGGCGGGACTGATCGACCTGGTCTCCACCAAGGCCAAGGGCCAGTACACCTACAGCTTCGACGGCGAGGTCGGCTCCCTCGACCACGCGCTCGCGACGCCCGAGCTGGCGGCCAGCGTCGCCGGCGCCGGGGTGTGGGACATCAACGCGCCGGAGTGGTCCGACCGCGGATACGGGTTCGGCGCGGCCGAGGCGGGAACGCCCTTCCGGGCGAGCGACCACAACCCGATCAAGGTCGGCATCGTCGAGAAGGACGCACCGGTCTCGATCGACCTGCTGGCGATCAACGACTTCCACGGACGTATCGAGGCCGGGGGAGCATCCGGTGGTGCCGCCGTGCTCTCGGGAGCGGTGAACCAGTTCCGGGCGAAGAACCCCAACACCGTGTTCGTGTCGGCCGGCGACAACATCGGCGCCTCGACGTTCACCTCGTTCATCCAGAAGGACAAGCCGACTCTGGATGCCCTCAACGCGATGAAGCTCGACGTGAGCAGCCTCGGCAACCACGAGTTCGATCAGGGCGTGTCCGACATCACGGGTCGTGTGACCCCGGCCTCGACGTTCCCGTACCTCGCGGCGAACATCTTCGACAAGGGCACGGACACCCCGACCTTCGACCAGTACTACGTCAAGAACGTGGGCGGCATCCGGGTCGGCTTCATCGGCGCGGTGACGAACGAGCTGCCCTCGCTGGTCACCCCGGCGGGCATCTCCGGCATCGACGTGCGCGACGTCACGGCGTCGGTCAACGCCGTCGCCGAGAAGCTGCGCGACGGCGACCCGTCGAACGGCGAATCGGATGTGACCGTGCTGCTGGTGCACGAAGGCGCGGCGACTCCGGCGCTCGCCGACTCGACGAACGACTCGGCCTTCGGGAGGATCGTGACCGGGGCTAACGCCGACATCGACGCGATCGTCTCGGCGCACACCCACCAGGCGTACACGCACGCGGTCGCGATCCCGGGCACCGATCGCACGCGCCCGGTCATCCAGTCGGGCCAGTACGGCGAGAAGCTCGGCCACATCGCGCTGAGCGTCGACCCGCAGACGAAGAAGGTCGACTCGTTCACGAGCGAGCTGCTTCCGCTGAACGACGCCGCCGGCAAGCCGCTCTACCCGGCCGATCCGGCTGTGACGCCGATCGTGGCGGACGCGGTCGCCGTGGCCAAGCAGCTCGGGTCGGTGTCGGTCGGCCGGATCACGGCCGACCTCAACCGGGCGCGTCAGGCCAACGGCTCGGAGAACCGCGGCGGAGAGTCGACGCTCGGCAACTTCGTCGCCGACGTGCAGCTCTGGGCCACCCAGGATGCCGGCGCCGAGATCGCCCTGATGAACCCGGGCGGCCTGCGTGCCGACCTGACGTATGCGTCGAGCGGCGCGAACGACCCGGACGGCAACGTCACCTACCAGGAGGCCGCGGGAGTGCAGCCGTTCGCCAACACGCTGGTGACGGAGACCTTGACGGGCGCTCAGCTCACGCAGGTGCTCGAAGAGCAGTGGCAGCCGGCAGCGGCGAGCCGTCCGTTCCTCAAGCTCGGGGTGTCGAAGGGTCTGACCTACACGTACGACCCGAGCGCGGCCGCCGGCTCGCACATCACGCACGTCTACCTCGGCGGCGTCGAGGTGAAGGATGCCGACACGCACAAGGTGGTCGTCAACTCCTTCCTCTCGTCGGGCGGCGACAACTTCGCCACCCTCGCCTCGGGCACCGGGAAGAAGGACTCCGGAAAGATCGACCTCCAGTCGATGGTCGACTACTTCACGGCCAACCCCACCGCCTCGCCGGACACGGCGCAGCGTGCGGTCGGCGTGAAGCCGGCGGCGCCGGCATCCGGAACCGCGTACCAGCCTGGTGAGACGGTGTCGGTCGCGCTGTCGTCGTTGCTGTTCAGCGACACGGCGACGCAGCCCACGTCGGTGTCGCTCGCGATCGGCGGCGCCGTCGTCGGCACCGCGTCCATCGACCCGGCGCTCGTCGACACCACCGACGAGGTGGGCCGAGCCGTCGTGACGATCACCATCCCGTCGGGGGTCTCGGGAGCGCAGACGCTGACCATCACCGTGCCGGGCACGGACACGAAGATCGGGGTGCCGATCACCGTGGCCGGCGTGACCCCGCCGGTGAAGGTCTCGAGCTACACGCTCGGCTGGGCGAACACGGTGTTCAGAAACCACAACTCGTCGATAGGCTACACGGTGGATGTGACGGCGGCGAAGGGAGTCGAGCCGACCGGAACGGTGGTCGTGCTCGACGGCTCGAAGCCGGTGGCGAGCGTGGTGCTGAAGGCGGGCGATCGCGGCAGGGCCACGATCACCCTGCCCAAGCTCGGGGCCGGGCTGCACCAGCTGACTGCGGTCTACGGCGGATCGGACACGGTGAAGTCATCGGCCTCGCTGCCGTTCCCCGTGCTGCTCTGGTAGCGGGGTAGTCCGACGAGAGGGGCCCGGCCGGCGACGGTTCGGGCCCCTTCTCGTGCGCCAGGTCGGCGTCCGACCATCCTGCGCGTTCCCAGGCTAGGAGCACGCGTTGTCGGCGGGTCGGGCGGATGCGCCTACCAGGTGCCGAGGTCCGGTGCCTGATCCAGGGGCTGCGGTGCCGGGGCCGGTGTCGAACGCCGCGAGAACGGAGCGATGGGAGCCCAGTCGGAACGCAACTGGTCGGCTGCGGTCGAGAATCGCGCGTCTCCGGTCAGGCGGGCCAGCGTGTCGAGTTGCCACGAGTGGATCGGGTGGTAAGCCGCGTTCTGCCACAGCGGACTCTGGCAGTAGACAGCCTGAACGCAGTAGTAGGAGACGCCGCCAACGACGCGGACCGCCGGGAGCATCCGCTCGAGCACTGTCGTCGCGGCGCCGTCGATGAGGCCGGCCGCGGTTGCGTTCCCCGTGTGGCGCCAGTAGTCGTAGAGACCGAAGAGCGCGAAGATGTGGCCGTTCAGCACCAGGAGCGGGGGCTGGTTGCCCGCGTACTCCTCGAAGTAGAGATGGCGGTCGATGACGAGGCTCGCCCAGGGTGCGCTGGCAGAATGCTGCTGCGAGAAACTGGTCGCCGTGTGATCTGCGGCGTTGTCCCACAGGGTGTTTCCGGTCGCCTCGGCGAGCCGGACGAACAGCGAGAGCACTTGTCCCTGCGCCATTCCCGAGTACCACGGCGCCTTCAGCGTGCGGTCGTAGTAGGTCCACGGGAAGGTGTACGGAAACCACCAGGAGCCGCTGCGCTCAGTGTGGATGGCAATCAGCTGCTGGCCCTGGCGGATCGCCCGATCGAGCCAGAGCTTGTTCCCGGTCTTCTGGTATTCGAGGAGCGCAGAGATTCCGTACTGCGCATAGGCGACCGGATGGTCTGCTCGTTTACCGGTGTCGCGCCGCACGTAGATCACCAGACCGGTCGAGTCGACCTTGATGGTCGGGCTGTTCACATCGACAGGCGGCCGGTCCGCGTACGGGAGATCGGCGTCGGCGGATAGGGTCCATGCCGAGGTCGCCCAGCCCTTCAGCGGCTCGGCCACGCTGGGGTGGACGCAGCGCGCGTTCAGTGCAGCCGCCTGAGAGACCACCCCTGCGCCACCCAGGACGACGGCGCTGGTGGCCCCGAGCGTGCTCAGCTGGTCGCCGACGGCCGGTTCGACGCAGGTGCGGGTGCTGAGTTCGAGTGGCGCGGCGAGCCGGCCGGCGAGGGCCCCCCCAGCCAGGGCGTCGGCGAAGTTGACGCCGGTCGCCAGGAAGGACGTCGGCGATGAGCCCGGCGGAAAATAGGCCTTGTTGAGCAGTGCGGCCGTCCAATAGCGGTTGCTTCCGCCGTAGCGGGTCACGGTCATGCCGGCGTGGCGGAGCTGGGTCTCGATGCCCGTCGAGACGACGGCGGTTCCGCCCGCGATTCCGACCGAAGTGACTCCCATCGCGGAAAGCCTGTCGAGCGTCGCCTTCGGGACGGCGGACCGGGTGCCTTCGACCAGGATGATCGGCGCGTGCCTCGCTCCGGCGGCGCCGGTGGCAGCCAGCGCGTCGGGGAAGGATCGTCCGGTTGCGATGATGGCGTGGTCTGCGTGGGGAAAAGCTCTGCGGATGATGGCGTCGGCTGTCGCATACCGGTTGGCGCCGGCGAGACGGCTGGTGGTCGCGAAGCGCGACAGCGCTGTCGCGACTCCTGCGCTGACGACGCTCGTTCCGCCGACGACGTAGATGCGCTGTGGCCGCAGGCGGGACAGCTCGGCGCTCACCGAAGCGGGCAGTTGCGTCGGCTTGGTCAGCAGCAAGGGACCGCCGAGCTTGGCTGCCGCCGCGGCAGCCGAGAGCGCATCCGGAAAGTTCGTCCCCGTCGCGACGAATGCGACCGGGACGCCGCGGGAGTACTGCCGCGACACCGCGACGGCGGTCTCGTAACGGGACGAGCCGCTCAGACGTGTCACGCCCGCCGGAAACGGCGACGCCACAGGTGCGGGCGCGGCAGCAGCCGGCGCGGCAGCAGCCGGCGCGGCGTTGTCGACGACGGGAACGGTCACTCCGATGGGAATCGCCACAGCGAGCGCGAGGACGGCAGCGGCCAGCGTGCGACTGTGCATGTTCGATTTCCCTACTCGACTTCGGGAGACCGATCGCGCCCGCCTGAAGGGACTTTAGCTGAAACGCGCGGCCTGCGTAGGACTGCTGCTCCCCCACATCGGGTGACCTCTGAGGGTTCTCCACAGATCGACGCTGTGGAGCCGCAGGTCGGTTGTGGTCGTTACGATCATTCAATGAGCTGGAACGCGGAAGTGCCCTGGGAGCCCGACGAGCGCGATGCGCCGCCGCTGGACGACGAGCCGCCCTTCTCCGACTTCCCCGGCGACCCCTACCTCGGTGGCGCGGTCGACTTCGGGGGAGGTGCGTCCGGCGCAAGCCCTGCCGCCCCGTCGGTGGCCGTGGCCGCGCGGCCGCAACCGCGCGCAGCGACCGCGAAGTTCGCCACGCCCGCCGAGGCCCTGCACACCGTGTTCGGCTACGACTCGTTCCGCGGTGAGCAGGCCGAGATCATCGACCAGGTCGTGTCGGGCGGCGACGCCGTCGTCCTCATGCCGACCGGCGGCGGCAAGAGCCTCTGCTACCAGATCCCGTCGCTCGTTCGCGAAGGCACCGGCGTCGTCGTCTCGCCGCTCATCGCCCTCATGCAAGACCAGGTGGATGCTCTGACGGCGGTCGGCGTTCGAGCCGCCTTCCTCAACTCCACCCAAGACGCCACCGAGCGCTCCCGCGTGGAGCGCGCCTACCTCGGCGGTGACCTCGACATCCTCTACGTCGCTCCGGAGCGGCTCTCCTCGGAGTCCACCAAGCGGTTCCTCTCCGGCGGCACGATCGCCCTGTTCGCCATCGACGAGGCGCACTGCGTGTCGCAGTGGGGACACGACTTCCGGCCCGACTACCTCGCGCTCTCCGAGCTCGCCGAGCGCTGGCCCGACGTGCCGCGCATCGCCCTCACGGCGACCGCGACCGAGGCGACGCACGCCGAGATCACCGCCCGCCTCAAGCTCGAGGGCGCCGCACAGTTCGTCGCCGACTTCGATCGGCCGAACATCCAGTACCGCATCGTGCCCAAGGCAGAGGTACGCAAGCAGCTGCTCGACTTCATCAGCACCGAGCACCCGAACGACGCGGGCATCGTCTACGGGCTCTCGCGCAACACGGTCGAGCGCACGGCCGAGTTCCTCAGCGCCCGCGGACTCAACGCCCTGCCGTACCACGCAGGGCTGGATGCCGCCACGCGAGCGGCGACGCAGTCGCGGTTCCTCCGCGAAGACGGCGTGATCGTCGTGGCCACGATCGCGTTCGGCATGGGCATCGACAAGCCGGATGTGCGCTTCGTCGCCCACATCGATCTCCCGAAATCGGTCGAGGGGTACTACCAGGAGACCGGCCGCGCGGGCCGCGACGGCCTGCCTTCCACCGCATGGCTCGCCTACGGCCTCAACGACGTGGTGCAGCAGCGCCGCATGATCGACGATTCGCCGGGAGACCTGGCGCACCGCCGCCGCATGACACAGCACCTCGACGCGATGCTCGCGCTCTGCGAGACGGTGCAGTGCCGCCGCGTCGACCTGCTCGGCTATTTCGGGCAGAAGTCGGAGCCGTGCGGCAACTGCGACACCTGCATCACTCCGCCCGAGACCTGGGACGGCACGGTCCCGGCTCAGAAACTGCTCTCCACGGTCGTGCGCCTCCAGCGCGAGCGCAACCAGCGGTTCGGCGCCGGCCACCTCATCGACATCCTGCGCGGCAAGCGCACGCCGCGTGTCGACCAGTACGGACACGATGCGCTCGCCACGTGGAGCATCGGCGAAGACCTGAGCGACAGCCAGTGGCGCGGCGTCGTCCGCCAGGTCATCGCCCAGGAACTCCTCAAGCCCGAGGGGGAGTACGGCGTCCTGACGATCACCCCCGACAGCGCCTCCGTGCTGAGCGGCGACAGAACGGTGATGATGCGCCGTGAGCCGGAGCGGCCGGAGCGCGCCTCCCGGTCGTCGCGCTCGGCGTCGGCCGCCGCCGACCTCGCCCCGGCCGACCAGCCGCTGTTCGAGGAACTCCGCGCGTGGCGGGCCGAGCAGGCGCGCACGCAGGGCGTCCCGGCCTACATCGTGTTCGGCGACGCCACCCTTCGTGCCATCGCCTCCGCCCGGCCCGCGTCGCTGGGCGACCTCGACGGGATCACCGGCATCGGCGCCAAGAAGCGCGAGGCCTACGGCGAGGGTCTGCTTGCCGTGGTGGCCGCCGCCGGCTAGCGCCGCGGCGGGCGGCGGGCGGCGGGCGGCGGCCGGCGTCAGCGTTTCTGCGGATAGACCGTCTCGTGGGCGGCCAGCATGGTGACGAAGCCCGCGATGCGTCGTGCGCGCGTCTCGGGGCGCTTGGCGTTGGTGGTGCGGAAGATCAGGGCGTAACGGTTCTGGCTGTTGAGCGTCTCGAAGAACGCGGCCGCCTCGGCGTTCGCCGCGATCGCAGCGGCGAGGTCGTCGGGGAGCGACTTGTCGGACACCGGCTGGTAGGCAGCATCCCACCGTCCGTCCGCTTTCGCGCGGTCGATCTCGCGCATCCCGGCCTCGGTCATGTCGCCGGATGCGATGAGCGCGTTCACGAGATCGCGGTTGCGTTGCGACCAGATGCTCCGCGGGGCGCGGGGCGTGAACAGCTGCAGGAAATACGTGTCGTCGAGCGCGTTGCGGCGGCCGTCGATCCACCCGAAGCAGAGCGCGACCTCGACCGTTTCGGGATACGTCGGACTCGGGATCCCGGTCCCCTTCTTGGACAGCGCCAGCCGCACGCCCGACGAGGAGGCGTGGTTGGCGATCAGCCAATCGCGGAAGGCTGCCGCGTCGGAGAGGTAGAGGATTTCGCGTTCGTCCATACACCGATTGTGCCCCCATCCGGAACCCGGTTCTGGTACGAATACGACGGTGTACAGTCGGCGTTCTGCGAGGCAACCAGGGAATTTATTTTGTGGTAGCCGCGTTATCCAAATGAACCATTTCTGCGACGATCTCGAAGGAGGATGCGATGGCAAGGATGATCGAAGAGCTCGAGGACGAGACCGGCGCCGTGATCAAGTACAAGAGGCACGTCAACGGGCGCGGCCTCGTCGCCCCCTCGGCACGAGTCGCCGAGTCGGCGTACATCGACGCGACGGCTTACGTGGAGGCGAACGCCCGAGTCGGGCTCGACGCCTATGTGGGCGCCGGAAGCTGGATCGACCAGGGCGTGACAGTGGGTGACCGCACCTTCATCGGTGCCAACGTCCACGTCGGGTCCGGAAGCGTGGTCGGCAGCGGAGTGCGCATCGGAAGCAACGCCAAGCTCGGCAAGGACGTGATGCTCGGCAACGGCGCTCGCGTCGACCGCGACGCGCAGGTGGCGTCCGGCAGCCGCATCGAGCTACGCGGATCGTCGGCGGCGCGCGCAGCGCTCGCTGCTCCCCTCCGCGCCCCGCGCCGCGGCGAGCGGGACTCGTCCCGCCGCGCCGCGTAGCGACGCAGGCGAAGCCGCCCTCGCGGCTCAGGCCCTCCCTTCGGGGAGGGCCTTTTCGTGTCCCGGGGCGTCGTCGTCGCCGGAGGCATCATCGTGCTCCGGAGCGTCCTCGTCGTCCGGGGAATCATCGTGTTGCGGGGTGAGGCCCGTGGAGGTGCGGGTCGCCCGCATCCGCAGCGCTGCCCCGACCGTCAGCACCACGGCGATCGCCGCGCCGACCGCGAAGGCGAGCGACGTCGAGGTGCGGTCCACCAGAACGCCGGCGAGGGCCGCGCCGGCGGCCGCCCCGGAGTTCACCGCCGTGTTGATCCAGGTGGAGGCCTCGTTCCGCACCCGCTCCGTCGTGAGGGAGTCGGCAAGCAGGTACCCGGTCACCAGGCTCGGTGCGAGGAAGAGCCCTGCGCCCAGAAGGACCACGCCGATCGTCACCTCGTTCGGTGCGAGCGCGGCGAGCCCGCTGGCGGCAGCGAGCCCGACGCTGAGCACCACGAGCCGCGCGGAGAGCGACGACCGCCAGGTGCGGTGTCCGTAGACGAGCCCCGCCACTGCGCTCCCCGCCGAGAGCAGGGCGAGCAGGATGCCCGACAGCGCCGCCGAGCCACGATCCGTCGCGAAGGCGGGCACCGCCGTCTCCATGGTGCCGAGCACGATGCCGACGCCGGCGAGGGCGACGAGCACCGTCGGGAAGCCGCGCTGACGCAACGGGCGTTCGTGGGCGTGCGGCGACGAGGTTGCCCGCGCCCGCGACCGAACGGCAGGGGCGAGCGTGAAGAGGGTGGTGCCGATCAGGGCCACGCCCGCGGTGGTGAAGAGGGCGACCACCGGCGTCGCCACGAGCACCAGCACCCCGACGATGAGCGGGCCCGTGGTGAACAGGATCTCTTCGGCGACGGCGTCGAGGCTGTACGCCCGGGTGAGCATCCGGGGCGTCGGTGCGATCGTGGACCACACCACGCGCATCGCGGCGCCGAGGGGCGGGGCGAAGAGTCCGGCGGCCCCCGCAAGGCCGACGAGCAGCCAGGCCGGGGCGCCGACCAGGCACCCGGCTGCGGCGCCGCCCAGCGCCGCCGCGAAGAGGAGGCCCATGACGAACAGCGCAGGGCTCGCGCCGAAGCGGTCGACGCAGCGGGCGCGCAACGGCGATGCGACGACCAGCAGCACCCCGAACGTGCCGGTCGCTGCGCCGGCGACGGCGAACGAGCCGGTGGCAGCCTGGACGCCGAGGAGGAGCGAGAGGGTGACCATCGCGTAGGAGAGGCGTCCGAGCAGGGCTGCGCTGAACGGCCCGGCCGCCCCGGGCAGGCGCAGGACGGCCAGGTAACCCTCGCGCACTGGGGCGCCGGGAGTGGCGGGACCGTTGCTCACGACGACGCCCCCAGCTCGAAGAGGGCGAGCGTCGCGCTGATCCGCCGCGTTCCGGCCGCGCCGGGCTTCTCCGCAGCGTCGGCCAGCACGATGCCCGCCTCGCGGACGAGCGCCGTCACCCGTTCCCAGGCGGCATCGCCCACCCAGAACTCGGCGTCCGTGAAGGTCGCCGGCGTGCCCGGCGCGTGCAGCGCGGCACGTCGCAGCAGTTCGGCGGCCATCGCGCCCATCAGGTCCTGGAGGCCGGGTTCTCCCCGGCCGAGCCCTTCGCCGCTGGCTGGATCGTGACGGTACCGCTTCGCGCGCCCGCCCCGGATGGTCACCTCCTCGGCGACCTCGACCAGCCCCGCCTCCTGCAGTCGCCGCAGGTGGTAGCTGATGTTCGCCTGGGTGTCGCCGAGGTCGCGTGCGGCCTCCGCTGCGCTGAGCGGGCCGGAGCCGAGCAGGGACAGCAGGCGAAGGCGCAGCGGATGCGCGAGCACGCGCAGATCGCGCAGCTCACTCCGGTCGGCGGTTTCGGTCACCCGACAAGTGTGACGGGACGGCGCACGACTGTCAAACGGTTCTTTGGAGGTCGGTGAGCCGATCGAGGCAGTCGCTCCAGCCCTGCAGGTGCGAGTCGGCCTCGGCGTCGTCGGCGAAACGCTCGTGGACGACGGTCAGCACGGTGCCGCCGGCCGCCGGGGTGAGGGTGACGGTCACCAGGGTCTCTTCGTCCTCGCCGTCCCAGCGCCAGGTGAAGACCAGCCGCTCCGGTTCGTCGACGGCGGCGAACACACCCGACAGGCCCATCCCGGCCACCTCGGAGACGAGCCGCCACGACCCGCCGACGCGGGCATCCAGCTCCGCGGTGCTCTGGAACCGCGGCGGCCAGAACCAGGAGACGAACTCGTTCGGCTCGGTGAACGCCCGCCACACGCGCTCGCGGTCGGCAGCGAGGGTGCGCGAGATCTCGATACGGGTCACGGATGCTCCTCCAGGTGTCTTTCGAGCGCGTCGAGCCGGCCGCTCCACAGCTCGCCGTGGACGCGCATCCACTCCTCGGCGGGACGGAGCGCCGCCGGGGCGAGGCGGCACCAGCGGGTGCGACCCTTCTTGGTGCTGAGCACGAGTCCGGCGGACTCGAGCACGGCGAGATGCTTGACGAACGCAGCCAGGCTCATCGGATGCTGGCCGGCGAGCGCGCTCACACTCGCCTCGCCGCCGCGCAGCTTCTCGACCACGTCGCGGCGCGTGCGATCGGCGAGAGCGTGGAACACCGCGTCGACGTCGGCTGCCGCTGCAAACTCAACCATATGGTTAAGTATCGCGCGTTGTGGAGACGGGCACAACCGTGCGGTCCCGATTTGGAGCATTCCGCAAACGTGCTGCCGTGCATCCGGGACCTGTTTGTAGGCCGGGCACCGGCGGCTTCGCGTTCCCGGCGACGCGTCGTAGCGTGACGGAGTCCCCCGCGAGATCGAAGAGGAACGCTCATGGTTGATACTGCCGCGCGCACCACACCGTCATCCGTCACGCCCGCCCCGGCCCGAGCAGCATCGGCCGGCGCTGCCCCGAACGGCCTTCAGCCGCGCGTGGACGTCGAAGCGCTCGGACGTCAGCTGCTCGGCGAATGGGCCGAGATCCGGCTCGCCTCGCGCGAGTTGTCGAGCCGGCCGGAGATGCAGAAGGTCGAAGGCCTGACGCTCGCCGACCAGCGGGCGCGCACCACCGGCCAGCTCAAGCTGCTCGTCGAGAACGGCCAGGTGCACCGCGCCTTCCCGAAGATCGTCGGCGGCCAGGAGGACAACGGCGGCAACATCGCCGGCTTCGAGGAGCTCGTGGCCGCAGACCCCTCGCTGCAGATCAAGTCGGGTGTGCAGTGGGGCCTGTTCGGCGCCGCCGTGCTGCAGCTCGGGACCGACCACCACCACCGCGCGTACCTGCCGGGCATCATGTCCCTCGACGTGCCGGGCGCGTTCGCGATGACCGAGACGGGGCACGGCTCGGATGTCGCCTCCGTCGCCACGACCGCCACCTATGACCCGGCGAGCCAGGAGTTCGTCATCGACACCCCGTTCCGCGGGGCGTGGAAGGACTACCTCGGCAACGCCGCGAAAGACGGAACCGCCGCCGTGGTGTTCGCGCAGCTCATCACAAAGGGCGTCAACCACGGCGTGCACGCGTTCTACGTGCCGATCCGCGACGAGAACGGCGACTTCCTGCCCGGCATCGGCGGCGAGGACGACGGCCTCAAGGGCGGCCTGAACGGTATCGACAACGGCCGGCTGCACTTCACCGGCGTGCGGGTCCCGCGCACCGACCTCCTCAACAAGTACGGCGACGTGGCGGAGGACGGCACCTACAGCTCGTCGATCGACAGCCCGGGACGCCGCTTCTTCACGATGCTCGGCACGCTCGTGCAGGGACGCGTCTCCCTCGACGGCTCAGCCGTCAACGCGGCCAAGATCGGACTCAAGATCGCGATCAGCTACGGCGCCGAGCGCCGCCAGTTCACCGCCGGAAGCGACAGCGACGAAGAGGTCATCCTCGACTACCAGCGTCACCAGCGCCGCCTGCTTCCGCTGCTGGCGACCACATACGCGAGCAGCTTCGCCCACGAGGTGTTTCTGCACAAGTTCGACGACGTCTTCAGCGGTCGCGCCGACACCGACACCGATCGCCAGGACCTCGAGACGATCGCCGCCGCGCTCAAGCCGCTCTCGACCTGGCACGCCCTCGACACGCTGCAGGAGGCCCGCGAAGCCTGCGGCGGCGCCGGCTTCCTCACCGAGAACCGCCTCACCTCGCTGCGCGCCGACCTCGACGTCTACGTGACATTCGAGGGCGACAACAACGTTCTGCTTCAGCTCGTCGCCAAACGGCTCCTCACCGACTTCAGCCGCAAGTTCGCGAAAGCGGATGCCGGGGCGATGGCCCGGTACGTCGTCACGCAGGCGGCCGGCAGGGCCTACCACGGAACGGGTCTGCGCAGCGTGGCCCAGACGGTGAAGGACTTCGGCTCGACGGCCCGCTCGGTCAACTGGCTGCAGGAGCCGAGCACCCAGCGCGAGCTCCTCACCGACCGCGTCGAGACGATGGTCGGCGAGGTCGCGGGCCGGCTGCGCTCCGCCTCCAAGCTGAGCAAGAAGGCCGCGGCCGACCTGTTCAACTCGCAGCAGAACGAGCTCATCGAGGCGGCCCGGGCCCACGCCGAACTGCTCCAGTGGGAGGCGTTCACGGATGCCCTCGAGCAGGCTCCGGATGACGGGACGCGTCAGGTGCTCACCTGGCTCCGCGACCTGTTCGGGTTCGGCCTCATCGAGAAGCACCTCGCATGGTACCTGATCCACGGACGCCTGTCCCCGCAGCGTGCGCAGGCGGTGTCGGCCTACATCGACAGGCTGCTCACGCGCATCCGGCCCCACGCCGTCGACCTGGTCGACGCCTTCGGCTACGGACCCGAGCTGGTGCGCGCGAAGATCGCGACCGGCACCGAAGGCGAACGCCAGGCGGAGGCGCGGGCGTACTACGCCGCGCAGCGCGCCTCGGGCGCGGCGCCCGTCGACGAGAAGACGCTCAAGACGAAGAAGCGGTAGCGGGCGGCTCGCGCGGCCCTTCTCGCGTGTCGCGCGGACGTCGAGCCTCAGATGAGGCCGAGCGACCGGACGGCCTCGCGCTCCTCCAGGAGCTCCGCGACCGACGCGTCGATGCGGGCACGCGAGAACGCGTCGATCTCGAGGCCGGGCACGATCCGCCACTCGCCGCCCGCGGCCCGCACCGGGAACGACGAGATGATCCCCTCGGGGACGCCGTAGGAGCCGTCGGACATCACGCCGGCCGAGGTCCAGCGCTCGCCGGTCCCGTTCACCCAGTCGTGCACATGGTCGATGGCGGCGCTCGCCGCGGAGGCCGCGCTCGACGCCCCGCGCACGTCGATGATCTCGGCGCCGCGCTTCGCGACGCGCGGGATGAACTCGCGAACGAGCCAGTCCTCGTCGACCAGCTCCGTCGCCGGGCGGCCGTTCACGGTCGCGTGCGACAGGTCGGGGTACTGGCTGGCCGAATGGTTGCCCCAGACGATCACCCCGTCGATGGCCGCGACCCGCACGCCCAGCTTCGCGGCGAGCTGCGCGACCGCCCGGTTGTGGTCGAGCCTGGTCATGGCGGTGAAGCGCTCGGCAGGAACATCCGGAGCGTGTGCGCTCGCGATCAGCGCGTTCGTGTTGGCCGGATTGCCCACCACGAGCACGCGCACATCGGATGCGGCGCCCGCGTTGATCGCGGCGCCCTGCGGCCCGAAGATGGCTCCGTTCGCCTCCAGGAGGTCGGCGCGCTCCATGCCCGGACCGCGCGGGCGCGCGCCGACCAGCAGGGCGATGTTCACGCCGTCGAAGGCCTCGGTCGCGTCTTCGGTGACCAGGCAGTCGTGCACGAGTGGGAAGGCGCCGTCCTGCAGTTCGAGCGCCGTGCCCTCGGCGGCGGCGCGGCCCTGCGGGATCTCCAGCAGGCGCAGTCTCACCGGGACGTCCCGGCCGAGCAGCTGACCGGACGCGGCGCGGAAGAGGAGCGCGTAGCCGATCTGGCCGCCGGCGCCGGTGATGGTCACGGTGACGGGGGTGCGAGGGGTTTGCTTTTCGTCGGAGGATGCGGTGCTCACGCGGTCAGCCTATTCCGGGGCTCGCGGTTGCGGCAGGTCCCTGCTGACCTCCGCGGGCGACACGCCGTAGGCTCTCGCGTATGCGCACCTTCTACCCCGAGATCGAACCATACGCATCCGGCATGCTCGATGTGGGCGACGGCCAGCAGCTCTACTGGGAGACCAGCGGCAACCCCGACGGCAAGCCGGTCGTCTTCCTGCACGGCGGCCCCGGCGCGGGCACCAACCCGAGCCAGCGGCGGGCCTTCGACCCGGAGCGGTACCGCATCGTGCTGTTCGACCAGCGCAACTGCGGCCGCAGCCTCCCGCATGCCAGCGATCCGGATGCCGACCTCAGCGACAACACGACGTGGCACCTCGTCGCCGACATCGAGAAACTGCGCGAGCACCTCGAGGTCGAGCGCTGGATGGTGTTCGGCGGATCGTGGGGGAGCACGTTGGCGCTCGCCTACGCCGAGACGCACCCCGACCGGGTGAGCGAGCTCGTGCTGCGCGGCATCTTCACGCTGCGGCCCGAGGAGCTGGAATGGTTCTACGAAGGCGGGGCGGCCGCGCTTTTCCCCGATCTGTGGGAGGGGTTTCTGGAACCGGTGCCGGAAGACGAGCGCGGGCACCTCATCCGGGCCTACAGCCGGCTGCTCAACGACCCCGACCCGGCGGTGCACGGCCCGGCCGCGATCGCCTGGTCGCGCTGGGAGTCGTCGACGATCACGCTGCTTCCGCGCCCGGAGCTCGTGGAGACCTTCACGGAGCCGGCGTACGCAGTGGCGTTCGCCCGCATCGAGAACCACTACTTCATGAACGGCGGCTGGTTCGAACCGGGCCAGCTGATCCGCGACGCAGGCAAGCTGCGCGGCATCCCGGCACTGATCGTGCAGGGGCGTTACGACGTGTGCACGCCGCCGATGACCGCGTGGGACCTGCATACGGCCTGGCCGGAGGCCGAGTTCCGGATGATCCCGGATGCGGGGCACGCGTTCGACGAGCCGGGCATCCTGGACGCGCTCATCGAGGCGACCGACCGGCTCGCGTAGCGCTGCGCGCCGCGCTATTGCTCGCAGTGCGCCGCGCTGCTCGCAGTGCGCCCGCGCCCATCGCGTCCCGCAATCGAGTCCTGAGTTGATGGGTCGAATCTGCTGAGTTGAGCCCATCAAGTCCGGGCTCGATTGCCGGGCAGGCGCGAGAAGCGCGCGGGCGCGTCAGGCCTGGGCGGCGGAGCGCTCGGCGGACGGGGTGAGAGCGTCGAGCGCGCGGCGGAGCGTGCTGCTGGAGGTAGTCATCGTGTAGGGGAAGTAGACGACCTCGACCCCGATCTCCGCGAACTCGCGTTCGAGCCGCATTCCCTTCTCCGTGCCGCGCCAGTCGTCGCCTTTGAAGAACACATCGAAGCGGAGTTCGCGCCACATGTCGAGCTTGTCGGGGACGGTCTCAGCGACGGCCTCGTCGACGAACTCGATGCTCGAGACGATCTGGAGGCGTTCCGCGAGCGGGATGACCGGGGAGATGCCCTTGGTCAGGCGCAGCATTTCGTCGGAGACGACGCCGGCTATCAAGTAGTCGCACTCGCTCTTGGCGTGTTTCAGGATGTTGAGGTGTCCGATGTGGAACAGATCGAACGCCCCTGCTGCGTAGCCGACGCGTCGGGTCACGGGCCGCTCCTTCTAGGGTTGAGATATCCTCACTCATTCTGGCGTATAAGTGAGAATTTGTCACCACAAAAGAATCCCGATTCAGCGGGTGGAGCGCAGTGCCTCCGCAATCGCCGCGGTGAGCGGCTCGATCTGCGTCAGTGACGAGATATATGCCGCATCGCCCCGGCCGTACGGGTCGAGGATGTCGCCGTCCACGTACCCGCGCCGAACCACGGCTCCCCGGCCGGCGAGACGCGGATGCGGACGGTGCGAGGTCGCCCAGGCGACGAGCTCGGGGGCGGTGAGGGTCGCCGGATCGACGTGCCCGGGTGCGCGCAGCGCCTCGGAGAACTCCGTCATCGTGAACGCGCGGCGGATCGTGCGCGGATCGTGCGCGGTCACCCACTCGCGGTGCTCGCGCGTGGCGGTCAGGATGAGGTCCGACTCGGCGAGGAGCGCTCGCGTCGCCTGCCGCGCGACGAATCCATCGCTCCGGATGCCGCGCTCGGCGAGAAGCGCCGCCATCGGTGGCGAGACCGGCCAGCCCGCCATCGCCTGCGTGCCGGCGGAGCCCACCTCGAACCGCTCGTCGCCGTCCAGGTCGGCGACGAAGAGCAGGTCTGCCGCAGGCGAACGGCAGATATTCCCCGTGCAGACGACGAGGATTCGGAACGGCGAGCCGGGCATCCACCCATTCTCCCGGATGCATCTGTGTGGCGCGGCCACCTGAAGCTGCTAACGCACTGGGTGTAGCCTGTGGAGCGGTCGCGTGGAACGAGCGGTTCACCTTGACACGTCGACAGAACGTGAGTATTGATCGTTCGCCCCGTGAACAGGGGTTTTGAGGGACACGTTTGCACCCGAACGGGGGGTGGCGGGGGTCACCAGATCGGTCCACCCCACTGTATGGTTGAAGGTTACCGTTCGCATTGCCCCCAGGCACTCTGCTAGCGTCGCCTGGAGAAAATCAGTAGTCGTTGGTCTCGCTTACTACTGTTCCGCCCCCACAACGACGACAGCATTGGACAGAATCCCCGTATGGTTCGTCAGGCCTCACATCGCCTCAACACTCCCAAAAACAGTCACAAACTACGATTCGGAATCGCCGCAGGAGCGACCTGTGTAGCCCTCGCGGCGTTCGGTCTCCCGGCGCTCGCCGCCACCGCGGCACCGGTCACCTATGAGAACGACAAGAAGATCGTCTCAGACACGCTCGACCGTGTTCAGCAGAACGGCTGGGGCACCGCCCCCGTCGGCGGCGCGTACACCGTCAGCAGCCCGCAGGCCTTCTCGGCCAATGGAACGACCGGCATCGCCGCCGTTCCGCGACCCGGCGCATCGCTCACCGCTTCCCTGAAGTCGGCGACCGCGACCGACGCCGATGTCTCCACCGCCGTCATCCTGCGCACCCTCCCGACAGCCGGCTCCGGCGTCTACTCGGGCGTGCAGCTGCGGTCGGCGAACGGCTCCTACTATCAGGCGACCGTTCGCGTGGACACGAAGGCGCGCGCTCTGCTCTCGATCTCGCGCGTCAACGGCTCGACCGCGGACCAGACGGTCATCGCTCCGGAGAAGGTGGTCGCCGAGGGCGTCACCGCCGGACAGAAGATCGCCATCGACTTCCGCGTGACCGGCACCGACACGGTGACGGCCGACGCCAAGGCCTGGATCGCGTCGAAGACCGCGCCGGCCTGGCAGGTCACCGGCACAGACTCGAGCACCAAGCGCCTCACCGGATCCGGCGCCGTCGGCCTCTGGACCTACGTGTCCAGCGGCAGCACCGCCACCTCGGTGTCCTTCGACGATGTCTCGGCGTACTCGCTGAAGGCCATCCAGAACGGTCAGCCGGTGACACCGCCGCCGACGACCACCCCGCCGACGACGACGCCGACTCCGGACCCGACGCCGTCTCAGCCGACCGCTCCGACGCAGCCGACCGCGCCCACGCAGCCGACCGCTCCGACGCAGCCGACCACGCCCACCACCGGTGACGCGACGATCAACCAGAGCACCGCCCGGGCCGCGACCGGCTCGGCCGCAGTCGGCAGCACGTCGTACGCCGTCCCCGCCGGCGCGTACTTCGTCGCCCCGAACGGTTCCGACTCCGTCGCACGCGGCACCCAGGCCACCCCGTGGCAGAGCGTGCAGCACGCCGTGGACGTGGCCCCCGCCGGCTCGACCATCGTGCTCCGTGGCGGTACCTACCACGAGACCGTCACCATCCCGCGTGGCAAGAACCTGACCGTGCAGGCGTATCCGAAGGAGGCCGTCTGGTTCGACGGCAGCCGCACGGTGTCGAACTGGGCTCAGTCCGGCTCGACCTGGGTCTCCGGCAACTGGAACGTCGCCTTCGACGACAGCCCCACCTACACCCGCGGCGCCCCCGACGGCACCGCGCCAGGCTGGGCCTTCGTCAACCCGGCGTACCCGATGGCCGCGCACCCCGACCAGATCTGGATCAACGGATCGGCCCTCAGCCAGGTCGGCTCGCGTGCTGCCGTCAAGCCCGGGACGTTCTTCGTGGACACGGCCGCCAAGCAGCTCGTGATCGGTTCCGACCCGAGCGGCAAGCAGGTCCAGTCCAGTGACACCGTCAAGGCGTTCACCGTGCTCGGCGACGGCAGCGTTCTGCGCGGCTTCGGCGTGCGGCGCTACTCCCCGTCGGTTCCTGACATGGGCGCGTTCCAGATCTACGCGAACAACGTGACGCTGGAGAACCTGTCGATCACCGACAACGCGACCACTGGTCTGGTCACCGGCGGCCTCAACGGCACCTGGACGAACGTGACTGTTGCACGCAACGGCATGCTCGGCGCCCAGGCGACGTACGCCGACGGCCTCAAGGTGAGCGGCATGCTCGCCCAGGGCAACAACACCGAGCACTTCAACCGCGCCCCCGTGGCCGGTGGATTCAAGGTCGCCCGCTCGCGCAACATCACGGTGACCGGGAGCAACTTCCTCGGGAACTCGGGCAATGCGCTCTGGTTCGACGAGTCGGTCTACAACGTGACCGTCGCCAACAGCGACATCGTCGGCAACGAGGGCAACGGCCTCGTCGCGGAGATCTCGGCCAAATTCGCGATCGCCAACAACGTGATCGCGAACAACGGAATCGCGGGCATCCTGGTCAGCGACACCGGAACGGTGGACATCCGCAACAACACGATCACCGGCAACGCGCGTGATGTCAACATCGCGCAGGGTGACCGTCGTGCGAGCCAGCTCTCGACCGCCGGCCACGACCCGCGTCAGCCGCTGCCCGACCCGACCGTCACGTGGATCACCGGCAACATCACGGTGATCAACAACGTGATGGCGAAGAGCACCGGCAACGCCGTGCTGGCCGTCGAGGACTACAGCCACGAGCGTTCGGCCGCCCAGATGGGCATCACGACGAACGGCAACGTCTACCAGCGGGCGACCGCTTCGGCGCCGACATGGGAGATCGTCTGGTCCCGTGGGGCATCGAACCCGGCCGTGTACAACACGCTCGCCGAGTTCACGGCGGCCACCGGTCAGGACAAGTCCTCCCGTGCGGTCGACGGGTCCGACGTGCTCACCGCGACCGGCCAGCTGATTCCGACGCTGACCGCCGCCGCGGGCTCCATCGCCCAGCCGCTGCCCAGTGCGACGGCTGCTGTGACCGGCAAGCCCGTCGGTTCGGTGCAGCTCGGCGCCTGGCCCACGAAGTAGGCCGGAAGCAAAAGGCACAGAAGCACACAGTCAGTGGGAAGGCCGTCGCGAAAGCGGCGGCCTTTCCGCGTTCAGTGGTGTGGCCGCCGCCCGACCGTCGCCGCGGTTCGGGCCTAGTCTGGGCGCCGGGCCTGATCCGGGCGCCCGGCTGGTTCGGTTATCCACAGCACGACCGGCGCCATCGCGCTGAGTTGTCGCAAAGTGTCGTTATGGGGCGCGAAAAGGGTGCCATAACGACACC